>NC_005027.1:634375-1268750 GCF_000196115.1 Rhodopirellula baltica SH 1
TTTCAATGTTGCGAGCGGGTAAATCATTGTGAGCGGGGCAAATATTGCGAACCGGTCGCAGCCCCGCCGCGTAGCAAGCGCTCTTGAACCATTTCTTCCACGATAGAAGACGGGTACGACACTGATGGCAACAGCCACAACGGCGGACACGACGACCTCCCCCGAATCCACAACGGGCGGTCGAAAACCCATGATCGAAGCGGTGGGGCTGAGTAAATTCTATGGCCCCTTCGCGGCTGCTCGCGAAGTCACCTTCAGTGTAGGCGAAGGTGAACTGGTGGCCTTTCTGGGACCCAACGGTGCCGGAAAAAGTACAACGATGAAGATGCTGACCGGCTACATCGCTCCCAGCGAAGGTTTCGCTCGGATCGCCGGTCACAACATGATGGACGATCGCATCGCAGGCAGTCGTCGTCTGGGTTACTTGCCCGAAAATGGGCCGCTGTACCCCGAGATGACGCCCAAGGGCATGTTGGAATTCTTTGCCGACGCCCGTGGTTTGTCTCCTCGCATCAAACGCGATCGGATCGAGGCGGTGGTCGACATTTGTGACCTGTCGTCGGTCATGTACAAACCAATCAGCAAGCTGTCCAAAGGTTTCAAACAACGGGTCGGCATGAGCCAAGCTCTGCTGCACGAGCCCGATGTGTTGATCATGGACGAACCCACCGCTGGTTTGGACCCTAACCAAATTCGCGGCGTCCGCAAAACGATGCGACGTCTCAGCGAGACCAAAACGATCTTGCTCAGCACGCACATTCTGCAAGAAGTCGAGGCGATGGCTGATCGCGTTGTGATGATCAACGAAGGCCGAATGGTCTACGACGGTTCGGTCGAAGGCTTGCGGACCACCGGTAAAGGTGACTTGGACGAAGCGTTCCATCACTTGACCGGACAAGCCGAATCCGAGCCCGACGAGAAGGCTTGAGCCTCGGCTTTGAGTTTGAATTCAAACTCTGTTTGATTTTCCATTCGGTCTCTCGGCCGAGTCGAATGCCGAACAACGACACACCCTGACGATGATCTTCCGCGATCGGATTGGTGACCAAGCGTGATAGGCCCGACCCACACGCCCGGCACCCGAGACCCTTCTTCGCGTCTCTGATTCGTTCGCTCCTGAATCCAGTACTCCAACCTCTGTTCTCCAGTACCACCATGGCGCTCAACAACGTCTCGATGGCCTTGATCAGCTTGCTCACGAAAGACGCCGTCTTTCTGTTGATCTTGCTGATGGTCGTGTCCGCATTGGCCCGCACCAAGCAAGCCGCCTTTGCGGTGATGAAGCGAAACTTCATTGGTTACTTCAGCAACCCAACGGGATACGTCTTCCTTTGTATCTTCGTGTTCCTGACTTCGGTTGCCGCGTTTTGGCCTTACGAGTTCTTCAACTCGAACTTGGCCACGCTGGATCAACTGAATTACTGGTTCCCCGTGATCATGCTGGTCTTCATCCCAGCCATCACGATGAGCATTTGGGCGGAAGAAAAACGACAAGGCACCGACGAGTTGTTGCTGACGTTGCCCGCGGATGACTTTGACATCGTGATCGGGAAATACATGTCGGCCGCGGCAATTTTCACGGCCTCGTTGTTGTTCAGCCAACTCAGCACCTTCACCACGCTCGCCATCCTCACCGAAGGCAGCCTGGACACGGGGCTGATCTTCACGACTTACCTGGGCTATTGGTTCGTCGGTTTGGCGATGATCGCGATCGGCATGATCGCCTCGTTCTTGACCGGCAACTTGACGGTGGGCTTCATCCTCGGTGCATTGTTCAACGCTCCTCTCGCGTTCGCTTCTTTGGCCGATTCGGTCAGCCCCAGCCAACGCGTGGCGGAATGGGTTCGCGACAGCGGCATCGCTCGTCCGTTTGATGACTTCGGCCGCGGCGTGATCAGTTCTTCGTCGATCATTTACTTCATTTTGGTCGCTGCAGTCGCCTTGTACGTCTGCATGGTTTTGATCGGACGCCGGCACTGGACTGGTGGCAAAGACGGCAACTCGATGGCTTGGCACTACGTCGCTCGCGCGTTGGCGTTGGTGCTATTCACCGTCGGTGCCGTCATGTTGTTCCGCAGCAAAGACGTTGTCCGAGCCGACATGACCGAAGGCAAAGTCAGCTCGCTGGCCGATGCCACCAAGACACTGATTCGCGAACTCGACGACGATCGACCGATCGTGATCGACGCGTTCATCAGTAAAGAAGTCCCCGAACTGTACGCCAAGACTCGTTATGAGCTGGTCAACTTGCTGAAGGAATTCCGCAGCGAAGCGGCCAAGAACGGACGCACGATCGAAGTCAATCTGTACGATGGAATTGACTTGTTCAGCGAAGACGCTGCACTCGCGGCGGACCGCTTTGGTATTGAGCCAGTCACGCGAATGTTCCGCGAAAAAGGGGCGTACACTCAGAAGCAGTTGATCCTGGGTGCTGCGTTCCGTTCGGGGCTCGAGAAAGTCACCGTGCCGATTTTTGAATACGGTATTCCTGTCGAATACGAACTCGTTCGCAGCATCAACACCGTCGCTCGCGGTTCGCGAAAGCGATTGGGGATTGTCGCCACCGACGCTCGTTTGATGGGCGGCACGGTTATGAACGGCATGTCGATGCAACGAGTCGAGAAGCACCCGTTGATTGACGAACTTGCCAAACAATACGACGTCGAAGAAGTGGATCTGTCTGGCCCGATCACGCCAGGTGTCTATGACGCCTTGGTGGCAGTTCAGCCTTCTTCGCTGGCCCCTCAACAATTCGATCGTTTGACCGCTGCGATTCAGTCTGGCGTTCCAACGGCGATCTTCGAAGACCCGCGTCCGATTGGTGCTCAATACGTGACCGCAACCGGTGACGCCAAGCAAGCACAAGGCGGCATGTTCGGTGGCGGTGGTGCTTCACCCAAAGGCGACATTCGCCAACTGTGGGACGTTTTGGAACTGAATGTTCCTGGCCAGCCTGGTATGCAAGGATTGTTCAGCCCCGAGTTGGTTTGGCAACAACACAATCCTTACCCCAACCTCGAAACAGCCAACGAACTTTGGTTGTTCATCGATGAGCAAGCTCGCGGGGTTCAGCCCGGCGAAGCACTCAGCGACGACAGCCCGATCACCAGCGGCTTGCGTCAGGTCCTGGCTATTCTCGGCGGTGCGGTCTATGCAAAGAAGGATGCGACGCTCAAGCACACCGCACTTCTTTCGACCGGTCCTCTGTCGGGAACCTTGCCTTCGCAAACCGTCGGACAAGTCATGACGGGACAAACGACGTTGGCTCAAGAGATCCAAGGCGTCAATCCAAGCGTGCCGATCGCGATGGCGATCGAGTCGGACAAGTCGGCTGAAGGCAGTGAATCAGAAACCGCCGGAATCAAAGCCGTCTACATCGCGGACATGGACATAATCCTGCCTGAGTTCTTGCTCATTCGGGCTGACCCCGACCAAATCTCGGACATGCGTTTCCAATTCCAAAACGTGACGTTCGCTTTGAACGTGATCGATTGGTTGACTGGCGACACCAGCTTCATTGATGTTCGTAATCACGAGCCGATCTACGCCAGCTTGCGAATGATCGATTCGGTCAAAGAAGAAGCGGCCAGCTTGGTTCGCAAACGAAGCCGTGAATTCCAAACGCAGTACGACGAAACGATTCGTGAGGCTCAGGAAAAGAGCGATCAAGAAGTGCAGGCGTTGCGTGAAGAGATCGATGAGCTGCAGAAGGATCGCGAGACTGGATCGGTTTCACCAGGAGTGCTGCGTGAAAAGCTGACCGCGTTCCAGATCAAGCAAGCGAACCAGCAACGGATCTTAGAAGTTCAGCAAGCCAAGTTGCAGAACGAACGCGAGCAAAAGATCCAAGACGTTCGTCGCGAAGCGGAACAAGAAGTCACCGCGATTCAGAATCAAGTCAAAACGGCCGCGGTGGTTCTGCCCTGCATCCCGCCGTTGATTGTCGGCATCATGGTGTTTGCTTCACGTCGTCTGCGTGAACGCGAAAACATCAGCAAGAGCCGCCTGAAATAACCCCTCCATCATTCAAACAATTTCATAGAGACTGCAATCGTGAACGAAGGAAAGAAGACCGGAGCGTTTTGGGCTGCCGCGGCTGTCATGCTCGCCGTGGGGTTGTTTGTGGCGTGGCCCGCATCGACTGAAAACGAATCGCCTTATTCGCCTGGCAAACCGCTCTTTGAAAAGTTCAAGGATCCGTTGACCGCAGCGAACCTGAAAATCATCACGTTTGATGAGGAACAGGGGCAACTCGGAACGTTCGAAGTTCGCCGTGATTCTGAATCAGGCCAATGGACGATCCCGTCGCGAAAAGGCTATCCAGCCGACGCGGTAGAGCAGATGCGAGACGCCGCCAATGCGTTGGTGGGGCTGAACATCTTGGATGTTCAAACCGAAAACCAAGGCGACCATGCGGCGCTGGGTGTGGTTGAACCCAAGCTGGAAGATTTGCAGGTCGGCGACACCGGTGTGGGACGCTTGGTCACGTTCAAAGATGAGTCGCAGCAAACGCTCGCTTCGTTGATCATCGGCAACCCGGTCAAAAACGAAGATGGCAAGATCTACGTTCGCAAACCCGGTCAAGATCCGGTGTACGTCGTGAAGATGGACGACACAGTTTTGTCGACCAAGTTCCAAGACTGGATCGAAGATGACTTGCTGCAGATGAGCAGCATCGACATCAAGGAAGCCGTCGTCAAAGACTACTCCGCGTCGATCTCCGGACGAAGTGTTGCTCTGGAACGAAGCTACACCGCGAAATTCGCGATGGATGGTGCGGACTGGGCGTTGAACGAATTGTTGGAATACAACTCTGAAAACGCGATGGCTGAGCCCAAGGTGGTGGAGATGCCAGCTGACAAGGAGCTCAACAAAGACAAGCTGAACGAAATGAAAAATGCACTCGACGATCTGAAAATCGTCGATGTCGTTCGCAAGCCGGAAGGCATGAGTGCGAACCTGCGTGCGGACAAGGATTTGATCTCTGACAACGAAGCGGTTCAGTCGCTTTACACTCGCGGGTTCTTTCCCGTCGGATCGGGCGCCGAAGGCGAATTCGAAGTCCTATCGGCCAACGGTGAGTTGAATGTCACGGTGGATCAAGGCGTCGAATACGTGCTGCGGTTTGGTGACGTCCAAGGTTTGTCCGAGGAAGGTGACAGCGATGAAGAGGGCGACGCGGGTGGCGTGAACCGTTACCTGTTGGTCACCGCTCGTGTCAACGAAGACCAATTCCCCGCTCCGAATTTGCAGCCGGTTCCGCAGACCATCGATGAGCTGTCTGCCATGTTGGGCGTGGGCAAAGAAGAAGCGGAGGCACCTGCTGATACCGAAGCCGAGATGAAGGAAGAGGCGACGGAAGAAACAACCGAAGAACCAGCGAAACCGGAAAGCACCGAAGCGGCTGAAGAAGAGATGAAAGAAACGGAACCCGCTGAGTCGGATGATGCATCCGCGGAAACGACGGAAGAAGCTGAACCAGCCACAGAAGAAGTCGAAGTGACCGAAGAAGTGGAGGTGACAGGCGAAGGCGAAGCATCTGGTGAAGGCCAGGGTGCGATCACGCAGGACGAAGACGAGTCGACGGATGAACCATCCGGTGAAGCCGAGGTTCAGGATGATGAATCCAAAGAGACTCCCGCTGAAGAAGCCGACGACGAAGCCGCAGCGGATGAAGAGATGGCTCTCCAGCCTGCTGGTGAGGACGCGACCGAAGCACCTGCTGAAGAAGACGACGAGCTGACTTTCGACGAACTGACCGAAGAAGAAAAGCAAGAGCGTTTGGAAGCGGAGCAGGAGAAGATCTTGAAAGCCAACACTCGTTTGTTGGACGAACGCAAAGATCGACTGAACGCTGCCAAGCGACGTGTCGCTGACTTGAACGCTCGTTTCGCCGATTGGTACTATATCATTCCCGAAGCCACCTACCGTCAGTTGCGTATCAACCGCGACGAATTGTTCGTGGAACCAGGTGCCAATGATGCAGCTCCCGCTGGCCCTCCCGGAGGCATGCCACCGGGAATGCAATTGCCAGCTGGTTTCGGCAATTAAGCGATCGTTATCAGCAGACGCCCCAACCCGTAGCACGGCGGTCCCCGCCGTGACATGTTCTTCCCGTAGGCCGTACCGACCAACGGGAGTTACGGCGGTCTGTTTGAAACTGCCGGAACTCCGCTATCGCTCCGGTCCGGCCTACGAGGGCTGTAGCACGGCGGTCCCCGCCGTGAGCCGGAAGTGATGTGTTCGCCACGTAGGCCGTACCGACCAAAGGGAGCTACGGCGGTCTGCTTGTGTCTGCCAGAACTCCGCTATCGCTCCGGTCCGGCCTACGTGGGCTGTAGCACGGCGGTCCCCGCCGTGACCCGGAAGTGACGGATTGTCACGTAGGCCGTACCGACCAACGGGAGTTACGGCGGTCTGTTTGTAACTGCCGGAACTCCGCTACCGCTCCGGTCCGGCCTACGAAAACTGTAGCACGGCGGTCCCTACCGTGATCTGGAAGCGACGTGTTCATCACGTAGGCCATACGGACCAACGGGAGCTACGGCGGTCTGTTTGTGACTGCCGGAACTCCGCTATCGCTTCGGTCCGGCCTACGAAAACTGTAGCACGGCGGTCTCTGCCGTGACCTGGAAGCGACGTGTTCATCATGTAGGCCGTACCGACCAACGGGAGTTACGGCGGTCTGTCTGTGCCTGCCGGAACTCCGCTATCGCTCCGGTCCGGCCTACTTGAGATCCACTTTAGATCGCGTTTGGATCGAAGATCACGTGTTTGATCTTCTTTCGTTTCCAGGTGTAGGTCATGTGCAACTTGCCGTCGTCCGCTTGGATGATCGCGGGGTAGCTGAACTCGCCCTTGGGTTCGTTTTCCAAGACCGCGACCTCACGATAGGTCTTTCCGTCGGTACTGACCGACAGCGTGAGTCGACTGCGTCCGCCCCAGCCATTTTCTTTGGATGGCAGCGGGTTGCTAATCAGCCAATGCCGGCCGTCCTTCGCCGTGACAACATCAATGCCCGAATTCGGGTTGGGCATGTCCGTTGCGATTGGCTTGGTCCAAGTCCGCCCGTTGTCATTCGAGTCCGTTTGAACGATCACGCTTTGCATGGTTCGGCAAAGAGCCCGCAAGCGACCGTCCGCCAATCTTAAGATGGTCGGTTGGATCGCGGCAAATTCTTTTCCGTCGTGAATGGCTTCGCCGCGGTCCCAGTGCGATGCCGAAACTGCGTCAGAGTCGGCTTTGCCGGTTAGCGTCAGTCGTTCGAAGTGAACTCGCCATCCATCGTGTTCGGTGGAACTGCCGCACAACAACGTCTTGCCATGGTCAACCAATTCGGGTTTGCATCGGATCGGGCCCAGGACTCCCTCAGGAAGTCGCGTACGGTCGCGGAATGTTTTGCCACTATCGTCGCTGAACAAAACTTCGCCCCACCAATCCTTTGGACTCGGGCCGACCTTGATGAATAACCATGTGGCGCCGGATGGGGCGTGGAAAAGAACCGGGTTCCAACACGGGTGACGTGAACCATCGGGTTGAACGCCGTCGGCGACCATCCGAGGCGCCGACCATGAGTTTCCGTCGTGGTCACTGACCCAGATCGAAACATCCTTCGCTCCTTCTCGTTCACCACCAAACCAAGCTGCCGCCAAACCATTGGATGTTTGGCAGATGGTGGATGCGTGACAGGACGGGAATGGGGCCTCGTCGTAAATGAATTGTTGATGCAGGACACCTGCGGGGGCGTCGTCTTGGGCATTCAGTCCAGAGGAGACTAGCGTCAAGCACATCGCAGCAGCGAGCGATTGACTCCATCGATGGAAGTTCATGGAGCGATCCGGTGGGAGAGGGAGGTGGGAAGCAACCCGCAATTTTTAACAGTCTGATGTGTCGCAATGCATTGAAAGCATTCTGTCCTGTGTTTTGCAGAACGGCCGTGAAAAAATGTACAGCCACGGAGTCTGCTGTTCTTCGACTTCAATAGTGAATGACCGAGACAGTGGTTGAACCCTATGCCCGACGAGACGAGGGCCTGATCGTTCGAAGCTGAATATCAAATACGGTTCTTCAACAAGTTTGCATTGGATTTTTGTTTTGCAGCTCGTGCTCATCGCGGCATCAATTTTGCTGCGTTGTTGGTTGCCCAGCTATTTTGGTGCCCTGTTTGGATCGATCGTTCTAGTGCGAAGGGGGCTTCATTCTTCGCCCGTTGTCGGTTGCAATGGTTCCAGACAAATGCCCGCTGACGGGTTTTGATGGGCCGAGCTTTGTCACCTGCCTGTCACTGTCAAACGATTTTCTTGCCTCGATCGAATGAGCTTCCTGAATGACTTCCCGCCCACGTTTTGCCCGCCTTCAATCTTCTTCCAAATTGATTCGTCGTTGTGCCGCTGCGTTGCTATGTGCCGGAGCGATGGTTTCATCCGCGTCCGCTGAGAACAAAGTGGACACCGTTTTGCGTGGATTGGTGAACCCATCCAGCGTCAGCTTCAGTCCTGACGGTGAACTGACCGTGTGTGACGCTCGCGGTTTGGTGGTCGTTTTGAAAGGCGATCAGCCGGTCAACCATGTCACCGGTTTCGATACCGAGCACTGGAAGTCCAACGAAGAAGGCAAAAAGTGGTACGCCGTTGGACCGCTGTCCGCGATTTGGTCAGACTCGACTTTGATCGTGACCGATGCTGGCAAAGTCGATGGCGAAGAGACGTTGTTGTTCTTCGACGCCAAAGGAAAAGCGGACTCGGGAACAAAGACCAATTCGGTTCCTCCTACCTCAGACGATCCTGCTGACAAAGGGGAAGGAAACCTGACCGGAATGAGTCTGAGCAAAGATGGTTCGACGGTCTACGTTTGCGGACAAGGCTTCGACGGAAAATCATGGGTGCTCAGCGCCGATGTGAACTCGAAAGAGCTGAAGCCGTTGCTCTCGGCAGATGAGAACGGAATCGAAACCAACTCACCCATGCAAACCGTTGTCGGGGAAGGGAACTCATTGTTCGTTTTGTATTCCGGCAAAGGTGGTGAAGCGGATGGTTTGATCGTGCGTTGGGATGTGGCAACCAAAAAGCCGACCGCCCAGTGGACATTGCCCGGCGTGATCAACCCGATGGGATTGGCACATATCGAAGGTAACCAATTCGCTGTTGTCGAAAACAATTGGTCGTTGGAGCAAACCAACGCTGGTCGTGTTTTGGTTGCGACACTTGGCGACGAAGGCGAAGCTGAGGTCGAAGAAACCGGAGTTTCGCTCAACGGTCCTGTCTCTTGCGCGTTCGGTCCTGACGATCGTTTGTATGTGTCGCAATTGGGGGAAGAATTTGACAAACCCGTCGGGTCGGTCGTCGCGATCGATGGTCTAAAAGACTGATTCGAAGCGACGTTGCTTGCGTCATGCCCGGCGGATGTTTCGTCGCGGCATTGCGGCTTGCAAGTCGTCATACGGAAGTGACGCGGGCGAACTGTACTTTTCAGAACGATCGACGGGCACACGGTCGATCAACGGTTTGCTCGCGATGAGATCAGCGGAAGTCGCGTCGGGGAACTTTCAAACCGCTTGCTTTTTCGCTGAGGTCTTCAACGCGACCGACGATGACGTGGATGACGCCCTTTTTGTTCTCGAGTTTTCCGTCGACGATCCATGCGTCACTGCCTCGTGCAATCTTAAAGAACCGCTTCCAAACTTGTGCGAACAGAACCAAGTTCATTGATCCGGTTTCGTCTTCCATCGTCACGAACGTGATTCCCTTCGCGGTCCCGGGACGCTGACGCATCAGCACCAAACCAGCGACGCGAACGTGAACGCCGTCGCGCAGTTTGGGCAGGTCGGACGCTCGCTTGCATCGCAGGGCATTCAGGTCATCTCGCCAGAATGAAACCGGGTGGGCTTTCAGGCTCAGCCCCGTCGTCGCGTAATCGTTCTTGACCTCTTCGGCCGGCGACATCGGCACCAATTCCTCTGGAACACTGCAATCAGGTTCCAGGTCCGCCAGCAAAGGCATCGAGTCGCCCGAATCGTCTTGGGCGAGCGATTGCCAAACCGCGGCACGACGGTCCTGCGCGATCGATGCCAACGCGTCCGCATCGGCAAGCGTCGCAATATTGGACCGCGAAAGTTTGGCTCGCGTGGTGAGGTCGTGCAGATTCGCGAATGGACCGTTTGCGTCTCGAGCGACGATGATCTTTTGGGCGACCGCTGAGGGGAGCCCTCGAACCATCTGCAAGCCCAACCGCAGTTTGGGATGCGGCCGGTTGAGGTCTGGGATCAGCTTGGATCGAATGTTGCTGTCGTTGATGTCCACCGGAAGGACTTGGACACCATGTTGTTGAGCGTCACGAATGAGTTGTGCCGGTGCGTAGAAACCCATCGGTTGGCTGTCCAGCAACGCGGCGCAGAATGCGGTCGGATAGTGCCGTTTTAAATAACACGATGCGTAGACCAACAAAGCAAACGACGCGGCGTGGGATTCCGGAAAACCGTACTCGCCAAAGCCGCGAATTTGTCGAAACACGTTTTCAGCGAACTCACCGTTCAATCCGTTCGCTTTCATTCCCTCCAGCAACTTGGTTCGGAAGCGATCGATGACGCCGGGGCGTCGCCAAGCCGCCATAGCTCGCCGCAATTGATCCGCTTCACCGGGAGTGAAACCCGCGGCAACGACAGCCAGCTTCATCGCCTGTTCTTGGAAGATCGGAACACCGAGCGTCTTCTCGAGCACCTTGCGAATGGCATCGTTGGGATACTTCGCCGCCGCCGGATTTTCGCGAGCGGCCAAGAACGGATGCACCATGTTGCCTTGGATGGGGCCCGGACGAACAATCGCGACTTCGATCACCAAGTCGTAATAGCAGCGAGGTTTCAGTCGCGGCAGCATGCTCATCTGTGCCCGACTTTCAATTTGGAACACGCCCATCGTGTCGGCGGCGCAAATCATGTCGTAGGTCGGTGTGTCATCCGGCGGGATGGTCGACAGTGACAACTCGCGGTTGTGATGATCTTTCACCAATTCAAAACAACGCCGAATCGCGGAAAGCATGCCAAGTGCCAGGATGTCGACTTTCAGAATGCCGATGTCGTCGAGGTCATCTTTGTTCCACTGGATCACGCTGCGGCCTGGCATGGCCGCATTCTCTGTCACGCACAGTTCACATAAACTGCCGGCCGTCATCACCATCCCACCGACGTGTTGGGAGAGATGACGTGGGAACCCGATCAGCGTTTCGGTCAGGTAGAGGAATCGGCGTCCCAGCGGAGTGTCGGGATCCAGCCCCGCGTCACGGCAGCGTTCGGGTAGTTCTGGATTGCGGCTGTAGCTGCCCGCCAATTTCGCCACCGCATCGATGATGTCGGGCGAGATCGCGAGGGCTTTGCCGACTTCTCGAATCGCACTTTTGGCTCGGTAACACGTCACAACCGCGGTCATGCCCGCTCGATCGCGACCGTATTTTTCGTAGAGGTATTGCAAAACCTCTTCGCGACGCTGGTGTTCGAAATCGACGTCGATATCAGGCGCTTCACCGCGTTCGCGACTGATGAAACGCTCGAAAAGCAAATCAGTGTGAGTGGGATCGACGGAGGTGATGCCAAGGCAATAACAGACGACGGAGTTTGCCGCCGACCCACGGCCTTGGCAAAGGATTTCTTGCGAACGAGCAAAACGAACCAGATCCCACACGGTCAAAAAATAGGCTTCGTATTGCAGGTCCTCGATCAGAGTGACCTCGTGACGAAGCGTCTCAATCACTTTCTCCGGCACACCGTTTGGCCAACGGCCGCGGGCTCCCTCCCATGTCAAACGCTTCAGATGTTCGATCGGCGTCATGCCTTCGGGGGCGAGTTCAACCGGGTACTCGTACTTCAATTGGTCCAGCGTGAACGTGCATCGCTGGGCGACCTCAATCGTGCGGGCCACTGCGTCGGGAACGTCGCGATAGAGTTCGGCGATTTCTTCCAGTGACCGCAGGTGATGTTGGCTGTTGACCAGGCGATCAGATTGAATTTGCTCGACCGATTTGCCTTGCGAGATCGCAACGACGCAGTCGTGAAGTGCCATTCGTTCGGCGGAGTGATAACGCACGTCGCCGCATGCCAACAACGGAACGTCGGTGGCGAGCGATAGGTTTCGCAACCAAGTTGCTTTGGCCGCATCGTCGACGCCACGATGGAATGACGCCAGCAAATACCCACGGTCATCGAATACATCTCGAAAGGGGCCCCGGAGGAATTGTCGCGAGTCATTGACGTGAGCGTGTTGGTCCTCGATCGAACGCGATTCGTCGGTGGCGATCACGCCCGCCAAGATGCCTTGTGCGTGTTCGGCAATGTCTTCAAAGGACAATTCGCAGCGACCCTTTTCGCATCGCATTCGGCCGGTTGAAAGCATCCGACACATGCGTCCGTACGCGGCACGGTCGGTGGGCCAAAGCACCATTGGTGGCGCATCGGTCGGATGAACCTCGGTTCCGACGATGTACTGCAGGCCCAGTTCTTGCGCCGGCGAAAAACCACGGACGACTCCCGCGATCGATTCTCGATCCGTGATCGCCAAGCCTTCGTAGCCCAGTTCCGCGGCACGCTGAACCAATTCGTCGGGATGAGATGCCCCATCGAGAAAACTGAAGTTGCTCCGGCAGTGAAGTTCGACATAGCGCATAGCCCGGACATTGTCACGGAAGTGGAACGGTTTGCCCACTGGCGAGAACCGCCAGGGAAGACGCTCAATTTCCCATCGTCGATTTTGCATCGGGGGGCTAAACTGCTCGCATGAACTCCCCAGCCTCTGAAACGACCGTTTGCAGCGAAACTCCTGCCGCTCCCATCTCGACCACTCCATACGAATGGAACGAATTGTCCCTGGGCAATGTGCGGATCGGTTTTCCTGTCGTCCAAGCCGCTCTTTCGGGGTACAGCGATTTGCCGATGCGTGTGATCGCGCGGCGGCACAGCGCCAGCTACACAATTTGCGAAGTGATGCTGGATCAATTCCTTCTGTCGCTGACCAAACGCGAAAAGACGCGGCACTTTCTGGACATCGCGGACGAAGAGCATCCCGTCGGCGGGCAGTTGATGGGGGCGGAGCCGGAGCAGTTTTCCGCCGGAGCGTTGAAGCTGGTCGAGGCCGGATTTGACGTCATCGATGTGAACTTTGGATGCCCGGTCAAAAAGGTGTTGGGACGATGCCGCGGCGGATTCCACTTGTCTCAGCCCGCTGTGGCGATCGAGATTCTCCGTCGGACGCGAGACGTGGTGCCGGACCACATTCCAGTGACGGTCAAGATGCGACGCGGGATGGATGACACTCCCGAATCACGCGAACAGTTTTTCGAGATTCTTGATGGTGCGATCGACGCCGGGTTGGCTGGCGTGACCGTGCATGGCCGAACGGTGATGCAGCGTTACATCGGCCCGAGTCGCTGGGCGTTTTTGAAAGAGGTCAAGCAGCACGTTGGCGATCGGTTGAAGATCCTCGGCAGCGGCGATCTGTTCGCGGCCGTCGATGGTTTGGAGATGATGCGTCAAACCGGAATCGACGGTGTCACGATCGCTCGCGGAGCCATCGGCAACCCTTGGATCTTCCAACAATCGAGAGCACTCGCGGCCGGCGAACCCTTGCCACCACCGCCGACGATTGCCGAGCAAGCCGCGGTGATGCGGGAACACTTTGCGTTGTGCGAAGAGACTTACACGGTCGAGCGTGCCCCGTTGCTGATGCGAAAGTTCTGCATCAAGTATTCGCAAAGCCATCCAGATTATCGTGAAGTTCGAATGGCGTTCACGCGTTTGCGAACTCGCGAGGAATTCGAAGCGGCACTGGAACAGCATTACTCGGCCGACGGACCGGGCCAGAATGTGCCCCGCGAATTGCACGGTTCGCAAGAGGAGTGTTGAGCCAGTTTTTGATAGGCAATGATTGCCCGTAGGCCATGTTCCACATGGCATCCTCGCCGATGCTTTGGGACAAAGCGAGTCGTGCTATTTGAGTGCTCACGCAAAGTCAATGAAGAGCATCCAATCACCCCGCCAGGTGGAACCTGGCCTACGTGGTTCGCCGCGTTGATTGGGGCGTAGGCCATGTTCCACATGGCGACCGCGCCGATGCTTTGGAACAAAACGAGTCGTGTTATTTGAGTGCTCACGCGAGGTCGATGATGGTCGTCCAGTCACCCCGCCAGGTAGAACCTGGCCTACGTGGTTGGCTGCGTTGATTGGGTCGTAGGCCATGTTCCACATGGCATCCACGCCGATGCTTTGGAACAAAGCGAGTCGTGTTATTTGAGTGCTCACGCGAGGTCGATGATGGTCGTCCAGTCACCCCGCCAGGTAGAACCTGGCCTACGTGGTTGGCTGCGTTGATTGGGTCGTAGGTCATGTTCCACATGGCGTCCACGCCGATGCTTTGAAATAAAGCGAGTCGTGTTATTTGAGTGCTCAAGCAAGGTCGATGATGGTCGTCCAGTCACCCCGCCAGGTAGAACCTGGCCTACGTGGTTGGCTGCGTTGATTGGGTCGTAGGCCATGTTCCACATGGCATCCTCGCCGATGCTTTGGAACAAAGCGAGTCGTGTTGTTTGAGTGCTCACCCGAGGTCAATAATAGACGTCCAGTCACCCCGCCAGGTGGAACCTGGCCTACGTGGGGGCTTTTCTTATTGGCGGGTGCGGGTATCTCGGATTTTGTACGATTTTGTTGCCTGCACGTCATCTTGGAAGGGCGCGGAAGACTCGTCATCTTAGAGACGCGAATGCTTGATGTTCGCTCCTGAATTTTGAATCCTCTGCCCTCTGACCCAACGACGCACCCATGTCCTACGACGCACGCATCGACGAACTGAAACTGGAATTGCCACCGGCCCCGAAACCCATGGGTGTTTACAAACCGATCGTGCAGGTTGGGAACATGGTGTATTTGTCGGGTCACGGTCCGCTGAAAAGCGACAAGACCTTGATCACCGGTCGTCTCGGTTTGGACATGGATGTGGAAGTCGGCTACGACGCCGCTCGCCAAACCGGTTTGGGCATGCTTGCCACGCTTCGCAATCACCTCGGATCGCTGGACAAGGTTTCTCGTTTAGTGAAATTGTTGGGGTTGGTGCGGTGCACCGAATCCTTTGACGCTCAGCCCGCCGTGATCAACGGATGCAGCGAACTTTTCCGCGACGTTTTTGGCGAAGATGCCGGCGTGGCCGCTCGCAGTGCCCTGGGAACCAACGCGTTGCCAGGCGGCATCGCAGTCGAAATCGAAGCGATTTTCGAAATCAAAGAGTGATTCGGGGCGTTCTGCCCGAATTGCATAGTCGCGATTTCACCCGAATCTCCAAGACGCGGTGGTTCGGGGTCGTTACGATTCGGGCATGAACACCACCACTCTGCCCGAATTGACATCCGCTCCTCAACCCATCCGCAACCGCAAGATCACCGGCATGTCGGCGATCTTGCTGCCGATGACCTCCACCGGCGAAATTGACTGGAACGGTTTTGAATCCCACGTCGTGGCGACGCTCGACGCGGGACTGACGCCGGCCATCAACATGGACACCGGCTACGCGAATTTGATCTCGGATGAGATTCGCGAAGAAGCTCTGGTTCGGACCTCGGCGATCGCGAAGGACCGAGCTTATCTCGGCGGCGTGTTCGTCGGCGATCGATCCGGCGATGACTTCAACAGCGACGCCTATCGTCGTGGCATCAACCAAGTCCAAGGTCACGATGGAACACCGATTTTGTTCCAGTCGTTTGGTTTGACCAGCGGCGATGACGATTCCATTTTCAGCGCCTATTCGCAGCTCGCCTCCGAATGCGAACAGTTCTACGCGTTTGAACTCGGGACGATGTTTGCTCCCTTTGGAAAGATCTACTCGCTGTCGTTGTACGAGCGATTGATGGGAATCGGCAACTGTCTGGGGGCGAAGCATTCATCGCTCGATCGCATCCTGGAATGGCAGCGTTTAGAACTTCGAAATCGAGTCCGCCCGGACTTCAAGGTTCTGACGGGAAACGACTTGGCAATCGACATGGTGATGTACGGCAGCGATTACTTGTTGGGATTGTCAACGTTTTGCCCAGCCGAATTCGCGCTGCGTGATTCCATGTGGGAAAAGGATGACCCGCGGTTTTATGGTTTGAACGATTTGTTGCAGTACCTCGGTGCGTTTGCGTTTCGTGATCCGGTCCCCGCCTACAAGCATTCGGCCGCGATGTTCTTGCATTCGCGTGGCAAGATCGCCAGCGATCAAACTTTCCCCGGCAGCCCCGAGCGTCCGGCCAGTGACCAAGCAATCTTGGATTTGATCTCGCAAGATTTGGCTGCGTACTTGTAGGCGTTGCCAGATGCCTCGGGCAGACGGTTCCGAATTTCTCGAACACTGAATTGCAATCGACACTCGTTTCGGAAGCGGCGAATACCGCGGCTGATACCGTGCGGCTGATTCGACCAATCGCCCGTTGTCTATCGAAGCGAACGCACG
This sequence comes from Rhodopirellula baltica SH 1, assembly GCF_000196115.1. NCBI lineage: Bacteria > Pseudomonadati > Planctomycetota > Planctomycetia > Pirellulales > Pirellulaceae > Rhodopirellula > Rhodopirellula baltica. The sequence continues at coordinate 650,836 of NC_005027.1, forward strand.
GACGGCCGACACTTTCTCCATCATCCTTTTCCCCAGATTGATTCATTGCCATGGCCTATCCACGCGTCGCGTCGTTGAAGACCCACGATGACTTTGTCTCGCATTTGCGAGACAGCCAAATCGACATGCCATCCGATGCCGAAGTCGAATCGGGCGACGCCTCGCCATTGGCTCAGTCATTCGAGGTCCACGGGCAAACCGTTGGGAATCGGTGGAGCATCTTGCCGATGGAAGGTTGGGACGGAACCACCGATGGGTTGCCCACGGATCTGACACGCCGTCGCTGGCGTAACTTTGGGCTGAGCGGAGCCAAGTTGATCTGGGGCGGTGAAGCGGTCGCGGTCCGGCACGATGGACGGGCCAATCCGAATCAATTGCTGCTGACGGAAAAGAATCTCTCTGCGATCGCGTCCTTGCGGCAAGAATTGGTCGACGAGCACGAGTCGCATTTCAGCCGCAGTGATGACTTGTTAGTCGGCTTGCAACTGACTCACTCGGGCCGGTTCTCTCGACCGAACATCAAATCATTGACCGAACCCCGGACGGTTCAGCGAAACGTGGTCTTGGATCGACGGGTCAAAATCACGGACGACTCAGCGATCTTCAGTGATGATGAATTGTCAACGTTAATCGATGACTTCATCGCGGCCGCCGTCCGAGCGGAAAAGGCCGGGTACCGTTTCGTCGATGTCAAACACTGCCATGGCTACTTGGGACATGAGTTGCTGGCAGGGCGAGAACGGACGGGCAAGTTCGGCGGCAGCTTTGAAAACCGAACGCGTTTCTTGCGTGATATCGTTTCAGGAATCGAAGCGGCCACAAACGATCTGAAGATCGGCGTGCGTTTGAGCTTGTTCGATTTCTTGCCGTATCATCCCGGCCCCGACCGCGTCGGTGAGCCTGAGCCCGGCGGCGAACCCAACAAGGTATTTGGTGGAGGCGAAGACGGATTGACGATCGACATGACCGAGACGTCAAAATTAGTTGAGTTGATGCATGAGATCGGCATTCGGATGATCTGCACCACGGCGGGTAGCCCTTACACGAACCCTCACATTCAACGTCCTGCTTATTTTCCGCCGAGCGACGGATACACACCGCCGGAGGATCCGTTGGCAGGTGTCGCTCGACAGATCGAGGCCGTCGCCGAAATGAAAAAGCAACATCCCGAGATGATCTTCATTGGCTCGGGTTACACGTATCTGCAAGATTACTTGCCCAACGTCGCACAAGCGGTTGTGAAGGCCGAGATGGCCGACTCGATTGGTTTGGGACGCATGGTGTTGTCGTATCCCGATTTGCCCGCGGATGTGACCGCCGGCACCGTGTGGCAACGCAAGAAGGTTTGCCGCACATTCAGCGATTGCACGACCGCACCACGAAACGGAATCATCAGCGGTTGCTATCCGTTGGACCCCTTCTACAAAAAACGCGACGAGCGAAAGCAGCTCAACGAGTTGAAGAAAGCCTTGCAGGCATAGAGCTCACCAGCGCCGTAACCGACGGAGTCCCTCCGTCGGCGACTGAATCGCCGGATCTCCATCAATCGCCTGGTCAAAGGCCATGAGGCACCGGGAGCATGCGTCCACCTCGTGCTTTGTGCTTCGTGAGATGGTGCTCCTGGTCGACACGGACCTTTGGTGAACGCCTTGGTTCCTCCCCAGCAGCTTCACGGAAATTTGCTTGCATCGCCCCCACGGACCTCGCAAACTAGACGACTCCGAATGGGGGCCGGCCCACTGAGAGCAAGTCCCCGCGGAGTCAAGACGCTCGACTCGTTTTCACTACCAAGCCGACAAAGACACCCATGAAAACTTATTCCAGCCGCGTTAACTGCTGAGAAACAAGTTCGCCGATTCAATCAGAAAGGACTCACATGAATTGCATTCGATTCTCACTGCGAACCTTACTGGTTTTTGCGGGCGTTCTCGCGGTTGCGTTAGTGCCGCTCTGCTCGCAATTACGGAGCAATGCTGCTCTCGCTAATCTCCAGAACAACGGGGCGAACCCGCTCTATATCCGGACCTGCGACGGAATCAGTACTCCGTATCTAGGCTCAACGGAGCCTTTTGATTCGTGGCACGAGAACCTTCTCGCCATGTTTCTTGGTCGAGCCGCAGTTGATGACCTCGAACTGATCGTTTTCACTGGCAGTCAATTCGACGCAAATGGATTTCGGGATACCCTTCCCGATTTGCGACTGATTCGCGGAGTTCAGCGTGTCCAGCTGGTGGACACACCGGTCACGCGATCGGAAGCTATGGCTATCCTCGCCAAAAATGGCTTGTCGCGTATTTCCGTTGACTAAGTGACATGATGAGAACGGATAACAATGCAGTGAGCCGGAGTGGCTTGTCACGCGTTTTTGCAATGAAAAGCTTTCTCACCGCGACCAGGTTAATGCTAGCGTTTCCCGGCTGAACGATGAAACCGCCACGCAGTCTCAAAATTCTCGATCATGAAATTGGTTCAGGGCGGCCGTGCGTGCCAGGTGACCTCGCCACCTGCAATTGTGTTTGTTCACGGCGCAAGGGTGACATGCTGTTTGCCTCGGATGCGGACACTCCTTACCAAATACGTGTTGGCGGACGGGACTGCCATGCTGGGATCGAATACGGCTTGCTTGGCATGCGGATTGGCGGACGTCGGACGGTCATTGTGCCACCTAACTTGACCTATGATGAACGCAAGAGATACCCTGACCTTCCGGCCGACGCCTTGCTCGTTTACGAGTTGGAACTACTCGACTTGCCGGGAAAATGGGATCCAGAAATGGAACGCCGCTTGGCTGCACGTGGCAGCTCGAATTGGAACGTGCAGGATTGCGGCGAACCGGACGATGCACAAGAGTTGTCGAGTTGAGTTTATTGAAATGGTGTGTCGTTCACGGCCGCCACGTGATCGTTGCCCGAGCGAATAGAATAAAATTGACTACTCGACGCTCGTTGGCAATCGTTGGGGTTTTCGCGATCATTTTTGCTGTTCCCGTTTCGCTGCATCGTCGAGTAACGCAAGAAGACATCGTTATTCATGAAATCGAATCAGACAATGCTGTTGTCATAGCGATCGCCGAGGCTTCCACGGCACCGAAGCATTCTGGCGGTTACCACATTCTCATTTACGGTCGCTTCCCAGAGAATGTTGCGGGTTCCGCTTGGCGCAGAAACGTAACGCCCAAACCGTTGAGGTTCCTGCCGCAAGTCATTCAGTCGTATTGCTTTGCTAGCATCACTTCTGTTCGGCTCGACTGTAACCTCTGTGACTCGAGTGCACTTGATCACCTTCACAAACTCTCGAACCTAAAGTCGCTAGAAATCATAGGCGGCAATCCGGATTCGGATGCGATCGAACGCCTGAAGGCTCGGTTTCCTGGAATCTCAATTGTCGATTTGTCTTCCTTCTGGTCTCCGCTGGGAACACGGAAGAAGAATGGGGCTGAACCGGGGGTTTGACTTCGCGTGGCTCCGGCGGTTGAGTTACTTTCTCTTCCGAGTCGACATTCATTTTTACAAATGGCTCCCACCCATCGAGCCTCGGACTTATGTCGATTCTTTACCCGACTGAACGAAACTAACAATGGCTCGATCTCAACTCGCGATGTCGACGGAGCTGCTCTGGGCTGCTCAAGCGGGAGACCTCACGGCGATGAGAAGACTTCTAAGAGAGGGCGCGGACCCAAATCGACGCTTCTTGGTGTCTGGTTGCACTTGTATCCACGGCGATCGCATCAAAATCATGCTGAGAACATGAGTTTCTCGAGGAAGTCGGTGTTCCAGCCCGCTTTTTTTCGCTTCTGCTTGAGACTTCGCTTGGTAGTGTCCTGCTTGAGAAGCGTCGTCACATAACGACGGATGAATGTGAAATTCGCCGTCGCGTTCTTTGTCCGAATGCGGCTGGCATCGTCGTGGAACACGACATCCAATACCCAGTGCATGGACTCCACGCTCCAGTGACTCCGGACGCTGATGGCGAACTCTCCTACCCGGGCAGGTCGACTGAGCAGGAAGTAACGAACCTCGACATGGCACTCTCCATTTCGCTCCGTTTGCGTGATGGCTTGGCCGATGCTCGTCGCACCTGCCCAAAGATCTGTCATGGCTTTCATCTCAGGTGGTATCGGGCAAACAGCGTAGAATCGTTCTTCCTGTCGGCCACTCCTTTTTCCCACCGTCTTCTTCGACTTCACTCCATTGGCTTTCAGCCCTTCTTCGTGAACCAATTCGAAGTATTCACGGATGGCATTGGCCAACTTGGGATGGTTGTCTTTGATCGCGAAAATGTAGTCGCCGCCATTGCGATGAATCTTCTCGGCAATCGACTTCTGGGCGCCGATTGCATCGAGCGTAATGATGGTGCCGCGGACATCAATGAAGTCCAAAAGCTCATCAATCGCTGTGATTTCGTTGGTTTTTGAATCCACTTCGGTTTGGCCAAGAGTGACTCCATGTTTGGAAGCCCAAGCGGATACAAAGTGAATCGCGTTTGATTTCTCAGCGTTGGTGTAAGAGCCGCGTGCGGTCTTGCCATCAATCGCAACATGAATGGGCAGAGACTGCTCTTCATCACGATCAAGCTTGTCTTCGGCGTCGCGATATTGCTGACAAAGTTGTGTGTGCCAGTCTAGCAATGCTTGCTGAAACTGCTCTGGTTTGATCAGTGACAGGACTCGACCGATGGTGTCGTGCGAGGGGATGCCGTGAGGGAAATCTGCAAAGCGACTGAGCCAATCGAGTCGTTCATTTCCAAAGCACTCGATCTCTTCGGGACCGTCGGCATCGGCGATCGTCGCAGCAACCACTAGGAACAAAATGGAGTTCAACGGATGCGTGGTTCGTCCGGGAACGCGAGGGTCTTCGACTTGATCAAAGCAGTCATGAAACACATCAATTTGCGAAAGCATTGCCGTCTCCATAGCAGGGCATGATTCAAACGAGTTCACGCAATCCTTCGCAACAGGTCTTCACCAAGACAACCGGCAATCGAATACTTCTTCCGAATTTTGATGCGATCGCCGTGCACTTGTATCCATGAGGCGATACTTCGCAAAAACCATGACATGGCGAGACTGCTCATCGAATTCGGGGCCGATCTGGATCATGATGACAATGCGAACTGGCAAACTCCGATAATGTCTGCAATCATTATGGAAGACGTCGAAATGCTTTCACTCTTGATTAAAAATGACGCAACACTTGATGCTGTTGCCGATGACGGATTTACGTATCCTGACTACGCGCGAGAGATCGGGAGGGATTCAATTGCGGAATTTATCGAGTCGCAACTTGCATCCGGCGGATAATCGTGCCGTGAGCCGGAGCGTCGAAGTCGCGCGGCTTTGAAATGAAAAATCTTTTGTCTCCACCCGTTTACGGCAGTCGTTTCCAGACTGGAAAATTACGATGCAAACGTTCGACATACGACCGACGCTTGGAGTTGGACCAATTCGGTTCGGAATGACACGCGACGACGTCCGTGAATTGATTGGCCCACACGATGGTGACGGAGACGAGGAACGTGAATGGTACCTTGAAGATCTCGCAATCGATTTCAATGCGGATGGAAAGGTTGCATTCATTGAACTCGCAGGATCGGAGAACTTCCGTGCGTTGCTAGACGGCGAATGCCTTCACGAACTGGATGCCGATTCCGCTGTTGCCCATGTCAAAAAATTGGCATCGTTCGACCCGAATGGCCCCGAACCCGGCTACACATATATCTTTCCGAAGCTGCAACTGAGCCTCTGGCGACCTGTTGTGCCAGACGCGAGTCAAGACCCAGACGATCCCACTGGTCGGACATTCGAGGCGGTCGGCGTTGGACCTGTTGGCTACTTTGTCCAAAACAGCGGTTGACCTTTGCAGTCAACCGAGCGGCGGTGTCAGGGCGTGTTCAGGTGGATTGTTTGTTGCCGACGCCCGCTGATGCGTGGTGTTCCCTGACCAAGATTATTCCGCTTGCGACACCATCTTCATTCGCGAAATCACACTCGCCTCGATCCGTAAGTTTGTTCGCGACAACAGTCTTTTCGTTTGCACCTCGATACGTTCCTTCATCGGGGCCCATCATGAGCGTGTCGCGATGCCTTCACTCAATCGGTGAAGCACTGTCAGTCGGATATCTTTCGCGGTTGCCTTCTCATTGAGTTTGATGAGGAACTTGGCACACCGTTCCGGCTGGGGCGAGACATGCCGTCGGTGATGAATATCCTTTCTTCGTCACTTTAGAGAAATGGTGAATTGTTTTGCTTGCCGGTCGATTAGCGGGTACAACAAAACGAAGGGTTTTTGAGATGTGTTTGGGGCCATTTCGATCGCGTCTTGTCCATCGAGCAAAGTCGATCGGTCGTCTTGCAATGATCTCAGAGATCCGCTCTTTCGAGCATCTAATTGCCTCATCGACATCCACGCATCCGAGTCGCCGAATTGGGTGTTTCGATGATGGATGATCTTCGAGGTGATCGTCAATGTTCTTGGAATGGTAGCGTCTACTCTTATCAACCACTGGGGAATCTCATGACCGCTCGAACCGTCTCCGTTTTGTGCGTCTGCTTGGCTACCATTCTTTGCGTCAATGTTGCCGCGGATGAAACCGCATCGAAGGACGACGCGACTTGGGTCACCGTTGTTCAGCGACCCGACGCACACGCTGATCAATCGCCGTATGTTGTCCAAATCACGAGTGGTGCCAAATTCAAGCTCGTCGACGCGATTGTTGAAACGCTCCCCAAAATCGGCGATGACGAGATACGGTTACGACCAGCATCGAAGGTAAATCTCACGTTCCATACGGATTCCTTCTTGGTGATGAAGCTTCATGGTGAGTCACTGACGCTCGCACCCGGGCCAACTTTTCCTTTCTCGGTCACCCGGAAACTTGTGAAAAGCATGAGCGAGATTAGTTTTTCTGAGAGCAAGATTGAATCGCCTGAAATGCTCTTGGTGCGTCGCTCCGTGGAGGACCCATTCGCCCGGTCTTTTGCATTGCGTGATGAGAATTCATCCTACAGCGGACTTGAACCAAGTCTTCGTTAGTCATCGATTTGTTCCATGCAAATGCGACAGGCCACAGGGTGCAGCGGAGGACGCGAGTTGACGCTGTTGTTGCCGCGATCGTGACGGATGACAACAAGATCACGTCCACTACCCCGGCGACCGCGATTGAAGTCATCTTGCGTCTGGTCGAACGACTGACGTCGCGGCAGAATGCTGAACGGATCCGGCATTTGATGGGGTTTGGTGCATCCGACAGCGGTATGACAAAGGCATGAGAACGAAGCTGTCGACAACGTGTTTTTAAAATGGAGCGTCAACCGCGGTGCCTCGGTGATGCCAAATGCTATTGGGATGGAGCTTTCGAATGCGACAGCCGAAACACAGCGTCAGCGTCGAGTTGCCGGAAGTTTTTGCCGAGTTCATGCGGGATGTGCATCAACGAATTGACGATGGCGACGAGGCGGCAACCTCCATCGAATCTGACGACCTCCTGCAGTGTGAATGTGTCTACGGTGGGCTCATTGATATCGCCAACCGGCAATATGGTTTTCGTTACTTCCGTACCGATAGCCACACTTGGGATTTCATCCTTCGCGCCGACGAAATCTGTTCCATCGCAAACGGATCAACAACACACCTAACTCTCTGGCAATGCGAAAAGGAATGTGGTTGTTTCTACGCGTCCGAGGAATCGTACTGCTCTCATTGCGATTCGATTCGCCATTTCGACGAACACGAATCTCCGCTTCGACTTCATGAGCCGGACGCCGATGACAGCACCCGACGAGAGATGGCGAACCTTCGCAAAGTTGGACTTGCGATTCTTGATTACCACCACAACCACGGTTGCTTTCCACCACATGCAAACGTCGATGCGTCAGGCAAGCTGCTTCATAGCTGGCGGTCCCTCATTCTTCCGTTTCTTGACGAAGATGGCGTCTTCAACATGATCGATTTTGATCAACCGTGGAATTCCGACGCAAATAAGAAAGTCTGGGACCATCAACCGTCAGTTTACTTTTCGGCTGATTGCGATCCACCACGAACGCAAGTCGTAGCAGTTGTCGGCTCCAAAACGATTTGGCCGACATCGCACCGCCGCAGATGGACCGAAATCACATCAGGCACGTGATTCACAATCGCCGCCGTATGGGCAAACAAATTGAATACGAATTGGATGCAACCTGTAGACCCCGACGTTGATGAAGTGTCGAGCGACTTCGTCGATCATGGTAGAATGGTCTCCGTATTTGTGGATGGCCATGTCGAAACCATTCGAGACGTTTCCGTAGAACGATTGCGTGAGCTGCTTTTCATCTAGGCCATCCAACCAGCCCCATGCGCGTGATACTCAAGAACTTCATCCGAGTTGCGAAATCAGGTGTTTTGATCATGGGCAATCTCCCATCGCGACCAGGTGATTCTGTCCGTTTTCCAACTGAAAGAAGACGCGCGTTGATATCACGATCGATGCGGTCAGCCCGAATCCTCGTTGCCGCGGCGATTTTGACGTCAATCGGCTGTAGAGAAGACATCTCGTCCAGATATCAACCGCGAGCACAAGCTACACAGTTCTCGTACATCACTGGCTGCATCGATCGCACACGAGGCGATCGGACTGAGGCCGGCTACTATGCAACAATGGTCCTTCGAGAAGACAGCACCCCATGGTTGATCATCGCGAAAGCCCTTGATTCGCCCAACGTAGGATTTGTCACGGAGTCCAGCAGTGATGACGCTGCCGTTATGGTTGACGGCACCAAATATGTTGAAATACCTGGGAAAACAATTGTCGTTGTTCAACAAACGGGGACAGTCAATCACACGATTCTGGACACAAACGCGAACGATACACTCGTGTCTCTCTCAGGCGGGTTCAACGACATTGATGCTTCCGGTCTTGAAGCGATCCTTCCACTATCTGAAGGCGGATAGCCTGAACCGCAAAGCGTGTGGGTTTTGAATGAATCTTTGATCGGTCGCATGCCCCTGTTGCTGCCGCCGCTCTCCGGCGATCGCGGTTTCAGACGTTCTTCAGGTGTTGCTATGAACGATGACAACGTGCGTCATTTTAGGAACGCCATTTCGCGAGAAACCGGATTTGCAATTGCGATGCTGGGGTACGGGCTCGTCTTGATGATCGGCTTGCTTTATCTCCTGCGACGATCGCCTGGGAATGATCCAGTTTTGAATGGCACTCAGTTCGGAAGTGGCTGATGGCGGGTTTGCGAAACACTACTCTGTTGGAACCGGTCTGACGGTCAGTTCTTCGCCCTCCAACCCGCTGCGATCACCAACGCTGATGAATGAGAATTCCGACTCGCGTCCGTTGCCAAGCCGTCGCGGGCGATTTTCTCTCGGGCAGTTGTTGCTTGCGATCACGATGATCGCTTTGGTGCTGGGGAATGTGATGTCAATTCTGCGGTTGCGAAAGGCGGAGTCGGCTTTGGCGGCACTGCGATCCGAATCGGGGTATTTGTCTCCCACCGAGGACGATTCCGTCGCGGCCATTCGGGCTCCTTCCGAGATTCCGCTGAATTACGTTTTTCGTATTCGCGTTCCCGAAGGCACGCCATTCGACTATCGGTTGGCCTACAGCACCTGGCTGCCGAAGGGGAAAACGCAGCCCGATTGGTACTCGATGATCGCGGTTCGGCCCGGTGAATCGCTGGTCACCGTTCGGATTGCGGAAGATCCCCGCGACGAACGTTGGAAAATCTCTACACTGGTGCGAGATTCCGGCGGAGTGCGGCGGATGGGCACCACTTTGCCCGAGGCTCACACGGCGATCTTCCGAGCGTCGCACGATGTCATTTCGACCGGCGTGGCGGGTTCCATGGTCACATTGCCGTCGGGCCGCCCCTTGCGGATACTGGACGATCGATGGTTGGTCGGCGACGAATCACTGTTGCTGTCCGGTGACAAACCCGTCAACACAGACCAAATCGGCGTCTACGCCGAACTGCAGCCCATCGCACGTTGATTGCTGCGACACAAATCTTTTTCGACACCCCCAAGCTTTTCGCGAGACCAAAGACCCCAGCCATGGCAAAGGATTTTTTGAAGGGAGCCGCCGACGAGTACGACGTGGTCGTGATCGGAAGCGGATTGGCTGGCATGACCTCGGCCAACATTCTGGGCCGCGCTGGGCACCGAGTGTTGCTGCTCGAACAGCACTACAAACTCGGCGGTTTGGCAACGTGGTTCTTGCGTCCAGGCGGGCACACGTTTGACGTCTCTCTGCACGGGTTCCCGCACGGCATGATCAAATCGTGCCGACGATACTGGAGTCGCGACATTGCCGACCGGATCGTTCAGCTGAAGAACATTCGATTCGACAACCCGCAGTTCTCGTTGACGACCACGTTCAATCGAGAGGACTTCACCAAGTTGTTGACCACCAAGTTCGGCATCGAACACGGAACGGTCAACGAGTTTTTCGACACCGCTCGAGGAATGAATTTCTACGACGATCAGGCGACGACAACGCGTCAATTGTTCGATCGTTTCTTTCCCGGTCGCGACGACGTGGTGCGGTTGCTGATGGAGCCGATAACGTATGCCAACGGATCGACCTTGGAAGATCCCGCGATCACGTACGGGATTGTGTTCAGCAACTTCATGAGCAAAGGCGTCTTCATCTATGAAGGTGGCACCGATGATTTGGTCGCCCGGATGAAGAAGGAATTGGAATCCAACGGCGTCGACATTCGCATCAATTGTCCCGTCGATGAAATTGAAGTTGCCGATTCACCAATCCAAGGCACTCGGGTATCAGGCGTGAAGGTGCGTGGTCGGTCGATCAAGTGCCGGGCGGTGGTCAGCAATGCGAATTTGCGAACGACCGTGCTGAAGATGCTGGGCCCGGAGAAACTCGATAAGAAGTTCGTGGAAGAGACCGAGGCGGTGCGACTGAACAACAGCAGCACGCAGGTGTACATGGCATTGAAACCCGGCGAAGAGATCGATGAGTCCAGCGGGGATTTGTTCTTCACCAGCACGGCGAAGGAATTCCGAACGGATCTGTTGCTCAGCCGTGACATCACTTCGCGAACCTTCAGTTTTTATTACCCTCGAACACGGCCACACAAAAAGAAAGAGCGATTCGCGATCGTCAGCAGCACCAACGCGAATTGGTCGGACTGGGCGAATTTGAGCGAAGAGGAGTACCAAGCCAGCAAGGCGGACTTGGTCGAAACGACCATCGACGCGCTCGAGAAGTACATTCCCGGAGTGCGGGACAAGATCGATCGTGCCGAAGCGGCGACGCCCAAGACGTTCAATCATTACACTCAACATGAAATGGGCGCAAGCTTTGGGACGAAGTTCGAAGGTCTCGGCGTCAGTCGAGCGTTGCCGCAGCAAATCAAGGGCATGTATCACGCGGGGAGCGTCGGCATCATCATGAGTGGTTGGTTGGGAGCGATCAATTACGGAGTCATTGTCAGCAACGAGGTCGATCAAAACTTGGTTGCTGAGTCGTCGCCGGTATGATCGAAGTCAGCCAGTTCACGAAGTGCTACGACGATTTCACTGCGGTGGATTCCATTTCATTTGATGTTCCCGCTGGGCGAGTCGCGGCATTGGTGGGGCCCAACGGAGCTGGCAAAACAACGACGATTCGAACATTGTGCGGCATCCTGTCGCCGACGGCCGGTGATCTGAACGTGGCGGGTGCGTCTTTGAACGACGACCCATTGGCGGTGAAGCGACGGACCGCTTACGTGCCGGACGACCCGCCGCTGTTTGATTCGATGACGGTTGATGATCATTTTCGATTCATTGCTTCGGCGTATCGATTGACCCAGTGGGAACCGCTGGCCGAAGAGCTTTGCCGCCAGTTCGAGTTGACCGAGAAACGCGAAACGATCGCTTCGGGTTTGTCTCGCGGAATGAGGCAGAAGGTTGCGATCGTTTGTGCTTATCTGCGTCAACCCAGCGTGCTGTTGCTGGACGAACCGATGACGGGATTGGACCCGCCGAGCATTCGCCGTTTCAAACAGACGGTTCGTGAACAAGCCGACCGGGGCGCGACGGTCTTAGTCAGTTCACACTTGTTGTCGTTGGTCGATGACATCTGCGATCACTTGGTGCTGATGCGTCGCGGCGAGGTGTTGTTTCATGGGCCGCTGGAACAGGCTCGCGAAGAATTTGGTGGCGACTCACACTCGCTGGAGGAAGTCTTTTTCCGTTTGACGTCGGATGATCCGACGTCAGAAGAGTCGACCTCGGAAGAGGAGTCCGCTGGATGAGCGGGCGGCCTTCGATCATCGATCCCGCGTTGACGCGATTGACCGGGGTGCTTCTGAAGACCGCATTTCGGCAACTGTTCCGGCATTTAAAGAGTCCCTCGGGGGCCTTTGTCGGGTTGTTGGTGCTGGGAACGGTCGGCATGGGATTGATGCCGATGATTGTGGCGACCTACACCGGATCGCTGGACCAAATCCAGATGTACTCGACGGTGACGTCCACGATCCCGTTGATGATGCTGGTGATCGTTGCCATGGCGATCTACTTTGACATCGGACAACAGATCACTGAGCTTCGTCCGCCGGAGTTGCAGTTTGTTTTGGCGGGGCCATTCACCAACCATCAAATTCTTTCGTATCGCCTGATGACGCTGGCTCTGACGTGGGTGGTCAGCAGCAGTTTGATGGCGATCTTTGCACTGCCCAGTGCAGGAAGTTATCTGTCCGCGGTGTTGGCGATCTACACCGGTGGAATGACGGTCACGGCATTGACGACATTGCACGCGTTTAGCAAACCCTTGTTGGCGTCTTGGGTGCGAACGTTGATCGCGTCGGCTTTGTTGGGAGCGGTCGCGTTGTTGTTGATCTCATCGTTGCCTCTTGGAATGTCCGACAACGGGTTTTCGTGGCAAACGTGGTTGCTGTCGTGTCAGGCGTCGCCGATCGGATCGATCATGACGCTGCCGTTCGTGCCGTTTGCGAACTTGATGCAATCACCGATCGGGCTTTCGATGCTGGGTTGGCTGAGTCTGTGCGTCGCGATTTTGGTGATCGCCTTTGCGTTGTGTTATTCGCTCAACGTCGGATTCGCGGAGCTAGCCGTCGAGGGAGTCTCGCGAAAACAGGTTCGGATTCAGCGAATGCGTTCGGGCCAATTTGGCCGGATCAAAAAGAAGGAGCATCGTTCCGCGTGGAAGCTGTTTGATTTTCCTTGGTGGGGCGGGATTGGACCGGTGGCGTGGCACCAAGTCACCTTTGCCATTCGACGCAATGGAACTTTGTTGGTTGGATTGTGGGGCGTCGCGGTGGCAAGCGGTTTGGGGCTGATGATTTTTCAGTTCTTTCGCCCGGGATCGATCCATGCCAACTTTCGCGAATACTCGATGCCGATCGCGATGGCGGCATCGAGCTATTTGGGTTTCCTGCTGACGATGAGCCAGCCGATTGGATTGGCGATGACGCCGAAGTCATTGACTTGGTTTCGGATGTTGCCGTGTCGCCCGATCGCGATCGTTGTCGGCATGTTGGCGGGGCACGTGGTGGTGTTGGTTTCCATCCGGATCGCCTTTGCGGTGATCGCCGCGTTCCTCACAACGCGTGGCTTGGCCGAGGGATTCGGGATTTTCGTCGCCGGGGTGAGTTTGGACATCGCGTATGGATCGGCGATCAATTTGGTGACTGCGGCGACGGTGCTGAGAGCGATGCCCACCGGGACTCCCGATGTGCTGCAGGGCGGCCGGACGATGCTCTATATGTTCGTGTTGATGCTGGCCCTGCTGCCTTCGTTGATTGCGGCGGCGATCGTGGGGGGCGTGGTGGCGGTGGCGACGGACAAGGATTGGCTGTTGATCGCACTTGCGGCGGCGGCCGGATCGTTGCTGTGCCAGCCCGTGATTTGGTGGATCACATCGGTGTTTTTTCGCGATCGCGAGCTTTTTCAAGCCGATTGACCGGCAAAACCGGGCATTTGCGACTGTTCGCGAGTTTCTTTCTGGTTGGCCCGGGCTGCGAAAACACTGGCCCTACAGAAATTGGGTTCAAAACGATACAACAAGGCCCTGGAAACCGACCTCAGGTTTCTTCGGCGGAACACGTTTGTCCAATCGCGACGGGCACCTAAAACAACCATGGCCAGAATCGGAATTTTCTTCGGACTGGTCCTGTGTGGACTGACGGTGGCGGCGCTCAGCGTGACGACGGCCAAGAGCTACACGCAGTTTGTTCCGATGATGTTTGGCATTCCGCTGTTGTTCCTGGGTGTGGTGGGGTTGAACCCGCATCGCCGAATGAGTGCGACCATCGTCGCGTTGACGCTCGGGTTGCTCGGATTTGCGTGCGGTGCGATTCGGTTCGTTGTTTTGATGATCGATCGGGCGTCCGGTGAGATCATCAATCCGTTGTCGTTCCGTTTGGTTGTCGCGATGACAATTGTGTGTTTGATCTTTGCATTGATGGCAATGGTTTGGGTTCGCAAAAGGCGAGAACGACTGAGCCAACAGTTGAACCTGGATCAGGCGAGCGATGAATCGGCACCGCAGCCCGACGACGACCAGGCGTTGGCCGTTCCCGATGCATCGGTTTCTGCCACGACGGAGTCCGATCCTGTCTCCACCACGACATCCACTCCCGCGAATCCTTACCAGTCACCTCGTGTGATTGAAAATTCAACGGAGACGCGTTAGCCGAGATTCGCCTCTGTGACTTCTCAAGCGTCAGCTTTCGCCTCATTGAATTCCCCACGTTCCTTGATTTCATCCCCCACCTGAATCAGCTACATGAGTGCCACTTCGTCGGCCCAACCGGTCTTGATCTACGACACGACCTTGCGAGATGGCTCGCAGGGCGAAGGCGTTAGTTTTTCGCTGCAAGACAAACTCAACATTGCGATTCGGTTGGCTGAGATTGGCATCGAGTTCATCGAAGGCGGCTACCCGCTGAGCAACGAGAAAGACGTTGCGTTCTTTGAACAAATTCGCAAACACGATTTGGGCAAATCCAAGGTCTGTGCTTTCGGCATGACTCGGCGACGTTCGATGAAGGCGGAGGACGATCCGGGGATGAAGGCTTTGGTTGCGGCCAAGACGCCTTGCTGCACCTTGGTCGGCAAGACGTGGGATTTTCACGTCACGGAAGTTTTGCGAGCGACGCTGGATGAAAACCTCGCCATGATCGGTGAGTCCGCTGAGTTCTTGGCCGGACACAGCGAGCTGATTTACGACGCCGAACACTTCTTCGATGGGTACAACGCGAATCCTGAGTACGCGATCAAGACGCTGCAAGCCGCGGCAGCGTCGGGTGCCAAATGGTTGGCTCTTTGCGATACCAATGGCGGCACGCTGCCTGAACGTGTGGCGGAGGTGACCCGAATCGCGAAAGAAGCGATGGCGTCGTACGACGTTGGCATTGGGATTCACTGTCACAACGATTGTGAACTCGCCGTTGCGAACTCATTGGCCGCCGTCGACGTTGGTGCGACTCAGGTTCAAGGGACGATCAATGGGATCGGTGAACGATGCGGCAACGTGGATCTGATCGCGGTGATCGCGAACCTGGCACTCAAGAAAGAGAACACGACGGTTCTCGGCGGGCGACCTTTGCAGCAACTGACCGAGTTGTCGCGGTTCGTTTATGAGACCGCCAACTTGCAGTGGCGAAACAATCAGCCGTTTGTTGGTCAGAGTGCGTTTGCTCACAAAGGTGGCATGCACGTTCACGCGATTAACAAAGCGGCCAGCACTTACGAGCACATCGATCCGACCTTGGTTGGCAACGAACGACGTATTTTGGTCAGCGAGTTGTCCGGCCGCAGCAACATTGAAGCGATCGCGGGTAAGTACGACGTCGGCGACGACAAAGAATTGCAGAACAAGATTTTGGCGGAGGTCGTGCGGCTCGAGAATCAGGGTTACCAGTTCGAGTCCGCCACAGCATCGTTCGACTTGTTGATTCGACGTGTGTCGGGCAAGTTTCGACCGCACTTTGAAACGATCAAGTACCGGGTCGTCGCGGGCGATCGTGACGTGAAGAGCCAGGTTGCTTTCGCCGAGGCGATCATCAAGCTGCAGGTCGGTGACACATTGTGGTTTGACGCCGCCGAAGGTCACGGTCCGGTCAACGCGCTCGACGCGGGATTGCGGAAGGCTTTGGCGGGTGCCTATCCCGTGCTCAGCGAAATCTCACTGATTGACTACAAAGTTCGCGTGGTCGATTCCGGTAGCGGAACGGCCGCGTCCATTCGGGTCAACATCGAAAGCACCGATGGCAAAGAGACATGGGGAACGATCGGTGTCAGTGACAACATCATCGAAGCCAGTTGGCAAGCCTTGGTTGATAGCGTTGAGTACAAACTGCACCGAAGCGAAGCTTGATTCGCCGAACCGACCAAGTCATTAGACAGTCATGATTCCAGCGGCGTGACCAGGATGTTCGCCGCCAATTCAAATCACCTCCGTTGACGTTTGTTTTCATGTCCGAAATTCCAACTCGATTCGAACACGCCGAAGAAGCCGACAAGATTGCTCAGGCGTGGACCGATGCCAAGTGTTCACACGCTGATCCGGAATCCAGCAAGCCACCGTTTTCGGTCGTGATCCCGCCGCCGAACGTGACCGGTGCGTTGCACCTGGGGCATGGGCTGAACAACACGTTGCAAGACATTGTGGTTCGTCGCAAACGCATGCAGGGGTTTGAAACGCTTTGGATGCCGGGAACTGACCACGCCGGGATCGCAACGCAAGCGGTGGTGGAACGACGACTGAAGGAACAGGAAGACAAGACGCGGCACGACCTGGGCCGCGAGGCGTTGGTGGATCGGATTTGGCAGTGGAAAGACCAATACGAAGAACGCATTATCGGCCAGCTCAAACGGATGGGCACCAGTTGTGATTGGGAACGATTGCGATTCACGCTCGATCCCATTTGTGCCGCCGCCGTTCGCGCGACGTTCTTTGATTTGTTCGGCAAACGTCGGATTTATCGCGGCAAGCGGTTGGTGAACTGGGACACGTTTTTGCAGACCGCGGTCAGTGACGACGAGGTGTTCAACGAGACCAAGAAAGGGCACTTCTACCACTTCCGTTATCCAGTGATCGATCCGAAGCCGGGCGAACCTGAGTTCGTGACGATCGCGACGACGCGTCCCGAAACGATGTTGGGCGATACCGCGGTGGCGGTGCACCCGGATCCAGCCGCTGCGCTCGATGCGGTAGAAGCCGGCCTTCGCGAAAAGCTGAGTGACGCGAATGAAAAAGAAGCCGTTGACTTGAACAAGCAAATCGAAGCGTTGCAGAAGCGGCGTGAAGAGCGATTGCCGGAGTTGATCCAGCTGCGAGACATGGCGGCGGATGGTCGCAAGCTGATGTTGCCGCTGGTTGATCGCGAAATTGATTTGGTGGCGGATGAGTGGGCCAAGCCTGAGATGGGAAGCGGCTGCGTGAAGATCACGCCGGCACACGATCCAAACGATTACGAAGTGGGGATCCGGCAAGACCTGCCGATGATCAACATCCTGAACTCGGATGGAACGCTGAACGGCGAAGGCGGCCAGTTCGCTGGATTGACGATTCCAAAAGCTCGCAAAGCCGTCGTCGCGGCACTCGAAGAGCTGGGGTTGATGGGCGACATCGAAGATCGCGAAATCGAGTTGCCTCACAGCGATCGCAGCAAGACTCCCATCGAGCCTTACTTGGCCGATCAGTGGTTCGTGGCGATGGATGAGTTGGCTCAGTCGGCCATGGATGCGGTCAGCGATGAACGCGTGCAGATTTTCCCGGCTCGTTATCGCAAGGGTTATTTGGATTGGCTAAGTGAGAAACGCGATTGGCCGGTCAGCCGGCAATTGTGGTGGGGCCACCGAATTCCGATTTGGTCGGTCGGTGGGCTATCGCAGCAAGAAGCGAACGAGTTGTCGAGTGAGCTTGAAAAACTGGCCGAACGGCATCCCGATCAAATCGCACAGCGGATTGATTCCGACGGAGTGGACGCGGCGGGCGAGCCCACCAAGGCTGTCTTCGTTTGCATTCGCAGTGAAGACGAAACGGTGGAAGCTGACGTGGAAGCGTTGGGATTGCAGCAGGATCCGGACGTGCTGGATACCTGGTTCAGTTCCGCGTTGTGGCCGCACAGCACACTCGGTTGGCCTGCCCAAACACCGGAACTGGCCAAGTTCTATCCGACTGCGACGCTGATAACTTCCCGCGACATTCTGACGTTGTGGGTCGCTCGGATGGTGTTGATGGGTTTGAACAACGTCGGCGAAGTCCCGTTCAGCGAAGTGTTCATTCACCCCAAGATTTTGGATGGTCTTGGTGAAACGATGAGCAAGTCCAAAGGCAACGGCGTGGACCCGATCGACGTGATCGACAAGTTCGGGCCGGACGCGTTGCGATTTGGGTTGGCACGTTTGGCCACCGAAACGCAAGACGTACGGATGCCGGTTCAGTACGAGTGTCCTTCGTGCGAAAAGCTGATTGATCAAACGAAGAAGAACCGCGCGTTGCCGTCGATGGATTGCCCCGCATGCGGCAAACCGTTTTCAACTCAGTGGGCGGAAACCGAGGCCGACAAATCGCTGCCGAAGGCCGCCGTGGTGAGCGAGCGATTCGAGACGGCTCGCAACTTTGTCAACAAACTTTGGAACGCATCACGGTTTGTGATGATGAACCTGGACGGTTTCGAACCAACGTCGCTCGATGTGGCTTCGCTGCCAATCGAAGACCGTTGGTTGCTTTCACGTTTGTCGACGGTGACTCAAACCGTTGGTGATGCGATTGAACGTTATCAGTTCGGCGAAGCCGCTCGCGTGCTGTACGATTTTGCATGGGACGAGTTCTGCAGTTTCTACGTTGAGATCGCCAAACCTCGGCTGTCGGATGATTCGCAGCGCCAGATCGCTCAAAACGTGATCGCCCATGGTTTGGATCAACTGCTGCGGTTGTTGCATCCGATCATGCCGTTTGTGACCGAATCGGTGTGGAACCACCTGGGGCAGATCGCACCGAAACGTGGTGTGCCGGAACCGGCCGAAGTCGGCCCCTTTGTGATGACGGCGAGCTTCCCGGTGGCCGACGAGTCGCATCATGATTCGAAAATCGAACGTCAGTTCAGCGAGTTCCAACAGATCGTGGCCGCGATTCGTCAGATCCGTGCGAGCCAGAACATCGCTCCGAAGGAAACCGTGCCCGCCGCGATTCGTTGCAGTGCGTCTTCACAAGAGTTGCTGCAACCGATGACGGCGTATTTCGAGGCGTTGGCCGGTGCGGAAGTTCAGTCGCTTGGTCCGGACACGACGGCATTTGAAACCGATGCCCACTTGGCGTTGCCCGATGTGGACGTTGACGTTCACGTCGACCTGGAAAAATTCATCGATGTTGAAGCCGAGCTGGCTCGCCTTGAAAAGCTGCAAGGGCAGCTGACCGGCCAAATCACCGGCAAACAGAACAAACTTTCCAACGAAAGCTTTGTCAGCCGGGCTCCGGCCGATATCGTGCAAAAGGAACGCGAGTCGTTGGCAGGTTTGCAAACGCAGCTGGAAGCGGTCGCCCAAGACATTTTGAAACTGCAGTCGAAAAAGTAACGCAGGGGAGATGAGGTCGGTCGCCGATCGATGATGCTTCGCGGTATCGGGAATTCGGCGACGCTCTACCGCCTGTCGCTTCACTCAATCAACCCACGGAAATTCCCTTGAAAGACATCTGGATCGGTTTTGATCTCGGCGGCACCAAAATGCTCGCTGTCGCTTACGATCATGAATTCAAAGAACTCGGTCGTCGCCGTCGCAAGACTCGCGGACGCGAAGGCTCTGACAGTGGGATTGCTCGGATCGGATCGACGATCCAGCGTTTGCTTGATGAAAACGAGCTGGATGTCGACCGCATCGCTGGCATCGGAATTGGATGTCCGGGGCCGATCGATTTGAAGAAGGGGCGGATCTTGATGACTCCGAACCTGGGTTGGGACGATGTGGATATTCAATCGTTCTTGGAAAAGAAGTTCGATTGTCCAGCCACCGTTCTGAACGATGTTGATGCGGGCGTGTACGGCGAGTTTTTGTTCGGTGCGGCTAAGGGCAGTCGATGCGCAGTGGGGGTTTTCCCCGGAACCGGCATCGGTGGTGGCTGCGTTTACGAAGGTCAAATCTTGCACGGCGACGGGATCTCTTGCATGGAGATCGGTCATACGCGAATCAGCAGCGGAACGCGTGCGAGCGGTAGCAGCATGTCGGGAACCCTGGAAGCGGAAGCCAGTCGACTGACGATCGCATCGGAAGCCGCGAAAGCCGCGTACCGGGGCGAGGCCCCCGCGTTGCTTGAGGACGCCGGCACGGATTTGGCGGAAATACGCAGTGGAGCGCTGGCGGATTCGATCAAGAACGGTGACAAGGCGATCAAGGCATTGGTGGAATCTGCCAGCGTCACGGTCGGTTATGGCGTGGCCAACATCGTGAACTTGTTGTGCCCTGACACAATCATCTTGGGCGGCGGTTTGGTCGAAGCGATGGAAGATTTGATCGTGGGCACCGTTCGCAAAACGGCACGCGAAAACGTGATGCCGGTCTACAAAGATCGCTTCGAAGTCAAACCCGCCAAACTCGGCGACGACGCCGGAGTGTTGGGGGCGGCAGCCTGGGCGAAGAAGACGTATCCACAACCGCCCGAGTGATTCGCGTTTGGTCGATTGTGAGCTGAACCGATCCGTGAGCGGATCGGTTGGAGGAATGATGTAGGCCAGGTTGTACCTGGCGACCACGCCGATGCTTCGCAAGAAGCGAGGCGTTCACACCAACCGGCGTTCGTTCGCGAGGGTCGGTGGTCGAGGCATTTCACCCAATGCCATGTGAAACATGGCCTACGGCTTCGGCGTTAGGCGTCGTCGAGTGTTGCGGCGAGGGGGAAGAGCAGGCTGATCATGGCGGTCACGATCATGGCAATCCCTGAGACGAGCATTGCTCCGGACATTCCAATGGCGCCAGCGGTTTGGCCCCAGACGAAAGATCCCAGCGACATGGATCCGGCCATCATCGTCAGGTAACAACCCATGCCGCGAGCTCGCAGTCGGCTGGGCAACGTGATTTGTGCGGTGGCGTTGAGTGTCGTCAGCGTCGCCATCCATCCGCAACCCATCAATAGCGTCGCGGCGAGCAAGATTGGCCAGGCGGGCTCGGAACTCAGCGTCAACATACCAATCGCGTAAAGCGTCATCGCTGCGGCGATCGTTCGATCGGAACCCAAACGCGAACGAACGCGAGGCAGCATCGATGCGCCGACGACGGCACCGACTCCGATCATCGCGACCAAAATGCCGAATCCCTGGGCACCCCAGCCCAACGCGGTCTTGGCGTACAACGGCATCAATGACCACAAGGCACTGCCGGGCAGAACGAACAAGACCACTCCCAGCATCACGTGCCGCATCGTTCGTTTCAACGCGACGTAGCGGATGCCTTGTCTCATCGAGGAAAAGAAGGATCGGCCGCGGCTGGTTTCGGTCGTATCGCGTTGCCAACGAATCAATACAGTAAGAACACCCGCGAAGGAGATCGCATTGATGGCGAAGGTGCTCCAGATTCCCAACAAGGCGATCAGAACACCTCCGATGGCTGGACCGACGGCGCGGGCCAAATTGAAGCTGATGCTGCCCAAGCCAACCGCTCGACTGATTTGCCATCGCGGAACCAATTCCGGGATGGCGGATTGCCAAGTGGGAACGTGAACGACCATGCCCAAACCGATGATGAACGTCATCGCGAGTAGCCCCCAAGCCGTGATGACTCCGGTGGCGGTACTGACCGCGAGCATCGCGGTGACGAACAACAGGATCGACTGCGTTCCGATCAGCAGATGACGCTTGTCGATTCGGTCGGCCAGCACGCCTGCGGGGATGGCCAGGAAAACAATCGGCAATGCCATTGATGTTCGAACGGCGGCAACCATTTCCGGTGTCGCGTCCAGCGTGGTCATCAACCATCCGGCACCGACCTCGTGGATCCATGTCCCCAGGTTGGACGCCAAAGATGCGATCCAGAACAAACGGAACATCGGTTGACGCAGTGGTTCCCAGGCGGATCGGCCAGCCGTCGGTGATCGCTGACCGGCGTCAACAACGACGGAAGCGTAGGGCGAGGCGATCGGTCGGGATGAATTCAGGGACATGCAAAACTAACGAGGGAGACGATTTTGGAAGAGGCGGCGAGCTCGTTCATCACGGCGGCGACGACGCGGCGCGGATCGCTGTACCGGCGATGCCACCGGTGGTAACCGCGCCAAAACGCATAGCCGGTCCCGTTTAAGGGAACGAGGCCGGATCCGAAACGAAGGTTCGCCACCGTGACAGCCACCGTGGGGTAGCGTCCTTCAGAGGCGTTCTTCCCTGACATGGCACCGGCCGATGATCGAGCTGACTCACTTACAAAAGCTTTATGACGATACGATCGCCGTCAAGGACGTGACGGTGTCGATCCCTGCTGGGGTGATCTGCGGGTTGGTCGGTCCCAACGGTGCGGGGAAAACGACGACCTTGCGTTGCATGGCGGGGTTGTTGCCCGCCACTGCTGGCGAAATTCGAATCAATGGTTTTTCGCCTGATTCGGATCCTGTACGCCACAAAAGAACAATTGCGTACGTGCCGGATGATCCGCCACTGTTTGACGACTTGACCGTCGGCGAGCACCTGGATTTCGTTGCTCGGTTGTACCAAATCGAAGATCACCGACGCACCGCCATCGATTTGCTCGAGCGATTTGAATTGCTCGGAAAATACGACGCGATGGTGACGTCTTTATCGCGAGGAATGCGGCAGAAATTGGCGGTGGCCTGCGCGTATCTGATTCAGCCTCAGGTCTTGTTGTTGGACGAGCCATTGACCGGTCTGGATCCTCCCGGCATCCGAGTTCTTTTGCAGTCCGTCCGTGAGTTCGTTCGGTCTGGACGCACCGCGATTGTCAGCAGTCACTTGTTGGCGATGATCGGGGACGTATGCGATCAAGTTTGGTTGCTGCAAAACGGGTTGGTGCGATACCACGGGACGACGACCGGTTTGCGTCAGGAATTCCCGGAAACTAATTCCTTGGAAGAAGCGTTCTTTGCCGCGATGAAACCTGTCGTTAAAAGCGACGCGGGCATCGATGAAAGCACCGTGGTCATGCCTGGCGTTCCGAATTTGGAACCGACATCGATGGGAGCCCCACTCGATCAAGTGACCGCGAATTCGGTTGCATCGACCGTGACCAACATCTCATGACCACGTCAGGATTCACATCCGTTCGTGGCGGCCAACGAAACCGCCTGATTGATTGGTTGGTTCCCGACGAATCGCTTGCTGGGCTGCGATATCTGTCGCGTGCTCAGCTCCGATTCCGTGTGACGCGGTTTTGGAAGCGGATGTTCTCACCCCGCCAAGCCATCGCATCGATCCTTTCGATCGCGTTCATGGCGTTGTACTTGGTGGCCGGCCTCACGCTGCTTTCGCGCCGGGAAGCCAACGACCCCGAGCAACTGCGTTTGTGGTTGTCCGGCGGGATGGTGCTCTACGCGCTGTATCACACCGTCAAACATCTTTGGTCCAAACCATCGCCGGAACCCGATGCCGTCACATGGACCGATGCCGACCGTTTGTGGTTGGGCGGTGGTCCTGTTTCGCGGCGCACGATGGTGTTGCGTGAAGCGATGTCATCGATCCCATCGTCACTGGCCAAGACCGCTTTGCTCGGCGTGGTGCTATGGCGGGACGCTGAATTTTTGCCATTGTTGTTGGCAGGAGTTTGCCTGGCATTGATTGCATTGGAGTTGATTCGTCGCGTTATCACCCATGGCATCGATGCCTTGCGACCGCGCGAACGGCGACTTGGTTGCGCGATGAGTTTGGTTGTCGGCTTGGCGATGGTGGTTCAGCTCGGCATCCAAATTTGGCAATCCACACCGCCCGGAAGTGATCCGGTGATCTACGTCCTCTCAGCGATGTCCGAGGTCGGAAACTACGCCGGATCCACGGCGATTCAAACGGTGGCATTCGCTTTGTTACCAGCCGCATCGGTCGCGTCCGCTGAACCGTGGAGCGTTTTTGGTTCACTGCCACCGGTCGTATCGCTCGCATTCATGACCATGGTTGCGATTGCGGTCATTTGCGTTCTGGCGGAGACGCTGGTCCGCGTCGATGCATGGTCGGCGAAACGGCGGATCGAAACCGAACGCCGTCGATTGAGACTGATGGAAAGCAACGTTGCAAGCGTTCGCTCGTTGACGGTTGAGTTTTTAACGCGTCCGACACAAGTCACGCGGATTCAGCGTTTTGGTGATTGGTTGGCTAAATGCTTGCCCGAACGACACCGTGGGATGTCGGGGTTGGTCGTGCGGCAATTGCAATGCGTTCGTCGATACTTGCCCAACGTGATCGTCAGTTTCGCGATTCCGATGGCGCTGTCTCTTTCGCCTTTACTCACGGACCAAACGACCAAGCAGTGGGTGTTCGTGATTGGCGGAATCGCACTGAGTTCGTTGTTGCTGGCACCGCCGGCTTTGCAGATCGATTTTCGTCGCGATTTGAAACGGATGTTCTTGGTCCGCTCGTTGCCTCTCGGGAACGTCGCGATGTGTGTGGGAATGTTGAGTGTTCCCGTCGCGATCACGGTGTTGTTCCAGTGGAGCACGTTGGCACTGGGAGCGTGGTTTGCAACGCCATCGACGTGGCAAACCGTTTGGTTGTTCCTCGCGTTGCCGTCGCTCGCCGTGGTGACATTTGCGGTCGAGAACGCACTGTTCCTCGCATTCCCTCACCACGTGCACGCACAGGGAATTGCCATGGTGATCCGCGCGAAGATCACGTTCCTGTGGAAAGGGTTGATGCTCGCTATCGCACCGATCGGGTTGATCACCTACGTGATGTTCTGCGAACGAGTGCTGCCGGCTATTTGGGTTGGTCCCGCGGCGTTTGGCGGAACGTTGCTCGCCGTTTGGAGCACCGCAGCGTTTGCGGGTTGGGTGTTGGTGCGATGTTGGCGACGGTTTGATCCGTTGATCGATACACCGCCGGAGTGACGCAGGGAGTGAGAGCAAGCATTCTCTAGCGGCCCGGTTTTTCGTAGCGACGGCTTGGAAGCCCGTCGTACGGCTACGCCATCTTCAGCGTCAACAGAGCTGAGTGCTAGTTTGCTGTGTCACTGGTGAATGAGAATCCGCCGAAGGGAACGATGCCGTAGACGCCTTCGGTGAAGACTTGGCGGACGAAGTCGCCGAACACGGTGATCGGGCGATCGGGGATGACGATCACGTCGCCATCGCGAACCCAAATTTCATCGGCAGGGGTCGGGCGTTTCCCGCGGATCGCTCCGTTGAGGTCCAGCATGGTGCTGATCATTCGCCAATCTTCCGCACGTCGGAACACGATGACCTGACGTAGGTTGCCATCGGGCAGGTGACCACCCGAGGCTGCGATGGCACCGAGCACGGTCGTCGGCGTGGTGATTTCTTGACGTCCAGGCAGTCCGACTTGTCCGAGCACATAAACGAAGTGTGGTGCTTGTTGTGTCAGGATCGGTTCGACTTCCAGTCCAACCACAACTTCCGCGTATCGCAAATTGATTTCGCGTTTGAGTTGTTCCAAAGTGAACCCTTGCACGCTGACTTGGCCGATGCCTGGCAATCGAACGTGACCGTCGGGCATGACCGTCGTCGTGATGGCTTGCGCGGTGAATCCACCGAGTCCACCGACAGCGGCGCGGATGTCTTCTGCCAATGTATTGGTGCGAACCGGCGTGACGTCGATTGCCGGATCATCGTAAAACGCTTTGTATTCGCGTTCCAATAAGTCTCGCAGGCCCGGAACCGTCAGGCCGGCCGCTTGGACTTGCCCGAGCAAACGCACCGTGATCGAACCATCGGGTTGAATCAGCAAGCCGCTTTCCAGGGTTCCGCGATCCAAGTCTTCATCGGCGATGGATTCAATCGAGACTTGGTCGCCAGGCATCAGACGATACTGACCCGCGTCTTGTCGACGAGTGACCAAGTAAACCATTTGAAGCTGATCGCCGGGACGAACATGGTATTTCGCCAGATGTCGCATCCGGGCTGGACCGGTGTAGCCGCCCGGTCCGTATTTGTCGAAGTCCATTGGCTTCATGTCCTGCCAACGAGCTTCGCTGCCGCAGGCGGTTGCACAGTCAACGCCCAGCATGCATTTGGGGCAACCGTAACCTTCGGCGGTCAAAACCATGTGCGTTCCACACGATCCGCATGGCCCACATGCACTTTGCGAACCTGGACCATTCCAGGCTGGTGCGTGCGCGACGTTTGAATGTGTGTTGACCGTGTGCGACGGAACGGGAACACGTTGCGAATGGGAAGCCGGTACAAGCTGACCCGATCTCAATTGCGCATTTGCGGTTTGGACTTGCAATAAACAAAGCCCAGCCACGACGAGAGCGGCAATGATATTGATCGATTGCGGACAGATCGATGAGAGACGAGAAATCAATCGCATGGTCTTACCACCACTTTTTGAGTTGAGGCAAGAAACGTGAACTGTTTCGAGTCGGTTGTTGAGTTGGCTCAGGCGTCTCATTCGAGTTTGATTCAGGGACAGCGAGTGATTGTCCCAACGCCGCCGTTGCGGGCGGAGTGTTCATCAAGCGGTAGCTGGCCGGTTGAGTGTGAACCGGTACGTTTGTCGAAACGTTCTTCGCGTTCACTGATCCAGTGTTGTTCTGTACGTCGCCGGTTTGTGCTGGGATGATGCTGCGCGAGACTGATGCGAATTGTTCAGGCGACATCGTGACCACGTCGGGTGTGCGTCGAGTTTGTGCTTGCGACCGAATCGGAGCACCCTTCAAGACCGTGGTGGCGGCGGGCGACAAGGATTCGATTTGGTTAAGCTTTTGCAGAACGTGGACGTCGTATCGAAGTGTCAGTGAATGTTGCAACGCCCAGGTGGCTTCTTCGATCAAACCAACGTCAGCCAAGTGATACCCAAGTTTGGCAACCAAGTCTGGGTTGTTGCTCTGACCTTGCACAGCCGCTCGTCTTAGACAAATGGCGGAAGGGCCAGGCAATTGGGTGGCTTCACCTCGACCGAGTCGAATCGCTGCGAGCAAATCCATGGCTTGTGCGGCGAGTAAGCTTTGAGCCGCGACTTCGCTGAGTTCCATCCGAGCCAAATCAAGGTAGCGATCGATGGCCTCGTTGGCGGTTGGAATCGTTTGCGTTGCACCATCGGTGCTTTCGACCTGCATCTCGGTGTACCAACCAAGCTCATCTTTGGGAGCGGATTGATAATCGGGATGCGAAGCCGATGCCGCTCGACCGCGACGTGGAAGACCTTGTCGGACGACAGGAGTGCGGTGCGATCGAGCCAAACGTGCGATCGATTCGGGATCATCCGTCGCGTACGGGCCGACAAAATCTTGTGCTTCGTTGAGTGCGTCTCGACCGGATTGCAAATGTCGAACGGCCGAACGCGAAGGAGCCGCCGCGACGGCCTGTCCTGATTCGATTGCGGTACGCGAACGGGTGTGTTGGTCGTGTAGATCGATCGCTTCGGCGGCCAAGTGCAACGTTTGCCAAGCAGATGTTTCAGCCGATGCGTAAGCCGCGGAACTGTATTCCAGCTCGGCTTGTTGAAAATGCTTCCAAGCTTGATCGAGTTTTGACTTGGCCGTTTGAGTCGCCAGGAACATGCCCGATGCGGCGGCCGGTGGTGTGACGGGCGATTTGGCTTGTTCCGTTGCACGCCGCTCGGCGATCACTTCGGCAAATCGTTGAGCGGTCGATTTGGAAACGGTGATTTCCGTCGAGGTTTGTGGTGATGGTTCAGCCATCGGCAAACGTTGAGGTCTCGCATCTGCAGCGGGCTTGTTCGGCTGGCTTTGAAGAGGCGTGCGGAGCGTATCGCTGGTCCGTTCTTGCGGACGCATCGCGATACGAGGGGCCTCGGTCGGTTGAGGTTCTTCGCCGACCGCAACGGGTTGAAACGATTCAAAGCTGTTTTGATGAGGGCCGACCGGGATCTGTCCCGAGAATCCGGCCGGTTCTGCATCATGGGACGCGGCGAGCGGCGTCGACCATTCAGGCGGGGCTTGCAAGGTGGGCTGTTTGACGATCGTCGAGCTCGATTGGGGCAGCATCAGCCGAGCGGTGGCGACACCGGGGGCCGCGGTGATCTCGGTGGCATCCGAAGTTCCGGTGACGAATTGATTGGTCCGAGTCGTTTGTGCAAACGAGGGTTGAGCCAGCAACGTCAGTGGTGCCAAACCGAAGATCATGAGCATCCGAGATCGCCGTCGCTGCCGACCGCGGGCACGGCAACTGGCAGAGGCAACTGAATGGCGGTGGGGACGCAACATAGGACTCGATCAACAGCGGGATGATGTTCGACACACTGGTCATCGGGTCTTCCCTGGTCCGATTGTGATGATTTTGCCTTCCGAACGAGTCCCAACAGTTGCAGCGGTGGGACAAGCGGCAAAACCGTTACAAGTTCACGAAGACTTCGGATTTCCGAGGCACGGGGGGTTTCATGACGTAGGGTTTCACAGATGGTTCCGCCCCTGATTCTCTAACTCTCTTCGAAACCTCATGACGCGTGACGTGAACGGCCAAAACCGAACGAGCGATCGTTTTTATGCGAAGCATCGTGACCGTTTGAAGGCTGTCGTGGTGATTCTTCGCGACGACATAGTGAAGGAATACGATTGCCAGTTAGCGGACCTGAGCCAAGGTGGTTGCGCGATTCGGGCCAAGTTGGGTGAGGATTCCAACGTCACCATCGCCGTGCTTCGAATCAATGCACCGACGCTGGGGATCGAACTGGAAGTGGCCGGCCGGCTTTGTTGGAATCAGCAAACGTCGGTGGGATCGAACACCTTCGGATTCCGTTTCCGCCGCCCTATCGATTTGGATTTGATCGATCAGATGGTGGACGAAGGCTTGATCACGCGCCGGGAAGAAGAACGGATGCAGGTTGGAATGCCTGTTCAAGTCCGTCGGGCACACGGCAAATCAGAAGTCAACGATGTCGTTCTAGAAGATTGCTCGGCGTCGGGAATGCGAATCACATTGCTCGGACAAGTCGATCCGTCCGAGCGATTGTTGATCAGCACCCCATCGGGCGTCAGCGGCACTGTGACCGTGATTTGGCTTCGACGCACCGAGGATGATCGCTGCGAATGCGGATGTGTCTTCCAAAATCTCCGCTCCGCTCGTGCCATCAACGACGAGCTGAACCAAATCTTGGTTTGACCGCGATCAACGTTTGGATCGATTAGCCATGTGCTGAGCGTACTCCTGGATCGTGACGCGACCATCGCCGTTGAAATCTGCACCAGCAGGGCTGAGCAACATCGACTTCCATTCGGTCGCCGTTAGAGCTCCGTCCTTGTTGCCGTCGTATCGACCAATGATGGTCGCGGCGTATTTCAGTTCTTTTTCCGTTGGCGGCGGGCCATCAGCGGCGGGGGAACTGCTTGAACGCCCGGAGCTTGATCCCGAGCTGGCTGAACGCGCGGTGGCAGAAGAACCTGGTGCGGCACGGCCGGTTGGGGCGTCAGTTGCCACGGCGCCATCATTCACGCCTTGGCGAACTTCGGTTTGCGTGATGACACCGTCCTGGTTTTGGTCCCAACGGTAGTACTCTTCCACCCGAGCCGGTGTCCAATCGCTGGTGTACTCGTTCATCGAAACTTGTCCGTCGCGGTTGAGGTCGCGTTGAGCAAAGAAACTGGGCATGCCTTCGGCCATACTCGGTCCCTGCACACGGTAGGACTTTCGTCCACCAAAATCGACTTCCACAATTTCGCGATCGTCGTCGTCGCCTCGGCGGCGGTCATCACGACGATCGTCTCGACGTTCTTCCTCGTTGCCACGACGGACGGCTTGGCGGGTTGCCAGCTCCATTTCGGAGAGCTTGCCATCGCCATTGCGGTCAAAGTCCATGGGATTCCCCCAGAAACGGCTGGAGATCTCATCTTTGCCGAGCTGGCCGTCTTTGTCGCGATCGTAGCGAGACAAGACTTCACGTGCGGATTTGCGATCTTCCTCGGTGGTGGGTGTGGACATCATTTCGGCGGCTGGGCCAAAACCGGGAACCAATACGGGTTCCGCTTCCAAGCCAAATCCCGGGACAAGCATTTCCAGTTCCATGTCGTCCGTGTCGCGACTGCTGCGGCGATCACTGTCGCCGCGAGAGTCACCACCGCCCTCGCGTTCTTGACGCATTTTTTCAAACGCACTGCTGAATTTCGACAGCGGAATTGGTGTGCCGGCCTTGATGCTGGAGTCAGTTGCTTCGAGTCGACGGATCAGGAATCCGGCGGGGCCTTCTTGTTCATCGGGATCCAGCGTGCCGTTTCCGTTGCGATCCAATCGTTGCAGCATGCTGGCCGGGTCAAATCCACCACCGGGGCCGCCACGTCCACCTCGATCGCCACCGCCGCCTCCACGGTCACCACCGCCGCGTTCGCCGCCACCACGACCGCCACGGTCGCCTCCTCCTCCGCCGCCGCGATCACCACCGCGGCCGCCTCGATCGCCGCCCTCACCTCCGCCGAATCCGCCTCCGCCAAATCCACCTCGGCCCGGAGGCTGAGCCGCGGCCGGCAGCGACATCAAAAGGGCAAGAGCGGGGATGAGCAGCAATCGGATTGAGAATGGGCTCGTGAACATGGCAAAGTCAAAAATGACGAGTGGAAGCGTGAAAAGAGAGGCATTGGCCGAGAGAACTCAACTCGCCGGGCGAATTGGTCGGGTTTTAGCCTACATCGTTTCAACCCTTTGGCACCACAAAAGTTTCGATTCCGGCCTCGGGTGGCTGTTCCTGACGTGAATTTTGGATGGAAACCCGTTCGAGGCCCGGAATCCTCCGTTCTCGTCAAGGAAACAGGACATGCAGTTTCTATGTGCTGTACTGTCAAGCCTTTATCATCACCCTACCTTTGTGAGGGTGAAGTAAAACTGCACAACCTCGAAGACATGCCCTTTCTCCAGCCACTTCGCGAAATCTCAGGCTGAGACAGA
This sequence comes from Rhodopirellula baltica SH 1, assembly GCF_000196115.1. NCBI lineage: Bacteria > Pseudomonadati > Planctomycetota > Planctomycetia > Pirellulales > Pirellulaceae > Rhodopirellula > Rhodopirellula baltica. Next base: position 681,793 of record NC_005027.1, read on the forward strand.
TCGAGCTGCGAATCCGACTTTCGGCGAAATGACAAATTCTCCTAAAGTCGCAACTCGGAACGGTCGAGCGTGGTGCTCGGCCTGACGTGGGTGCTTTCCATCTTCCCGTGGCTTTGGCTGTGTTTGCCCGACTGAATTGTCCTCGAGTGAACGAATGCGATCGGGCCGTCATGGTGCGATGGTTGCTAGCCGGCGTTTGCACGTTTCTCTTCGCCGCTGGATTTGGCTCAGAAGCGTTCGCACAGCAAGCCGAGCCCAGCATCGTTCGCCCGAATGATCCGCTGCCCAGCAAAGCGACCGTTTCCAACCCTGAAGTGCTTGACCGAACGCCGGTTCAAGCCTTTGGCGGCCCGGAGAACCTCGACGCACCCGAACCAACCGACCGCAAACCGCTCGACTTCATCGCCGGCGGCCCTGATGAGTGGACCAGCCCCGAGGGTTTGGCCGGCAGTTTGCAAGTCATGCTGCTGCTCACGGTGCTGTCGTTGGCACCCGCCATTTTGTTGATGACGACTTGTTATGTCCGCATCATCATCGTGCTTGGTTTGCTGCGACAAGCCATCGGGTTGCAATCGTTGCCGCCCAGCCAAGTGATGACGAGCGTCGCGTTGTTCATGACATTGTTCGTGATGACACCGGTCTGGACTCGCGTCTACGACGATGCGATCAAGCCATACACCGATCCTGAAGTCGAAATGACTTTGGAAGAAGCATTCGAAAAGGGTGCCATTCCAATTCGCGAATTCATGGCGTGGCAAATTCGCGAAGCTCGCAATGAAGACGACGTGGTGTTGTTCTATGGATACATGGATCCCGACGCCGTCGTACCCAGCACGTTTGATGACGTTCCTCTGCGAGTCCTCCTGCCCGCGTTCATCTTGAGCGAACTGAAAACGTCGTTCCTGATGGGCTTTCAAATTTACTTGCCGTTCTTGATCGTCGACCTTGTCGTCGCCAGCGTCACGATTTCGATGGGGATGCTGATGTTGCCTCCCGCCGTGATCGCGTTGCCATTCAAACTGCTGCTTTTTGTGTTGGTGGATGGATGGCGTTTGGTGGTCGAAATGTTGATGAACAGCTTTGGGACAATGGGATAGCGCGCCGTGTTTGAAGCCTCTGACGCAATCGATTTGGTTCGCGAAGCCTTGTTGGCCGCCGTTGTCTTGGCGTTGCCGATGTTGGCGGTCGGCATGCTGGCTGGTTTGGTGATCGGCTTGATCCAAGCACTCACCCAAATTCAGGATCAAACGGTCTCGTTTGTTCCCAAGATCATGGCGATGGCTGCGGTTTTGATCGCCTGTCTTCCGTGGTTGATGTCTCGGATGGTCGAATTCACTCGGCATGTCTTTGAAGACGCGGGTGGTTTGTAGCGATGCAAGCCTTCGTCGATTGGATCTTCAATCACTTGGTGCTCGGCACGCTCGTGCTGACTCGTCTGGGCATGTTGCTGATGGCCATGCCGGCGATCGGTGTGGGAGTCCCCAAACGCATCCGGGCTTTGTTGGCACTGGTTTTGACGGCGATCTTGATGCCAACCTTGGCCGCGCAGTGCGATCATCCATCGATGCCGACGATCGACAATCTGCCTGAATTAGCGGTCGCGATCGGGCGTGAAGCGTTGATTGGTATGTTGATCGGTGCGACGACTCAGATGGTCATCACCGGTTTGCAATTGGCCGGTGAAGCAATCACCAGCACCGGCGGGATGCAACTGGGCGATTCGATTGATCCGACCACGTCCAGCAGCATGCCCGCGCTGGCTCGGATGGTCGGCATGTTGGTCACGACGGTGATGTTGATCACGGGAGCCCACAGGGTGGTGCTGCGTTTGTTGGTCGAAAGTTTTCAGCACATTCCGCCTGGCAACGTTCAGTTCACGGATTCGATGATGGACGCCGTCATCGTGGTGATGGGCAATTCCATGGCCAGCGGCGTGCGTGTCGCGGGCCCGGTGATTGCCGCGTTGTTGCTGGCAAATTTGGTGACGGGTTTGATCAGTCGCACGTTGCCTCAAATCAATGTGTTGGCAATCGGATTGTCGATCAACGCGTTGGCAATGTTGGTGGTCACCGCGTTGACGATCGGTTCCGTTGCGTGGTTGTTTCAAGAAGACTTGACGGCGAACGTCGAGCGATTGTCCTCGATTTGGACAACGCCTGATGTCTGATTCCGGTGGAGATAAGAAACACTCAGCGTCAGAACGCAAACGCAGGCAGGCTCGCGAAAAAGGCCAGATCGCGAAAAGCCAGGACCTGACATCTGCGACTCTGCTGCTGGCCGCGATCGGAGCTCTTTACGCCATCGGTGGAAACATGGCGGCCTATTTGTCAGGAGGCATTGAACAGGCCCTCGGCGAAACGAAGCTGGCACCGATGACCAATCAAGATGCCACGCAGTACATGTTGCAAATCTCGCAACGATTGGCGATGGCAGCCGTGCCGATGATGATCCTGATGTTCATCGGTGGCGTGTTGATCAATGTGTTTCAGTCTGGATTGTTGCTTTCGACCGACAAGTTGATGCCAAAGTTGAGCAACATCAGCCCAATGTCTGGGGCCAAGCGAATTCTGTCGCTTCAAGGCGTGATGCGATTGGTGTTCGGAATGTTCAAAGTCGGCATCATCGGCGGGATCGCGTACTTAGCACTTCGGGCTCACCACGGTGATGTGATCTCGATGGCTTCGTTGTCGGTGCCACAATTGGCCAAGTCGATGTTTGACACCTTGTTTGGTGTGTCGTTGTGGATCGGCGTCGGTTTGTTTGTGTTGGCACTGCTCGAATACGTGTATCAGTGGTGGAAAACGGAACAAGACTTGATGATGACGGACCAGGAAGTTCGTGACGAAATGAAAGACACCGAGGCCGACCCGCAGGTGGCGGCTCGTCGGCGTCAGGTCGCACGCCAATTGGCGATGGGACAACTCGGATCCGAAGTTCCCAAAGCCGATGTGGTGGCCAGCAACCCGACCGAACTTGCGATTGCGATCAAGTACGATCCGTTGACGATGCCGGCTCCGATCGTGGTGGCAAAAGGCGCGGGCATGATCGCCCAGCGCATTCGACGCTTGGCACTGGAAAATGGCATTCCTGTGGTGGAGCGAAAAGAGCTGGCCCAGGCGTTGTACAAATTGGTCGACGTGGGACAAGAAGTCCCGGCGGAGCAGTACCAAGCGGTGGCGGAAATCTTGCGTTACGTCTATCAAATGCAAGGTAAGAAAGTTCCGCAAGCAACCGCAGCCTGAACCTAATGACTTCTCCGATCCAACCTGAATTCTTTCACTTCCTCGAAGACCTCTCGGACAACAACAATCGAGAGTGGTTCGCGGAGAACAAACCTCGCTATGAGTCCGACGTTCGGCAGCCGGCATTGGAGCTAATTCGACAGCTCGCCGTGCCACTGAAACGATCCGCGCCGATGCTTCGCGTGATCGACAAGACGCAAGGTGGTTCGCTGATGCGGATCTACCGGGACACGCGGTTCAGCAAAGACAAAACGCCCTACAAGACGAACGTGGGCATTTCGATGCGGCACGATGCGTGCTTCACCGGCACGTTGTCAGAAGACATCTACACGCCGGGTGGATATGTGCATTTGTCCCCGGAGGAGTGTTTTGTGGGGATGGGCGTTTGGCGACCGCAACGGGAGTCGCTCGCAGCAATTCGAGCGGCCATCGCGGAAGAACCCAAGGTTTGGCTGCGGGCTCGCAATGCCAAGTCATTTCGCACGTCCTATGGGATGGGCGGCGAGCAGTTGAAGACGTCCCCGCGAGACTATGATCGTGATCATCCGATGATCGAAGACCTGCGCCGGATCGACTTTGTCGGAATCGCGGAATTGGATCGGAAAGAGGTGATCGCCAATGACGCGGTGGCTCGTATCACTCAACTGATTCGCGATGCACGTCCGTTGATGCGGTTCTTATGTGATGCCGTCGACGTGCCTTACTGACACCCCTTTTGTCATTCTTTTCGAATGCGTTTTTAGAAACTGGGGTTGCGACGGTTCTGGCGGAAAAGCGATAGCTGATCCAACGTTGAATTTTCTGAATCGTAGTACGTGGAGCGTTCTCAATGCCCCGTTTTGAAATGTCGCCTTTTTCGCGTCGACTAACCGTTTGCGTTTGTTTGTTCGTTGGCAGCCAGTGCATGGCCGCCACGTCCGCCTCTGCGCAAGGGGCGGAGCCGGGAGCTTTCTCAAAGATGGCTCAGACACTCAATCCCGCAAACTGGAAGATGCCTTCGATGCCGAAGGCTCCTGCTTTCCGCATGCCAAGCTTTTTGGTTCCCAATGACGATCAAGAACGGATCGTGGAACGCAAGAATGGTTTGATGACGGATGTCAAAACCACCGCGTCCAAGTCTTGGCAGCGTACCAAGGAAACGTTCAATCCGGCTCGTTTGAACCCGATGAACATGTTTGCTGGTACGGGAACCGAAACAAAATCGACATCGCAATCTGATTCGCCCGGTTTCTTCAGTTCTATGTTTGGTGCTCCCCAAGCCGCGAGCGGACCCGAAGAACGCGTTGCCAACGTCAACGACTTCCTTGAATTAGAGCGTCCTTGATCGATCGGTCAAACAAATCCTTTCTTGCGTGACGGGATTGAGTGGAGGATGATGGGAGGGACGACTTCGAACTTGTCTCCTTCTCTCATTGAAAACGATTTCTGATGGCACTGCCTCCCTGGACGGTGGATTTGTTGCGACGCGGCGTGGCCGATTTGGCTCGGCAAGCGACAGACCCGGAGACCGCACAAAATCTTAAAGACCAAGCAAGCAAGTTAGTCGAGGAACTTCCTCGTGTAGCTCGCGAAAAGGTCGATACGATTCTAAAGCAGGCCGAAGCGAGTGCCGCACCCTTTCGCGATGCGTGGGCGGGAACGTCAGCCTTCCAAGGCCCGCAATCTTTGATCAATGGGTCCGGCAAACTGTCGCACGAACGTGGCAGTGGCGTTGCCGTTGATGCATCCGTGTTGGCCGCCGCGGCACCGTACTTGATGGGCGACTGCAGTCTGTCTCAAGGTCACCGCAATACTCAGCCAGTCGAACGCTTCCTGACGGAACCTTGTGGCACCGAGGTTCAGGTGTTGGTTGTCAATTCGTTTGATGCGGGATTGAGCTTGATCGGCCAGTGCGGTCGACGTGCCGGACGCATTTTGGTGCCACGATGTTGTGCGGTGCCTCTGCGAAGTGGAAGCTCAGCCTGCTTGGCGGATGAACTGCAACGATGGACCGGAGGTTCGGTTCGTGAAGTCGGCACGTCCGATGGAATCAAAGAATCGGACCTGGCCGATGCTCTGGGTGGTTGTCCCAGTCGATCGTTTGGTGGTCAGCGAACGACAACGTTGGTGCGTTTGCCGAAGGAGTGCTGCACGCTCGATGCGGAGGCTCGTCGCAAGCACGGCGTTTCTGAAATCGTTGTGACGCCATCGGCTCGATTGCTCGGAGCTTCTTCCGAAGGTTGCTGCAGTGCGGCAGGATTGATTCGTGCGGGAGCCGATGCGGTTTTGATTGGCGGCGGCGTTTTGACGGGAACTCCCGGCATGGGAATTCTCATCGGACGCACCGAATGGATGAAAGTGTGGAACGAAGACCCACGAATTTCCATGTTGCAGGCTCCCGATGCGATCGTCGCAATGCTGAACGCGGCGGCGCTGCTCGCTTGTGATAACAATCTGCCTGTGGATCGGTTGATTGCGGCTAGTGAAAGCAATTTGCAGGACCGAGCCGAACGTTTGGCGACTCAGTTGTCGGGCATTGATGGCGTGACGTCAGCCGTCGTGACACAGGACTCTGCCACGATGCCTCTCAAGTCAGGCACGCTTCCGTCGCGACAAGTTTTGGTGCGAGTCAACACGTCCAGCCCCGCGGTGGTCGTCGAGCGTTTGACGAAGGGCGACACGTGTCTCTTGGCCGAACCGTCGGATGATGGCGTCGCGATTGACTTGCGATGGGTCACGCCGGATCAACAGGCCAGGATCTCGCAATTGTTCGCGATCGCGATTCGCTGAACCGGGCATCTGTTTCGAGTGATTGCACGCGATCGGTCAGTCGATCGCGTTGGTGGAAAGCGAGAACGCTCAGATCAACCCGCTGAGTGTTTTCAGTGAAAGCGCGATTACCACCGCCAATCCGATCCATGCCAGCACTCGAATTGGCCAAGCGACGTCTTTACGTTCCAACGTGTGCAACTGCCAAACGATCACGGCGGCGAGCAGTGGAAAGCAAAGCACAGTCAACGATTGTGCGATGACGATGAAGCTGACCAAATCAACTTCGGTCAATGCGGCGAGGCTGGCGACCGCCCATCCGGCGAGCAATGCGGCAATGGTGGCTCGTTGAACCGGGCGAGAGGAGACACGACAGTCCGTTCCAATCGCGTCGCAGAAAACGACGCCGCCAATCAATGCGTTGACCAGAAATGAGCTGGCCGCTCCGGCAAAAATACCGATTGAAAAAACGATTCGAGCCCATGATCCAAACAAAGGTTCGAGCGAAAGGGCAACGACTGATGCATCGGTTAAATCTTCAGGAGCGATGTTGCCGTGCAATGCGGTTGCCGCGGTGACATAAATCATTCCGGTGATCAGCGCCAGCGATGAGATTCCGACAAAAACATCCACCAGCCCGGTCGACAGATTTTCGCGTTTCCAGCCTTTCTCTTTGACTTGATAAGACTGGTAGAACGCTCCCGCGACCGAGAACGTTGTCGCGACCAATGCCGCCATGCTCAGCCACGCGATTGATGCATTGTCGGAACTCGCGATGGTTTCCGATTCGCTGGCCAGTGTTGCGTCCACTTCCGGTGCCGGAAGGCTGGGGATCAAGCCGCCGATCACATCGACCCAATCAGGCGACGACGCAAACATACTGGCACCAAACGACAAAACCATGGCACCGACGAGGAACGCCATCGCACGTTCGATCCAGCGATAAAGATCACGCCGGCCGAGCCACACGAGTGCGATGATGGCTCCATTGAAAAGCAACAATCCCGATGCACGTCCAAGCGTTGACCATTTGTTCACGGTTTCGTGGCCAATGAATCCGCTGACTGCCATCCACATCGCGTTGTTGTTGGATGCTTGGAACAACGTGATCGCGATCAAGAGCGACAATCCGACGACCCAGGCGGCCCAGCGTCCAAAACGATCGGCAACCAGACCGCACAAAGTATTTTCTTTGCAGACGCCAATTGTCATCGCAGCGGCGGTCATTCCGATCATCAGGATTCCCGCGAGCGGCACAATCCAAAGCAAATCAAAGCCTTCTCCGCAGGCAACGCGGCTGGCGCTGACGATGCTGCCGGGCCCAAGAACGACGGCCGCGACGACGATGGCGGGGCCAATTCGACGGTATCGTTTCCAACCACTCTCGTTTACTGCTACCGGCTGTGTCACAATGAAGCCTTGTCGATGAACGAATGATTTGTTAGCCGCCACATGCGACCGCCAATGTTGAACAAGATCCTAGCCGCTGACCGCTTCGAAATGGGGCTCTGGGTGGGCCGAAATGCTGCCGACTCGATCCGAATGGCTCTGAGTGAGTTCGGTCATGCCAATATCGTCGTCGCAACGGGTGCTTCCCAGTTCGAAGTTTTAGCCTCTTTGGCCGAGCAACCTGGCATCGATTGGTCGAAGGTGACCGGTTTTCATCTGGATGAATACGTTGGTGTATCGCCGGATCATCCCGCATCGTTTTGCAAATACCTCCGCGAACGCTTTGTCGAAAAAGTTTCGCCCGGAGCGTTTCACTACCTTCGCGGCGATGAAGATCCTGTGGAAACGATGAAACGAGTCGGCGACTTGTTGCGGCAAACTCGGATCGACGTGTCCTTGGTGGGAATCGGTGAGAACGCACACCTCGCGTTCAACGACCCACCGGCCGACTTGACCACGACCGAACCGTATCTGTTGGTGGATTTGGATCAACGTTGTCGAGAGCAACAAGTTGGCGAAGGATGGTTCTCATCGCTCGAGGAAGTGCCGACGCAAGCGATCAGCATGTCGGTTCAGCAAATCCTGAAATCGCGTCAGATCTTTTGTTCGGTCCCGGATGCTCAGAAAGCGGAAGCGGTCGCGAAAACCTTGGCCGTCGTTAACGATCCGATGGTGCCAGCATCGGCTCTTCATCTGCATCCCAACGCGACGCTGATCATCGATATCGCGTCGTCGGCCGAATTGGATCGCGACGTTCGGAATTCAATGGAGCCTGGCAGTTGAACCACGTCGATCTGCAAGTCAACGGCTATGCCGGCGTGGACTTCAACGGGAACGAACTTTCGACTGAGCAAGCCAAGCACGCCTGTGACGTGATGCGTTCACACGAGGTCGACCGGTGTTTGGCGACGGTGATCACGGATTCGATGAATGCCATGTGCGCTCGCATCAGCCGAATTGTTGATGCCATCGAAGCGGACGATGAAGTCGCGACGACTATCGCGGGAATTCATGTCGAAGGACCGTTTTTGTCGCCGTTGGATGGTTACGCGGGGGCTCATCCAAAGTCAGAGATTCGTGCGGCGACGATCGACGACGCGGAACGTTTGCTGGACGCTGGACGTGGTCACGTTCGTTTGGTCACGCTTGCACCGGAGCAAGACCCCAACGGTATCACGACGCGTTGGTTGCACGACCGCGAAATCATCGTCGCGGCGGGGCATACCAATGCGAGTTTGGATGAACTGGACGTCGCGATTGATTCGGGGCTGTCGATGTTCACACATTTGGGCAACGCGTGTCCATCATCGATTCCTCGTCACGACAACATAGTGCAGCGAGTGCTGTCTCGTGCGTCGCGATTGTCGATTAGTTTTATCGCCGATGGTTTTCACATTCCGATGATGGCCCTGGGCAATTATTTGCAGTGTGTGCCTGACAAGAACATCGTCATTGTCAGCGACGCGATCAGTGCGGCCGGTTTAGGACCGGGCACGTATGCGTTGGCGGGCCAGAACGTTCATGTTGATGACGACGGTGCGGCGTGGGCGGAGTGTCGAACGCACTTTGCCGGGTGTGCAACTTCCGTTCAAACGATGGCTGAAAAACTGCGTCAAGAATTGAAAATTGACGAAGCTCGCATCCGAGCATGGACGCAAACCAACCCAGCGAGATTGCTGGAAGGCAAGTAGTTGTCAATCGCGGTTTGGGATTTGGTTCGCCGAGCGATTTTATGAGCGAATGACTTCGGGAGCGTTGATCAATTGGGCACCGTTGCCGTCGTTGAAATAGACCCGGTTTCGTCCCATGTTCTTGGCCGAGTAAAGGGCCTCGTCGGCACGACGCACGATCGGACCGATGACCAAATCTTCGTGGGGCGTGCTCAGTCCAACGCTCAGTGTGACTTGCAATTCGGCGGAACCCGCATCGACCGGATCGTTCGCAATGCGGTCTCGCAGTTTGTTGATTTTGTCGGCCGCGGCGCGAATTGGAAGATGCGTCAAGATCGCGAATTCTTCGCCGCCGAATCGCGAAACGATCTCGGCGTCTTGCATCCCATGACCGAGTCGTTGCGAAATCTGTTGCAGAACGATGTCGCCGATCGGGTGACCATGTGTATCGTTGATCATCTTGAAGTGATCGATGTCCATCAAGATGAGCGTGAACGACTTGCCACCGGCGCGGTAGGCGGAAAACAACTCGTCGAGTTTTTTGTCGAAGGCTCGTCGATTGAAGAGACCCGTCAGACCGTCCGTGCGAGCTTCCGTGAGGTAGGACTGGATTTGTTCGGTTTGTTCTTCGAGTTGCTGCTCAGCGGCTTCCAAACGTGTTTGCAACTCGGTGTTCGTTGACATGATCTGATTGATCAACGTCACCATCCTTGCGTCGCTGGCTTGTTGGTTGTCGTTGGCCCTGCCGTTGCGGGTGGCGCCGGAACGCGATTGTTGCAAACTGATCCTCATCGCGTCGCTGAGTTCGCCCAGTTCGCTTTGATAGTTCGAAACGTTGCCGGAGTACTCGTTGGTCCAACGTGACAGACCTTCGAGCAAGCCCAACATGCGTTGACGCTCGTCCTCTTGAATGATCGGTCCTAGTGGGATCGCCTTCGCGACTTTGCCGCGTCGACGTCCGAGGATGTAACCGATTGCAATCAAGACCGCGGCGAAAAAGAAACCGGCGGCGATCAATGACGGGTTCACGGCACAGCGGAGGGTTTCGAGGAAGCCCTCGGCATTTGCCGAAAGCGACGGTTAGGAAGTCAGGCTAGATGTTGGATCGTGCGATCCATTGGTGGACACCGGCGAAGCGATCATCTCGCCGCGCGCAATCACAACGAGTCCACTATCGGTCACTGTTAGCCCACGAGCACGATCCAGTGCCAGATCATATCCAATTTCCGTTTCTGGTGGGATTTGAACTCCTTTGTCAATGATTGCACGTCGAATGCGACTGTGTCGTCCAACGTTGACATCATCAAAAAGAATGCTGTCTTCAACTTGAGCGTAGCTGTTGATGCGGCAGCCGGTGCCGATGACGCTTCGTCGGACGCAGCCGCCGCTGATGATTGCACCTTGGCAGACGATCGAATCGAGTGCTTCGCCTCGGCGTGACGATCGACCTTCGCTTCCAAAGACAAACTTTGGCGGTGGCAGTTGTGGTTGGAAGGAGCGAATCGGCCACTGTCGGTCGTAAAGGTTCAACTGTGGATCAACGCCGACCAAGTCCATGTTGGCTTCGTAGTAGGCTTCCAGCGTACCGACGTCACGCCAATACGCATCTCGTTTGCGATTTTCATCGGTGAAGGGGAACGCGAAAACTTGGCTGTCTTCGATCGCACCGGGGATGATGTTTTTCCCAAAGTCGTGATCGCTGTCCGGTTGAGTCGCGTCGTCACACAAACGCTCGAACAAGAATCGGGTGTTGAAGACGTAGATGCCCATCGATGCCAAACAGACGTCGGGATCGTCGAGCGTTGGACGCGGGTTTTCTGGTTTTTCCTGGAATTCCACCAACCGATTGTCGGTGTCGACCTGCATCACGCCGAACTGTCTCGCTTCTTCACGGCTGACACGCAAAGCGCCCACTGTGACATCAGCACCTTTGCGATGATGGAAATTGACCATCGATTCGTAGTTCATCTTGTACAGGTGGTCACCTGCCAAAATCACCACGTACTCGGGAGCTTCACGTTCGATTGCGTAAATGTTTTGGTAAACCGCGTCGGCGGTGCCTTGGTACCAATTGTCATCGATGCGTTGTTGCGGCGGCACAACGTCGATGAATTCGCCCAATTCGCGGCAGAAGTAGTTCCGCCACGCCACATTGATGTGCCGGTCCAGCGATTGAGCTTTGTACTGCGTCAGCAGCAACAATCGCCGCATATCGCTGTTCAAGCAATTACTCAGCACGAAGTCGATGATGCGGTAGGCACCACCAATGGGGACCGCTGGCTTCGCGCGATCCCGTGTGAGTGGTTCGAGTCGTGAACCACGACCTCCGGCCAGAATCACCGTTACTGTTTGTCGCATCATTGGATCGTGGTTTCCTACCGCGTTGGGCATGTTGGCACCCGCAACATGTTCAGGCTGCATGCTAGCAAAGTCCCGTGAGGACTGTCGAGCGGAATTTAGTTTTCCCTCATCGGCTTGAAAGGGAGTTTCATGCGTCGATGTGGATCAATTTCCCTATTTTGACATCCGGCATAACGACCGTCTTCGCCAACATCATCGGTTCGCGAACAGAAAGCCGCGGCCATCATGACATTGGTGCTCTCGTTGTCTGCACAGCAGCTAACTGGTCCGCCGCCGAGCGCTCCGCGTGGACGACTGGTACGTGGACGACTCGTTTCATCAGTGATCCAGTCCCAGCACATCTCGGACCAGATCAGATCACTGGACTGGCGGCGTGCGGAAGCTGGATTGCTGGCGTGGGAAACGTTTTCGACAACTTGTCTCCGGTTCAAAGTGAACCAAATGGGCACCGGTCGCAGTAGTACTGCTTCTCGAAAACTCATGGGTGCGTCCGCGATTCGGAGGCGTGCAACTCATGGCAATTGTTTGGACGAGGTCGCGAAACATTGCGTTGACTTCGCCACGGTACGAGCGAAATATCACTCACCCGCCCATCCCCCTTTGGAGAACACTCTCACGATGCGTAATCAATGGAAACCAATCAGTTTTGCTTTGGGAAGTTTGTGGGTCGCCACGCTGACCGCCGCCGTGGTGGTTAGCCTGCCGGATGGGTTGCGATCAGACGCGATGGCAGATCAAACGACCCAGCGAGCCGGTGCGATCGATCCGGGCCAAGGATTGAACACGGCTCAAGACTTGTCTGCGTCGTTTCGAACGGTCGCCGAAGCGATGCGACCCAGCGTTGTCAGCGTCAGTTCAAAGACCAGCGCGAAGGCCGTTGCAAGTCGGTTGCCGCCAGGACTGCGAAGCCAGTTGCCGCCAGGATTTGAGAAGTACTTTGAGGATCCGTCTCAGGGTGGCCGTCAAATGCCTGAACGAGAAGGCCAAGGCAGCGGCGTGATCGTACGAGAAGACGGTTACATTCTGACCAACAACCATGTGGTCGAAGACGCTGACGAAGTTTACGTCGAACTGAGCGATGATCGGCGGTTGGAAGCGGAAGTGGTTGGAACCGATCCTGAAACCGATTTGGCCGTTTTGAAGATCGAAGCTGACAACCTGCGAGCGATCGCGTTTGGCGATTCCGATGCCATTCAGGTCGGCGATTGGGTGCTGGCGATTGGCAGTCCCTTCGGTTTGGATCAAACCGTCACCGCGGGCATCATCAGTGGAAAGAATCGGAACCGCCGCATTGTTAACAACGGCAACGGGTTCGAAGACTTCTTGCAGACTGATGCGGCGATCAATCCGGGCAACTCCGGCGGCCCGTTGGTCAATTTGCGAGGTGAATTGGTCGGGATCAACACCGCGATTCTGTCACGAAGTGGTGCGAGTGCCGGGATTGGATTCGCGATTCCGGTCTCGTTGGCTCGTCCCGTTCTGACATCGATCATCGAGTATGGCCAAGTGCGTCGTGGTTTCTTGGGTGCCCAAGTTCGTGACGTGACACCTGAGTTGGTCGCCGAGATGGGTTTGAAGGTTGACGACGGTGCTTTGATTCAAGGTGTGTTGGACAAGCAGCCCGCTGCCAACGCCAATCTGCAACCAGGTGACGTCGTTGTCAGTGTTGATGGAAAGAAAGTCCGCAGCAGTTCGCAATTGGTCAACTACATCGCCAGTCGTCCGCCTGGGGCGAGCGTTGCGATGGTGATCAACCGCGATGGCGAAACGTTGACCAAGACCGTCAACTTGCAGGAACGAACCAGCGAAGCGATGGCGATGTTCAACGGTGGTAGCGTCTTGGGCGCAAAGCTTGAACCCATCACGCCCGAGTCCGCACAACGCTACGGATACTCAGGGATGGATTCGGGCCTGATCGTTCTCAGTGTGGAGGACGGAGGCATTGCGGATGAGTCGGGATTGATGGCGGGCGATGTGATCGAGAGTGCCGGTGGCAACGCGGTCAGCTCCGTCACGGCTTTGCAAGCGATCATCACAGAAGCGAAACGGCAGGGCATTCCTTTGCGATTGATCATTCGCCGTGGGAACACACGCATGATTGTGCCGCTGCAGTGATCGATCGACGCTGAATTGATCGATCAACGCTGAATTGAAACGAATGCAAACGGACCGGTGGAAATCATCGGTCCGTTTTTGTTTATACTCCGAGCCATCTCGTTTTCTCTCGGCTCTCGTTCCATCAGCAGCTTCGCTCATGTCTCACGCGCCCCATTCACCCTACACGCAACCGGTTCCCAATTCACCTTCCGGTGGCGGTGGTTCGTCAAAGAACACCGTTATCATTGTCGCCATCGTTTCCGTAACGATGTTGTTGATGTGCGGCGGTGTGTTGGGGTTGGGGTACTACGCCGTCGAACGACTCGCGAAGGAAATCAATGCGGTCAATTACGACTACATGATCGACGACGAAGAAACTCCTCATGCATTGATGTATGCATTGAAAGAGAATGAAACCATCCGAGAGCAGGTGGGTGAGATGGAATCGGTCGAATTCGCGGCGGAACACAATCTTGACAATGCGATCTACACCGAAAACTACTATTACCGAGTCATTGGGACGGATGGCGACGCAATTGTTCGAGCCGAACTCAGCGACAAAGAAGATGTTTGGTTTGACCGCGTGGATTGGGTTCCCGACGAAACCGATTTGGACACTCGCGTCGAACTGGAGACACTCCCAGTGCCGTTTGATCTGATTTCGTCACACGAGACTTACGAGTTGATCAAAGACAACGAAGTGATCAAAAACGAAGTGGGCAACGTCAGCTATGTTGCGTATGACTGGGAACTCACCGACGAATACACCGAGATCGAGGACACCAGTTACGTCCTTTCGGTTCGAGGCGATACGGGTAAGACACATGTCCGCGTCGCGTTTGATGATTACGACTACGAGACACCAGAGCGAATTGAATGGATGAAAGATCCGGAGAACCCGGTGCTCATCTATGGGGAGCCAGCTGAGGACTCGAAGATGGAGAAAGAAAATCCATCGCCGAGCAATCAGGATTCAGCCGAGTCGGAAACGGTTGATCCTGAAACAGTTGATCCTGAAACGGACAACTCGGACGACGCTGAAATCAGCGAGTGATACGGGCTGGGCAGCGTGCTGTTTTTTAGCCACCGAGAACACAGGGATCACAGAGGCGGGTGATCGGGCTGAGGCATTGTCTGCAACCGCGAATCCGCTCCGTGTGCACTGTTGTATCTTTGGCGACCAACCGCCTCGGGTGATCGCTCAGCTCATCAGGCAACGCTTCAAGGCTCAGCCTTGGTAGGCGGAGGAGACGGCTTCGTGGACGATTTTGCCTTCGTGAATGTTGATCGCGGATTGAAGAGGACCGGTGTCTTGTAGGACGCCGGACATTCCCGCCGCCGCGATTTTCGAAATCCATCGCATTGTTGCGTTGCACAATGCAAAGGTGCTCGTCCGGCCGACAGCACCGGGCATGTTGGCGACGCAGTAGTGAACGACCTCATCGATGATATAAGTCGGCTCACTGTGCGTGGTAGGGCGGCTGGTTTCGATGCATCCGCCTTGATCCACGGCGACGTCGATGACGACCGCACCCGATTTCATGATGCGAAGGTCTTCGGCCCGAACCAAGTTGGGTGCTCGAGCACCCGGAATCAAGACGGAACCGATTACCAGGTCGGCTCGTTCGAGTTGTTCGACGATGTTGTGGCGATCGCTGTAAAGCGTGTTCACGTTGGCTGGCATCACATCGTCAAGGTATCGCAAGCGATCAAGATTGACGTCCAGGATCGCCACGTCGGCTTGGAATCCCGCGGCGATTTTGGCTGCATTGGCACCCACCACACCGCCACCCAGGATCGTGATGTGCGCGGGGGCAACGCCAGGGACACCGCCCAGCAAAATGCCGCGTCCCATCTGAGGCCGTTCCAGATACTTCGCGCCTTCTTGAATGCTCATCCGACCAGCGACTTCACTCATCGGTGTCAACAACGGGAGTTGCCCTGATGCATCGCGAAGCGTTTCGTAGGCCAGGCAGGTCGCACCGCTATCCAGCATCGCTTTGGTCAGCGTGTCGTCCGCGGCGAAGTGGAAATAGGTGAATACCAACTGACCGGGCCGGATCAAATCGTATTCCGACCGCTGTGGTTCTTTCACTTTCACCACCAAATCGGCTTTCGCGAAAATGTCATCGGCCGAGGCGACCAACTCGGCACCCGCTCGAAGGTAGTCGTGGTCGGGCAATCCCGATCCGAGACCCGCTCCGGCTTGCACCAAAACGGTGTGCCCCGCTTGAGTCAGTTCAGCGACGCCGACGGGGAGCATTCCCACGCGGTATTCATCGGTCTTAATTTCCGAGGGCACGCCAACAATCATGAGTCACTCTGCTCGATGGAATTCGTTCAAAAGGGTTTGGTGAAGTCGGTCCGCCTCTTCGAGTCGCAAACGCACCACGTTGTTGAAATCGTCGAAATCGTCGGGTTTCAAATACAGATGGCATCGATCATCGGAATCACTCGGTAACGATGGGACGTCGGTTCCGGCTTCTTCGGAGAGGACGTAGAACCAATCGTTGGTCGTGATCGCGATCGGGACATTGCGATGTTGGGTGATAACACGGGCTTCGTGCGATGGCGACGTGGCATCCGACCGCAAAGATTCGTCGGGCTCCGATTCTTCCGTTGTGGCGTTCTCAACGTTTTCAAGAACGAATCGTTCGGTTGGCATGAGGTCCCCACTCGGGTCGGATAAACGAGTGCTAATCACAACGGCGACCTCATCGGCGGATGCGACCATGCGAGATCGCAGGCCAGATCCACCCGAGCAGACGATCGGCACGTGCAGATGGCACGAACGCCACGGACCGGTTCGATGTCCGATGCCACCATTTTGCCCAAGTGCAAATCCGCTGGTTCCACCCAGCACCACCGTCGCGTCGGGCTCGAGCACCGAGTCCAAAACATCGAGCATCGCGTCGACCAATTTGATTTGGCAACCGTAAGTTCGCATCCACGTTGTGATCCAATCCGGATCGTCTTCGGCGGTGATGCGATGATCCGGCGGCGTGGTTTCATGGACCATGAACGGCACTTCCTCCGGGGCGTCGTCCTCATCATCAGCAGTATCGGTTTCGATCGGCAGGTCGTCTTCGTATTCATCGGCGTAGTAGGCCGGTTCTTCGGCGACGGAATCATCGCTGAGTTCTCGCGGCGCGTCCCAGCAATGCGTCAAGAATCTCGAGTGCAACCAAACCGAGTCGCCTTGTGCCAGTCGGTCAGCCGCGACCGCGGTCAGCCGACCGATTGAGGTGTCTTCAATTTCAAAGGTTTCGACTTCGTGATTGGAGTCCTCCTCGTTGTCGCTCTCCAGCAACACGATTTCTTCAAACGCGGCGGCCGATTCGCGTTCCAGCAAACGAGGGTCATCGGTGATCACGACGATCTCCTTTGCCCGCGGCGTGTCCGCCAGTGCATTGGCCCATCGGTCCCATTGTTCGAGAGGATCCGTGACCGGAGTGATGGCACGGTTCCATGTAACTCCTTCTGCCGCCATTCGATCGATGGCCGGTGTTCGATTCCATGAGGACCCATAGGCGGAGATTGCAGCAGGAGTGAATCCTTCCAGCGTGAAGATCAGCATGCGTTGCTTTGGGCCAAATTTGCGTTGAGTCAAAAAACGTGACGTAGGGTTGAACGTGCAGTCTATCGCGGCATGGGCCCTCTCTGAATGACGGGTGTTCCGATTGTCGCGGTTGGATCGATTTTTCAACCACTCATCGAATACGTCCCACAATGAATTCGGCTTCCCCCGTCAGTTCTTATCCCGCTTCCTCGACTTCGGCGTCTTCGGTCGTTGTGCCTCCGGCTTCGCGAACGGCGACCGAGAAATTCCAATCGGGACCAAGGTTCGAGACGACCGTTGTCACAAAACACGAGCAATCGGTTGTCACCGCACCACCATGCGTGCGTGACACCGTGAGCGTTTGGGACGTGCCGTTTGATCGTTTGGACATGTGGGGATCGGTCGACGCAATCGACCGGTTGATCGCCGCTCGGACGCCTCAGTACGTCATCACCGCCAATTTGAATTACTGCATGCTGCATCATCGATCGCCGCAGCTTCAGCAAATCACCCATCGAGCGGCATTGGTGTTGGCCGATGGTCAGCCGATCGTTGCTCGCAGCAAATTGACCGACCGACCGTTGCCTGAACGAGTCGCCGGTAGCGAACTGATTGTGCATCTGTGTGGACGAGCCGCCCAACGTGGTCACCGGGTGTACTTCTTGGGCGGAGAAGCAGGTGTCGCAGAAAAAGCTTCCAAGCGTTTGAAAGCGATGTATCCAGGGTTGCAGATCGCCGGCTGTGAATCACCTCCGTTCCGCAAACTCACCGCGGAGGAGCAAGCCGCTCAAGACGCGAGAATTCGCGACGCTGGGACGGATTTGTTGTTTGTCGCTTTCGGGCAACCCAAAGGCGAGCAATGGATCGCTGAACACGCCGCTCGGATCGGTGTCCCCGTCAGTATTCAACTTGGTGCTTCGTTTGACTTTTTGGCCGGAACGGCAAAGCGAGCCCCAAAGATTTTCCAAAGCATTGGCATGGAATGGGCTTACCGAATGCTCAGCGATCCAAAGCGATTGGTGCCGCGATACATGTCCAACATCGGTTACCTGTTTTCTGCTCTGACGACCGATTGGAAGAATACGGTCAAAAGCTGGGGCATGACCTCGTAAGAGGTGAGCGGGAAAGGTGTGTCAGATAACTGATACCCATCTTTCCCGGCCTTTTTAACCACCGTTGGCGGTAACGATGCTGGGGTCAGGTTGCCAAAGGTACAGGAACGTCGGCATCGAGCTGCGATCCAGTCCAGGCAACTGGATCGGCAAAATGGAAGTCATCGGAACGTTTGGAGTGACGTCGAATTCCGACATCGCTCGATCGTTGTCTCGTCGCAACAGAACCAACGCGGGGGAGGAAGACAGTCCCGCCATTCGGCCGGCCAGAGATACCGCGTCGTCGAGGTAGCCGGTTTGGTCGACCAAGCCGATCGTTTGAGCGTGCAGGCCTGATACCACGCGTCCATCAAACGGGATCAAGTCGCTCGGCTTCAACTCTGCGTCGTCCATGTCGTCGCGATCCAGATCACCAGCGTCCAGCTTGTCTGCGTCTGATTCATCCAAGTTCGACTCGTCGACTTCACTGGTGACCACCAGTCGCTCGCCACGTGATGAACGCACTTGTTCGATGAAACGCTGGTGGAATTCGTCGGCCATCGATTGCAGCAGGTCTCGTTCTTCTCGCTGCATCATTCTTTCGGGTGATCCGACATCGATCTTGTCGCCTGATTTGATCGGCAACGAAACGATATTGAACTGACCCAACGTGTCTTCCATGTTGTAGTTATTCAGGATGACGCCGATCCCACCGACAACCGATGTTGGATGCGCGACGATTGCGTCGGCGTGGGTGGCCAAGTAGTAAGCGCCGCCGGTGCCGGTCGTCATCAGGCAAGCAACGACGGGTATGTTGCGATTGGATTTGAGATGCTGGAGTTGATGCGCGAGCATATCCGATGCCGTCACACCGCCGCCGGGCGAATTGATTCGCAGGACGACCGCCAAAATGGTCGGATCGGATTCGATGTGTCGCATCTTTTCGCGGAACAACGAGACCGGGTTCTCACCCATCGATCCAAATCCGCTGAAGTTTTGATCGATCAGCAATCCGTCCACATCCACGATCGCGATGCGTGATTGAGAATCAGACGACTTCGCGTTGATCTGGACCGCACGAACCGGAGACGCCGTGTTGTCGGTCTTGCTGACCGTGGTCATCGTGCCGTTCATGTTGATGTCGCCATCGACACCCATGTCTCCGTTAACGCCCATGTCGCCATCAATTCGCATGTTGCCGCCGACCAACGCACGCACCGGATGAGAGCAACCGGCGATCCAGCACGCACAAACAGCCAACGCAACCACACCGTATGTGCGGAGCGGCCAAGTCATGGCAAAGCGACGATGATTTTCGCGGCGCGACACTGGGTTTCCTGACGCGAGCGGACAAATGGGAACGGACGAACGCTGAGGGCAGATCGCCTGTCTGATCGAATCGAACGTTTCGCTCGGGAGAATGAGTTCGATGCATGCAATTGGCACGAAGCTCAATACAGGAAAGGTCGTTGCAACCGTCAAACTTGATGATTCGCTTCATCCAGAAACGCCGGTGGAGATGCGGTGTCGACCATCGAGTGAGCTATTGTTCCGCATGACCTTGCTTCTCATTCTGATTCTGTTCGCGATCATTCCTTGGTCCATTCCGATCTTGCACAACGCTCGCACGTGGACGTTGGTGATGGCGGTGTTGTTTCTCGGGACCGTGTTTGGGCCTGCGTTCTTCGCGTTCAACGGTTTTGTCCAGATCAGCTTGGATCGTTTGCTCTGGGTCGCAGTGATCGGAGTGGCCGTGTTCCGTGTCCTGACGGGCGAGAACAAGCTGCCGCGTGTGACTCGAACCGATGGCGTCGTCCTCGGCCTGGTCGCAATCACATTGCTGAGTTGTTTGCGATTCGGAATGTTTGGTGACGGTCAGCCGCCAATCGCCAGATGGCTGTTCTACATGGCATTGCCGTGCAGTTTGTACGCGGTGATGCGTACCGCCACCTTCACTCGACAAGACATTCACCGAATGGTCACCGCTCTAATCGCGATGGGAGCGTACCTGGCGTTCACCGGCGTGATGGAAATGCTGGATCTCCGAGCCCTGGTGTTCCCTCGGTTTATCAACGATCCCGAAGTCTGGGAATTCTACGGGCGAGGCCGCGGACCCCTGTTGAATCCAGCCGGAAATGGAATTTTGCTGACGCTGGCTTTGGCCGCGTGTGCAAGTCGCTTTCTCGATAGCGGACGCCACGGCAAAGCTTGGTACGCGTTGTTGGCTTTGCTCATGTTGGCAGGCTGCTATTCGACGTTGACGCGAAGCGTTTGGTTGGGCGCCATCGCCGCCTTGGGTTGGATCGGAATGATCTATGTCCCTCGCCGCGTTCGAATCGTCGCACTGGCCGGCGTGGTCGTATTCAGCGGTGCGATGGCGATGGGATTGAAAGATCAAATGATGAGCATGAAACGCGACAAGGCGTTGAGTGCCGCGGACGCCGCCAAAAGCGTCGAGTTGAGACCCCTGCTGGCTTTGGTGGCTTACGAAATGTTCCTGGACCGACCGTTGGGTGGCCACGGGTATGGCAACTACTTCGATGCGGCGGAGCCCTATCACGCGATTCGGCGGCACGGTGTGCCTTTGGAAAACGCCCGGCCTTACATGCAACACAACGTCTTCTTGTCGACGCTGGTGGACTTGGGACTCTTCGGTTTCAGCATGCACTTGTTGATGCTGATCGGATTGTTTTGCTTGGCGTGGCAGCTTGCTTCGGCGAAACATGCCGATGCGACAGGTTCACAGATGCGGGCAACTCTTTGGGATCCTATCGCCGAGGATCATCGCCGAACCATCGGCATTTTGATGCTGGGGTTGCTCAGCGGTTACGTGTGCAATGGAATGTTCCATGAAGTCGGTATCATTCACATGGTGCACATGTATCTGTTCGCCATGGCTGGCGTTTTGGTCACGTTGCATCAAACGGCGGAATCAACCGTTGCGAATCCGATGCCTCGTTGGAACCCTTTTCTTCGTTGGACACCCACCGTGGGTGCCGCCCACGAGGCGGCCTACGGCGGGAAAACTCCGTTGCACGGTTAGCACCGGGGCGGATACCGTTGAACCACTTTTCGGCCAAACGCGGGTCAGAACTCTCAGCGGCCCATTCATCGGGCATCAAGCGAATGGACTGAAGTGCATCGGGGAGCGAAATCGATTCGTTCACCGACAATTCCATCAGCCATGCCAAAGCAGCCAAAGGCTCAAACGCGGTGCTGGACAATTCCAGACCCATCAGCGAGACACTTTGCAGGCGAGCACATCGTGCAAGTGTAGAAATACCTTTGTCGGTCAGCGCGGTGTGGTCCAAACGCAGACGTCGAAGGTTCTTCAGGCTCGGCAGATCTCGCAAATCGTCATCGCCGATCGTTGTTCCCATCACGTTGATTTCTTGCAGTCCGGGCCAGGACGCGAAATGTTTGCCCAGTCCTTCGGGATAGTCGGTGCCCGGCAAAATCAACGAGTGCAATTGGCGACTCTGCGTCAGGCTGCTGAGCGTTGCTGAATTCAACACGCCTCGTTCCAAGGTGAACGACAACAAGTGCGGCACTCGTTCAACTTCGATCTGGTCTGTGTTTGGACGACGAATGTCGATCTCGGTCAGGCGAGGCAGATTGACCACGCGAATAGTTTCTGCACCGGGAGCAACACGCAATCGGCTGACCAGCGATTCCAGATTCACCAGCTCGATGTGTTTGGCTCGCAGGGTTCGTGTGCGGAAAGCTCGCTTGAGTTGTGGTTGGTCAACAATCCGGATTTCTTCCAGCTCTTCCCAAGGCAGTTCCAAAACCTCCCAATTGCTGTGCATCGCCAGCAATTGTGGGACGACTTCGGGATCGATCTCAGTACCCGAAACCGACAATTCACGAAGCGTGCTGACGACTTGCAGTTCTTCAAGTTGTCGCGGATCGAGTTGACAGTTTTCGAGGGTCAGTGATTTCAAGAACGAGCATGACTTCAATTTCGCCAGGTCACACGTGGTGAGGTTCATGCCATCAAAATTCAGCGTGCGAAGTGATGGCAACGACGCGGACCAAGCCATCAACCCCTTCGTCGATTTTTGCGGCAATGGAGCGGGGCCAGATGCGACCGCGGCAAGGAAGCGAGCGCCGACAAATTGAGGCGGAGCTTCCCAGCCTCGCGCACTGCGACGAAAGCGACCGTAGCCGCCTGGTGCAGGTCGGGTGATCCGAACATCGTGCAGCCGTGGACACTCTTCGATTTCCCATTCGTCAAAGTTTTCGCCAGCCAACTCAAGCTTGGTCAACGAACTGAGACCGGACATCTTCAGCGATGATACTCGCGCGATGTAGCCGTCTTCTCCGTCCGAGTTGCTGAACCGCATCGAATAGGAATCGATGCCATGCAGTTTGGTCAAACGTGGCAACTCGAGGAGGCTCAAGTCGACGGGGATGCCCGCGTCGATTGAAAGCTCCGTCAATGCGGGCATCAAACGAACGGTCAACTTCAATTCGTCCGCGTTGGTTCGGCGATTCGGACGCAGATGTCGAACAGAAAGTGATTGCAGTCGATTGGCGTCTTCGAACAACCAAGTTCGAGGGCTTGGGCCGATGGTTTGAATTTCCAGCATCGTTAGCGAAGGCACCAACAGGTCTTCGGTGCAAATTGCCGATGCTTGGATGCGACGTAGCGACAAGGAAGCCAACCGATTGAGCGATTGAATCTGAATCTTCGCATCGGAAGATGGTTCCGCTTGTTCGTCGCTGGATTCGAATGACATCGAGACGCTTCGAAGCGACGGCAATTGTGCCAACACCGAATTGGCGGCTTCGACGCTGGGGACGTTGGTCCAACGAAGACCCGTAACCCAAGGGTTCTCTTGGATGGCCTGCAGCGTTACCGGATCGATCTCGCCATTGAGTGCGATGAAGTCGAGCGATTTGTAGTTGCTCCAATCGATCGATTCCAAATTCGATTCACGATGGCATTGCAGTTGGAACGCATGGGTCCAAGGACCGCGAAACGCGAGAGGCAAATTGGCCACGATGGGATGGTTGGTCGATCGAACCAACGTGACCATGGTTTCACGCTCAAACGTTCGCAACCGACGTTGAGTCTCGTAGAAGTGAGCGACCGTGGCGATGAAACCGACCGATGCGATGCCGACCAACGCGCGACGGTATCGAGTGTTGTCGTTCTGATTGGGCGACCACAGGACATTCCAAGGCGATTGTCCCGGACGAATGTTGTAGGCCGCGATTCCAGCCAACGCGAGAACGCCGATGCAAAACCAAATGTCGATCCACAACCCCAGTCCAAACGTGCTCCAACGGTCCAAACCGTCGACGCCTTCGTTGTGGGACATGCGGGCTTGGTAAGCGTCCAGCGGGAATCCACCGATATACCAACGGTGCCGCGGCGAGTCTGCTTTTGGATAGGACGCGTCTTCGCGATCCGTGTCAGCGACGTGCGGTCCAGCGGGGGGGACTTCGCTGTCGGTCACCATCACGTGCGTGGCATCACGAAGGTAATTCTCCGTGACCAATCGCGGTTTCCAAGCAAACACGACCAGGATCCCGAGGATCGAGAGCGTCATCGCCGTCCGGATCCAACGACGGTAAGTGGGCTTCAGAGACGCACTTCTGGATTGCAGCTTGTTCATAGTGGATCCAACATCAAGGGATGCAAAATGTTTCGCTCGAGTTTCAGAATTTGCACCTAAATTGGTTGGTGCCCCCAATGACTGCAACGGCGGTTTGGACGGAATTCATGAAGCAAAACTGCTATTGATCCCCTGACGACACTGAGCCGAGTGAACGGTAAGATTCGGCGCCATCGCCAAGTGTTTATTTTTTTGCGAAGTACCGCAAAATCACAGCTGGATGCACATTCGGGGCTGAATCGGTCGCTCACCGCTGCCGTGGACTTCAGTGCTTCACTCCTTCGTATTGGTTACCGATCTTTCATGAATGTCACGAAATTTTTGGAAACGCATTTTCGCCACTTCAACGCGCGTGAACTGTTGGCGTCGGCCAAGGCCTACGGCGAATTTGTTGACGGTGGCGGCAGGATGATGGTGACCTTGGCGGGAGCGATGAGCACCGGCGAATTGGGGCTTTCTCTGGCCGAAATGATTCGCAAGGGAAAGGTACACGCCGTCACGTGCACCGCCGCCAACCTGGAAGAAGACATCTTCAACTTGGTCGCCCATGACGAATACGAAATCGTAGAGAACTGGCGAGCACTCTCGGCCGAAGACGAAGTCGCCTTGCGAGACCGAGGTTTCAACCGCGTCACTGACACTTGCATTCCCGAAACTGTCATGCGTCACTTAGAGGACCGGTTGGTGCCCATGTGGCAAAAGGCGGCCGGTGAGAACGCCGCTCGTATGCCGGTCGAGTACATGTTCGACCTGTTGGACGATGACGGATTGGTTCAGCATTACCAAGTTCCTCGCGAAAACAGTTGGGTCGCCGCGGCGAAGGATGCTGGCATTCCGGTCTTCACTCCCGGCTTTGAAGACTCAACATTGGGCAATATTTACACCGCCCATGTCATCGATGGCAGTGTTCCTGGCCACGGTGCCTATGCGACCGGCACCAAACAAATGCAGCAATTGGCGCAGTGGTACCAAGCGACCATGAAGGACCCGATCGGGTTCTTCCAAATCGGTGGTGGAATCGCGGGCGACTTCCCGATTTGCGTCGTCCCGATGTTGATTCAAGACTTGAAGCTGGACATCCCATTGTGGGGCTACTTCTGTCAAATCAGCGATGCGACGACCAGCTACGGTGGTTACAGCGGAGCGGTGCCGAACGAAAAGATCACTTGGTACAAGATCGATGCCGACTCGCCCAAGTTCATGATCCAAAGCGACGCAACGATCTGTGCTCCGTTGGTGTTCGCTCACGTGCTGGGTTGGTGATCCCAGCCGCGATGGAGGAAGCGTCCATCGATCAGTCGCTGCTTTGGATCTGTTCGATCAGCGACTGACGCTCTCGCATGTAGCGAGCTCGCTCAGTCTTGTACGTGTTCATCTTCGAGAACGAACTGATCAGTCCTACCACCGCCATGCCCATGAATACCAAGCCGAACAAGGCCATGGGGGCGAACATCACGGCGGCCAAGCAAGTCCAGATCAACGCGAACACGATCACGAAACCAGACACAATGATCATTGTGGCCTGGTTGAGCGGTTGAGTGATCTGGTGCCCGTGTTTGTTCGTCCCGAGCAATTTCAGGCGTCTTCGTTCCCACTGTTCATCCAATCGATCCAGCGCCGCGTTGTGTTTGATTTGCGCGACGTCCTTGACCAAAGCGTCCGTCGTTTGCTTCAGATCCTCCAGCAACTCAGTGGAGTACGACGAACCGGTGTGATGGATCGCCAAGCTCGCGTGGCAAAAACCACAGGTGACGAACTTGGCTTTCGCCTTCACATCGATGGGCGCACCACAATGGTCGCAACGAAGAGAGATCAGACGGGCACTCATGGATGTCAGAATCCTTTCTGGTTCAATGCACCGGATGCGGTGGTTCGCTGGACAGCAACTGCAACGCTTCCAACGTTCTTGCGATTTGTTCGTTGTTCAATGTGAAGTACTGATCCCGACCGTCTGCGTTTTCCTCAAACGTGGTCAGTCCATCGTCGGCGACGGTGACTTTGCCGACCGAAGTCAGTCCAAAGTAATTGCGGGTCGGCCGCACCAATTGCAGCACACATGTCAGGTCCCAAGTCGGGCGGTCGTGCGGCGGCGGGTTGTAAGCGATATACGCCTCGGCCAAAGGATGGTGCTCCACGTAACCGTAGTCCTGCTCGATGCTTTCGTGCGGGTAACGCAGTGCGATTCCAATTTCGTAGCCACTCCACAAAATCGGCGTCGGCCATTCCTTCGCCAACTTCTGCGCGGCGGGAATGTCTTTGACAACGTTGTACTCTTTGTGGTCATAGGGCTGACCTTTGTTGTTCATGATCTGAGTGAAAGCACCCGCCATCACGCTCAGTTTGGCAACCTTCTTCTTGACCAATTCCAAGCCTGTCAGCGGGCTGATGTTGTCGGCGGATGAGTCCAGTAGATTGACCAAGTTGGTTGAAAATCCAACCTGAGCGATCACGACGCTGCTGTCTTCGGCCTTTGCTAGAGTACGACGCAACACCTCGACAGCATTGGGCGCATCTTTGCCACTTCGCAAATCGTGTGGATAACGGTCCTTGCCATTGTCCTGGATCGCGGCCAATCCATTGAAGCGACCTTCGCCGTTGGTGACATCGCTGCGGCAAACGCCAATCGGAATGTCGCCGCGACCATAAAACGTGTTGATCACGTCTGCGAACGGAGCGGCCAGTTCGTGGTCCTTGGTGATGGTGACAGCCAACAACTCACATTCACCGCGTGATTGCAAAGCATGGATGACTCCCATGGCAAGTGCGTCGTCAACGTCGTTGCCGAGGTCCGTATCAAAGATCAGTTGAACGGGTTGGTCGGCACGAAGCATCGCAGGGGAACTGAGCAGGCCGAAGCAGAATGTGATCGCAAGCGCGAGCGATCCAAATGTTTTTTGGGACATGGGATGCGGGAGGTGGGAATGGGGAGGGAATCATCGAAGCGTTTCGGCATGCGAAACACGGAGGCGTATCTTAACCCAAACCCATGGACGCAACACGCTGGTTCGCCGGAACGATCGACGCTGATGCGACGGCGGCATTTCCAGCGATCGAAGACTGGTCCTGCGGAGAACTCAACCGAGGTTAAACCTTGGCCGGCAGCAGGGTCCATAACGCCCAACCGACCAATATTCCACGAATGGACCACGCGATTGTTCGAATCCAATTGGTTGTCACCAGCGTCGAATAGACGTCCGGCTGAAACCCCGAGGCAAGCTTTCCGTGTGCCGGTACTTGCAAGGCGGCGGTGCTGGTCCAAATCACAATCAGCAAAACAATTCCTGCCACGGCCCAGGTCAGTGGGACATTCCCCGGGCGAGTCATCAACAATCCGGCGGCCGTCGCGATTTCAATCAGCATCGGCACGGCGACGATCGGAGTGATCAACCGAGCGTGATCAGAGGCGTAACGAGCAAAGACATCTTCTCCAACGCGGTCGAACATCTTGTAGTGGACGATCTGTACCATCCAAATCAATCCGACCATGTACCAGGTCGACAGTGCATTGAGCAGCAACAGAAGATTCGCGTTCATGCGGTCGCCTGCGTCGCCGGTTTAAGTTCTTTGCCCAGAAGCGTGCGCAAGCAATCCTTCAAATCAGTGAAGCGAAACTTGTATCCCGTCTGTTGCAATTGTTCAGGCACCACCCGCGAACTAGCCAGCAGCAGCGAGTCAGCCATTTCGCCCAACGCGAGACGAAGAGCAAAGGCGGGGGCCGGGAACAGAGCCGGTCGGTTGAGTACCTCACCCAACACCTTCGCGAATTCGCGGTTCTGGATGGGATCGGGTGAAACGAAGTTGACCGGACCGTTGATTTGTTCGTTGTGAATGCAATGGACGATCGCGCCGACAACGTCATCCAAAGCGATCCAAGACCACCACTGCCGCCCGCTACCCAATTTTCCGCCCATCATTTTCGCTGGCAGCAACATCTGTTGGAGTGCACCGCCCTTTGGTGACAAAACGATTCCAAACCGCGTGTTCACAACTCGGATGCCAGCCTCTCGTGCGGGTTGGCACGCATCTTCCCACTGCCGAGCGACATCGGCCAAGAAGTCGTCGCCATCAGCGGAAGTCTCGGTCAGGATTTCTTCACCACGATCACCATAGATCCCTGTTGCCGATGCACAGATCAGCACCGGCGGTTTCTGTTGCAGCTTGGCCAATCCCTCGCAAAGGGCCTGAGTCTTCTCAACGCGACTTTCGCGAATTTGTTTTTTGAACTCCGGCGTCCACCGTTTGCCCGCGATGCTTTTGCCGGCCAGATGCACAACCACATCGACCGATTCAAACTTTTCAAACTCAGGCGGATCACCCCAGGCAGCAACCGATTCTTCGTCACCGTGATCATCGCGCGTGATCGTCAAAACTTTGTGCCCGAGCAAGGTCAGTGTCGTGCAAAGAGCGTTGCCCACCAAACCGCTCGAACCGGACACTGCGATCGTCTTGGGACTCATTGGGTAGTCAGCCATCATCTGCAAATCATCCTGAGTGACGCGGTGGCGATAGGCGAACATCGCTTCGATGGTTCGACGAGCCTTGCCGCTACCAAACACCTTGCCGGCAACTCCCGCAGGCAATTTGTACTCGATCGCATCGGTAAGCTGGGAACGGTCTGAGCCGAGCGACTCGAACAAATGCCGGTGAGCCCAACGAGCGAACGGACCGGAGTCTTGTACATCGGCAAAGCCATGAGGTGGATCGTACCACACATGGCGGGCTTTCCAGCGAACGGGGATGCCCGCGATCTTTGTCTTCAGGACGACACGGCTTCCTGGTGCCAGTGACTGATCCGAATGTTCGACTTGAACGCTTTCCCAAGGCGGAGTCAGCCGATTCAGACAACCGGGGCGTTCATGGTAAGCAAACGCGTCATCGAGACTGACGGGCAATTGAACCGTAGCGGCGTAGTGTTCGGTTCCTGCTTGAGGTTGACACTCTTCGGGTTGCTGGGAGCTTTCGCCACCACCGGGACAATGCGGATCTGTCCGTGGATGAAACTTTACTAGAAGAATGATTCGAGTGGTCGGAGTTTGATGCCACCGGATACTACGCTTCCAACTCTGCCAACTGGACGTCACCAGCCATCGCACGGAGTTTGTCCATTGCGCGGCGTTCGAGCTGACGGACTCGTTCCTTTGAGACACCCAAACGATCGGCCAGCGATTGCAGTGTGTGAACTTTGCGGTGAGGCCCGAGTGAGAACCGAGCGCGAATGATGAATTTTTCGCGACGATCCAAATCGCCCAGCATCACGCTGAGTCGACTTCGCAATTCGTGCCATCGTTTTTCACTGATCGCGGAAGAGCGTTCTTCTTCACTGACATCGATATCCATGTCCTGCAGCCCCCCTTGGACCTTTTGGCGTTCTTGTTGCTTCAACACAACGGTTCGGTATGAGTTTCGACGGACAACCTGGGTTGCGTAGGTGCTGAATCGGAAACCGCGATCGAAGTCGAATTTTTCAACCGCGCGAATCAGAGCAACAATGCCGTCGCTGAGCAGATCATCAAAGGTGTTGTTTGGGTTGACGAACTTCTTGACGATCGAGAATACGAGACGCAAGTTGGCTTCGACGATTCGGTCGCGGTGCCAGTCAGCCAGGGCGACAAACAACTCGATCAATTCCAATCGGTGCCGCGAAGGACGCTCAGGGTTCAGGACGCTGCGATGGATCGCCGCCTGTTGCAACAGGTAGTTCATTCGCTCGAACAACATCTTTTCTTGTTCGGGCTTGAGCAGAGGTGCTTCACACAACCGCCCCAGGTGAATCGGCAGGTCAACTCCGCTGCGGCGGATCGTAGCGATTCCGAGTGCGGTTTCCCGAGGAGCCAAACCGAGCGATTGCGAAAAGATCCTCTTGCCCTCTCGGACCGATGTGAACTTTTCGTTTGAGATGAAGTCGATTTCTTGACGCAGCCGGCGTTTGGTCAGCTTTCGCAGAGTGGCGTGGTCCTCGTTTGTGATGTCCGTCAACAACGGCTGAACCTCAGCCATCGCTTGGTCCAATTCCGAACAGTTGAGCCAGGCGGGGCGGCGGGCGGGAACTGTGGAAGCGGTGAGGGTTGGCATTTTTCGACCTTTTCGAATGGCTGGCTTGATGGCTGATAGCTAAATCGCAGGGTCAGTGAACGAGGTGCCGACTTTGGAAGTCACCCAGCGGCGAATTCGAGTCAACGTTCTCTTCCAACCCAATGGACATTGCGTCGTGAGTTCCGCAATTGATGTGCCGAACGATGCACTTGCGTGAACGTTTGGGTCTTCCAAAACGTTCATAACGTCCATTGGTATATCGGCCTGCAAAACCGAATGCAAGCGAAATTCCCGTCGAATAAAGAATTCCTTGTATTTGCAAAGTCAAAAATCGTGGCGAAACGATCGGAGATCGTTCACTGCTCGAGCGAGTGATGAGCGATAAACGTCCACCATTGTCAGCCGATTACACTGGAAACGTTCAACTGAGGTGTTTAAAACGTTCACCTTGTCCCGCAAAACGTTCTCTTCGTTCTTCTCTCTCATCCCAGTGTGTCTCGTGGCAGCCCGTCAGCCCCAGTTCTCACCGAAAGAAGTCGCCGCGGCGATGGAGGTTAGCGAGTCGTCGGTGAAGAGATGGTGTGACAACGGCACAATCCCGGTCATCAAAACAGCGGGCGGCCATCGCCGGATCACTCTGGACGCGTTGCAGGCGTTCGTTCACGCCAACGACCGCTGCTTGCTGAAGCCCGAATTGTTGGGGCTGCCTCAGTTGTCGCCGGATCGGACGACTCGCATAGAAGGTAACGAAGACCCACTGAATCAAAATTTTCGCGATTCGTTGGCCCAAGGTGACGAAGCGGCCTGTCGGAAGTTGATGGCTCAGAAGATCGCATCGGGAAACACGCGAAGCGAAGCGGCTGAGTCATTGATCACCGATGCCATGCACGGTTTCGGTGAAGCTTGGGACTGCAACGAACTGGATGTCTATCAAGAACGCCGTGGATGTGACATCGCGATGCGATTGATCTACGAGTTGCGTTCTGAGATCCCATCACCCCCCAAGTCCGCTCCGATCGCGATCGGCGGTGCACCCGAAGGGGATCCGTACCAGTTGCCAACGATGCTGGTCGAATTGGCACTTCGCGAAGTTGGTTGGAATGCGACCAGTCTCGGCAATGACCTTCCCATGGAAAGCTTTGTCCAAGCGGCTCATGATTACGACCCGCAGATGGTTTGGATGAGCGTTTCCTCGGTCAGCGAACCGGGGATGTTTGTCGCGGCTCAAAACCAGTTGGCCGATTCGTTGGGAGAAGATGTCCCATTGCTAATCGGTGGGCGAGCGCTGTGTGACAAGTTGCGACCGCGATTGCGATACACAGCTCATTGCGATTCGCTTCGTCACTTGGTCGAGCTGGCCGCTTTGATGCGGCTGAATCGGCAAAAGTAGTCCTCTGAACGTCTCGGCGTCCTGAAGGCTTGGCGTCGCTCGGACAATGACCGAGCGACGATTCGAGTGTCTTCAAGCGAGGCCGGCCGAACCACTACCGGATCGTGACCGACGATCCTTCGGAAAGAATGCCGAACACGTCTCGCGAATAGTTGCCAGCCAGGCTGATGCATCCCTTGTCGGTTGGAGCGTTCGCATCGGGGCTTCCGTGAATGCTCAAACCAGATCCCAAATCGATCCACATCGACCCGTAAGGGTTGCGTGGGTTCCCAGGCGGAATCGGTGTTCCCGACATGTCGTAGTAAGTCTTCGCGGATTGCTTTTCTTGGATGGTGTACGAACCAGGTTTTGGTGCTGGGTCGTTTCCGACGGCGATTTTGAATCGTCCTGCGTACAAATCCCCCAGGAACAGCGTCAGTTCTTGGTACTTCAAATCGATGTCGCCACGAAATGGGCCGCGAACGACTTTCAAATCGGTGCCTGGCAGGATGGTGACGGGATCATCGACGCCGTTGATGTTTGCCAGCAATTGCCACGGCACTTCATACTTTTTCGCGATGTCCATCAGTGTTTCGTTGGGACCCACGCGGTGCGGTTCTGCCAACAAATGCTCCGCCGAATAAATGACTTCGGCGGCCAATGGGTCAAGACGACTGAGCAATTCGTCGCGTTGCTCGCTTGTCAAATTGGGTGTTTCGTAGAACAGGCTGAGTGTTGCCAATGCTTCTCGTCGACGATCGGAATGATACTGCCGATCGGCGGTCGCAATCGCGTTGCTCAAACCGGCCGAAGCGATCGCATTGGATTCAGTCGCAACCACATCGGGTGTCGATTGTTTGGACGGCTTCACCGACGCAATCGCGGTGTTCGGATCTGGCGACTGGTAGGTCGCTCCGGTCGACGTGTATTCTTGGTTTGGATTCAGTTGAATCGGTGTGCTTGAACCAGGCGTCACCTCAGGCAAACGGCTTGCTTGCATATCAGCGGCGGCAGAATCCAAATCAGACATCGAGAACGAACTAGATTCCGTGCCCAAATTGTCCGTCGCCGAAGCTGGTTGCGATGGGATATCGGCAAAGCTTCGATTGACGGAATCCATCGACATCGGATCGGATGGTGCGTCGAGTCCGGCGTCGAAGTCGGGGCCATCAAGGGCCGAGTCCAAGTCTTCGAACCCGCCGTTTGCTGGATCGTTCAGTCCGACATCGGATTGAGCGTATGAGTCTGCACCCGCCGCCGTTCCGTCATCAATCCCGAACTCCGAGAGGGGGTCGAGGGAGCCTAAGGCTTCAGGAATCCCATCGCTGATATCAAAAGTATCGGCGTCCACGATGAGGTCCCGCGCCACTTCAGGCGGCAATGCATCTGGCGGCGTCGTCATCGAAATCCAGGCCCCGTAAAGGACCGTCGTCATGAGTACGACAATGGCGGCTGTTTTCAAAGTCTGCACGGCGGTAACTCCCCTGCCGGGTACGTGCTCACAAGGTGAATTTTGTAAGTGTTGCCTCTTCCATAGTGCATCGAAAGCGTTCAAGACCAGACCAATCTTTGGGGCGTCTGAACATTGAGCAGGTTCTAGCCCGAACTTTTCAAACGAT
The DNA here is from genome assembly GCF_000196115.1 of Rhodopirellula baltica SH 1. Classification (NCBI taxonomy): domain Bacteria; kingdom Pseudomonadati; phylum Planctomycetota; class Planctomycetia; order Pirellulales; family Pirellulaceae; genus Rhodopirellula; species Rhodopirellula baltica. The sequence continues at coordinate 714,655 of NC_005027.1, forward strand.
TTTTATCCGCCAGAGAATGAAAATTGATTTGTCCGCGCGACCGAACGCAAAATCGCAGCTTACGTTTCGGTGTCAAAACGAATGGCGGACTCTGGAACGAACCCACCCGGCCAACATGAGAAACTCGTTTCGAATGACGGTGGGTTGCACAAGGAAGTCTGGATTCGCGATTCGAATTGACATGCTCCTAGATTGCCCACTTTGCTCCAAGAATGATTTTAAAACGATGAAAAAAATTGCCCTTGCTCTTACTGCTCTTCTGTCCGCTGGTTCCGTCTCGACTTTGTTCGCCGACACAACGGACTCACAAAAATTCACCGCGAACGTTTCGGTCGCGATGAGCGTGACGGCTCCCGCCGATGCGGTCCTGACTCACGATGAAACTCACGCCAATCAAACCTTCACAGCCCAGCCGTGGAACGTGATTGGCAACAGCCAAAACGGTGTGAGCGTTTCCTTCGCGACTGATGGCCCGTTTGTTAACACAGCTGATCCCAACTTCAAACGAGATGCGAAATTGGTATTGTCCATCAACAGCCAAACGGGTCCGGGTTCGTTCTCGATCTCGCAGGCCACTGGCCAAACGGACTATGCCAACTCGGTCAACATCGCAACCGTTTCCGCTGTCAGTGATGGTGTCTCGAATGCAACCTTGGATTTGTCGGTCGAGTTCATCACCGGAACGTTTGGATCGTTCGCGGCGGGAACATACGAGACAACCGTGACGGGTACCATCACGGCTCTTTGATCCGTCGTCAGTAACGATGCCCCCTGGATGATTCGCTTCACGCGCAGTCATTCCATCCCCACGAGTTGAAAGCGGTGACTTGCCCACGTCACCGCGATCTGGATACCCGCATGATTTGCCCCTGGTTCAACGGTGCCCAAGTTGAACCGATTGCGGCAACTCTTTGATCAACAACTCGACCATGCGACGGCCCGTGAGAAATCACGGGCCGTCTGCATTGATACTCCGTAGTTTCCCGTCTCGGATTACTGAACGTTGGCAAGCGTCACGCCTATCGCCGATCGATTTGACGACGCTTTTTACGGTGGTAAATCGCAACCGCTTCAGGAATCGGGGTGGGCACACTACTGTACAACCACTAACAGAAACGGTGAGTGAAACATCTCGTTTCGCTTTTGTGCCCACATGAGACGCATCGTTGCTGTTTTTGATTCGCCCCAAGCCGAACCCTCGGATGATTTGCATCCGTTTGAAAAGAATGCTGGGGTTGACCTGCTTTCTTTTCGCGGTAGCGGGGTGTGCCTACCGGCCAGATTACCATCGAACATCCATCGATGAATTGATTCAGCAATCGTTGGATCATTCCAACGCTGCCAACGGCGGCGACCCGGACATGATTGGAAACAGTCATGATCACACGATCGTCGTGGACGGCGTGATGGTTGATCACGGTGACACGGTGATCATAGAGGAAGAACATCAGATCGATGGATTCAGTCAAACGCCTCAGGAAGAGATCATTCCGCTGGAACTGATCCCGATCTCGCAGGTCCGCTCGTCTCACGTCGCTCGCGTCAGCTATGACGAGGACTACTTGATCAACGAGGAATTCATCGAGACGGATGTTCGCGAAGTGCTGACGTTGTTGGCCACCGACGCCAACTTGGATTTGGTGTTGGATGATAATGTCGCCGGAATCGTCAATGCGCAGATCAACGATTTGACGCTTGATGATGCGGTCGAAAAGGTTTTGCTGCCGTTGGGGTTGGCATCTTCACGCCGTGGCAAGCAATTGATTGTCGCCCCGCCCGATCCCGCATCGCCACTTTTCGCGATGGTGTCGATCAAGACGCAGTATCAACCTCTGCACATGGATCCGAACACGTTGTTGGAAACCGTGCCGGTGTCTTGGTTGCAATACGTGACGGTGATTGAACAAGCCAAAACGATGTTGGTTGAAGCACCACCGCGGATTGCCAATGACATCGTCGAACGTTTCCAAAACATCGATCAACCGATTCCGCAGGTGGTGTTGGAAGCAATCATTTGCGTGGTCTCGCCCGACTCGGGTTTTCAATTTGGTTTGGATTGGCAACACGCGGTCGAGATGGATGGCGTGAAGGAGCTCTCGCTCAGTGCGTCGGGTCTGGCATTGAACGGAGAGCTTTCTCAAGCAGGTTTGGATGCGATCTTTTCTGATTTCGGAAACACCTCCGCTTTCGTTCGATTGCTTTCTGAGAAAGGTTACTTGACCATCCGCGCGACCCCACACGTGATGGCAAAGGATGGCGAGCAAGCCAACATCGCGATCAATCGCGAAACGTTCTTCAGTGTGCAACCACCGGGATCGACCGGTAACAACTCGGTGTTCTTTCAACAGAACATTCAGAAAGTCGACGCCGGGATCATGTTGGACATCACACCGCACATTCGTGGTGACGAAGTGACGATCGATATCGAGAAAGCGGAAGTCAGTGAGGATGTTCGAAATGCAACCCCGGCTCTGTCAATCAATCAGTACCCAATCATCAACCGTCGAAGTGTCTCGACGACCGTCAGTGTCAAAGACGGCAAAACCATTGTCATTGGTGGATTGGTTCAGCGAGAGACGGTCGATCGAGTCAATCGCATTCCAGGACTGAGTCGACTGCCTGGAGTGGGCTACCTTTTTCAAACGACCCAGCGGCAAACACGCGACGCGGAAGTGGTGATTTTTATCTCACCGCGAATCGTTCGATCAACCGGCACCGCGTTCATCACCTCAGGTGGATGATTTCGCGTGTTGATTGCGACGCCGCGTGAAATCTTGACTCAGCGTGGACGCACTTCTCTCGGACAACCTCTTCGATGAAAATACTCGCACCTATCGTTTCAACGATGCGTTTCAATCCAATGCCCCTCCAGCGTCACGTGGAACGAGACAACGCTTCGGCGGCACGTGTTCGGTCACGCGGCAAACGGACATCAATGCTTGCATGTTTGGCATCGATAGTGATGTCGAGTTTGGTTCAGGGTCAAACGCCCGGTGTTCGGACCGGTGCCATCGACACACGTGATGGTCGTCGTGTGAGCATCGAACAACGAGTCGAGCAAGCGTTTCGAATTGAGCCAGTCGTGCAAAGGTTCAAGGGACGCCGCGGCGAGGTGATTCCTTTTTCGTTCACGGTCACATCGACCGGCAAGACGATGCAGATCGATGTGTCGCCGATTCAATTGCGGCAGGAAGAGTCAGGCATCATTTTGCATGATGAACACAGCCCACCCATGGAAGGCGTGAAGTTCACCACGCCGACTCGGTTCACCCTGAACGCTGGCGAAACGGTGGAGCTGAAAGGAAAGGTGACGATCCCGCTGGCGAAGACCAATTATTTGTCGTTTGGGTTGTTGGTTCGCGATGAAGGAATGGTCGACGAACCGACGGACGCCGATGCTGTCGGTGGTCAAACGCGAGCCGCCATTCGCTACGTCACGCAGTACGTTCTCCGAGTGGACGTCGAAACGGGTTTGACGAACCTGAGCAGTATTGAGCAGATGGAAATCGAAGACGCACAAGTGGTCTCGCACGAAGGCATGCCGTACATCCGAGCGTACGTCAAAAACCCGAGTAACTTTGCGCTGGAATGTCGCGTTCGGGCGGAGTTGTCGCACAGAGATTCTGCCGACGCATCGAAATCTCGTTCTGCCGATCCGGTCGCTTTGTTCATGCCCTCGCGAGCCAACCTGGACGATGACGAGAAGTATTTGGTTCGCATGATGCCCAACGCTCGACTGCGTTTGGAAGCTCCGCTCGAAACGTCGCTCATCGACGGTCAATACGATTTGAATTTGATGGTCAGCAACGGCCGGCGAACGATGTTGGAGCGGACTTTTCCACAAACGTTGCTGGTGAATTCCTTTCGAGCTTTGGACACTCGCATCGCCAACTTAGGCCCCGGTGTGACATTGGAACCAGCACAGATCGAACTGGGGCGTGTCGAAGGGACACAACGAATGGTGACTTTGGAAGTGAAGAACAACAGCGACGATGACCAGTTGATTCATTTGGTTCCTCGCGATCATCTCGGCGACCCGATGAGCCGTCTGATGTTGTCGAGCACCAAGTTTGTATTGGACGCCGGTCGATCCAAAACCATCCGTGCTTTGTTGCGAGGTGTGTCCAAAGAATCGTCGCAGTGGGGAACGTTGGACATCATTCGCCGGAACCTCAAATCGCCAAACGACGTTGAGTCCGCAACCTCATTGCCTCTTGAATTGGTTCATCAACAACGGCCCCAATTGACCGTCGCGGCCGGACCATTGCAGTGGGCAAACCTAACCGCCGGAAACGCGTTCGTGATTGAAGTCGCCAACGAAGGCGAAAGCTACGCACCGATCCAAGGTGAATTGCTGTTGGGACGTGACGATGGTTCACGTCCTCACCGGTTGTTGGACGGCTTCGGCCGCTGGTTGGCTCCCGGCCAGAAACGCGAATTGCAATTTCATCTTCCTGCGGAGATCGACGCCGGGCGATATCAGATTCGTCTGACTGTTCGTTCGCGTGACAATTTGTCGGTGGAGGAACAGGTCGTGGTGTTAGATCTGACTGACGAAATGTTGCAGGGCTCGCAGCATGCCAGCAATGAAGCTGCCGCGTTTTCAAATGCGGACGCTGATCCAGCGTCACTTCGCTAGCATCAGCCGCGTGTGCGATTCTGGGTTTACCAATTTGGTTCAATCAAGCATCTTTGCCCGGCCAATTTGACCACCATGTGCGGAACAGCCGCCATTGGTCATGAAGAAATTCGCGTTGGCTGTCACTCAGTTGATCGTTCTTGTTGAAGTGATGTTCGTACTCGGCGTGGCCTTCCAGCACCATCAAGTACTTGTAGTGCAGGACCAAGTCCGGGCCGTCATCAAACTTGGAAAGAACTGCCAACGCACTTTCGAGTTCGGCTGCGAATCGGCGAGCTTCCACGTCGCCGTTTTGCGCTCGCTGGCAAAGATCGACCAACTTCAAGATTTCGGTTGGCAACGCGTTGCCGACGCCCGTGATCGCTCCGGCCGCACCGCAGCGAACAAAGCCATGGAAGACTTGCGTGTCGACGCCGACCATCAGGGTCAGGTTGGCATCTCCACTGGTGATGTGTTCCGCAGCGTACGACAATGATTCCGCACCGCCGAATTCTTTGAAGCCGACCAGATTCGTATGTTTTTCGCGAAGGGCGAAGAACAAATCAGCTTTGGTTTCAAATCCGTAGTAGGGGCTGTTGTAGATCACCGCGGGCAATGCTTCTCCGGCCGAAAGAACTCGCGTGAAGTGGTTGGCCTGCGCCTGTGGCGATGTCCCTCGCGAGAGCACTCGGGGGATGACCATCAACCCGGCTGCGCCGACGGTGGCCGCGTGGGCGGCGTGTTCAGCGGCCAACTTTGTATTTTGGGCTCCTGTGCCAACGACGACAGGAACGCCAGCCCGGACCAATTCCGTCACGCCTTGTTGGCGTTGTTGATCGCTCAGCAGTGGCCAATCGCCCATCGAACCGCAATAGACCACCGCTTGCATGCCTCGCTCGATCAGGTCCTGGCCGGTTTTGACCAGCACATCCCACATAGGCTCGCCATCGGCGGTGCATGGGGTCATCAGAGCGGGGATGCAACCACGGAAAATGTTCTCGGCCATGAAAAGAACGCCAGCACAATGAAAAAGAGTTCGAAGAGTCAGAGATTGGGGCCAAACATACACAGGTCCCCGCCGAATTGAAGCCACCCGGGTAGTACGTCGTTCGCTCGCTCATTTAGATTGTTGGCGAGAACTCGAATGTCTCGCTACTGCGGGCCACGGACGTCATTGCCGTTTCGAGATTCCGTTTCTTCACCTCACTCGCAACTTTGGTTTCTCATGTCGGATTGGACTCCCACCCAGTGGCAATCGGAACACGACGGACGGTTGACCGCGATGGTTGACATCGCATTGAAGGCTGGCCAGCACACGCTGACTCACTATGGAAAGCCATCCCTTTCCGTGGATCGCAAATCCGACAATTCACCGGTGACCATCGCTGACCGCGAAGCCGAGCAATTGGTTCGCAAACTGGTCGCGGAGCAATTTCCGGACGATGCGATCGCGGGGGAAGAGTTTGCCGACAGCGAAGGGGCGAGCCGATATCGCTGGGTCGTCGATCCAATCGATGGAACGAAATCGTTTATCTGTGGTGTGCCACTGTACAGCACGTTGCTGGCGTTGGAATGCGATGAGACCCCGATCGGCGGAGTCATTTACCTTCCCGCAACCGATCAAATCGTGGTGGCCGCATTGGGCGGTGGCTGCTTCCACAGCGATGATCTGAAGACGTGGAGTGAGGCTCGCGTTTCGGAACAAACTGATTTGTCGAAAGCCGTTTTTGTTACCAGCGAAGCGAAGTCGTTTGGCGATCGCGGGGAAGGACCTCGCGGTGACACGGATGTCTTCGAAGCACTGCAGCGAGACACCTGGCTGACACGAACTTGGGGTGATGGTTATGGCTATGCAATGGTCGCGACCGGTCGTGCTGACCTGATGGTTGACCCGATCTGCAATGCATGGGACGTCGCGGCGATGGCTCCGATCATGAGCGAAGCGGGCGGGCGTTTCACATCGTGGAAAGGAATCGACACGGTGCGTGGCGGAGATGGCGTCGGAACGAACGGCCACCTTCACGATGCCGTCTTGGCTCTCCTGAAGAAGTGAGCAACCGCAACCCACGAGTGAGGGATCACGATCAAGCGACCTCCGGCGAATTTCGCCGGATCGACTCAATGGATCATTTGTCCAACGAGTGCCTGTTCAGTGCTGTTGTTCGCTTTTGATACGTTCATCGATGAACGAAAAGAGCCACCACGGACTGAGTTCGTGGTGGCTCTTCGATTTCTAACTCGTGCGTCTCAATCGACGTGGGTTGATCAGAATTCCTGATCGATCACTTCTTTGGACGCACGTGTGCCCAGTGCACCCCAAATTCCATACGGGCTGGGGGATCCGGCGGGATTGATCGCCCATCCGTCCCAGCGAACCGGTGGAGCACCTGAATTGCCGGCATCGATTGACTCGGTGATGAACTTCACCGCACCATCGGCCATCAGAACATGCACGCCGCCTTGGTGATGGCTACTTGGTGGCAAGATGCCTTCGTTGTGGCGGTTGCCCTGCATGCAGATTTCTGAGTTCGGCGGCAGGATGGTGTTCATCGCGGAGAACAGTGGGCGTCCGTAGGCCCATTTGTATCCGCGTTCCATTTCGCCAGCCGGACCGGTGACCGCTGGCGATGCGACGAAAGGTGCACCACTGCGCCAAAACAATGGGCGTTCAGGATCGATCATGTCGCGGCATGCCAGCGCGTTGTCGGGACCGGTCGGGTCTCCGCTGTTGGCTTGGATACTCGTCGGGGCATCCGGTGGCAAAGCACGAATGTCGCGGTCGCCAAGGCTGGTAATGATCTCACCGGCGGCGATCGTGTTGGACAGTCCATCCAGGATCTCTCGGAAGCCGGTTGAACGGCTCGAAACAAAAGTTCCTCGGCAAGCGGCCCGTTCGGCTTGGGCCCAGTTGCCGTTGGGGATGTTGGCTCGGTCCTGTTCCGCACCACAGTGCATGTGGTGGGTCGAGTCACCAAGGCACGCAGCGTAGTTGGTTCGACCTTGAGCAGGCAGGCCTTCGCCGGGATCACTGGGGCATCGCAACGTTGGAACGTTGGTCAACCATGGTCGATAGCGATTGCCTGCTGCATTGTGGTCGCTCAAATTCATGCGAGCGTCGGGGCCCATCGCTTGAAAGTCGATGACGCCATCGCCGTCGGAGTCCATTGGATTGCTGATTTGTTCCCACAACGCTTGTTGCTCGAAGAACGGAGTCAGCCCCGGCAACCAGCTCAGTTCGTTTCGGTTGTGTCCGCCGCCGCCATCGGCACGGCGTGATGGGTTGGGGTTTCCAGAATTGGCCGTGTTGGTCGTTCCCGCGGAGTGCGCCGGAAGCATGTTGTAGGCGGAGTGGTAGTTGTGCAGTGCCAAACCAATTTGTTTGAAGTTGTTGCTGCAGCTCATTCGACGTGCCGCTTCACGGGCAGCTTGAACGGCAGGCAACAAGAGTCCAACAAGGACTCCGATGATTGCGATGACCACCAACAATTCGACCAGCGTGAATCCCTTTTGTTGGGTTCGATGTGGCATGGGTGTAGTTCCTATGTATGAATCAAAACGGAATCAGATCAGATGAGTCTTTCACGAACGTGACTAGTTCGCGGTGTCTCCATCGTCGACCGATGCATTGCTGTCAAAGTCGTGTGGGTTCTCTTCGACGTACTGGCTCAATTCATCATCCGACGGTGCGGAGGTCGCGGAACCATCGCAGCCGACCGAGCCAATCAGGCCGCCGAGCAGCAATAACCAAAGCAAATTCTTCATCGTGTGCGTCTCTTTCATGACGGGTAATAAGATGGAACGATTTTCGGGGCGGGCATGCCTGGCTCGTTGCTCAACTCGGACGCTTTCCACGAATCGCGAATCGAATGAGGAACATGAGCCTTCCCCTCTTGCGAGAGGGGGTTGCCGTCACCCGCAATGAAATCTATAGCCTTGGAGTGCGAATTGTGAACCCCTTTCCGGTGATTAAAGTGGCGGAAAACACCGCTCCCAACGTTCGTTTTGCGACATGCCCCGTTTGGAAGCGGTTTCAATGGCCCGTTAAAAATCTGGGGTTTCCGCAGTTTTTTTTCGCCAGTCCTTCGTTTCGAAAGCCGCTTTAATGTTCCAACGAATCGTCCTTCTCTTGCTCACGTTCGCCATGATCGACTGCCCAGATGTTTGTGCGGAATCCGACGACGCGTTGGAAGGCAAACCGACGCCGATCATCTTTGACACCGACATCACCGGAGACTGTGATGATGTGCTGGCGCTAGCGATGTTGCACGCTCTGCAAGATCGTGGTGAATGCGAACTCAAAGCGGTCACCATCTCGAAGGTCAATCCGCTTGCCGCACCTTTCGTGGATGCGGTCAACACGTTCTATGGTCGGGGCGACATCCCAATCGGTGCGACCAGGGACGCTCAGCATCGTCCGAGTCTTTACCTGAAATTGTGCAAGACTCGTGATGGAGATTCACTGCGATACCCGCATGACTTGCTCAGCAGCAAGGACGCTCCCGAAGCGGTGGAAGTTCTGCGTCGCACCTTGGCGGAGGCGGAAGATGCCAGCGTTGTGATCATCCAAGTCGGTCTGGCGGCAAACCTAGCAGATTTGTTGGATTCGAAAGCGGATGCGATCAGTCCCTTGGATGGTCCCGCACTGCTTCAACAGAAGTGCAAGTTGATTTCAGTGATGGCAGGCTGTTTTGGACCAACCCTTGGAAAACCAAGGCATGATGAAGCGAACGTCGTCAATGGGATCGACGCCATGCGGCGATTCGCCGATCAATCACCCGATGACATTCCCGTTGTGTGGAGTGATTACCGCATAGGCATCGCGGTGCCTTATCCACGCGAAAGCATCGCCCGCGATTTTTCTTATGTACCGCATCATCCCGTTCGCGAAGCGTATCTCTTGCACAGTGGTCCCAACCATGATCGACCAACGTGGGATTTGACCAGTGTGCTCTTCGCCGTTCGGCCTGACGACCACTACTTTGATCTTTCGAAACCTGGTCGCGTGGTCGTGGACAAAGAAGGCTTCACCGAATTTCACCCCGATGAAAATGGTCGCGACCGCTTGATGGAGATGAGTGCTGAACAAGCTATTCGGGTAATCGAAGTCCAGCGAGCCCTTTCCAGTCAGCCGCCGCGACAGGCAGTATCGCGGTGACTCGCCCAGTGAGTCGAAGAGCAAGAGATCAACGTGCAACCGCTAAAAATCGATAAGCTGAACTTTGCCCGGGATTCCTTGCTCGCCAATGTGCCCGATGACCTCGAGCTGAATCGGGCCGCGACCAATTTTGTCAGGCGTCAAAGAAACGCTTCCCGATGTGCCACTGGTTTCGGCTACGACGCGACCAAGGTGCTTCAATTCGATTCGCTCCGCGTCAGGGCAAGCCAGTTTGATCTGCAGTGTTTCATTGTCGGTCGATTCAACGTCGATGGTTGGTAGCGCATTGGGATTGCCCAAAACCAAGGTGTCGGTGATAGCGATGCGTGGCTGAGTGGTGTGGCGTCCGATCAGCACCGCTCGGCAGCGAAGAGCTCCTTCCAAAGTGCTCGGTAGCTTGACTTCAATCTTTTTGGCGGGACGCGAAACTGCGATTCGTTTGTCTTGCAGATACAGTTCAATCGCTGCGGTTGGGGATGTGTTCTTATTGCCTGGAAGAGCTTGCCAAAAGAAATTGATTGGGACGTTGTCGTCCATCGGTTCGCCAATTTCCATTCGAACAAAGTCAATCGGTGCTTTCGCGAAGGGCTGGCAGGCCGGATCGCCGACGATCAGCAATTGGTAGGGCGAAGTGGTTGTCAGATAGAACGCTTCGATCGCCGAGACGCCTTCCGCGTAGTAGGCGTGCATCATCGGCGTCGGGAACTTCGGAATCAATGAGTATGGTTCCGCGACAGCACCGCTGCTGATTGCTGCGCCGGCATGCAACAACTCGGTCAGTTTGGTTTGCGAGTTGGTTTCAAAAGCCGCGCCCAGACTGGTGAGGTTTTCGGCGATGGCTCCCGGATTCATCGACCACGATCGATTCTTGGCATCGAAGCTGGCCGCTCCCAACATCAATCCAATGTATCGCTTGTTCGACGTTGGCAATTTTGAAGAGAATATTTCAACGTCGCGATCGCGTGACATCAACCAGGCCAAGCCGTCAGCGTACAACGGTTCGCGAGTCGTGACCCGTACGTCGGATGTCTTGGCAAACGCGACCGTTCCATCAGGGTTGGTTCGGTCAGCCTTGCGAGCCCGCTTCAAGACATCGATGGCTTGTTGAAGAGTGCTGCCACGTTCGTGCACGACGCCCAAGACACACGACAACATGTATGGCATGCCGCCTTTGTTACTGGGAATCAGATGCCCGGTGCTTGTCCAGCCCACGCTCGCCGAGAACGGCACCGGTCCTTGGTTCTTCATCGGAACGTCTTGCAATTGTTCCACGACGGCGGCGAAGCCCTCCGTTGAGTCCAGCTTTTGCAGGGACGCTGATTCTTCGACGTAACGACGATTGGCCCAGCCCGACGCGGTTGCCAGTGTAAAACGTTCGAGTGCGGCGTCCATGTCGCCGGCATTGGCAAACGCTTCGGCGGCGCGAATATTCAGCGGGTGCAACGTCGGGAATTCGTCGGCGATGGTCGACCATAGCTCGGCAGCCTTCGTCCAATCGTCCGCGGTAGTTGCTTCGCCGGTGGCGGTTTTCGCTGCCTTGAATGTTTCGCCTGTCTCACCCGCAAAAGGATTCGCGAAGTGACGCTCGAATTGGCCGCGAGCGTAGAAGTTGCTGCCCCAACCTAGGTAGTCCGGTGAATCGGCGAGCACCCAGCGATAGAAAAACGTCATCGAGTTGATCGAGGCGACCGGACGCTGGTACTTCTTTTGGTTTTCGTCGGTCAGCCGCTTGGTGTGTTCGCGAATGTCGACGGCGGTGGGGAATCCGGCTGAATACGCAATCACCTGCGTGTGCGCGGCGAGCTCTCGACGATTAAGCTCATTCAGAATCGGCCTCAGAATCTTTTCGCGAAAATCGTTCAGCGAGACTCGCAGTCCATCGGGGACGTCCTGCAACATAACGATGTTGCCCGGTGGGATTTCACGCAGCTGGACATAGTGGTTCGCCAGGGTCAGCGAATCTTGCGAATTCGCGTTGACGACAACAATGATGTTTTCGCCGCTGATGCCGGCTTCGGTTGAGCCGCTAAACAGCCCGCTGATTAATATCAGCAATAGCAGGCAACCGAATTGCCGCGGCGATGGAAAGCATCGGAAGAGTTGGGCGGCCGAGCGGAGTGTTTGCGAAAGCATCGATTGAGAATCGTTTTTGGAACGGGATGGTGTCTGCGGGACCACCCCATTGTAGAACGATTGCGTCAGTCATTTTGCAGCCACAGGGTTTCGCAAACGCGGGAATTCTAAGAATCCGCAAGGTTCACGATGCAGGTTGGCAGCAAGATTTCCATCAGTGCGGCACTGGATCGGCACTAGGTGTAGTAAAGCACCAAACTGATCGCTAGCAGTGTGGCCGCCCAGAAAGCCATCGTGCTGGTGGACCAAGTTCGACCGATCCAGCCATTGACGTTGAACGAACGCTGCACCATCCGAAGGCCGCTTCGCAGCGTCAGCATAAAGTCATGACGGAACGTTTGGTCAACCAATTCGATTGCAACCTGACCACCACGTGTGGCTTTGGGGATCAAGCGTCGGTAGACCCAGTCGGTGTCCAGGTTCACAGCTCGTTGTTCCGCGGGATACAGGCCCGACTTCATCAACGCGACGAAGGCGAGAGCCGCGAACATCAGCAATTGAAGCTGAGTGACAACGTGGGTGATGGTGTATGGACGGTAGTCCACGTCAAACGGAAGCAGTCGGTATAGCAACGGATAGGCGATTCCCAAAGCGATACACGAGAAGGCCGCGATGCTCATCGCCAACAACATGTTCCACGGGGCTTCCTTGACGCGTTTGCCACTGTCATGGGCAAAGAACGCGAAAAACGGAATCTTTATTCCTGAGTGTTCCATCACACCGGCCGAGGCGATCAACAACACGATCCAAACGCCGAACATGTGTTCTTCGCCGGCGGCAGAGATGATCATGGATTTGCTGACAAAACCGCTGAGCAGCGGAAAGCCGGAGATTGCGCCCGCACCGATCATGCAAAACGCGGTGGTCCATGGCATCGACTTGTGGAGTCCGCCCAGTTCAGTCGCTTTCGCCGTGCCAACGCGGAACAGCACCGCGCCCACTGACATGAACAACAGCGATTTGTAAATGATGTGACAGAAAGCGTGGGCCACGGTTCCGTTGATAGCCAGTTCGGTTCCGATGCCAACACCGACGACCATGAACCCAAGTTGGTTGTTCAGCGAATATGCGAGGACTCGTCGAAGGTCGTTTTCGATCACGGCAAAAATGATCGGGAACAATGTCATGACGCAGCCGACGGTGATCAAAGGATCAAACCCGGCAAACCCACGGGCCAGCGAATACACGGCAAGCTTCGTCGTGAACGCACTGAGGAAGACGGTTCCGGTCACGGTCGCTTTGGGATAGGAATCCTGCAGCCAGTTGTGAAGCAGCGGGAAGGCACACTTGATTGCGAAGGCGAACAAGACGCACCAAGCAGCGGGCGAAATCGCATCACTACCAAAGAGGGTTTGTCCTTCACTGACGAACAGGTCGAATTTCAGCGAGCCCGTTTCGACGTACTGAATGATCGCTCCAGTGAGCAGCAACACCCCTGAGCCGACTTGGACGATCAGGTACCGCATCCCGGCTCGATACGCCGCGGGTGTATCCGATGCCCAAACCAAAAACACACTGCTAATCGCGGTGAGTTCCCAGAACACAAACAGCGTCATCAGGTCTCCGGCGCAGCACGCACCGATGGCCGCACCGGCGTAGACCATCCCAGCGATGTGTTGCCGGGTGTCTCGCACGTGCAAAGCATAAATCGCGGAGACGATTGCAGCGATGTGGAATACCAATCCAAACGGACGGCTGAGTGAGTCAACTCGAATGGGCTGGAGTTCAGCACCCAACATCGAAAATGTCTTCGCGGTTTCTCCATCGCCTAAAACGGGAGTGAACCAGAACAGCAAACCACTGAGAATGGCGAGACTAAGTGCACCGCCGGCCTGAGCTCGTTTGGGCAACAGCCAAAGGAAGACGCCACCGACAATCATCGGCCATCCGGGAGGCAAAGCAGACAACAGATTCATGCTTGTTCTCCTGAGGTGTTGTCTTCGGGGCGGTCCAGACGCGGGAATTCGTTTTCGGGTTCAGGGTCGTAGTAACCCTCAGGCTTTTTGATCAGCGGACGCAGCAATGTGCCCAGGAACACAACCGCAACAAAGGCGATGAAGCCGAACCACGCCTGAAAGCCGAAGAATGTCTCGACTTTGCCAAAGTGTGGGTGAGGGTTCTCATAGAACAAGTCTGCAAGAACGAGCAGCACGCAGACGACGACCAAACCAATGATCATGCGTCGGATGTTTTGTGGTCGTTCGAACCAACTGGGATCGGAAGGAGGTGTGTGGCTCATGAGTTTGGCGTCTGCGTGATCGGCAACAGGGCTTCGTAAATCCAGTCGGCGGCGAAGAACAATGCGACACTGCCAATCGCGGTGATGCACAGCGGAACCACGCACATCATGGGGGCTTCGTGAATCCCGTCGGTCGGTCCGTGAGGATGCGGGTCATGCTCGTCAGCTTCGTGCCCATGTGCGCCCGCACCGTGTGACTCATCCGTTTTCGGTTTTCCCATGAAAGCCAACATGGGGATGGGTACCAAGTACGCGATGTTGAGCAGCGAACTGACCATCAATGCCGCGGTGAGCAAGTATTGGTGGGTCTCGACCGTGCCAACGGCCAAGAACCATTTGCTCCAGGCACCTCCGCCAGGCGGCAAGCCGATGATGCTGACCGAGGCCAATAGAAAAGCGCCAAACGTGAACGGCATTTGACGGCCAAGCCCACGCATGTCACTGATGTTTTTCTTGTGAGCACCGACATAGATCGCACCGGCACAGAAGAACAACGTGATCTTACCAACCGCATGCATCGCGATGTGCATGCCGCCGCCGATGATGCTGTTCGGCGTCGCGAGCGCGGCACCCAGCGTGATGTATGCCAGTTGGCCAATCGTTGAATATGCCAGTCGTGCCTTCAAATTGTCTTTTGTCATCGCGACCAAGGACGCGACCACCAACGAGAACCCGGCAACGTAGGCCAGCCATAGGTTTACGCCCGAATCAGTAAGCAAGTCCAAGCCGAAGATGTAGACCACCACTTTCAGCACCGAGAAAACACCCACCTTGACCACCGCGACCGCGTGCAACAAAGCACTAACGGGTGTTGGTGCGACCATCGCGGCTGGCAGCCAGCGATGGAAAGGCATCAGCGCGGCTTTGCCGATTCCGAATGCGAACAAAGCCAGCAAAAGGCCCAGCCCGACGGTGGAGATTTTTTCATCGGCGACGGGTTCGGCAAGGATACCGCCGAGCGTGAATTCCAAGGTGCCGGCCAGTGAGTAAGTCCAGGCGATCGCGAGCATGAAAAACGCGATCGAGGTGGATAGCAAGATCCCGAGGTAAACACGTCCGCCGTTGCGAGCCTCTTCATTGCCGTGGTGCGTGACCAGTGGATAGGTCGAGATCGTCATGACCTCGTAGGCCACAAACAATGTGAACAAGTTTTTCGCATACGCCGCAGCGATGGCCGCGAAAATGGCGAAGGCAAAGCATCCAAAGAATCGTGTTTGATGATCTTCGTTGTGACCCCGCATGTAGCCAACCGCGTAGATCGTCGTCAGGATCCAAAGTCCCGAGGCAACGAGCGCGAAAAGCATGCCCAGCGGTTCGACTTTGAACGCGATTTGGAATCCCGGCAACCACTCACCCCACATCCATTCCGGACGCTCACCGGCGAACACGCCGCTGGCCATTCGGCAGGTCAGCAAGAAGAGAATGGTGGCGACGGTGAGCGTGCATCCTTCGCGAACGTTCGGAGATTTGCCGGTCAGTGTTAGCAGCACGTAGGCAATCAACGGTAGCAGCAACGAGAGCCAAATTTGCATTGAATCGGTCATGGCGTGGCTCCCAACAATCCCGCAGCCGCGGCGGCGGCCAAATCGGCGGAGTAAGTGGTCCAAACACCAAACACGAATGTTCCTGCTAAGACGACGTAGGTTGGGATCAACATGCCCAGCGGAGCCTCCTTGGCCTGCAGTACCTTGGCGGTCGGTTCACTGAAGTACAGCGTTTCGACCACTCGCCAGACGTAAACAACCGCCAGCAAGGAACTCAGCAGCATCAGCACGGCGACCGGCCACATTCCCTTTTCCATTGCCGCGGTGAGCAGCAACCATTTGCTGATGAAGCCCGCCGTCACGGGAACACCGATCAAAGCCAGCCCACCGATCGCCCAACCGAGCGAGGTCCAAGGCATCGTTTTTCCGGCGCCTTTCCAGTCGTCTAGTTTGACGCTGCCCAATCGCAACGCGAAACAACCGACGATCATGAACAAGCCGCCTTTGATCAACGCGTGATTGAACATGTGCACGATGCCGGCGGTCAGTCCACCTGGCGTCGACATGCTGATTCCTAAAATCATGTATCCGATCTGAGCGACGCTGGAATAGGCCAGCAATCGTTTCACGTTGGCTTGATAGATTGCCGCGGTCGAAGCGACAAAGATGCCGACCAACGCCAGAATGGTCAGCTCAGTATCCAGTGGCAGGTAGTCGAAAGCGAATCCCGGCGTGATGATTCCGAAGATCACTCGAATGAACGCGTACACCGAAACCTTCGTTGCCGTCGCCGCGATGAAGCAAGTCACCACCGACGGGGCGTATGTGTATGCGTTGGGCAGCCAAGTGTGCAGCGGGAACACCGCCATCTTCACACACAATCCGATGACCAAAAAACCGAACGCGACCAGAACGGTGCGAGGCCCGTTTTCGTGGGGCACTCGAGCGGCGATGTCGGCCATGTTGAGCGTGCCGGTCATCTGATACAGCAGTCCGATACCAATCAGAATGAATGTGGCACCGATGCTGCCAATGATCAGGTACTGGAACGCGGCCAATGGTGCCCTGCGTGTTTGGCCGAGACTGATCAGTGCGTAAGACGATAGCGACGAGATTTCAAGGAACACGAAGACATTGAAAAGGTCACCCGTCACGCACATGCCCATCAATCCGGTCAGACACAACAAATACGTCGCGTAGAACAGATAGTGCTTCGACCGAGCGATTTCGTCGTCAACGGATTTGGGTGCGTAGACCAGAACGATCGCACCGATTCCCGACACGAACATCATCACAAAGGATGACAACGAATCGACCAGGTATTCGATGCCGTACGGCGGAGCCCAGCCACCCAGGTTGTACCGAATGACTCCGGTTTGGCTGACTTGCGCGACCAACGCGATCGAAATGGCAAACGTGATCCAGGAGACCACCAACGCAAGCGTGTACGCAGCAGTTCGCTGATGCACGATCACGCACAGTGGAGCCGCGACCAACGGCAACACGATCAAAAGAATTGGAAGATGTTCCGTCAATTCACTGACTCCGAATCGGTGGGGGTGTCGGGGGAACTCCCGGCCAGTGAATGAGTGTCTGTATCAATCCATTGGTCCTCGTCGTCGTCATCTGGGAAGCCGTCGGCTCGATCGATTTCCAAGATTCGGTCTTCCTCGATCGTTCCGTAGTCTTCTCGAATGCGAACGACCAACGCGAGCGCCAATGCGGTGGTGGCGATGCCGACCACGATTGCCGTCAGCATCAAGACGCTGGGCAATGGGTTGGAGTAAATGATGTCGGCACCAGGCAAATCAGCGTGAGCGGCGTGCGATCCAACAATCTCTTCGGATACAGTTCCGAGAGCGTGGGTTGAGTGCTCGCCGTGTCCGGCATCGTGCATCACCTTGGCCTGAGCCGCGGCGACTTCGGGAGGAATGATCGGTGCGGTTCCGCCGCGAACTTTGCCCATCGTGACGTAGAGCAAGAACACGGACGTTTGAAAGATGTTCAGGCCGATCACAGCTTTGATGAGGTTCCTTCGTGCCAGCACGATGTAGAAACCGGTCATCATCAAGACGATCACGATCCAGTAGTTGTAGAGCCCCGCGGCTTGTTCCAAGGCTGGACTGTTCATACGAATCGACTCCGGCTGGCGAAGGCGTAAAAGATCATCGTCATCACCGAGGTCACCGTGATTCCCACGCCGACTTCCACGAGGAAGATCCCCAGGTGTTGTCCACCCGGCAAGTATTTGTGGTTGAAGGAGTGTTCTAGGACGTCGTAGTCCAAAAAGTTTCCGCCCAGCATCATCGTGGCGAAGCCGGTGCCGGCGTAAACCAGGACGCCGACCGCCATCAGCTTTTCGATCACGATGGGTGGAGCGACACGTTTGATCGCATCGAGCCCGAAGACCAGACCGTACAGGATCAGTGCCGATGCAAAGATCACTCCTGCCTGAAAACCACCACCCGGGCCGTAGTCACCGTGGAACTGAACATAAAACGCGAACAGCAAGATGTACGGGATCAGCAGCTTGGTGATCACGCGAATGATTGGGAACTTGATCATGCGTTTGCCTTCCGTCGACGTCGTTTGGCTCGACTTGCGATTGCCGGACGTTCCATTTCATCCCGTCTGAGGATCAACAACACGGCGATGCCGGCGGTCAACACAACCGTCGTTTCACCAAGTGTGTCGTAACCCCGGTAGGACGCCAGCAATGCAGTGACCACGTTGGGCAATCCATGCATGTCTTCGAGCGATCGCTCGACAAACGAAGGATCCGGATGCAGGTGGACGACCGCGTTGGGGTCGCCGTAGTGCGGCATGTCCAGCGTTCCGTAGATCAATGCACCGCCGGTGACCAAAACGACAAGCAGCGGCACAATTGGTGATCGTTTGGTTGGTTGCTCTTGTTCACCGGTCAGTGCCAATGTGCTGAGCATCAGCACGGTCGAAATGCCCGCGCCAACCGCGGCTTCCGTGAACGCAACATCGGGTGCATCCAGGATCATCATCCAAGATGCACTCAGAAAACTGTAAATGCCGGTGAACATCACCGCGGCCCACAACTGTCGCAATCTCGCGACTGTCACGGCGGTGAGTGCCAGCAACGCCAAAATGGCAAAGACGACCCAATTCATGAGGCGTCTCCGTCACGCGGGCCGTATGGCGGGTTCGTCATGGTGTTCGGTTTTGGTTTGACGTCGAGTTCTGGTTTGACACCGTGAATCAACGCCGAGTGAGCCAACGCGTGGCATGAACTGGGGCTGGTGATGGTCAGGAAAAACAGAATTGCAATCAGCTTTGCCGCGACCAACGTGGGACCCGCCAAACACAGCAGCCCGATCAAAATCAAACCAGCACCCATCGTGTCGGTGATGCCGCCACCGTGCATGCGCGAGAAGAACTCGGGCAACCGGATGATTCCGATTCCACCCACAATGGAAAAGAACGATCCTGCGATCAAGAAGAACCAGCTTGCGATTTCTAGTGCGATCATGAGTCACCTCTCATCAGGCGGGTTCCTCACCGAAGCTGCGATACTGAGTGAATCGCAACAAAGCGACCATGCCGATGAAGTTCATCAGGCTGTAGAGCAATGCGAGATCAAGAAAATCAGTCCGTGCGGTCACGAAACTGACCACGCAAATGAACAGCACCGTTTTGGTGCCGAACATGTTGAGTGCGAGCACGCGGTCGAACACAGTTGGTCCGGCCATCGCGCGAATCAAGGCCAGTGTCATCGTGACCAAGACGGCCGCCGAAGTGGCCATCATCACGTGATGCGTTGCACTCAAGTTGAATGCGTGAGCGGAATAATTCAGCATGTTGTGCAGGTCGGCGGAGCTTGCGTGCCCACGCCCCGACGCCGTTTGGGCGACGTGACCGGCCGCTTCGCTGGCGGCGAACATCAGTGGCATCATGCAACAGGGAAACATCACTTGGATTTCTCCAACCGGCAGATGCGTTCGTCCATCTCACCGGACATGTCTTCCTCGGTTTCTTCCAAATTCAAACCGTGGATCAAGATTTTTTCGCCTTCCATCTGAACCGACACGGTGCCGGGGGTCAGCGTGATGGAATTGGCCAGGATGACTCGTCCAAGTTCGCACTTTTGATGCGACCGGATCGTGATCATGTTCCGTTTCAGCTTCATCTTGCGAGACAAGATGATCTTGGCAACGGCCAAGTTGCTTTCAACGATCTCCTTGGCCAACCAAGGTGCATAGAACACGAACGGGCGGATGCCGAGTTGAGCCGGGGCACCTTCCTCGTCGACGATTTTCATTCGCAATGAGACGTAGAGGCTGACCAGCACCGACAACGCACCGAGTCCAAGAAGGAATGGGTTGTCAAAATGTCCTGACCAGACCAGCCAGGTCGCGATCAATGCGACAGTGAGCCAAAACGCGTATCTCACGAGAGGATCCGATCCGTGGGGAGATGTGCAAAACGTAGACACGTTATCCACAAACTCGCGTTCGCAACAAGTGGGACCGGTGCGATAAATCGTTTTGATCGAACGATTTATTTCGGAGGGCTCAGATGTCTACCAGCAACCGACTGCGAGCTTCCGGCAGACAGCGTCGATAACGATCACTGAGCATTGGTTGCCTGGTTTAGCTGGCTTGCTCAGTTTGTTGTTTGTTGTTTGAGTTGTTTGGTCAAACTGCGGGGAATGGCCTCAGGCAACGTTGCTTTGTTGCGCAGTGAAGGACTGTTTGGTCAGCGTCTTCAATCTTGATGCATAAAGGCGAGCTCGTTGTACGTCGTCGCAGTCGAAGAATAGGTTCGCGATGCGTTTGAGACAGCATTGGCAGTGCACCTCTTCCAGGCGGTCCGGGATAACCGGGGTGAGAACCTTGATCGCGTCGGGTTTGCGTTCGAGTCGGATCAGCAACGACGCCAATCCGATTCGAAAGTGGACGTTGCGAGGATCGAGTGCGATTGCGTGCCGGATCAACGACTCGCAGATCTCCGATGGATGCCCGCACTGCTGCGCGTAGTAACCCATCTGGTAGTGAACTTCGGGTTGCTCTGGATTCAAAATGCCTGCCTGCCGGCAAGCCTCCATTGCCAAGCGAGGTTCGTCGATCGCTTCCAGTCCGGCCGCGATCCGCAAAAGTTCCGCACTGGAAACCTTGCCCGACGTTGCCACCGACATCAACAATTCTTTGGACAAATTTTGTCGGCCAACTGATCCGTACGCGATCGCCAGTTCAATTTGGATGGCTCGCGAAAGTGGTTGAATCAGGGCGGCGCGTTCGAGTGCATCGATGCCTTCGTCAAATTCGCAGAAACAGAGACTGGCCATTCCCAGCAATGTCAGGGCGTCGGCGTCGTCTGGATCTTGGGCCAAGGAGTATTGAGCAAACTGAATCGCGTGAGCGAAACGCCCTGCCTCAAATTCGAGGTGAGCGATGGAGAGTGATTCATTCATGTTGGATTTACAGCGTTGGTTTGGCAGAGTGGATCGGCTTGGCGGCACGTTTAGCCCGCAAAGCGTTGGATCGTTCATGACAGGCGATCGCTAAATCGGTGTGGTTGTGGCGGGTTAATAAGTCGGCGATTCGTTGCAGACAACTAAAGCATGTTGCTGTTCGGATTTGATCCACCTCGAAGGAGAGTGCGACTTGGAGGGCTTCGCCGTCGCGTTGCAGTTGGATCAGCAATGAAACCAGCCCGACTCGGTAGTGGACGTTGCCGGTATCCAGTGCCAGTGCTCGTCGAGTCAGAGCTTCGCTGATGTACAACGCGTGACCGCAATGGGCTGAGTAAACACCCATGTCGTAGTAAGCTTGAGCGACCGAGTCGTCCCGCTCCGTGATCCACTCGCAAACCTTCATTGCGAGCTGAGGTGAATCGATCGCCGATAAACCGCCGGCGACCTTCAGCATTAAATCCGCATCCAAACGGCGGCTGAGAGCGAGTTCCAAATACAATTCGCGGGCCAAGTCGATTCGACGCAGTTGTGCGTAGCACGATGCCAACGTGATTCGGGCTTCGTCCGGGATCGGACCAAGCAAGCTGGCCTTTTCAATTGCGTCTGCGGCTTCAACGGCGCGACCGCGATCATGCAGTGCCAACCCGAGCAATACCGCAGGTTCGATGTCTTCGTACGACTGCGAAAGAATGTCGTCAGCAGCGAGAAGCTGGATGACTCGATCGGCATCGCTGCTTGCGTGAGCGTGCCAAGCGAGATCGAGAGTTTCTTGATTGATTTTTGCCATGGGGCCAACCTTGATGACGGATTACGTGCCTCAAAAAGTTCGAGGCAAACAGGTCATGGCTGGCTGGCATCAAGGCGATTGGATCGCGAATGTCGGGGTGCGACATGCGACTTACAACCGCCGAGCGTTGCTCGCTGGCTATCGAAAACCAGATGCTTATTGCGACTGGTTCTCAGCATGGTAGCGGATCGTCGATTTGCGTCAACATCGCTTGCGAAAAAGAATCTTCAGATTGCAATGCCGCAGAAGACGCTACTTCGCGCCGATTGCGTACAGTTTGTCGCCACGACGAATCAGCAAGCGATCGCCGGCTGGTGCACCGGCATAAAGTACGTTTCCACCGCCAAAACCGGGCGTTTTTTCTCCGTCGCCGCCTTCGGGCCAGCACCGGTTTTCGGAGATTACTTTGCCATCGGCGAGTGAGATCACGCTGGTCGTTCCCTTGTATCCAAACAGGTACAGGTTGCCGCCGGCGACCAATGGAGTCGCCCAGAGGCCGCCCGCATCGGTCCGTTTCGCGGAGACTTGTTCGCCGGTTTCCAAATCCAATCGATAGAGGACTCCGGTTCGATTGACGATTGCGGCGGTGTCACCTGCAACGACAGGGCTTCCGAATGTGCAGGTTGCCTTTTTGGCCTGCCATACAAATTTCGCTTGGAACTTGCCAGCGTCGCCTCGGCTGATTTCGATCAATCCGTTGCTAGCCGCCGACGCGCCGGCGTTTGTTTCACCACGGCCGTCGGATGCTCCGATCAGGAAGCGTCCTTGGCTGACGATCGTTGGCGTGTTGGATGTGTTGTTGGAAAGCTCAGTGAATTCCCAAAGACGTTCGCCCGTGGATGGATCCAAACCAACCAGCTTGCCACTGGCGCTGCACACAAGTTGTTGTCCATCTTCGACAGGTACCAATCGCGGTGACGCCCACGATGTCGCACCCAATCCATCGACTTTCCAGACGTCTTCGCCGGTCGTTGGATTGACGGCCAAAACATAGGGAGCTTCTTCGCGTTCAACCCACACAAAGACGTGCGCCGAGTCCGCTTCCAAGGATGCGGATAAACCATGTCGAGCGGTGATGGGACCGAACTCGGCGACCAAGTCACGTTTCCACTGTGTTTCGCCCGAAGGTGTGATCGCCAGCAACACACCACCTTCAAAAAACGCGACAAAGCCAGTGTCGGTTGCGACTGCGCTGGGCGCAGCGCGGCTGACCATGGGAGAGTTCTTGAACGGCGATGGGTTGGCGACGTCGACTTTCCAATTCAGCTTGCCGGTATCAATTGCGAAGGACGACACGTGGTATTCGTCTTTGTTCTCGCCACTGGTTGATGTCACGACAATTTGGTCGTGAGCGACGATCGGAGTCGATTGGCCGTACCCTTCGATGTCCGCTGTCCAAGCGATGTTTTGCTCGGGTGACCACTCCGTCGGTAAAGCGATGTCGATCGATGATCGTCCGCCGTTTTGAAACTTGGGCCATTGGCCTTCGGCCGCCGATGCGAGCGGCATACCGGTCAACAGCAAGTACGCCGCGACCAGGATGGGCACGCCATGTGGAAAGCAAGTGAAGCGATATTTTGGTGAGCGTCGAAGTGAAGGCACGAGGATCGTCCTGGAAGTGAGTGGTTTGAGTCGGTCTCTTTTCACTCTGACCCAGCGGCAGATCCTTTGCCAACCCGCCCTCCGATTTTGTTACCGAGCTTGGAATGCATGTTCACCTACGGCTCAACCAGGCCGGTGGAGATTGCGACCGGGCCAGTCAAAGCTCTTGCGACATTCGGTTGAAAGCGTCTCATAAATGTGACTTCACCTGTGACTCGCGAATTGCGGCGTCAATGTGTTCTGTTAGGATAGGCAATGCCTATAGATTCTGTCTCGCTTGTCATGTTGGTAATGATTTGCGTCAGGCGGTTGTCGTTTTGCGACAATGTGTTCGGCCTTGGAGAAATCACGCCAGTGACTCATATCAATCGACCCCGAATTGCTTTGCTGGTGGAGGTCTCTCGGGCCTATGGTCGCGAGCTTCTACGGGGCATCGCGCTTTATGCGAGGACGAAGGGCGATTGGTCGTTGCTGCATGAAGAGATGACGATCGATTCGGTGGTGCCCGATTGGATCTCTCGAACACGCGTCGACGGCGTGATCGCACGACTGGATCACCACAGCATCGATCCACTTAGAAGGTTGCGTGTCCCGATCGTGGATGTTCGTGGCAACCGAAAGTTTCCAGGCGTGCCCCAAGTCGAAGCGGACAACGAACAAGTCGCCGAGATGGCGTTCGAGCACCTTTGGGAGCGAGGCTTTCGACGCTTTGCGTTTTGCGGCTTTCGATTCGCGACCTATTCTGACGCCAGGTTGATCGCGTTTCGCAAATTGGTCGAGAAGGCAGGTTGTCCATTCACCGAGCATCAATCGCCGGGTGCTCCTGGAATCACGTTGAGAGAACTCGAGCGAGCCGGCGTGGTCGAGCAAGAGGCTCTGGTTGAATGGTTGTCGACGTTGGAACGGCCAACCGGATTGTTTGTCTGCAACGACATTCGCGGACAACAAGTTCTCAACGCTTGTCGGTTTGCAAACATCGCTGTGCCCGATGATGTGGGTGTGATCGGAGTCGATGATGACGACACGATCTGCTCGATTTGTGATCCATCGCTTTCGAGCGTGCGACCAAATGCGGAATTGGCGGGATACCGAGCCGCCGAGATTTTGCAGCAAATGCTCAACGGTTGGGTGCCAGACAAAGAAGTCGAACGTATTCCGCCGATTTCGGTGACGGAGCGATTGTCGACCAAGGTCGTCGCGGTCGAAGACGCTGAGCTGGCTCGAGTGTGTCGCTTCATTCGCCAGAACGCTTGCAACGGAATCAACGTCGGTGACGTGGTGGAGTTCACTTCACTGTCACGTCGACAACTCGAGCGACGCTTTCGTGACGTGCTGGGGCACACACCGCATCACCAAATCACGATGACTCAGTTGGAACGGGTGCGTCAGTTGTTGACTGAAACCGACATGACGTTGGAACAAATCGCTCCTCTGGCCGGCTACAGTCACAAGGAGAGTCTCGGCGCGGTATTCAAACGTGAGACTGGCCAGTCGCCCGGCGAGTACCGGACGGAGCAACAGAAAAAAGGCAAAGGTGCTCGCGAAGAGTTGGGTGAGGCCGAGTCGAATTAGACGTCGAAACGATGGATCAAAAATTGTGCTGGCAGGCGAATGATCTTGGTACGCAAAACAACTCATTCATCGCTAAACGAAACACCAATTCCAAACCAATCGATTGAGTGAATACGAATGGCGAATCCAAAGGATTTCACAGAGGACTTCATAAAGAGCTTCCCTTTGCAGTGCGTTCGTTACGTGTGCCTGACGACAGTGGTGATCCTGTTCGTTTTGGCTGGTGCGACGGAATCTCGCTGTGCCGCCGCAGAAGACACGGTCGCATCGTCGGTCGGCAAAAAGCCCAATATCCTTTTCATCTTCGCTGATGACTGGGGGTGGGGAGATTTGTCTTGTCATGGTCATCCCTATGTGCGAACCCCAAACATTGATCGGTTGGCACGTGAGGGGACGGACTTTGAACGATTCACGGTTGCCAGTGGTGTTTGTTCGCCCAGTCGAACGGCCGTGATGACCGGGCACTTTCCGGCTCGGCACAACATCGACGGCCACTTTGCTTGGGTGCCCAGCAACGCGAAACGCAACATGCCGGATTGGTTGGATCCCAGCGCCGTCACGTTGCCTCGATTGTTGCAATCGGGCGGCTACAAAACGGCTCACTTTGGCAAGTGGCACTTGTCCAACGACATGATCCCGGATTCGCCCACGCCCGCGGCGTATGGATACGATCGATATGGAGCATTCAATTGTTCGGGCGAGCAGATGCCCGTCCACGAGGATGCCAATGAAACGATCCGATTCATCGAAGAGGCTCATTCCAAAGGCGATCCGTTCTTTGTGAACTTGTGGGTCCATGAACCCCACACGCCATTTCATGTGATTCCAAAGTATCGTTGGCGTTTTCGTGACAGTGGACTGAGTGAAGCCGATGAGATTTATGCTGCGGTGTTGTCGCACGCGGATGATCGCATTGGCGAAGTCTTGGACGCTTTGGATCGGTTGGAATTGACAAACAAGACGTTGGTCATCTTCAGTTCCGACAACGGGCCGGCTCGCGGATCAGCCAATGCCAAGTTGGAATTGAGTTACGACACCGCGACGGGAGCGGGCTTTGGCATCGGTGCATCGAAGGGAATCACTGCAGGACGCAAAGGGTACAAAGCGTCGCTGTTTGAAGGTGGCATCAATGTTCCGTTCATCGTGCGTTGGCCGGGCAAAGTTGCGGCGGGCAAGACCGACGATTCAGCGATGATCAGCGCGGTGGATCTGTTGCCGACGTTTTGTGACATCGCCGGCGTCGAATTGCCCTCGGCGTATCAGGCCGACGGCATCAGCCAGGTATCGGCATTGAAGGGGCAACCAACAACGGGACGCACCAAGCCTTTGTTTTGGAAGTACAGTGCTCGCTGGCCGGCCCAGAAATCTCGTCCTCATCACTGGGCCTCGTACTGCGTGGTGAATGAACGATGGAAGCTTTTGGCGAACCAAGATTCAAGCTACGTCGAGTTGTATGACATCGTGTCCGACCCGTTCGAGTCGACCGACCTGAAAGAGTCGCAACCGGATGCCGTCACGAAGCTGTCAAAACAATTGACCGACTGGAAAGCCTCGCTGCCAGAGTCGCCGGATTCGAAGCTGTTTTCCAGCCTTCGCGACAACTGATCTTGTTTGGTAGCCCGGGATAACCGGACGAATGCGAAACGAGCAACGGGGTTGGGCGATTTGGTGATAGCGTGTGATGCGGCCGGCATCCGACGAAGGTCGTTGATTCAGAGATTGTCAGTCAGACGCGATTTCCAGTAGGCGGCTTGGTGATAGATAATGCCGCAGCTGGAATTTTGCGAGTAGTCGAAGTTCTGAATCAAATCTTGCAGTCGTTGCTTTTGTTCCTTGTCCAGCGACGGAGCGTCGACCATCAGCGGGACCAAGGCTGCTTCGCCCGCTTCTCGGGTTAGGTGCCATACTTCGCGGTACTTTCCCCATTGTGGATTGGCGTATTCGTTTTGGTTGATCCAATGTTCCGCTTGACGCCAATCGGGACCGAGCATTTGCATCTCTTCGGAAGTCTTGTGCGAGAGCCGGACCGCGACGTGTGCCGAACGCTCCTCTGCGATGCTTGCCAGATGACGCATCACGGATTGGATGCTTGTTTTTAGCTCTGGATCGGTCTCCAATTCATTCAGCAATTCAAGAGAACACTGCATCTGCAAAATCGCATACGCAGGTGTGTTCTTGTCGGGATTGGCGGATTGCTTCACCGCGTCGGCGACGTAGTGCCTCCACAGCTGACGATACTTTTCGTCTTGAGTGACATCCCATGCGGCGGCGTAGATCATGGGCAAGCGAGCGGCTTCGTGAGCCTGCACATTCCACATGCGGCAGATGCCCAGCGGACAGCGTTTTCCATCGGCGCGACAGAAGTCGAAGTCGTTTTCCGGCGTCACGAATTCGATCATGCGATCCGCGACCGCCGCAAGGACTTTGCGAATCTCGGATCGAGTCGTTTCGTTTGAAAGCGGACTTCGATAGTACTTCCAAAGTCCGTGCACTCCGTGCGTGTATTGATCTCGAGACGAATTGATGTAAATGCTTTTGCGATCTTCGCCACAGACATTCCGGGCAAGGAATCCGGGGACGCCGTGCACGGTGGCGCAGCGATGCAATCCGCGGAACACTTGCTTCGCTTTTTCACGAAGTGTCTCTTGGTTGGTCACCTCGTATCGGTCCGCAAGGATGCTGAGCATGGCACCGCCCAGGATCATGCCGTCTTCCATTCCGGTGCTGTAGCCGCATGGATTGGGGTACTGACGCTGGACTTCTTCGGCGGTGGGCAAGTGAGCCAGTTCTTGTCCGGGTTCATAACTGCTGAGGTAGTCAGCAAATGTCTGCACGTCGTCCTGGAAGAATCTGTCCCAGGTGACAGCCCATGCTTGATCCATTTGGGATTTCAAAGCATCAGGCGAAATTGAGGTGGGGGCCTGTGCCGCGAGTGGTCGGACGTCTGCAAGGAGATTCCACGAAACGCAAGTCAAGAGGAACGCGAGAAGGAAACGAAGGGTGGGCATATCGGTCTCTCGAGTGCGAAGGCGGTCGGGCGTTCTGAGGTCATTCGGTTGGGAAACGTTACTCAACGAGCGACCGTATTTGCATGGAAACGGTTTTTCCACTGTCCAACTGTCGAGTGCCGACGGGAATGATCCCTGTTGAAGTGTGGAAGCAGAGCGTTGCGTATCGTACGGCATCCATTGGACTGGTGAGTGCGACGACCGCTTCGTTCAACTTGACGGCCTCAGAACCGTCTTCAATGGTCAGGTCTCGGATTGAGAGAGACATCATGCAAACTTCCTGGGACGGACAACGCGTGGGTAGGACGGCGCGAGTCCGGTCGCGAAGTAGCGGGTCAGGTGCAACGCGGCGGTGCCCTGCGGTTGCGCGGTGGATCGCACGACGTATGTACCGCAATAGCAGTCACGCAAGGTTTGCTGTTCGGAGTCGGCACCCAGCCAGATCAAGTCAACGATGAAATTGAACGGACCAAAAGTCCACATCACCAGCCGGAAGGTCATCCTCGTCAGCGACGGTCGGTTGCCGCGTAAATCGATGATCCGAATTCCGCAAAGCCAGTACCCCACAGTGCCAAATCGAGATCGTTTCACAACCGTCATGTAAAACCAAATGATGGTCAGAAACATGACGAGGTGCAGTGTGTCTGGGGTTGTCGTGAACTCCAATGCATAAAACACGAGCAAGAGCAAAAGCCAATTGGCCAATCCAATCAACGACAGAAGCACTGCATCGATCATCATTGCAACCGACCGACGCACAATGCCGGGGTAAGCGTCGCGATCGAAGTACACGCCGTCGCCTAGTGATTTGTCAGTTGGCATGAATCATTCGTTGCAGTGGCGGTATCGTTCATCGGATATTTGACGCACTAGAGCCGAGGCTCCATTTTGGTGAAGCAGCCACAAGATACCCTGCCTTTCCGGGAGCGTGTCGCTGCACCAAATGAGTCGGTTGGCGAGATCGCGGATGGGTCCGCTTTCCAGCCTGCATGGTCGTCGGCTAGTCCACTGCGGCGAATTGCGGTTGGTGAGCTGGACATTGGTGTCGCAAAACGTTTTTGCTGCGTCGCATTGGACCGTCGAGTTCATGAGCCTTTGAATCACCGTATGCGGTCGCTCAGATCAGATAAGGTATTCCCTTCATCTCCCCTCCTTCAAATCTGCGGTGAAGTCTCATGTCTCGCTTGCTGACGACTCTGGCATTGGTCACGTGCACCTTTCTCTGTGCGGCTGGTTTCGCTGCTCCGGCGTTCTCGCAAGATCGGCCAGAGAAGCCGAACGTGGTGTTGCTTTTGGCGGATGACTTGGGGTGGCAAGATGTCGGCTGCTACGACATCGATGAACCGTGTCCTTATGAGACACCCAACATCGATCGACTGAGCCAGCAGGGTGTTTTGTTCCGGCAAGCGTATTCGCCGGCGCCAACGTGCGCCCCATCGAGGGCTGCGATTCTGTCAGGCAAACATCCCGCGCGGACTCAGAAAACGCATGTGGTTGGAGGTGCGCCGCCGTCGCCGCACGCCAAAAACTCGCCCCTGATATCGCCCTGGTACAGCGGCCGAATGAAGCTGAGGGAAATTACGATCGCAGAGGCTCTTCGCGAAAACGGGTACCGCACCGGGCACGCGGGAAAATGGCACGTCGCGATTGAGCACTTTGCATTCCCGCAGCCTGTGGATCAAGGGTTTGATTTCAGTCTTGCCGAGCGTGGTGTGACTCGTCGAATGCGTCCCGACCGCTTGTCAGGATTCGCAAGCGAAGCGGACGACGATCCTTACCAACTCGATGAGGATGGATTTCCTTTTCACCAAAACGTTACGAATGCGGTGGAGTTCATGGACAAATCCAAGTCGCAGCCATTCTTTCTGTATCACGCGACGTATCTGGTGCACGCTCCCATTCACTCTCGATCGGAAAGGTTGCTGAGGAAGTACTGCGAAAAGATGAATGTTCCGTTCCCGAGCGATCCAGACAAATGGGAACTCGAAGGACAACGCAATCCGTTCTACGGTGCGATGGTTGAGATGCTGGATCACTACGTTGGCAAGGTGTTGCGTTACCTCGAGACAACGGAAGACCCACGCTGGCCGGGACACCGACTGAGCGAGAACACGTATGTGATCTTCACGTCGGACAATGGTGGGATGGAGCAGCATCCGGGCGAGATCATCACCGACAACTACCCGCTCGACAAAGGCAAAATCAACGCCAAGGAAGGCGGTGTTCGTGTCCCATTGATCATTCGCGGCCCAGGGATCGCACCGGGAACGGAATCGAACGCCATGGTCAACGGCTTGGATTTCTATCCCACCATTTTGTCCTGGACCGGAACATCCAAACCGGCTCAGCAACATCTCGATGGAGCGGACCTGTCATCGTTGCTCGCTTCCGATCCGAAAGACGCTACCATGATCGTTGATCGCGACGGGAAGCCTCGTGATTCAATGTTCTGGCATTTCCCGCACTCATCGATGCAGTCCACCCTTCGCGTGGGCGGCTACAAGCTGATTCGAAATTGGTCCGATGTGTTGCAAGACGGAAGCAACCCGCTGGAGTTGTACCGCCTCTATGACGAGCGGAACCAACGCGTGGACATTGAGGAGGCAAAAAACTTGGCGGCTGAAATGCCTGAGAAAGCAGCGGCCATGAACGAGGAACTGCAAAAGCGTTTGGAT
Organism: Rhodopirellula baltica SH 1; assembly: GCF_000196115.1. Lineage (NCBI taxonomy): Bacteria > Pseudomonadati > Planctomycetota > Planctomycetia > Pirellulales > Pirellulaceae > Rhodopirellula > Rhodopirellula baltica. The sequence goes on from NC_005027.1 coordinate 745,371, forward strand.
GAAACGGCCGCCAGCCCACCATTCCTGAACCCGAATTGTTCGCGCCGCTTGCCGCGTCAAGACCAAGTCTGTGAGGTGTCGGATCACGGACGGGATGGAAACATTGTGTGGGCGAAGTTCCAAACGCACGGGGCGAAGGTCGTGAAAGCCAATCTGATCTACACGGACAACGGCGGTGAACGATACGAGGAATGGTATCGGACGCCTGCGAAAATCGATGGTGACCGTGTGCAGGTGGAATTGCCCGAAGGTGCGACTCACTACGTTTTCAATCTGATTGATGAGAATGATTACCTGGTCAGTTACCCGACCATGAGGCTCGGCAAGGATTCATCGGAGAAATATTCGAAGAGAGCGATTGCGAAATAGTTCGCCAGCAACGTTTTTCGATCCAACATTGTTCTCCGTCCCCAAATTTCTACCCGTCAAACATCAATCCTATGAAGTCCTGGTCTCGTCATCGATGTGTGCCAATCTGTTGTGTGCTGTTGGCTCTCATGGTTGTCTTGTGCGGGGCTGCCCCTGCTTCGGCACAACCGAAAGAAACGCTGCCGGCGGTTGTCGAAGGGCGTGCTCCCGAGAATTTCACGGAGATGTGGCGGGGCTTTGATCCTCGACGCGAGCCACTGAACGTGGAGGTTGTGAAAGAATGGGAAGAGGACGGTGTGGACCTGAAAATCGTTCGCTTTCGGATTGGTGTTTTCAAAGGACACGAAGCAAAGCTAGCGGCGGTTTATGGGGCTCCCAAAGGTGCCACAAACCTTCCGGGTTTGGTTCAAATCCACGGCGGTGGTCAATACGCGGACCACAAGGCCTGCGTTGCCAATGCGAAGCGAGGTTATGCAACCATCTCAATCGCTTGGGCCGGTCGGATCTCAGCACCGGGACACCGGGTTTCACCTGACGAAGTGAAACTCTTTTGGGATCAGAAAACGGACGATCCCGCGTACAGACTGACCACGGATTGGGGTGTCGTCGATGGCTATCACGCTCCATCACGAAATCGTGGCAATCAGTTCCCAAGTGCGAAACCAGCGGAGTGGACGTTGGACGCTGTTGAATCGCCACGAAACAGCGGCTGGTTCTTGTGCGCGATGGCGGCTCGAAGAGCATTGACGTTTTTGGAATCCCAACCGGAAGTCGACTCGGAACGACTGGGCGTCTACGGTCATTCCATGGGCGGCAAATTGACCGTCCTGGCGGCGGTGGATTCGCGTGTCAAAGCGGCCGCGCCGTCGTGCGGTGGAATCAGCGATCGTTACAACGACAGCGAGCTGTTTCGAAAGACGCTGGGCGATGACGTGAGTCTGCGAGAAATCCAATGCCCGATCATGTTCCTCAGTCCCGCGAATGATTTTCATGGACGAATCGGTGATCTGCCCAGTTCGATCAGTGAGATTCAAAGCAACGAATGGCGGGTGACTTGCTCGCCTCACCACAACCACCAAGACACGCCCGCGTATGAGGCGGCGACGTTGCTTTGGTTCGATCAGCATCTGAAGAACGCCTTTCAATTTCCGAAGTCCCCGCAGTTGACGATGGATTGGGACGGTGCCGATGGCGTTCCGAAGGCCGAGGTTCAGGTGGATGCGTCCATGCCGATTGAGTCGGTCGACGTGTACTACACCCAAAATGGAAAGCCCGGCGAAACGCCAGCCGATCGAGACGACGTCGTGCATCGATTTTGGCACCATGCGTCCGCCGATCAGAGTGGTGATGCCTGGACCGCGAAGATGCCGATCTCCAGTGTGAGCAAACCGTTGTGGGTCTACGCCAACGTGACTTACCGACTGCCTGAATCGGTGGAAGGTGTTGGCTACTACTACCGAACCTATCGCACCGACGAGGTGAATCTGTCTTCGGTGGTACAGATGGTTGACGCGGAACAGTTGGTTACCGAGGGTGTCAAAGCGACCAAGCAACAAACGACACTCATCGAAGATTTCGCGGGCGATTGGGAGCATGGATGGTTCACCTATCGGCCAGAACAGTGGGCTCGAACGACGAACAAGTTCAGTGCTGATCAGTACAAGGCTCCCGCCGAGGCGAAGCTGGTCTTGGAGGTTCAATCGGACCAAGCGAATTCGTTGGTGGTCATGATCGATGGGCATGCAGCAGCGGTCGAGCTTGTAGGAGGTGAGACTTGGCAAACGATCACGTTGTCACCTGATGATTTTGAGAATGCCGCCGGCGAGTCGCTCGCTCATTGGGACGGCATCCGGCAATTGAAACTCAGTGACGCCGAGCGACTCAGCAGCGGACGGGGCGAGTCGGCGCACTCACGAATCGTCGGCCGGCGGTGGAAAGGCGAGCCACCACAATTTCGAAACTTGCGATGGACAACCCAAACGGTTCGCTCCACTGAACCGAGGTTTGACGTGTTTCCTGCTCCCACCGTTGGCGTCAATTCGATCAACGGCGAAACACACTTCCAGACCGAGTATTCGCCCAGCCCAAGTGTTTGGGACGACCGGATTGATGAAGCGGCTGTTTTTCAAGTCGAGATGCAGCATCAGCAATCGCCCGCCGATTCGTTTCAGTTGCGGATGGGAAAAGGCGGGCAGATCTATTCGTTGCGGGGCTCGTTTGGTGAAAGTTTGCCTCCGTCTTGGAGAAAGCCAGGTGGCAAGTTGTCGCCTTGGAACGATGAAGTTTGGCAGTTTGTTGCCGTGTGCACTCAGTACAACGGCATCAAAACGCTACGGGCAAACCGGCGCCAATCGGAGCAAGATTCATCGCAAGTCGAGGCGGTCAAAAACCAACTGTCGGAACTTGGTCTGAGTGACACCTTCTTTGTTCACAATTCGGGCGCGTACATTCCCAACTCGTCTGAGCTCAAGTCGTTGTATTGTCCGCTGTTGGCATACGAGATCGACGAAGACGCTCGTGCCATTCGAATGTTGAACTGGGGTTTGGTTCCACAGATCCGAAGCGTGCATCGATCGCCGCTGCTCTACTACACGCAAATTCGCGACGCGGGTGATGGCGTGATCGAGATGACTTGGGTGGTGCACAATTTCAGTCAACGAGAGGACGTCGTTTTTGATCACCTCAACGCACCATGGGGCGGCACTCGGATCAGCAGTCTGCCGCTTCGGTACGTCGCTTCTCCCGAAGGTGAATTGCTTGAGCGAGAAGGTTTCTTGAGCGAACACGGAACGGTCAACGTTCGCGAAACTGCGGGTTGGAATCTGTCATGTCAATCCGATGCGGACGACAGCCCGAGCCTGGCGTTGGTATACGGCCGCGACAAACATCTGGAACGCGAATTGGAACGCAAAGCCAATGGCGAAACGTATTGTCAATTCAAACACTCGTTGTATCGCGATTGGCGAGCGAACGAACCGCTCTATAAAACGGAATGGAAAGACTGGGCCACTCGACCGGAAAACAGTTTCCGCAACTACGACGTCTGCGAGATCATTCCGAAGCTTCGCATCGTTCCTGGGTCCACCATTTGGTTTCGCAGTTATCTCGTGGTCGGCGAGAAAGCACAAACCATGCAGCGTGCTCAATCACTGGTCGACCACGTCGACTATGGGTTGCTGGACTTTGACGCGGACCAGTGCCCCATGACGACGGTTGTTCGAGACGGTGTGTCGATGCAGTTGTTTGCAAAACCGGTCCCCGGATCGCTGCCAGTGTTTGAAATCGAACACGCCGAAACCGGTCAAAATGTTCTAACTACCGATCCCTATTTCTTTGTCGAAAATCAATCGCTGGATCTGGATCTACCGAGCCAGCACCCACAGCGAGATTATTTCGCCAGCGTTCGTGGTTATTTTCTCGATCGCAACCACAGCAAATGGAAACGTTTGGTGGGTTACGCCATGGCCGAACGTCCTGCCGAAAACGCCTCAAACACGAGCGGGAACTGGAAGCGTTTGTCTCGCGTGCTGAAATCGCAAGTGGCGGCGGAAGACAACAAGTATCATCGAGATGTCTGGGTTCAGTGCAGCGACTCAGCGTCCCCTGTTGAAACGACGGCAACGGAATGAACGGCATGCAGCGTTTGCTTCCCCTTCGAAATCCCAAGCCTGGTTCAAACCCCTTCTTCATGCAGCGTCCTATGTTTGCATCACGTCTGTTCCTCGTCGTCGCCGTACTCTTTGGCAGCGATCATTTCGTCGCGGGTGCTGAATCGGCGAGCCCGACTGTGTCATCGGACGCCGTTTCAGCGAGCGGTCCATCGCCTGTTGTGCTTGGCTATGGTGTGGGGAACTTTCGAGTTGGTGACTTGCTCACCCAGGACGACTTTGAAACGCTCGACGACTGGGGCGTCCAGATCGAGGATCGCAAAGGATTCTCGGAAGCGGTGGTGCGCGCGAACGATGGGACGTTGGATTGCTTGGTGCCGGGGCGTGGTTGCACGGTTTGGTATCGACACAAATTGCCGACGCGAATCGCGATCACTTATGACGTCATTTGTCCCACCCATGATCCTGCGATTCGTGGGGTGGAACCGCGGGACTTGAATCAGTTTTGGATGGCGACTGATCCGGCGGATCCTGAAAACGGGTTGTTTGATGCCTCTCGCTATTCAGGCAAGTTCACGGACTACGACAAAATGCATGGCTATTACGCCAGCAGCGGTGGTCGCAAGAACACCACGACTCGTATGCGTCGCTACCCTCGGTCAGCGAATGGAAAGCCTGTCCCACACGTCGCGTTGAACGAACAAGACAACCACCCTGGGTATCTGATCCAGCCCAATCGCAAGATGACGGTTCAGTTGGTCGCTTTTGACGACGTGGTTCAGTACATGCTGGATGGAAAACTCGTCTATCAATTCCGGCAAGGTGATTCGGTCGAATTGGAAGGCCGAGATGCCGACGGCAAGCTCGTTCAGCGATTGACGCGGCTTGATTCTGGAAGCGGCCCCGTCTATCGCGAAGGCTTCTTTGGATTCCGCATGGTCGGCACCCACCATGTCTATTCCAATTTTCGCGTGCACGAGTTGTTGCCCGTCGAAACAGAAGACTCGGATGCCACACGCCCAATCGTGCGAGTTGATTCGATCGACCAATTGCGAAAGGCTGCCAAACAAAGTGGACAACACATCGTGATGGAGCCTGGCGACTATTTGATCGCCGACCGAAAGGGATTGGTGTTTTCCGGTTCCGACAATGACGTGGAGTTGACCGGCGTCAAACTGAATGTCCCGATTGAGGTGGCATCGGGGCGGAACTTGTTTCAGTTGACCGGAAACGATCTCACCATCCGTGGCGGTTCGATTGAAGACACCTATCCCGATGGTTCAACGGAAGTGACTGATTTCGGGAGTTACAACCAAGGCCGCAAGTACGGCCGAATGAATGAGATGGTGATCCGAGGTGACAACAATCGAGTGATTGGCATGAAGATGATCATTCGTGGATCGTACCCGTATGGATACGGCAACATGTTCGGCATCGGTGGCGGCAGTGTGCTTCGGTTGAGGAAACACTGCGGCATTCAAATCACGGGAAACGATGCTGTGATCGACAGTTGCCAGGTCAAAATGGAAGCCTTTGGCCACGCGATTTTTGTGCAAGGCGGCAATCGCACGACGGTTCGAAATACGCTCGTCGAGGGCACGGTGCGGCTCAGCAATGATTGTTACGCAGAAACCGACGACGGTGATTTGGCCAAGCGGTTTGATTACAAATTGCAATGGCCCGAAGATGTGCGCGGCTTGCCGATTCCACGAGACCACATGATCAATTGCATCGAAGATGGCATCCGTGCGTACAAGGGTGCTGGCGAGATGACCGTGGACAATTGCGTGGTCAAGAAAGCTCGTGGCGGGATCAAGCTGTACATGGCCAAGAAGGCCACGGTCACCAATTGCCAAGTGCTGGACTGTGTCGTGCAGGGGTATTCGTTGCCTCGGCGAGGTGTGATCCAAAACTGCAGCGGGAGCGCCGCGTACGGGCCTCTGTTGTACGTGCATTCTGATTCGCACTCCGGCCAGCAAATTGATTTGGAGGTGCTGCCCGCTCCCCATTCGCTTGGCGATCACCCCTTGGCGGCGATCAAAGGCAAGGGGCATGACATCCGGCTGTGGCAAAGCTCGTCGGAGCAAGAAACGCCGCGTCCGATCATCGTCGGCTACGCCTTGCGATTTGACTTCTTGAGCGTTGACTTTCCCAATGTGCCCGAAGGTCATGAGGCACTCTTTGAGAAACATGCACCGAAGACCTACCGAGCCTCTGACATCACGCTCACCAATGAAACACAACACCCGATTGTGCTGGCGGAATTGTCCAGTGGCAATCACGTCAGCAGCCTTGGTCCCGTGACGGATCTTGGCAAAGACAATCAAGTGAAGCCAATCACCCGTACGGATGACGCCGCGAAGGACACACCATGAAATCGAGACGATCGTTGAGCACGTTTTTGACCGCCTCGCTGATCGTGATGGTCTGTTGTCCGAATCCGGCAATGTCCGACGAGGCCTGGCGGATTGAAACGCAGGAAGAGTGGACCGCTGGTTTGAAATCGAGCACTGATATCAAGGTCGAGAACGGACAGGCGGTTCCGACGGCCAAGCACGCGACATTGAAGAGCGAGTTGAAGTCGTTTCCGACAAAACAGTCCGCCAAATCGATCGTCGTCACTCAGTCAGCCGATTGGTTGAACTGGGAACCAGCGGGAAACCTTGGCCCAGTCAATTTGGGTGACGCGCCGGTGATGCTGAGTCTCGGGCCGAATGACTACTGGATGTTCGGTCGATATGGAAACGGCCGAAACCGGAAAGACCGATCCAAGGAAACTCCGTTTCAACCGGAACCTGCAACATTGGACGGCTTCGAGATGCCGCTGACGACGACTCCGTTTGCCAATCAATATGACGCACCCGGTGGACTGAAAAAACGCCTCGGCGGGTATCACGCTTGGCAGAGTCGTGACATGGTCAACTGGGTGCACCATGGCCCGATCACGGAAGGATTCGCCAAGTGGATGACCACCGCAGAATTCGCGGACGGCAAGGCATACTTCTACTACGATTTCCCCAACGACCAGGACCCGCATGTGTACGTGGACAGCGATCTGTTCGACGGTGTGCCGGGTGAAAACAAAGGGATGGCGTACGACGACCCAACGCACGGATCGGACTGTGCGATCATCCGTGATCTGGACGGTCGCTTTCATCTGATCTTGGAGGACTGGAGTCCCATCAACGCTCAGAAGCACGCATGGGATTCGCCTTTGGCAGTGCACGCGGTCAGTCCCGACGGAGTGCAAGATTTCAAAGCGTTGTCGCCACCGATTGATGAACGCACCAAGCCAACCGGTAAGATCGGAACGTACAAGCACCCGCACTGGTTGAAGGAAAACCCTGAGCGATTCAAAACCAACATCGCGAAGTATCAAATTCACGAACCGGAACAAGACGCGTACGGCGATTGGGCGGCGATCTCGATCGGCGGCCAATACTACTTGTTCTGCGACTACGATCCCGAGGACAGTAAATCGATGAGCGTCGGTTGGTTCACTTCCAAGAGCATCGATGAACCGTTCACTTGGTGCTGCAACATTGGCAAGGGCCATCCTGATCCAGACATCATGTTTGCCGAAGGCAAGTTCTATCTCGCGACACAGCAAGCGATGGACTTTGTCAGCGATGGGCCATGGGTGGACGGCGTGCAAATTCGAGTCGGTGTCGACATCGACCAAGATCAGTCGATCGATCAATGGACGGAGTGGACTACGATCAAAGAAAGCTACGACCACGTCCCAGGCTTCGCTAAACAAGTTTCGCGAACGCCGGCGGAGTTGGACTTGTCTGGGTTGCCGGACGGGTTTGGTTTCCAGTTTGAAATCAAACTGGAAGACACCACCGACAACGAATCCAAACCGGTCCTGGAATCGGTGGAGTTGACGTTGAATTGAGCTGTTTGAGAAAGGGGATCGGGCCCGGTGTGCTCTGGGGTGGAGGCCGAGTTGGCCTGTCACCGTTCAACCTCCCCTCGCTTCGCTCGACCCTCCTGCCAGGAGGGTGAATTGGGGATGCAGTTTTGAAATGCTGTGCAGGTAAAGCCTTGAGAACCCCGCCCGCGCAGCGGGAGGGGTCGGAAAGAGAGCGTTCAGCGAGATTTCCGGGGGAGGGTAATGTGCGCCGCTTCCCATGCTCGGCCCCCTCCCTCGCGTACGCCTGGACGGCGTCGCTCGACCTCCCCCGAAACTTCGTTTCGGGAGAGGTTCTCATTCAGAATCTTACTAAAACGCGGCCTCGATAAACTGCCCGACCCTCCTGCCAGGAGGGTGAATCGGTTGGGGGCAATCAAGAAACTCGCGACGTCTCGCTGCTATATTGCTGGGCAAAGGAACTGGCGGCGGGCCAATGGGATTTGTTTTGGTGTGGTGGGAGACGGTATCGGCATGGTGGATCGAATTCGAAGTGTCTTCAGCCATTGTGCTTGCGATCTGAAAATGGCGTTTCCATTCGCGATCATGACCTGCTTTGCTTTGGTTGGGGCGAACGTATCGGCAGAGACCAATGGCGGTAGCCAACCGCCGCACATCGTGCACATCATTGCGGATGATTTGGGATGGAATGATGTTGGCTTTCATGGCAGCGAAATCCGCACACCCAACATCGATCGGCTTGCCAGCGAATCAGTGACTCTCGATCGGTTTTATGTGACTCCCATTTGCTCGCCGACTCGGGCGGGTGTGCTGACCGGTTTGTACCCATTTCGTTTCGGCATTTGGGGCGGTGTGGTCTCGCCATCCAAGAAGCACGGCCTGCCACCACAGCTCGAAACCGCTCCGGAACATTTGTCGAAGCTGGGCTACGATCATCGGGCAATGTTTGGCAAGTGGCACCTGGGGCTGGCGTCGACTTTGTTTCATCCGCTTCACCATGGGATGACGGAGTTCTATGGCCACTACAACGGAGCGATCGATTACTTCAGTCGAGAACGTTTTGGCCAGTTGGATTGGCATCGCGATTTTGACAGCGTGCACGAAGAGGGCTACTCGACTGAATTGGTCGGCAACGCTGTTGTTGATTTCATCGATCGCAACGCGAACGCAGGGCCGGTTTATGCCTACGTGGCGTTCAATGCTCCGCACTCGCCACTGCAAGCCTTGCGGTCTGATCTCGATGAATATGGATTTGATCCCAACAACAAGCTCGCACCGAACACGGATCGCAAAATTGCCAAACGCGAAAAGGCGTTGGACTATGGCAAACGAGGCAAGGGCAATTCGATTCGCCAAACGTTTGCGGCGATGACAACGGCGATGGATAGACAGATCGGTCGAATCTTGGATGCGATCGATCGGAACGGGATGCGAGAAAACACGTTGGTCGTTTTCCACAGTGACAACGGGGCCGATCCGAAGCATGGCGGCAACAACGAACCCCTGCGTGGGAACAAGTTCACGACTTGGGAGGGCGGCGTGCGTGTTGTGGCGATGATGCGTTGGCCGAACGAGCTTCCGGCGGGAATCACCTACGACTCGGTGACCAGCTACGTTGATCTGTTGCCAAGCATGGTTGGCGCTGCGGGAAGCCCACCGCCCGAGGAAACGGACGGAATCAATCTGTTGCCGTTCCTGTCTGGGAAGGCTTCGCCACCGGAGCGAACGATTTTGCTGGATGCGGAAACGGTTGTCTCGGATCGTTGGAAGCTGAAAGCCGGTGAGTTGTTCGATTTGACGAACGATCCGAATGAAACGACTCCACTGGAAGTGGCAAATCAGAACGTGCGAAGTCGGCTTGATCAGGCACTGCAGCGATACCCCTCGTTGGTCGGCCCCGCAGTGGAATCTCAATTGCCCGATCCAGAAATCTGGCCGCCTTCGGAATGGAAGCTGCCGGAAGAAGCGCCGGCCCCTCGTTGAAATCGCAAGTTCGCAACGGTGACGGAAGTCCCGTTCGGGATGAATTGCGGTGATGCTCCGATGAAATCTCGCGTGAGATCGCCTCGTGATTTGACTGGCGAATTTCAAACAGTGACACTGGGGTGCAGGCGGGAAGGCGTCGCCAGAGATTTCGCGACGTGATTATGAACCACGAGTCTTTTTACACCTTGAAGCACAACATGAACCAAGCCGTCTTGATGCCCTCTCGAAAATGGGTCCGTTGGGCCTTGTTGCTCGTCTGCGTTGCGGGCGTTCCCAACTTGGATTCGACCACGGTTTCCGCCGAAGAGCCGAACGCAAAGGACGCGACCGTGTCGCGCCCCAACATTGTGCTGATCGTTGCGGATGATTTGGGCTATGGCGAACTGGGGTGCTATGGCCAAACCAAGATTCGGACGCCTCGACTGGATCAGTTGGCTGCCGAGGGAATCAAGCTGACGAATTTCTATTCCGGCAATGCGGTGTGCGCGCCGAGTCGTTGTTGTTTGATGACGGGGAAGCACCCTGGTCACGCACACGTTCGAAACAACGGTGATCCCAAGATTGATCCTGCGGTTCGAGAAGCACTGAAGCTTGAATTCCCCGGTCAGTACCCGCTCCCCGTCGATGAAGTCACGATTGCGGAATATCTGAAATCAGTTGGCTATCGCACGGGTGCGTTTGGAAAATGGGGCCTGGGACATTTTGGAACCACGGGCGATCCAAACGAACAAGGCTTCGATCTGTTTTACGGTTTCAATTGCCAGCGTCACGCACACAATCACTACCCGAATTTTCTGTGGCGGAACCGAGTCAAAGAAGTTCAGCCCGGGAATGATCGCACGTTGCACGGCGAGACGTATTCGCAAGATCAGTTTGTCAACGAAGCCTGTGAATTCATCCGTCAAAGTGTCGCCGAAGACAAGACGCAACCTTTCTTCGCTTACCTCCCATTCGCGGTGCCTCACCTTTCAATTCAAGTTCCAGAGGAAGAGGTCGATGCGTATGACGGCGTGATCGAAGAAGCCGACTATGAGCATCACGGTTATCTGAAACACCCTCGACCACGCGCGGGTTATGCCGCGATGGTGACACGAATGGATGAAGGTGTGGGCCAGGTCGTCGACCTGGTGGATTCATTGGGCTTGGGTGAGAACACGTTGATCATGTTCACATCGGACAACGGTCCCACTTACGATCGGTTGGGTGGATCGGACAGCGACTACTTTAACTCGGCGTCCGGCATGAAAGGATTGAAGGGGCAGCTCGATGAAGGCGGGATTCGAGTGCCGATGATCGCTCGCCAAACCGGTGTTGTTCCGGCTGGCCGAACTTCTGATTGGATCGGTGCGTGGTGGGATTTCTTGCCGACGATCACCGACGCGGCTGGTGTCGAAGTGGATGCGAGCACGACGGATGGGATTTCCTTCTTGCCATTGCTTCACGGTGATGATGCCGCTCAACAGAGCCACGAATTTTTGTACTGGGAATTCCCAGGTTACAGCGGTCAACAAGCGATTCGGATGGGGAACTGGAAAGCGATCCGCAAAGACCTTTCCAAACGACTCAAGAAGGGGCAAACCGAACCTCCGGCGTTTGCTCTGTATGACTTGTCGAAGGATTTGGCAGAGTCAAACGACGTGAGCGCATCGCATCCCGATGTGATGGCCAAGATCGAAGCCATCGCCAAACAACAGCATGTTCCTAGCGAACAATTCCCTCTTCGAGTGCTCGACTGATGCGTGACACGTTGGCAGAGATCCGATTGCACCTGAAAGATCATCCTTGGTTGATATCGATGATCTTTCACACCGCGGCGTTGCTGGTGATGGGGCTGTGGGTCTTTCCCGACTGGATGGATCGCGAAGGTCAATTGATCACCGCAAGTTTCGCGGATTTGGGTGAACAGGACGCGGCATTCTCTCTGATGCCGATCGCGTCGCTCGAAATGCCGGACTTGGGTGATTCCGAATTTGAAGAGGAGCCGGTCGAGACTTCGTCAACATCAGAGTTGACGGAAGTTGAGTTGCCCGAATTGATGCCGGCCTTAGCGGGCTTGCAGGCCTCATCGTTGGAAATGCTAAAGTCGACACCCGAGACTCGGCTGGCATCGATTCGAAAAATGATGGCCGAAACAGTCGGTGCGCCAGCCGAACGAATCGTCTCGACAACTCAGCAAATTGGCTCAGCCGATGGGATCGAATCGGCGACCCAGTCGATCGAAAATGCGATTCGCGGTGAGCTGAAACAAGGCGACACGTTGGTTGTTTGGTTGCTGGATGCTTCTATCAGCTTGCAACTCAACCGCGACCGGATGGCCCGGCGAATTCGCGAGTTCTATGACGAGATCGGCGCGTTGTCGCGACCTGACACGTCGGATGGAATTGAGCGGCATCGGTTGTTCAGCAGTGTCGTTGCGTTTGGCAAAGGGATCAATGAGGTTTCGCCTCCATCGCTGGTTGGTGTCAATGCGATTGACGCGATGACGCGGGTTCCCGTCGATTCAAGCGGCATCGAGAACACGATGACGGCGGTCGACAACGTTCTGAACCACTACCGTTACAAAGCGAAACGCAAAGAACGATTGATGGTGGTTTTGTTGACGGATGAGTCCGGCGACGATGTTCAAAAGCTGGAGTACACGATTGCGAATTGTCGCGAAGCCAAAGCGGTGGTGCATGTTCTCGGGCCGACCGCGGTGATGGGAATGCAAAAAGGATTGCAGCGATGGGCGTCCGGCCAACGAGGTGGTGCGGAATTCTATTTGACGGTTGATCGAGGTCCCGAGTCGGCGGTGCCTCAGCGAATCTTTTTGCCGTACTGGCATGAGGCAGACGTTGAACTGCAATTGGTGAAGGTTCAACCGGTGGCTGCATTGCCAGTGTATGGAACCGCCTATCGTGAACGCGTGTTGTCGGGGTTTGGTCCCTACGGACTGACTCGATTGGCGTTGCAAACCGGCGGAACGTTCACGCTTTACGATGATGGCGTCTCGGATCAATACGACGTTGAAAAATTGCGTCAGTACATGCCAAGTTATCGTTCCGAGACGGACATCCGGAAGTCGGCTCGCGATAGTTTGCTGCGGTCATTTGTGGTGCAGGCCGCAGATTTGACGATGCGAGAGAAAGAGCGATTTGCTGCACCCCGGATGTTGTTCATGGGCGAGCGGTCTGCGATCAATCCAATGCAATTCACCGCGATGTATTTGACGCCATCTGCTTTCCGAACGCAATTTGGTAATCGGATCAAACGGGAGCGGTCAAAGAGTGAAGACGCGTTGAAGTCACTCGATGCGTTGTTGTCGGAATCGAAGACGCACAATTGGCAAGAACTGCTTCGCGGGGAAGAGACTGAACGTTGGCGGGCCGCATTCATTTTGGCACGCGGAAGAACTTTGGCGGCAATGGCTCGGTATCACGAATACATCGCGGCGTGTGAATCAGCGAGTGAATTCATTCAACCTGATACGAACATGGTGAATTTCATGCCTTCATATCGAATGAGCACCTCTCGCGGTGCGGCGCTGGCTGAGCAAGCCACTCAAATGTTGAACGAGTGTGCCAGCAGGCATTCCGACACGCCGTGGGCGAAGCTTGCGAATTGGGAACTGGAGAAACCGTTTGGAATTGAAGTCCAGGCTCGTTCGATCCCCAAACCGACACCTCGGGTTGGTGTCCCACGCATGCCGATGACTCGATCGGGTGGCGGTTCGGGGATGTCAATTCCTTCGCTGTGATCGCATTGGATCAATGGATGGCGGGTTCTTCGCCGGGGGAGCGTCCGGCGAGGAAGTCGAAGTCGCACCCCTGGTCGGCTTGGGTCACATGTTTCGCATAGAGCTTCATGTATCCGCGAGTGGGTTCGGGTGCGGCGCCAGGCTGGTTCGCTTTGCGACGAGCCAATTCGTCATCGTCGATGTGCCAGTGGATGGACCGTTCGGGAACATTGATTTCAATCTCATCGCCGGTTTCGACCAATGACAACGGTCCTCCCGCGGCGCTTTCTGGGGCGATGTGAAGCACGCAGGTTCCGTAGCTGGTTCCGCTCATGCGGGCGTCGCTCATGCGGACCATGTCGGTGACACCGGATTGCAATAGCTTCTTTGGAATCGGCAACATGCCCCATTCCGGAAAACCGGGGGCACCCAGCGGACCAGCCGAACGCAGGATCAACACGCTGTTTTCATCCACCTCCAAATCAGGATCGTTGATCCGTTCTTTCATCTCCGGATAGTTGTTGAACACGACGGCTTTGCCACGATGGTGCAGCAACTTTTTGCTGGCCGCGATGGATTTGATCACGCAGCCCGACGGGGCCAGGTTGCCACGCAGCAAACAGACACCTCCCGCTGGAGAGACCGGGTTTTCACGAGTCCGGATGACTTCGTTGTCGTGGACTTCGGCTTCGGCAATTTGTTCACCGAGTGTTGATCCCGCGACGGTTTTACAATCCAGATTCAGCAGGTCGCGAAGACGCTGCAGGAGCGCGGGCAGTCCGCCGGCTTCGAAGAAGTCTTGCATCAGGAAACGGCCGCCGGGACGCAGGTCACCGAGAACGGGCGTTTGCCGAGAGAGTTCGTCGAAGCGATCGAGCGTGAGTGTTTCGCCGAGCCGGCCCGCGATGGCGATCAAGTGGACAATTGCATTGGTGCTGCCGCCGATGGCCAGCGACGTGGTCAGTCCATTGTCGATGCTGCGTGAGTTGAAGAACTCGCTGGGTTTGAGTTGTTCCCACGCCATTTCAACGGCACGGCGACCTGTTGCGACGGCGAGTCGTGAGTGGTCGGCCATCACGGCGGGGATGGTGGCTGCGGATGGAAGTGTCCATCCCATCGCTTCGGCGACACAGGCCATCGTGCTGGCCGTTCCCATCGTCATGCAAGTGCCGGCTGATGCGGCGATGCAGTTTTCGACTTGGTTCCAATCTCGATCACAAAGGTTGCCTGCGAGACGTTGGTCCCAATACTTCCACGCGTCGCTGCCGCTGCCGAGCGTTTGATCTTTCCAACGAGCACGCAGCATCGCACCGGCGGGCAGAAAGAGGCTGGGGATGTCCGCACTGATCGCGCCCATCAACATGGCGGGAACTGTTTTGTCGCATCCACCCATCAATACCGCCGCGTCGATCGGATGGCACCGCAAGACTTCTTCGACTTCCATCGCGAGCAAGTTGCGATAAAGCATCGTCGTGGGTTTCATCATCATTTCACCAAGCGACATCACCGGCACTTCGACGGGAAAACCGCCGGATTGCAAGATGCCGCGGCGAACTTCATCGGCTCGATCGCGAAAATGTGAGTGGCAAGTGTTCAGTTCGCTCCAAGTATTCAGAATCGCGACAACGGGGCGGTCACGATAGTCAATGTCGTCGAAACCCATTCCTTTCAGGCGAGAACGGTGGCCAAAGGAACGTAAGTCGTCACGGCCGAACCAACGATGAGATCTCAATTGGGTTGGGTCACGGTCGGGATTGGGATTCATGGCAGTAGACGGATCGAAGAGGAAGGGATCAAACGGTAGGATAGG
Source organism: Rhodopirellula baltica SH 1 (assembly GCF_000196115.1). Lineage (NCBI taxonomy): Bacteria > Pseudomonadati > Planctomycetota > Planctomycetia > Pirellulales > Pirellulaceae > Rhodopirellula > Rhodopirellula baltica. The sequence goes on from NC_005027.1 coordinate 760,733, forward strand.
GCCAAGCTATTGGGCGAAGGGCATCACGTCCAAGGTGGGTTGCCGGACAGATTACCGACAATGATTGTTGCCGTGTGCAAGAGGGGGCTCGCGATGAGCGATTCGTTGCGAATTGTTTCTGTTCAGATTGGGGCATGCCGGACTTTTCTCAAAGATGGCGATCCAGATCGACCCTGGAATTCCGCGATCGAAAAAAGTGTTGTATCCGGACCTGTTCCCGTTGCTGAATTGGGACTCGAAGGAGACGAACAGGCGGACAAGGTCCATCACGGCGGAGTCGACAAGGCAGTTTTGGGCTACTGCGAATCACATTATTCATTTTGGAAAGATGAATTTTCTGAGATCAATTGGGGATCCGGTGCGTTTGGTGAAAACCTGACTCTTGCCGGATTGCTCGAGTCAGAAGTCTGCATTGGCGACGTTTTTGAGTGCCAATCTGCGAATGCTGATGGTCTGCGCCTGCAAGTTTCACAGCCTCGAGAGCCGTGTTGGAAGTTGTCTCAGCGTTGGGGCCTCCCTAAGTTGGCGGTGCGAGTACAAGCAACGCGGCGGACCGGATGGTACATGCGGGTATTGCATAGTGGGAAAGTGCAGGCCGGCCAAACGTTGAAGTTGATTCAGCGGCCTCACCCTGAGTTCACCGTCGATGTGGCCAACAATATTTTGTTTGCAAAACCTCGCGACGCGATGGCGGATCTTCGGTTGGCTGGATGCCAAAGTTTGTCAGAAGCTTGGAAAGAAACCCTGATTCGCCGGAGTGCTAAACATGTCTCTTGAACCCCTGTCCGATGGATCAACCGTTCACTCTTTGACGGAGTCGTCAGAGGAATCGTCCGGCCCGGTCATCAACACGAAGTATTTGCGACGTTTGATGCACGACTTGAGTGCACCGACACGGCACGTGGCGTTCTTTTCAGGGTTTGTCGATGAAGCGTTGACGGAGCCTTTGGATCTGGATGACGCGCGTCGTTCACTGCAAACCGTTCGCACAGCTGCCGAACGCATGCAGCAATTGACCCAAATGGTGTCGTTGCACATGAAGTGTCTCGAGTTGTTGCACTCGACGTCGAAGGATCCCAGCCAACGTTATGGTGGGGACGAATACAGCGTTGCGGAATTGATCGCTGATATTTGGCAACGCATCGGCGGCGATGTTGCCGCTTTGACAATTCAAGGCGACACAAAGACGTGCGTGCTGCGTGAATTGATGGAAATTCCGATGACGCAACTGCTTCGCAATGCATTGATTTTCAAGGCGGAACGAAGACCGCTGCAGGTGATCGTCGCAATTAGCAAAACGAGTGACGTCACATCGGTTGCCATTCAAGACAACGGTGTTGGGTTTGACACCCAGTACGCGGAAAAAATCTGCGAACCGTTTGAGTGTCTCGGAACGGGAAAAGATCGACGCGATGGGGCCGGATTGGGATTGACGGTGGCGACGTTGGTGATTGATGCGTTGTCGGGATCGTTGCAAATGGAATCCGATGGGCAATCAGGAACCAAGGTGACCATGAGCTGGCCACACCATTGCAAGAAAAGCGTCTCCGGCGTCGAATGATGGCTTCTGTTGACCGCCCGAGAAGCCTTTGTTCGAATCGTTCCCATGGACAATTCCGCCGTTGCCGCCGTCTTCGAAGAGCTCGCTGAGCTGCTCGAGTTTCGGGGTGAAAATCCATTCCGTATTCGCGCCTATCAAAACGGTGCTCGCGCGATCCGCGACCTTGACGAACCGATCGCGAATTTGGCCTCGGACCCCGAGCGGGATCTGTCCAAGTTGCCGGGAATCGGCAAAACGATCGCGGAAAAAACGAAGGTTCTGCTCGAAACCGGCTCGCTACCTCAGCTGGAAGAACTCCGCGAAGCCGTTCCTGAGGTCGTCATCCAAATGTCTCGAATTCCGGGACTGGGGGCGAAAAAGGCCAGCAAGCTTCGCGAAGAATTGGGGATTGAATCACTGGAAGATTTGGCAGCCGCGTGCCGCGAAGGCCGTGTGGCAAGTCTGAAAGGTTTTGCCAAAAAAACCGAGGCCGCGATTCTGGACGGGATGGCGATTGCGAAAGCCGCTTCGGAACGCATTTACTGGTCCAAGGCGGATGACCTGACTCGAGAGATTGGCAAGCACATGCAAGTGTGCGATGCGATCGAGCAGATGGAGTGGGCAGGCAGCTATCGACGAGGTCGCGACACGGTCGGCGATTTGGATTTGCTAGCCGTCGCATCCGACCGAGAAGCGGCAATGGATCACCTCGCGAATTTTCCTGGATTGGTTTCTGTCATCGGAAGTGGCGATACGAAGATGTCGATTCGAGTTGGCAAAGCCTTCCAAGTCGACATGCGGTTGGTCGATGCAGAGGAGTTTGGCGCCGCTCTGCAGTACTTCACCGGCAGTCAAGCTCACAACATTCACGTGCGGCGAATCGCGAAGGATCACGGGTTAAAGATCAACGAGTACGGTGTCTTCAAACTCGATGATGAATCTCGTGTGGCCGGTGCGACGGAAGAGGACGTTTATCAGTCGATCGGTTTGCCATGGATTGCACCGGAGTTGCGTGAGGATCGAAACGAATTCGATTGGGCCAAATCCGACTCATTGCCAAATCTGATCGACACCGATGATGTGCTGGGTGACTTGCACATGCACACATCGGCAACGGATGGTCAAAACACGATTGCCGAGATGGCCGATGCGGCGATCGAGCGAGGATTGAAATACATCGCGATCACGGATCACAGCAAACGTGTCACGATGGCCGGCGGACTGGACGCCGAACGTTTGCTGAAGCAATGGGAGATCATCGACGAGATCCGTCCGAAGTACGAAGGTCGCTTGGTGATTTTGAAGGGCATCGAGTGCGACATCCTCGAGGCCGGTGGCATGGATTTACCCGATGAGGTGTTGGAACAGGGCGACTGGATTCTCGGCAGTGTTCACTATGGTCAGAAACAGCCACGAGACCAAATCACCGATCGGATTTTGGGAGCGATTGAAAACCCGCACGTCGACTGCATCGCTCACCCAACCGGTCGAATCTTGAATCGCCGTGAGGCCTACGACGTGGACATGGATGCGGTGATGCAAGCCGCGAAAGAGAACAACAAGTTTCTAGAACTGAATGCGAATCCGGCTCGGTTGGATTTGAACGATGTGCACTTGTCGGCGGCCAAGAAACGCGGCATTCCGATTGTGATCAACACCGACGCACACGTCACCGATGGTTTGTGGGTGATGCGGTATGGCATCCGACAAGCACGCCGTGGCGGACTGACCGCGGCGGATGTCGCCAACACGCTGCCTTACGAAGCCTTCGCGAAAAGGTTGGCCGAAGTCGGCGGCTGAAAATCTCTCCTGCACCGCGGATTGTCCGTCGGTGAAAATTTCAAACCCTGATTGGATTCTCATGGCAAATCTGACCATCGTTGCGCATATAAACGCGAAAGAAGACCAAGTCGAACTCGTCAAAAGCGAATTGCTAAAGCTGATTCCTCCGACGCTGAAGGAAGAAGGCTGCTTGAATTACGACTTGCACCAAGACAACGAAAACCCGGCTCATTTTATGTTTTATGAAAACTGGGAATCGCGTGAACTGTGGCAGCAACACTCCGCCGGCCAGCCGCTCAAGGATTTCGGTGCGGCAACCGAAGGAGCAGTTGAAGGCATTCAAATCCATGAGATGACGCAGATTGTTTGACCCTCGGTTTGCAGAGTCACGCAGTCAAAATTGAGATGATTGCCCGGTTCTGCGGCGGGGATTCTAATCGGTCGAGATTTGGTCTACTGGGGCGAATCAAAAGCTCTTCATCCGTTCGGATCACATCCATGCTTCACGAATCGTCTGACAACGCAGCGTTTCCTCGTTTGACCGAGGAAGAGTTGGCGTGTCTGGAAGACATTGGAACTGTTCGCCAGTTCTCCGATGGCGAGCAACTGTTTGATCTCGGCGAAATGGATTATTCTTTTTTCGCGATCAGATCGGGTGCGGTCAGTATCTTGGATCATTCTCACGGCGAACCTCGCGAGGTCGCTCTGCACGAGGCCAATTCGTTCGCCGGTGATGTCGATTTGCTCACCGGACGTCCCGCGGTGATCAGCGCGGTTGCCAGGGGTGATTGTGAAACGATCGAAGTGACGGCCTGTCGTATCCGCCGCATGCTGGGTGAAATCCCAAGTTTGAGCGACAAATTGCTCGATGCGTTTCAGCTGCGTCGCGCACGGTTGGAAGCGTCTGGATTTTTGGGGATTCGTTTGGCGGGATCGAGTCATTCGAAAGAGACGATGCACCTGCAAGAGTTCTTCTACAAGAACAAAGTTCCTCACACTCTGTTTGACACGGACACCGACGCGGGCAAGGAGTTGCTGCGCGAGTGGGATGTTGCCGAGAACGAAACTCCGGTGTTGGGATGCGGCAAGCGTGTGGTCCGCAAACCATCGCTCGCCGATGTTGCCGAGTGTTTGGGGATTTGTCGCGACATTCCTGATGAGCTTTACGATGTGTTGATCGTCGGCGCGGGACCAGCTGGTTTGGCCGCGGCGGTTTATGGAGCATCCGAAGGTTTGCGGACATTGGTTGTTGATCGAATGGGACCGGGCGGCCAAGCAGGACAAAGTTCGCGAATTGAAAACTACATGGGGTTTCCCTCGGGTTTGACCGGTGCAGATCTGGCCAATCGCGGGTATCTGCAAGCGTTGAAGTTTGGGGCACAGTTCACCGCACCGGTTTCTGTCGCGTCGATCGTGCGAGACGACAAGGGTGTTCACGTCGTCAGCTTTTGCACCGGCCAAAAGGTTCGAACACGCACCGTTTTGATCGCGACTGGTGCGTCCTATCAACGATTGCCTCTGGACGCTTGCGAACGGTATGAAGGCATGGGGGTGTATTACTCCGCCACATCCGTCGAGGCGAGACTGTGCCGAGAATCGACCGCGGTCGTGGTCGGAGGCGGAAACTCGGCCGGGCAAGCAGCAATGTTTTTGTCGCAACATGCCAATGACGTCCGTTTGCTTCTTCGCGGGAACGATCTTCGCAAAGGCATGTCGAGTTACTTGGCGGATCGGATCGAAAAACAATCGAACATTGAAGTGATGTGTCACACCGAGATCTGCGAGATGGCGGGTGACAAGCATTTGGAACGCGTTGAAATTCGAAACAACCAAACCGAAGAACGCGCGACGTTGGAATGTCCATCGGCGTTCATCTTTGTCGGTGCGAAGCCTCACACCGAATGGTTACCTGATTCGGTGGCTTTGGACGACCGCGGCTTTGTGATGACGGGTCCGATGATCCATCACCACGACAAACTGCCGGAAGGACGCACGCCATGCGAATTGGAAACGACCAGCCCGGGTGTGTTCGCTTGCGGTGATGTTCGCAGCGGAACGACCAAGCGGTGTGCGTTCGCGGTGGGTGACGGGGCGTTGGCGATCACTTGCGTGCATCAGTATTTGCAGTGAGCCGCGTTGGTGAGTCTTACTGGCGAATTGTCTTTGATGATTGCCCAACCAGTTCCAATGTCAACGAATCCAGGTCCAAGTCACCTTCCCGAGTGTCTGCATCGTGACAGTAGGTGCAGTTCAGTTCCAGGAACTCGGTGAGTTGCTCGGGAGGTTGCTGGGCAAAGACTGCCGTCCGATTCACGGATTGTCCGAGCATTGCCGCGAACAATGCGAGTGTGATTCGGAAACGCCAATGGCCGAATGTGGGAGACATCAAATTCATCTATGGAAACGCTGTGGCCCAGGTTGGCGGGCCTTGCGACGTGGGAGGAAGCAGCAGGCGAGCGGCGCCGTCGTGGTCGCTCGGTGAAGGCTTCGCGGAACGTCGTAAGTGGTGGGAAGAGGGGCGGGCGGAATCGGGATGCGAACATCAATCAAAATTCGCAACCGAATCTGATTGAAACGTATTCTTACCAAGGCCGAATTTCAACTCAAACGTAAACGTTTTGCGAGCGGCTCGCTTCGTCGACTACGGCAACGAATCACGTTTGTCGGTCGGTTTTGCTCGGAAACCATGTTTGGTGACAAGGCTATAGAGAAGTGAAAAACCTTCTTGCTCTGTTTAGACGACGCAAATGGTCTATGGAGACTGCCGGCTTGAAGCGAGTTTTGACCATCGCTTGGAACGGCAGTTTCCTTCAGCGAGCCATCTGGGCTCGGCAGACGTCCATGATGCTGTCTTCGCTTTGTAAATGGCTGACGTGAATGCGTTCGGCCAGCAGCGGACCGGCCATGCGGGAATAGCGATCGATGTCGAGTGTGTTGATCACAACGGCGATCGCCCATCCGCGACGTGATAGACCAACCAACGCGGCGATGTCGGCTTCGGTGGCTTGCTGCAGCATCACCAACATGGTCGTTTCGCTGGAAAGCTGCGATTCAGTTTCCACGAGGAACTCGGCCAGTGTCAGGCCATCGGTGCGTTCGAGACGTGCCAGCGTTCGAAACATTTCTTTTAGATGCACCGGCCCACGATCGACGTTGACAATGACTGGTCGCAATCGTTCGTTGAGTTGTTTCAGGGAAGCGGCTTTGACAGAAGCATCTCGCACCCGGTGGTCCCCTCGGAAACCTTCGGTTCGAATTCGATCGGCGGCATCTCGGCCGTTTGTCGCCAATCCAAAGGGCTCGCCCGCATCATGCAGCGCCGCCGCGATGGAAGCCGCGGTCGTGATCGTCAGGTCAGTGCGAAGCGGTTCGTGTTGGTCCGGATTGGTGTCGACGTGCAGATCCAGAATGATTGTCGCGCCGGCAACGGAAGATGGCTCGTAGACTTTGCTATGCAACGTTCCGGTTCGGGCGGTGGCCGCCCAGTGAACACTGCGCAATGGATCACCGATCTGCCATTGCCGGATGCCTCGCAGACGTGTTGGATCGGTCATCGAAGAGGCACGGATTTTGATCTCGCCAATGGGTCGACGCGAGCCAATTTCATAGGTTGAAAGCAGTTGGACTTTGGGAAGGACAGTCACAAACATGGGGCGTGCCCCCAACCGATAACGGCGAAACATTCCAACCGGGTCGCCGGTTTCCAACACCGTCGGACCGATCTGAAAGTATCCTCGCCGGTGACAACGCACCGAGTATTCAATGCGTTTTGATTGGCCGGGCAATAACGCCATGACGGCCAACCGAGCGCCTTCGATGGGCAGCGGCGTGGTGCGTGGGTCGAGTACCATGCCGTCCGCTTGGCGGGCTTGTTGTGTCGCTCCGCGAGGAATCAAATCTTCGGCCAAGACCCACGCGACGGGCAATTTGCCTTGGTTAGTGACTTCGACGGTGACGGGGATCAACGATCCAATCACGACTTCGAGATCACGGCCTTCTTCGGGCGAGTCCAAACGAACGGCAACAACTCCGGCGGACCACTGCGTCGCAACCCAGTTGCCGATTGCAACGACGGAGGCCACGGTGATCGCGGCGGTCATCCACAATCCTGCACCAGCGACCATTCCCAAGAAGACAACGATCGCGCACACGACAACGATCGTCAGCCAACGCGAAGGAGCGGGCGGACCGGAAGTGGAATCCGCAGCGTTGCCATTGTCCGTCATGATGAGATGGTTGGCACCGCGATTTCGCTGAGGATTTCTTCCAGGACTTTTTCCGTGGTCAGCTTTCGCAGGCGGCTTTCGGGTCGAAGGATCAATCGGTGATTCATGACGGGTGCGATGATCTTCTTGACATCGTCGGGAGTTACAAAGGTTCGACCGCGGATGGCCGCCATCGCTTGGCTGCATCGGAACAACGCGATCGTTGCTCGGGGACTGCCTCCGAGAGCGAGGTTTTCGTTGTTCCGAGTTTGGTGAACGATTTGAAGCAAGTAGTGCCGGACACGTGGGTCGACGTGAACGGATCGAATCGCTTGCTGCGCCGCGACCAATTGTTCGGCGGTAGCAACGGCGGTCATCGAATCAACTGGATGTTTGAATTGCAGCAGATCAAGCATTCGCAATTCTTCTTCGATCGATGGGTAACCCAGAGAGAACCGCATCAAGAAACGATCGAGTTGTGCTTCCGGAAGAGGGAACGTGCCTTCGTGATCGACAGGGTTTTGTGTTGCAATGACCAAGAACGGCGGATTGAGCGTGTAGGATTTTCCGTCGACGGTGACGCGAGCTTCCGCCATCGCTTCGAGCAACGATGCCTGTGTTCGTGGCGTTGCCCGGTTGATTTCGTCGGCGAGCAGAATCTGGGTGAAGACCGGACCGGGGCGGAATTCAAATTCAGAATTCTTTTGGTTGAAGATCGATGTGCCGGTGACATCGGTGGGCAACAAGTCGGGGGTGCACTGGACTCGTTTGAAGTGGCATCCGAGGCTTTTCGCGAGGGCTCGGGCGAGCATCGTTTTCGCCACACCGGGGACGTCTTCGAGAAGAATGTGTCCGCCGCTGAGCCAGGCGACCATCGAAAGGACCAGTTGCTTTCGCTTTCCTACGATCGCATTTTCGACGTTGCCGATGACGCGTTTGGATAGTTCCGCGACCGCGGAGACGTCGACGGGGGCACCGTTTGCTGGCTTGGACGCGGGGGCAGGCGGTGGGTTTGCGTTGCCGCGAGAAGCAGCGGGTGGGGTCGCTTTGGAATTCAAGGGCAAACGCTCCGGTGACGGATGACTCCGATGGACGAGGTCGCGAGACGGGACATGACCGACACGCGATGTGTCCATGATAGCCGGGAAACGCGTTTGGCGTGGTGGTTTGGCGGTCCCGCGATGGCCGCAGTTGCCTGTCCGGAAAAATTGATTGGACCGGGTGGGTGAATCCTGCGGAAACTCTCTTGGCAGGAGACCAACCCAACATCGAGCTGGTGACGTATAATGGATGGATTCACGATCGAAAGTGAACGACTTTTTTTCTGTTTGCGGGGGTGTGGATGAGCCATGGTCGACGCTGGCATGATCCCAACAGTCTTGGTAACCGACGACGACGCCGATTTTCGCGGCGTGGTTTGCGAGGCTCTCGTGCGCGGTGGTGTGCAAACGCAGCAGGCCGCTGACGGCGACGAGGCTCTTCGCGTCATTGAGAAGACCGCCATTCACATGGTGTTGCTGGACGTGCACATGCCGCGAGTGACGGGACTTGATGTGATGCGAATTTTGTCACAACGTCCCAACGCGATGCCGTACGTCCTGATGAGCGCCTTGATGGACGAAGCGATCGAGCGAGAAGCGGCTCGGATGCGAGCCTACAAAATTCTTCGTAAGCCGGTGCGTTTGGGCAAGCTTCGTGAAATTGTGTGTGGCGGATTGGCGGAAGCCTACGGTTGGCGTCCGCCGGAATGACGGATGATGGTGGCGATGTCGAGCATGCTTCGATCTCTGGTTCCGGACGAGCATCGGTCAATCCTTACGCGACGCCCACACAAGCAGCGAACCCCGAAACCGATCCGGTCGTTGGATCGGAACAAGCGGATCTTTGTCTCACACTTGATGGCGAGATCACCGAGGACGACATTCGGCGTTTGATCCCCGAACGGAACTTGTGGATCGGTTTGGCGGTGCTGATGTGGGGCTGCATCATTCCGGCGTTCACGATCGGAGTTTTGATTGCAACGATCAACGCCGTTTCGAATGGCTTTGATTCGGAAACCATCTTCAAAATCATCTGCTGCATGGGCGTCGCCATCGGGTTCGCTGTGGCGACGCAATACGTCAGTCCGGCCAGGCGAACACGTCGTGCGTTGGGGCAGCGTCCAGATTTGCTGGGACGTGCGGTGGGGCGGTTTAGCGGCGGCGGTCTTCTGTTCAACGATGGCCAGCGGACTCACTACTTCAGCGCAGAGTATTGTCGTTTGGCTCAAGCGAACCGGCATGGCGTTCGTGTCCCATTGCTGGAGGGGCCGTACGTTCAGCTCTACCTGGCCAATCGATTGTTCGATGGATTCGACGCGAATGTTTGGAAGCAGTTGCAGGCAATTTGGCAACAACATGACGCTTCGCAGTGGGATGCTGATACGTTGATGGAGAACAATTGCAAACAACTGGGAGAGCGACCTGAATCCGCGATTCGTTTCGGTGGACAGGTGTCGTTGCACGTGCCAGTAGATCACTCAGCGGTTCGCGGAATCATGTATCGCAACGGTGCAATGATTTTCGCGTACGGCGTGGCGATGTTGCTAGCTTGGGAGTTTGGTTTTACGTTTGTCGCAGTCGGATTGTTGCTGCTTTTGCTCGGCACAACGCGGTATTTCTACAACAGTTGGCGTTGGATGGCGATTCCGACGCAAGAGATGTCGTGGCAGCAACATGGGTGGATCAGCTCGGATGAAGTCGTCAGTGTTACCACGACCAACGGCGTTCGTATGTTGCGTGAGGAACCTCTGCGAACCGAGTGGATCGAAGAAAAGTTGGTGTGGCACCTACCAAACAACCGAGCCATGTATTTCGCTCGCGAGCTTTTTGAAAGCGACGAGGATTGGAACCAGATCGTTGAGTCGAGTTCAGGGACATCGGTTGCAGGTAAGTTGGATTCAGTCGCTGAATGACAGAATCGTTTCGACCATTGATTCGACACATTGATCGATATCCGGAGCCGAATCGGATTCGAAAGATCCGAGGCCGCGAATTTCGGAAAACGACCGCAACCAAGTCTCTTGTCGTCGAGCCAGTCGTCGGGTGTGGAAGACGACTCGTTCAGCGGCGGTTTCAGGTGCGTCACCCGCCGCAATTGCTTCGATGATTTCGCGGTAGCCAACCGCTTGGCGTGATGTCTTGGAAAGCGGTTGTTCGAGCGCCAATAAACCTTGCACTTCGGCGACCAAGCCTTCCGCGAACATCTCTTCGACGCGTTTTTCGATTCGTTGATGGAGAACCGGCCGTGGAACTCGCAATGCAAAGACAAGTCCTTCGTGACTGGATCGAGCGGTGTCGAATTGCAGTTGTCGGTGGCTGATCGGTGTCCCGGTCGCTCGAGCGAATTCGAGGGCACGAATCATCCGACGCGAATCACCCCGATCAATCTTGGCGGCCGATAGCGGGTCGACTTGGTGCAAACGTTCTCGCAGTGCGCCGATGCCATGTTGACGCAAGTCTTCCTCGACAGCGTTTCGGAACGCTTCGTCCGCGGGAGGCCCGGCATCGAACCCGCGTAAGACACCTTTCAAATACATCGGGGTGCCGCCGACAAACATGGGGCGTTTGCTTCGTTCGAGAATGTCCTGAACGCACGCGTGAGCGGAATGCAGGTACTCAGCGACGCTGAACTCGTCCCAAGGATCAACCAAATCGATCAAGTGGTGGGGGGCTCGGGCTAGTTGGTCGGAGGTGGGTTTGGCGGAGCCAATGTCCATTCCGCGGTAGACCGCGATGGCATCGAGCGAGAGGATTTCAATTTCTTGCCGGCCATTGGTTCTGGCTGCCAGAGTTTCCGCGACCCGCAGAGCCAATTCTGTTTTGCCCGAAGCGGTCGGGCCGGTCAGAACGATCACGTCGTCGAACAATGGGGCAAAGGGCTGGGATCGCGTGTCGGGATGCATCTCGAAAGTCAGCTGATGTGGTAAACTGGATTGTTCACAAGAGACCGTGATCCAGGAAAGGGGGCAACCCGAGTGGGCATGACTTACTTTCGCCGCTATCGCATGGAGATGGACCTGCGCGATTGGAGCGGTTCGTGGGACGCACCCGACATGGCCGCTCGCGGTTACGAATGGGTGGCGTTTGACGAAGGATTGGTGCGTGAACATGCAGCTGCGAAATTTCAATCGTTTCGCAGCGAAATGGACGCGGATGTGTTTCCGTGTTTAGGCCGTCGTGATGGTTGTCTGCGTTTGATGCGAGAGATCAGCAGTCGTGCGGCGTTTGTGCCAGAGGCGACTTGGTTGATTCGCTATCGCGATCGACCGGGCGGACGTCCCATTCCCGTCGGCACGATCCAAGGTTTGGATCTCGATGAGTGGGGCGCGGTTCAGAATTTGGGCGTCGTCCCAGAACACCGCGGCAACGGACTCGGTCGAATGCTGATGATGCGATCGGCAGCGGGATTCAAATCCGCGGGATTGAAGCGGATGCATCTGGAAGTCACCACCGCGAATACGCACGCGGTTCGGCTATATGAGCGAATCGGATTCCGTCAGGCGAAGGTGGTCTACAAGGCTTGCGAAGTAGCCGGTGTGTGAGCCGAGTCAGATCGCTATTTGATGGGCCATTTTTTGGGGCCGAACAAATTGGCCTCGCCGTTGTTTCTCACGAGTCGAAGAGCGTTCGACGAATTTCGCCCAACCATCCGTGGTGATGCCGACGTAGCCGGACGGCTTGTTTGGCTTTTTCTACCGCGGAATCAAAGTGCGATGGAGACAAGAACATTTCGGCCGTGTGAGACAGTTCGGCTGCAGCGGCTAATCGATCGATCAAACCACGGTGGTAGATCGACAAGCCGTGAGCTCGGCAAAGGTCCATCGTGACCGCGTCGCTGGTCGGGACCTCCGGTTCTCGCGTTCGGTAGTACCAGAACACGCCGCCCGCGATCGCGGCCAATACGAGTGCGATTCCGGCGATGAGAACCATCGGGATCGATGAATCGTCCGAGACGGCTTGGTACTGCGGAGCCAAGTCAGTCATGCGGGTGACGTTCAGCAACGGCATCGAAAAGACGGCGTCGATATCGGCAGGCTTGTCAGAAGTGTGCGCGAAAACAATGTTGGTTAGCGAGATCATACCGTCAATCCTCGTTCTGCCATGGATGCGACCGCAGCGTCTCGCAGCGATCCATCTTGAATGCTGCAAAGCTCTCGTAGCACCGCTTCGGATTGAGATCCGGTACCGTGCGCCAACGCTTGTGCGGTCCTTAGCTTTGCCAACTGGTGATCGGTCTGAGCGATTTGTCGTAGTGGATCGATCATCAGATCGACTAAACCCAATGATTCAGCAAATTCGATGGCATCGAGTCGGTTTTGCATGACCGCGTGACGCAATCCCTGACGGATCATGTCGAGGGTGCCGGAATCGGTTTGCATCAGAATGCGACCGAGTTGCTTTCCGACTTCTGGCGACAAATCTCCGAAGATAGGAAGTACTTCGGCGGTATTCAGATGCGTGAGCAGTGATTGAGCCGCGGCCGCCAGTGGTTTTGATTCGTGGTCGGATAACGCTATCAATTCGTCGAGAAGCTGAAGCGGCCGATTGTAATCAGTGTTCTGTTGAAACGCTGTGGAATCGTCATTTTCAGTGTCCGCTGCAGTCTGTTGTTCCAGCGAATCTTCCAGCACGGCAATCCAGTCTGCCAGCTGCGGTGCTTCGATGCGTTTCAGGCATAGTTCAGCGGTGCGGATAGCGGAGGGGCCGCCTCGTTCCAGCATCGCGATCACCAAATGAATCGATTCGGGTTCGTGAGGCATCGCGATGGAGTATGCGTTGCACATTGCCCCGTCGCGATCGCTGCCGAGTGAACGCATGAATGACTCGCCGCCACGCAGACAATCCGGCAGTCCGTATTCGCGAAGGTTGATCGCGGTGACTGGAGTCGGATTGTCCGTGATGGTTTCGAGCAGAGTCTCGCAGAACTTGGCATCGTGTCGACGCAACAGCAAACCGATCACCGGTCCGGGAATTTTGCGTCGCCGAATGAAACCTGCCAGTAGTTGCAGCACCGATTGATGTTCGCTGGTTCGCATCCGGCGAAGAAGTGTTTCTTGGGTCGGTGATTCGTCACTCATCAAACGTTGGAAGAGAGCATCGTTCCAATCGGAGACGACCAGAAACGCATCCAGAAGATCCGTGTTGCGGTGATTGTTGTATCGCTCGACCGCTGCTCCCAACAATTCAGCGATGGATTGTCGAAATCGTTCCGATTCGGGATTGATCCGTTCGCCGTCGCCGCGGTGTCGGACAGCTTTGGACAGTGGGCTGGCGAGAGACAAGGTGACTTCGCCCGAGGCCGCTCGGATGAGCGAGTCTTCATGGTTTTGTGCAATGTCGATCAGTCTTGCCAGCGCAGCCGTCTGATTAAGGCAATCGACCATGTCAATCAGTCGCAATCCGATCGCTTGGTTCCAGCCGTCTTTGGCCAGTTGTTTGGTGACCGCCGTCCCCAAGTAGCCTGCATCCAGTTTGCCGGACTTGGTCGTCAAAGCGGAAAGCAAGTCGTCGTGATATTTCTCGAAGCGATTGATCAACCAGTTCAGCGACTTGACGTCTTTACGATGAGCCATTGCTCGCAAGCAACGTTGACGCGTTGATTGGTCGTCACCCGTCGCACCGAGCTGCAGCACTTCGCCGGCGCTGGGCGATGAGTGTGTCGTGAGGATATCGAACGTGACGCCCAGGGAAGACATGACTCGCGTGGCCGGATAGGAGATAGCGTGAGACCGGGGCGTTGTCTCGTGATTGGATTGAAAGGTTGCTTGATGTGAGACGGGTAGCAGCGATCGCTGGGCCGCTCACACAGATCGAGACAGTGCCCAGACAAAAGTACCCCTTGGATGGTGAGGGTCGGTTAAACGCTCCCGAAAAAAGTGGCTGTCGCAGTTTGCCACCCGGCACAATCGATCCATTGTTCGCAACAGGTGCGTGGAATCGCTCTGGTGATGCGTACAGTTGGGAATGCGCCGATGAAGAGGTTTATGCCGGCGCGGTTGCGATCGCTTAGAACCGTGCCTGGCGTTGTTGCAGGTACTCAGTCAGTGCACGGTCAAACGGCATGCTGGTGTCTAGCGGCACGTAGTCGATTCGCAAAGCGGAACAACCTTGCGAATACGTTTCGCGAAAAGCGGCGATTTGGTCGAGGTACTCAGCTCGGAAACCCGTCGCATCGACCGTCACGAGTTCACCTGACTCGGGGTCCTCGAACTCGACGGGACCCTCGTACGGGAAACGAACCTCGGCGTCATCGAGAACATGAAAGACGATCACGTCGTGGCCGCCGTGTCGCAATCGAGCGAGCGCCGCGAGCGTTTCCTCTGGATCACCCAGCAAATCGGAGAACAGCATCACAAGGCTGTGTTGCTTCAGCATCGCGGCGACCTGAACTAAGCATCGTGGCAGTTCGGTTGTGCCTTCGGGAGTCATCCCGGAGAGGGCCGCCAAGACATCACCGAGATGCCCGCGTCGACTTCGGGCGGGCAGGATTGCTCGCAGTTTGTCGTCGAAAGTCAGCAATCCGACCGGGTCTTTTTGCAGCGACATCAGATAGGTCAGCGCCGCTGCCAAGCACGTCGAATACTCGAACTTCGTCATCGAAGTTCCTTGGCGGAAACCCATCGATTTGGAAAGGTCCATCAACAGGAAACCGTTCAGGTTGGTTTCTGCTTCGAACCGTTTGATGTAATGCTTGTCTGTTTTGGCATACACCAACCAATCAATCAGCTTGGGATCATCGCCACGATTGTACAGACGGTGATCGCTGAACTGGACCGAGAAACCTTGTAGGGGGCTGTTGTGCAATCCCTGCAAGAACCCTCGCACGACCATGCGGGCGCGCAGATCGAGACGTTTGATCTGTTGAAGTGTTTCTGGCGAAAGAGTCGATGTCATGCGGTGATGCCGAATCGTCCGCGGCGTACCAATGCACCATCGACCAGCTCGAAACGCTCGTTCATTTCATCGGCCAACGACAGCGAGTGCGTGACGGTCACCAACACCGTGTTCTGCTCCGCTTGCAAACGCAAAAGCAATTCTGTGATCGTCTTCGCAGTTTTCGAATCCAGGTTGCCAGTCGGTTCGTCTGCCAAAACAACGGACGGTTGCATCAGCAAGGCTCTCGCGATGGCCACACGTTCGCGTTCACCGCCCGACAATTCGCGAGGCAGATGCGTGGCTCGGTGAGACAATCCAACGGCATCGATCAGTTCTGCTGCGCGTGACACGTCGTCGCTGGTTGGTTTTCCATTGGCCAATGCGGGAATGAGAACGTTTTCTGTCACGGACAATTGTGGCAGCAGATGATGATCTTGAAAGATGAAGCCAATCGTTTGATTTCGATAGGCGGCTCGCTCGCGTGCATCGAGCGCAAACGGATCTTGTCCATTGATTTGGACTGAGCCGGAGTCAGGTTCGTCGAGTGTTCCAAGAATTTGCAGCAACGTTGTCTTGCCACTTCCGCTCGGTCCAACAATCGCGGCAGATTGTCCTGGGGAAAGCTCGAGGTTGACGCCTCGCAAGACGGACAACGGTTCACCCGCGGTGGGATACGATTTTGACAACTCGGAAACAACCAACACGTCCGTGGACTCCGTTTTAACGACTGAGATGCAACCGATGCAGTCTAACAGTCTTCCGGCTGACCGTCGCGATGCGATTGAGTCCGCCTGAAGTTTGCTGCAGGTATGACGCGTCTTCGTAAGCGGCGATGTTTGGGAACACTGGCGGCGGATACGCGGGACCAGGTGTCCAGGCGGCCGTATGTCGAAACACTTTCATCTTTCCAATTCAATCCCGAGTCGGCGACTTGGGGGCGGTTCGAATGATCGCGATCGTTTGAGATGGGCAACGGAAATGTGCCTATCGTCCGCCTGAAATTTGGGCGTTGCCGCTCTGTTTTTAGACATCCACGCGAATTTGCAACGCGTGTTTGATGTTTGGAAAGAAGTGGGGGGCCGGTCGTCCCGCATGGGAAACGAAAGAACCGGGCAAAAAACCAAGATTTTGCGTTCTATAGAGGGCGATTTGCGTCACTTAGAGCACCGCTTAAGTCGGTTTGAAGAGCGTTGCGCCGAGCCTTTTTTGTCCTGTGCGCATTTCAAAGCGAATGGTTTGCAAACGGTGTTATCGCGAAAAGGGCCCTCTGCGCGACGGAATGATGATTGCGTTGCACCGCGTCACCCAGTGCGTTGAGTTGCTCGACGCCTTCCAACCGAAATTTTCTATCGAGAGTCCGATGTTGAAGTATCCGACTATGTCATCGCGTTCCCACGTTTGTCCGGACGGCACCGATCACACGATTCGCACACGACGTGGTTTCACCTTGGTTGAACTGCTCGTCGTCATTGCGATCATCGGAGTGATGGTTGGTTTGCTCTTGCCTGCGGTGCAGTCTGCTCGTGAAGCAGCTCGCCGGATGAGTTGCAGCAACAACATGAAGCAGATCGGGTTGGCTCTTCATAACTATCACTCCGCGTTCAAATCGTTTCCCGCATCGGGACGACCTGAGAACTACACCGCGAATGGTTGGGCTCGGAAGTCGTCATGGTTCATCGCCATCTTGCCGCAATTGGAACAATCAGCTATCTACGACGGCATCGATTTTTCAGCCTCATCGTTCGACAACATGAACGCGGGTTGGGCCGCACCGGTTGTTCATTGGGAAGAGATGAATCGAGCTCGCGTGCCGGGATTTTGGTGCCCGTCGAGTGTGCTCGCCAAAACGAATATCTACCCAACGAACGATGCGACTCAAGCACTGGGAGCGCCAGAGAATCTGGAAGTTCAAATTCCTGACTATGCCGGCAACAGCGGATGCAACTTCACCGGCGGAACCATCGACGATCACCCGACCGCAGTTTGGGATTGGGGTGGCGTTCATGCCGACAACGGATTCTTCGGTATGAAGATGCGATTCGACACACCGTGGCCTGGTACCGAGACCCGATTCGCTTCGCTGTTGGACGGGACGTCGCACACGATCGCGGTGGGTGAGCAAGGTGGCGTTCACGGAACGTTCAACGATCACCGTGCCGGAGCTGCTCTTGGCGGAATGTGGTCCTGTGGAACCGCGACTGCTGGTAACGCGAAGAACAACTATGTCGTGACTCGTTACCCCATCAATTACTCCGGCGATGATTGGCCATCGTGGGGCGGATTGAGATGGAATGGTGGTTGGGAGAAGAACGGAATGGATACCGCATTCAATAACACCGCGTTTCGATCACAACACATCGGTGGTGCCCAGTTCGTGATGGCGGATGGTTCGGTGCAGTTCATCACTGACAGCATTCAGTTCGAAATCTACACGGCTTTGATGGATCGTGCAGACCGGTCGGCGATGGAAGGACTCGAATGATGAACTGGAATCAAAACGCAATGCTTGAAAATCAAAATCGACGTCAACGAAACCAGTTGCTGAGCTCATTGATCTTGCTCATCGGTTTGTTGTGCCCGTTGTCCGGCTGCGGCCCATCGGGCCCCGAGACCGGAGAGGTTTCAGGTGTGGTGAGCATGGGAGGGAATCCCGTCCCCGGTGCATCGATCACATTTTATCCTGTTGCGGGTCGGCAATCGTTTGGCAAGACGGACCAGGACGGACGTTACACATTGGAGTACGCTCAGGATCAGCCGGGAGCGGTCACAGGGCAACACCGCGTCAAAATCATGACCGGAGGCATGGGGGCACCCAGCATGCCCAGCGGTCCTGCGGAGAGTCCCAGCAAATCGCGATCGCGTTCGAAGGGGATGGAACCACCGAGGGAAGTCACGCTACCAGACATGGTGACGGTTGAGTCAGGTTCGAACGAAATCAACCTGACCATTCCTTAGTTGGGAAGTTTAGCGTTGAAAGTCCGATAACGTCGGCTGCGATTGTTCGGTTGATCGCGGTCGGGGTTTTTTCGTGGCCGTCCCTGACGCAAAAATCCTGCTCGTTCGGTCATGGCCATTTCATCCCGCGATTCTTGCTCGCTGGGCAGGAAATTTGTCGGTGTGTCAGTATGATGTTTGGGATGATTCCATCTTCATCTCATTCGACCGTCGCCGACGAACCGACCGGCTCGTCAATCGGACCTCGAACCGTCTGGTCCGACGTTCTCGTTGCATTGCTTGCACCGGCGGCTCTTGGTTTGTTGCTGGTTGTTGTGACATGGATGCAACAAGGTTTTGTCGCCGGAATGCGATGCGGAACGGATCTGGTTCAGCCCGTTGGTTTGGTGTGGCTTGGGATGCTAGCCCTGACCGCGTTTGCGTTACGACAATGGCGTCGTGGGACTCATTCTGTGGTCAAGGCCCTCGGTTGGTTCACGTGCTTCTTCGTTTGGTGGATGGTCGGCAACGGCGATTTTGCAAATTGGATGAGCGGCCGGGTTGAGAGCCCGTTGCAAATGGAACCCAGTCCAGCACTCGAGCAGCGTGATCTTGATCGACCGCTTGATGCCGTGGTCGTGCTTGGCGGAGGTTCGTCCGCTGTGGCGCCCGGTTTCTACGAATTGGGGCGAGATGGTGAACGAGTCATCTCAGCCGCCCAGGCGTACCATGCCGGGGCCACTCGGAAAATCATCGTGACAGGATCGTCCACCGATGGCTACGAACCGCCGTGGAAACAGTCGACTCAATTGTTGATGTCGCTGGGTGTTCCGGAGGATGTGATCGTGCGAATCGAAGGCGTCAACACTCAAGCAGAAATGCGTTCGCTCAAGCAGTTGATGGAATCTCCGCCCTCGGAATCGAACGAGCTTCGGCCGGACAACACTGACTCGCCGGACGAGCTCAAGGTGGGATTGATCACCAGCGCTTTTCATATGCCGCGAGCCATGCGATTGGCGAAGGCTTCTTCGCTGGAGTTGATTCCGTTGCCATGTGCCTTTCGTGCCAGTTCAAACGAACGGCCATGGATCGCTTCATCGTTGGTGCCGGGGGCGGGAAACCTCGAGACCGTCGCGAAGATGATCAAAGAGACCATCGCGAAGATCGCCGGGCAGTGATTCGCCGGCGTCGCGATGCGTGCTGGCCTTTAAAGGTTCAGTTCCTTCAAAGTAGGTTCGAGTGTCGTCTTCCACTTTTGGTAGCCGACTTCGTTTGGATGCAATAAGTCAGGGAACTCTTCTACCTTTGCGTCGCCTTTTTCGTTCGCAAATGGCGTCCATGTATCGACCAGATGAACGCCTTCATTTTCTTCGGCGATCTCGGCCAGCAGTTTGTTGAGGCGTTTGATTTTGCCGGCGGGACGTGATTTGGTTTCGCTGCTGGGCATCACGAGGCAAAGTACGATTGGCATGTCCGAATCATGAGCCTGTAGCTCTTTGAAAATCAAGCGAACGTTGCCGGCGATGATTTTTGGCGTGGCGTGCTCCTCCAAGTCGTTTGTTCCCATCAACATGACGACCGCTTTGGGGTTCACGTCCAGAACGTCTTCTTTCAATCGATACAGCATGCCGCGAGTCGTATCACCGCTGATGCCGCGGTTGGCAACTTTTCGATCGCCGAACGCTCCACGAAAATCGTCTCCCCAATCTTGTGTGATGGAGTCACCAAGGAACACGATTGCGTTTTGGTCTTGTTGCACGCGCGAGGCAAAAGTGGCTCGACGTTTTTGCCATAAATTCTTCATCCAGTCATATCGGCGGACGGGACCCTCGCCAGCCATGGAGTCGTTGGTTTCCGGAATCAAAAATTGTTGTTTGACCGTGACGGTATCTTGGGCCAGTGCCGTAGACCCAAAACACAACAAACCGGCTTCGAAACCAATGCAAACACACAGAAGACGCAGACAGGATGATCGACGTTGATTCATGGAGACAGACTCACGGAGCGAATTCGGAAGGGACGGCAGTAGTTTATCATGGAACGTTCAGGGCGATGATGTCGTCATCCAATTCACGATGGAGGTGCCGGTGCCGAAACCAAAGTTGACCTTGGTCTCGATGAGTGGATTGCGAGTGGGACATGAGGAATTGCTTCAGCGAGGATTGAAGCTGCCCGGACTGGCACGCCGTGCTTCCGCACTTTCACAGTTGCCTCCGCTTGGTTTGCTGACCATTGCGGCGTTGGTGCCGGAATCATGGGACATCGAATTGGTCATGGATGACGGTGTCACTCCAGAGTGCGAGGTGGCCGATCAAATCTTGTCAGGAACAACTTCGTTGAACCCGCCTCGAGTCGTGGCGTTCTCGGCGTTGACTCCCTCGGCCGATCGAGCGGCACGAATCAGTCGACTGGTTCAGCGTCACAATGTAACCACGGTGATCGGCGGATTGCATGCGACGGCGACACCCGAACATTGCCGTCCGCACTTTGATGTTGTTGTTCAGGGTGATGGAGAAAGCACGTTTGCGAATTTGTTGGCGGATGTGATGGAAGGGACGCCCGCGGCATCGTATCGAGCTGATGGATCGTTCTCTCTTGCCGATTCGCCGCTGCCACGATGGGAATTGTTGGGGAAAAACTCACCACCGCGGTACACGATCCAATCAATGCGAGGCTGCCCATGGGCGTGTTCGTTCTGCGCGGCGAGCCGAATGCTGGGGCCGGCCAGAGTCAAACCCGACGATCGATTCGAAGCGGAGCTACAGGCAATATCAGATCAGCAATCGCGGCCGTGGATCGAGTTGGCTGACGACAACACTTTCGCCAGTGGACGCGATCACGGACCAATGTTGGAATCGCTTCAAAACCATGGGGCTCGCTGGTTCACCGAATCCGACTGGCGAATCGCGAAAAAGCCGAGATTGCTTCAGCAAATTGCAGACAGCGGATGTCGACAGATATTGATTGGGTTGGAATCCAGCGTGTTTCGCTATCCAGGCATGGGAGCCAAGAACGCTGATTGGGAGCGTATGCTGGAGGCGGTTGTCGCGATTCAAGAGGCTGGGATCGTCGTCAATGGATGCTTGATCGTCGGAGCTGATGGAGAATCGAAGGAGTCCATCACGCGACTGGGAGACTTCTTGGAGGAGGCTCCGATGGGCGAGATTCAGCTGACGTTGCAGACACCGTTTCCAGGTACCAGCCTCTACAAAACACTGTTGCAATCGGAACGTTTGCTTCCCGGTGATTTTTCGAGGTACACGTTGTTCGACGTGGTCTACCAGCCTGACCAGATGACAGCCGAGCAATTGCAAAACGAGTTCAATGCTTTGATCGAGCGAGTGTTTCGTCCGGAGGCTCAGGCACGACGCGATTCCATTCAAAAGAAAATTCGATCTTTCCGACGTGCTGCGAGAGACCAGGTATGAATGATTCACCTGACAGTGAGCAAGTGACGAACAGTGATTCCTTGACGATGCGACTGCGGGACCCGTTGCTGTTTCTGTTCGGCGTTGAATCGTCGATCCGACGCGTGTTGCGTTGCCGTCTGTCGCTTTTGCTGGCGTTTGCTTTGGTGGCGACCGCCGCCATGGCTCGCGAATACGATGCGGTCAGTTGGATGCACGCACCACAGGATTTGCTTGGTCCATTTGCCGCGTCATTGGTGATCTGCACGGTTTTATTTTTCACGGTGCAAATCTGTTTGGCGGTGACCGGTGTCAAACGCGACCCGCAAAGCGACAGAATTCGAGATTACCGGGTTTTTCTAATCGGATATTGGATGACCGCGCCGCTGGCTTGGTTGTATGCGATTCCCATCGAGACCATGGCTGATGAAGTTGTCTCGTTGCGTTTCAATTTGACGCTGCTGTCAATCGTTTCAATCTGGCGAGTGTTGTTGTTCAGCCGCGTCGTTGCCATCCAGTTTGGTCTTCGATGGTGGGTGCCACTGTTTTGGATCTTGGTCCCCTGCATGGTGATTGCATTCTTTGCACTTGTCTCGGCACAGTTGTCGATGGTGTCGTTGATGGGAGGGATTCGGTTGACGCAGACTCAGCAAATCTTGGTGAATTATCAATCGACGGTTGCGGGAGGATGCTTCTACGGCATCATTCCTGTTTTGCTCGTCGCGTTGGTGGCCATCGGGACGTCGAGCAATCCGAAACATCGCTTCGAGGAGATTGGCCGAGGCAACGTTTCAATGCCAAAGAGTGTTTGGCTTTGGCCCACCGTTTCTGGAGCATTGCTATTGTTTGCAGCAACGTTGTTTCAACCTAACTTGATTCGCTCGACAGAAGTGGATTCGCTGCTTCGCGAGGGTGCCATCGAAGAAGCGATCGCGACAATGCAAGCAGCAGGAGAAGACGCGTACCCAGTTGTATGGGATCCTCCGCCGAAGCATCCCGATCGTGGGGATGGGTTTCCGGAGATCTCGCTCATTGCCGATGCGATTCAGGCAACCAATGCGGAACGTTGGATCGTTGACCGGTTGATGGTGCAAGCAGACGAAATCGCGATGCGACAGGAAGGATGGTACCAAGGCACTGGAAGTCTGGAATATCTTCGGGAGCGTCTCCAGTTCGAGGACGAAGAGACGCTCGACGGCATGCTGGTTCCGTTTCAGAAACTGCGTGAGCTTGAGGTCGGAGACCAAAAAACTCGACAGCATCGCGAAGAGCTGATTGAGATCATCGAAGAAGCCCGAGAGGCAGTGATCCAGGCGAAGGAAGCGAAAGCGAGCGAGGGCAGCACCGAAGACGAGGACGTCGCGGAAAATTAAGTCACCGAAACCACTGGTCCAGTCGTTTCAGATGAGCAAAGCAGTGAGTGAAGTTGCCGCGGTGGACGATCGCGGAAGCCGTCGCTTGGTTCACTCCAGTGTTTCTAGTTCGTGTTTGGTGTCGCGAACGATTTCTGCCGCCCAGTCTTGGTCTTCGTACAGTGTGATGATTCCATCCAGCACGCGAGTTTTCTGGTCGCGAGGAAGTTTCAACGCTGTTGCGAGCCGTGATCGGAGGGCGAGTTCTCGCTGGCTGTTTGCGACGTGGTCCGAGGGATCTTCTTTCAAACGATTGAGTTCATCACGCACCAATAATTCCAATTGCTCGAGCTCTCGTTGTCGAAGTCGGTGCTTGAGTTTGTCGCCGGGTGACATGACGTACCCCACGGATTCAGGATCCACTTCGATGGAGTAGACATCCAGCCACGCTTGCAATTGCCTTGCCGCATCGGCGGTCGAAGTTTCTCGCAGTGACAAGGCTTGCAGCAGCGATTGTTCGGCAGGAGGCATCTTGGAAGAACCGCCCGCGGTTCGCGCGCGGTTTTTCAGCTGTCGATAGGTGGATTCGAGTTCGACCGAACGTTGCCACTGGCGAACTTGGTCGGCACGTTCGTCGTCCGGATACGCCTTCAAAAACTGAGTCATGCGTGACGATTCGGATCCAAGGTCTCCGTTGACTTCAGCAGCTTGAAAGGATTCAAACAAAGTTGATGCGGATGGCGTTCGGATTGAGTAAGCGAACAAACCCAGGCCACCTAGCAAAATCAAAACCATGCCGACGATCGAAACCCATTGGACCCAATTGGATTCCGAGCCCTCGGCACGATGCAGGTCGGACAGATAGCCGCCGGGAGGCGAATTGGAATCGATCGTTTGAAAATGAGTCTTGACCGGTTCGTTGTTGCCTTTGGATTGAGTCGCCGAATCGTTGGTGCTGGTCATCGCCGGATCGGTCAGCGGATCGGCGAGGTTGCTCGGGTGGTCGCCCGCCAAAACGCGTCGGCCGGTCGGGTGGTCGCCACCGGTTTCATTGGTCGGCAAATCAGGCGATACCTCGCGAGAGGCGTCGGTGTGATGGTGCCCGCGAGTATCCAAATCGCCGGCCAAGTTCGGTGGCAATTCGGGCGTGAAGTCTTCATCGCCGAGCTGCGTGCGGGAAGCTTGTTCGTTCAAAGTGCGGCCACGTTGCAATCCTGCGCGTGTGGCTTTCAACCGATTCATGACCGCGAGGGCGGTCGGTGGACGGTCGGCGGGATCTTTTTCAAGCAACTGGTGAACGATCTCGACGACTTCGGCCGGAATGTCCGGATTGATCAGATCCAATGGAACGGGGCGATCACGTTGCAGGGCCTCGACGACTTGTGTGACCTTTTTGCCCGCGAAAGGAGCACGACCAGCCAGCATCGCGTACATCACGCTGCCCAGTGCATACAAATCGGTGCGAGGTGTGATTGAATGGCTGCCGGCTTGTTCGGGGGCCATGTAGTCGGCGGTCCCGAGCACGGATCCGTGCAGGGTTTGCTCACCAAAGCCAAACAGTTTGGCGATTCCGAAATCGACCAATTTGACTTCGCCGGCGTCGGTCAGAATCAAGTTGGCAGGTTTAAGGTCACGATGGATCACGCCAATGTCGTGAGCATGTTTCAGAGCGGAACAAACTTGCGATGCGATGTCCAACGTTGGGAGCCAACCCAGACGCTTCACATCCCGGATTCGTTTTTGGAGCGTTTCGCCACGAACCAGTTCCATCGAATAGAAAAGTTGTCCGGCTTCTTCGCCGTAACCGATCAAGCGAACGATTCCCGGGTGCCGCAATCGTCGAAGGGTTTCGACTTCCGCGTCAAACCGTCGGCGGAAACGCATGTCATCGGCGACGTGTTGAGCGATCAACTTCACGGCGACTTCTTCACCGGACTTCGCATGCTTGGCTCGGTAGACCGACCCCATGCCGCCGCGACCGATGACACTTTCGATCTGGTAAGGCCCCAGCTGTTCTGGTTCAGCCATTGAGGTCCGTCCAATCGCTTCGCGGTTCTTTCGAAATCTCCGTCGGCTCGCCCTCATCGGTGAGCGATTGGATCTTTTGCCGGGTGGCTTCGACTAAATCCGCATCCATCAACGGACGCAGTTTGATGCGGAAGGATTTGGTTTCGCCGGCACCAATGTCAACCAACCGGCCCTGTTGCTCTTCGAATCCACGGCGGTTGGGGAAACCGGTTGCAGGTTCCAATCCGGTCACATAGCCATCCGTTTCGGCGGCGGTGTTTTTCCAGAGGACAAAGGCGGGCAGGGTGGACGTTTTAAAGCTGACCGCGAAGCCGCGTTTTTGTTTGGGAGACATCAACAACGCGTGCGTGTAACCGGTTTCATCGGCGCGAGGCCGACCAAAGTAAACGCGTTCGGCTTCACCGGTGGTTGGACCATCGAACTCATCCCAGCGGTCGATTTGTTCGGCTGCGTGAGCGTCTTTGGGAGCCAGTTCATCGAGTGTCGAGACGAGGCGACTGTTCTCACCAAGAACCGGTGATCCAAGGTTGATGTGGTAAAGCATCTGCATCGTTCGGGGCATGGCCAATTCGTTGGTTACGTCGTCGAGTATTTCCACTTCGGTGCGATCGGCATGGACGCGAATTCGCGAACGCATTCGAAAACGCTTGAAAAACAGGCGAGTTTCGATGGTTTCGGCAATCAGTTCGACGCGGCCGCTGGCTTCATCAAACTCAAGCGACAATGAATCCGCTGGTGTGTTGGCGATGTGCCCGTGCAGCGGATATTCCAGTTTTCCGTTGGCATCGTGCTGAGGTGCACCGTTGCTTTCCAATCCGCAACGCACGACGAGTTCATCGAAACCCGACAACCAACCCAATCCGCTGGGTTCGGAAACGGGAACGTGATTCGGGTGAACCGGTCCGTTGACCGGGGAATGCCAGCCAAAACGAATTCCATCGCATTCGATTCGCCAAATCGACATGCCACGGGTGGGCAACACGTCGACATGCATTCGGCTGTTTTTGAGCCGAACGATTTCGACGCCTTCGCTCACGCCACCGCGGAAGATTCCGTGCCGGATCGTCCAATCGCCGACTCGGGTCGACAAATCCAGGTGAAGCGGGCTGTTTGTGTCCCACTGGATGCGTTGGTCACGGTCATCGACTTCTCGGACAACGATGGATTCGGTGGCCATGAAGGGCTTCCAATTCAATTCGAGGGTGGCGTGCGAAGCCGGGGCATTCTGGACCCGGGCTCTGAACTTGTATAGACCTTCGCTGCGGCCTAAAACATGTCCTGGAAACGGTCTGGGCGCAATTCGTGTTGATTGTGTTCCATGCTAATTATCATTCATCATCCCATCTCCACCGCCTCCCAACCGAGCACCCGATGAGCACCGTGAAGTTAGACGAAGGATTAATCCAGGGCGACAGCGTTTCCAGTATCCTCGATTCTGCCATGGACGCCCATGGTGGTGTACTGCGGTTGACTCCGACCTGGGTTCCGCGTTCGTTCCTGCACCCCGGACGCCGGATCAAATTGCATCCTTCGGATTACTATCGCTTTGGTGCAGATCGCGGTGGAATTGACGAACGTTGGTTCGGCAGCACCACCGACGCGGCCAACGAAGGTCGTGTTTGGCACGAAGGTCAAAGTTTTTGCTTGTTCGAAGGCAAAAAATTCATGCTGAAGGATGCGGTTGCCGAACGCGGCAACGACATCGTCGGCGAAGCAATTTACTCGAAGTACAACCGTTGGCCGGTGTACTCGAAATTCTTTGACAACATGGGCCCCATCCCCCATCACATGCACCAGTCGTTCGAAGACGCGGAACTGGTCGGTCAGGAAGGCAAGCCGGAAAGTTATTACTTCCCGCCACAGTTGAACAACGTCGACAACAATTTCTCGTACACGTTCATGGGTTTGGAACCTGGTACCCAACCCGAGGATGTGCGTCGTTGCTTGGAAAATTGGAACGAGGGCGACAACGGGATCTTGGATCTTAGCCGTGCCTACCGACTCAAACGTGGTACCGGTTGGTTGATTCCACCGGGAGTTCTCCATGCTCCTGGGTCTCTGTGTACGTACGAGCCACAATGGGGCAGCGACGTGTTCGGCATGTACCAATCGATCGTCGAAGGCCGTTATGTGCCTTGGTCGTTGCTGGTCAAAGACATGCCCGAAGAAAAGCACCAGGACCTCGATTTCATCGTCGGGCAATTGGATTGGGACAAGAACGTCGACACGCACTTCAAAAACAGCAACTACCTCGAGCCAGTTCGCGACGAAAAACGGAGCGGCGATGGCTACGAAGATTTGTGGATCGTTTACGGCACGGTCGATGGCGAGCAATTGTTCAGCGCAAAAGAGCTGACGATTGCTCCCGGTGCGAAATGCGTTTTGAAAGACGGTGCGGCGAGCAGCTGGATCACGGTTCAAGGTCGCGGCCGAATCGGAAACCTCGACCTGCAAACACCTGCCATGATTCGCTTCGGCGAAAACACGACCGACGAAGTGTTCATCAGCCACGTTGCCGCGACCAACGGTGTCGAGATCGAAAACTTGGGCAGCGAACCTTTGGTTGGACTGCGTTACTTCGGCCCCAACGCTCACACCGATCTGCCCAAGGCCGGAAGCTGATCCGAATCGTTCGATCGGATTGAACTGAATCTATCGCGCAACGCGACCGTCTCATTCCGAGGCGTTCGCGTTTTGCTTTGGTGGCGGCAATTCCATCAGAGAAAGACGTTTTCGGCCAACGGCATTTGATGTGCCCTGCTTTCAGCGAAATGCATCTGGTAGGCGGCGGTGTTGGGGATCAGCACAAAATCACCTCGTGAAATACCGCGTGGAAACCGAAATCGTCGCTGCATCAGATACTCTGACTCGGTGCAGTAACCACCGACAAAGTAGCCTTCGATCTCCGCATGATCAGTCTGGTTTGTTGGCTTGGCGGATTCATTCGAAGCGGAGATGACGATGGGATCGACCAGGAAATCATCGCGAGTTGTTCGGCACTGCGAGCTGTTCATCATCAGCCCGATCAGATGGTTTTGATTTTGGTCACGTTTGACGAACAAAACCTCCGCGATCGTCAAGCCGCAGCCATCCAGCAGTGCTCGGCCAGGTTCGCATTTTAGAATCAGTTCTCGACGATTGATTTCGTAGGCGAGCGATGAAGTCAATACGGCGCGAAGCCAATCCGCCGCATTCATCGGTTGCCACGTCGGATCGATGTCTTTCAGAGGACGTTGATTCCACGTCAGTTTTCGATTCGCTTCGAAACGACCGCTTGATTCCGTGAACGTGTGGGCTTCTTTGAGAAAACGTTGCCAGTGCTTTTGATGGCAGAGATAATTGACTGGAAAGCCGCCGCCGATGTCCAACCATGCGACCGCATGTCCGATCTCTCGAACTCGATCGACGACATCAAGTGCATCGTCGATCAACGCTTTCGTGAATGATGGCGAGAATTGCTCGTCAGACCGGTGGACGTGAAAGTGAATGCCGACTACCTGAATGCGAGGTTCGTCGCAAAGTGATCTCGCAAGCAGAGTCAATTCGTTGGCTGGCATTCCGAACCGCGATGGCAAGTCAGGGAACTTGGCGGAACAATGCTGCAGACGGAACGCGATTCTTGCTTTCGGTGCGGTCGATCCCAGGTGAGCGAGGGTTTCACGCAAGGTTGTGAGTTCATCTTCGTTGTCGATGACGAGAACGATGTTGCTCAACACGCACGAACGAATCAAGCTGACCGGTTTGACTGCAGCGGTGCAGACGATAGGGGAATCGAACGGATGTTGCGGCAATCGATACAGTTCATCCAGCGTTTGCTGCTTTTCGAATTCGCTGGCGACATCGAAGCCGATGGATTCCATCAGTCCGGTGCGGACGAATTCGGCACACTTGTTGGCTTTGCGAGCGAAGTGAATTTGCAGCGGCACACTTGCTTGGCTGGCGACGTTCTGAAGGTCTTTGATGTTGGACCGCATGGGATCGGTCGACAACACGTTGACCGGCGAGCCGTGAAACTCAATCAGCTGTTTGACGCGGTCGGAGTCGGCAGCCAACTCCGTCATCCACGGTGACCAAACTGCATCCAGCGGAATGCACCCTCGGCACCGGCTGCGGAGCTGGACCGCGTGGTCGGTGGCAGAAACTGGATGGGATGTTTCGGGGCGACACGGAAGGGGGCTGTGATTCATTTGCCCGAGATTACCAGCGAGCGGGACGCGAGCGTCAGGGGCCTTTTGGACGGGACATTCAACCGGTGATTCCGATACAAAATGCTCAACAGTTAATTTTCAACGGTTCCTCGGCGAGAGGTGTCCGCGACCGTTGGGATGCGACTTGTCGACATTGAGTTGAGAGGATATCCTGCCGCTTTGCCCGCGGATGTGGCGGAATTGGCAGACGCGCTAGACTCAGGATCTAGTGCCCGATAAGGGCGTGGAGGTTCGAATCCTCTCATCCGTACTTGATTGAAATTTCAATGAATTAGCCCCCTATGTGGTCGCCGTTTTGAAAGCGGTGCCTAACGAGGGGGCTTTTTTCGTGCCGTTTTTGTGTCCCTGCGTTTTGTAACAACCGACGCTGCCTCTCAATTTGATTGCAGTGATTGGTCCGGTTGTGACGAAGTAACGGGTTGTGCAGAGGAGCTTTCTGCACCGGTGAGCGAGAAAACTCGTTCGCCGATTCATTCGAACACAAGGTGGCAACGTGACCGGCAAGCTCATTCGATTCAATCAACGGAAGCGTTCGGCAAAGTTGGCGACCGCAAAACGAGTCGCTCTAGCTTTGGCAATCGCGACGTCGACGGCCATGGGCGTCTCTGCTCAACGTCCCAATGAGCCACAGCTGAAGCATCTCAAGGTGCCAGCCTCGGTGGCCGATTCAGTGGCGACCCGTCTGAGCCTTCAGTATCTCGATCAGCCGGGAGTGACGATCACTCCAGACGATCGTCCCGGTGGAGGCCTGTTGGTTCTGGCACCACCGAATCTGCAAAGCCGCATTGCCGCAGACGCAGCAACTTTGTCCAACAACTTGGCCCAAGCCGCCGGTTCACAGGCGGCGACGCCGATCACCGTGCACTTGGTCAATATCACGTGGCGGGAAGTCGAAGACGCCCTGCGGATCATCGCTGGCGAAGACGTGCCGGTGACGACCAGCCGAAACGGCGAGCGAGCTTCGTTCACCTTGACGATGGAAAAACGCGGCGGCAGTGCGACTCGAGTCGAAGTTGACCGACGTGCCAACGCGGTCACGCTGACGACCAGCCCGCTGATGCACAACACTTGGCGCAAGACGATCCAAGCGATCGACCAAGCACCTCGTTTTGCCGGCGAAGAAACTCGCGTCTACATGTTGCAGCATGCGAAGATTTCTTCGGTGCAACGTGCGATTCGTTTGTTGCGAGACCTTGACCCGAAAACCGGTTCAGGAACATCGGCACGTCCCGCATCCAACCGAACTCAGCCAAACTTCCGCACCGCTGCGTTCCAAAACGAAGGCGGGAACGCGGCACCGGAAGGTGCAGCCGACGTGGCCGCGGCTGACCCCAACGCGGAAGGTGAAGACCCCGCCGGCCCGATTGGTGATCCAGAGATTCAGTTTGTTCCTGAATCGGGCTTGATCATCGTCAAAGGCAACAAACGCGATATCCAACGCGTCATGGATATCGTCAAAGACATCGAAGAGAAGAGCAAGCTGACTCAACCTGAGATCGAAGTGCGTCAGCTTCAGCACGCTGATTCCAACGCCGTCGCAGCATTGTTGACGCAGCTCTATGAAGACGTGTTGTCGGCACGCCAAGGCGATGTCAGCATCACCGCTCTCGACTCACCCAATGCGTTGTTGTTGATCGGTCGCAAAGAAGCCATCGAAGCGGTCAATGATTTGATCGAAAAGATCGACCAACCGATTCCAGAAACGGATCGTTTGCGAGTCTTCCGTTTGCAACACGCGTCGGCAACGGACGCCGAAGCCACGATTCAGACGTTCTTCACCAACCAACCCGGCGGTGATGAAGAAAATCGGCCCGGTCTGGGCGTTCGCGTCCGGATCTCGGCCG
Source organism: Rhodopirellula baltica SH 1 (assembly GCF_000196115.1). Classification (NCBI taxonomy): domain Bacteria; kingdom Pseudomonadati; phylum Planctomycetota; class Planctomycetia; order Pirellulales; family Pirellulaceae; genus Rhodopirellula; species Rhodopirellula baltica. Next base: position 791,949 of record NC_005027.1, read on the forward strand.
ACTATCGCACCAATTCGCTGATCGTCAGTGCGTCGCCGCGCGACCTCGCCGAAGTCACGCGTTTGGTTGAGGAAATCGACGTTCAGAAGATTCCTTCGACCGCTGAGATCAAAGTTTTCCCTTTGACCAATGCTCGAGCGGAAGACATGGTCGAGGTTTTGCAGGAAGCGATTTCGGGTGAGCCCGAAAACATCGCTGGTGACACAACGGCCGCGGCAACTTCGTTGTCAATCGTCTCACTCAATTCGCCCGGCAACCCCATTCTCGATTCGGGAATTTTGAACGGTGCCGTGATCACTGCCGACAGCAACGTCAACGCGGTGGTTGTCCGTGCTCCGGCCGGAGGCATGCCTCTGATCGGCGAACTGATTCGTCAGCTCGATCAAACACCCGGCATCGATTCGCTGGTCAAAGTGTTCACGATTGAAAATGGTGACGCAACGCAGTTGACCACCGCCCTGCAGAACTTGTTCGGCGATGACGCGGCGACCAACGGTACCAGCGTCGGAGCGGGGAACCTTGGTGAGTTGCCATCGTTGTCGGCTTCTGAGAGTGCACTGACGCCACTGGTTTTCTCAACCGACATCCGCACCAACAGCATCATTGCCAGCGGATCGGCCGAAGATTTGGAAGTGGTCGAAAGCATCTTGTTGCGACTCGACAGCGAAGGGTTTGCTGAACGCATCACCGAAGTGATTTGGCTGAAGCACCAAATCGCTGAGAACGTCGCGCTGGCAATCACCAACTATGTTTCGCAGCGGGCTCAATCTCGAAACAACATCACGCAATTCCAACAGGGCCTTGGCCCGTTGGACCTTCCCGATCGTGACATCGTCGCGGTTGCGGAAGCTCAAACCAACAGCGTGTTGCTCAGCGTTTCGCCACGAATCTACGAAGAAGTCCGTCAGTTGATCGATCGTTTGGATCGACGTCCACCGATGGTCTTGATCAAGACATTGATCGCGGAAGTCCAGCTGGACGACGGCTTCGAAATCGGCGGTGAGTTTGGATTGCAAGATTCATTGCTGTTCGATCGCGGCAAGGCAACGGGTGCGATTGCAACTGGAAATCCAGCGTCGGACCCTGGTTTCAACTTCGGCGGCACGAGCGTGAACCTGCCCAACGCCAATTCATTTGGCCAAGAAAACTTGGCGTCCAAGGGAATCACCAGTTTTGGGGCAGGTGCCAGTCAGCTCACTCAGCTCAGCGGCCTCAACTCCGGTGGCTTTGTTTTCTCGGCGGCCAGCGAGTCAGTCAACCTGTTCTTGCGGACTTTGCGAGTTGCCAACCGGCTGCAGATTCTCAGTCGACCTGAGATCATGACCGCTGACAACACGGAAGGTTTTGTCCAAGTCGGTCAGAGCTTCCCGCGTCCAACCGAGCTGTCCTTTACCGGCGGAACGGGCGGCACAGCTTCGCAACCCATCATTGGGATCGAAGACGAGGAGATCGGAATCATTTTGCGAGTGACACCGCGTGTGGGTGCCGATGGGATGATCTTCATGGCCATCGATGCCAGCCGCAGCGACATCAACAACAACGAAGGCCAAATCATTGGTGCCTTCCAAGATGATGTGCCAATTTTCGTTCCGGCGATCGATCGAACCCAGGCTCAGGCAACCATCACGGCCTTCGACGGCCAAACGGTTGTCTTCGGTGGATTGATTCAAAAGGTTCGTCAAAACCGAACACGACGAGTGCCTTACCTGTCGAACATTCCCGTTGTCGGAACATTCTTCAAGTTTGACTCGGAAATTGAACAACGCAGCGAATTGCTGGTGGTCATGACACCGATTTTGGTGACCGGTCACGAAGATCTCGAGTACGTCAAACAGGTTGAATCCAGCCGCATGAGTTGGTGCTTGGCCGACGTCGTCGAAATGCACGGCGATGTTGGATTGTCTGGCGGATATGGATTGTGGGGACCCGCGGTTGGGCCAACGATCTATCCCGACATTCATCCCACGGTCGATGTCTTCCCCGCGGCTGATATGCCCGGTGGTGGCCGCGCCGTGAAGGGAGGCATGGTTCCTCCTGGTACCGTCATCAATTCAGTCGAAGGACATGTGGTTCCCGGAACAACGAACCAGTTGCCATCGGACGTGACGTTGAATCCTGGTGAGTCGATCATCCACAACGATTGGATCGAGGCTCCTCAGGGATCGATGCCGACGCAACAAGGTTTGCCCGTGGATCAATTGCCGCCACCAGTGCTGTCGGCTCCGAATGAAATGTTACCGGCACCCGTGTCAGGCGGCGTGCCAGCGACGGGAGCGGGCTTCTCCGGATCGGTACCGACCAAACAAGCGACGACCAATGGATCGAACTCGCAGGTTCCTGCCAAACAGGTATCCGCTCGGACGCCTTCCAAACCAGTGGCGGAAAAACCTGCTAGTGAAGAAGCCACGGCTAAGAAACGTTGGTTCAACTTCAACCGCTCGAAGTAAAGAGTCCATTGCCATCGCACACTCGCGTGATTCGCGTCCTGCAATCACGCCGGTGTGCAGTGGCGAAGTAGAAGAGCATCCGATTGGGGCCGTCCCGACACGGGTGATAGATGACGGCGTCGTTGTCATGTCGACGAGAACTTTCCCGCAACTGTTCTCGTTGAAGCCAACCACGTTTGTAAATATTTGTGTCGTCGCGAATTTGAATCCGAACGCTTTGCGTGTTGGGACAAAGGTTCGCGGTCAACCCTCAAAGCAGAGACCCAGACATGTCATTGAAATCTCGCGCCCGAAATGCATCCCGAGTGACACTTGGGGCTTGCTTGGTCAGTTTGACTCTTAGCACCGGTTGTGCGTCGATGACGCAGTCCGAGAGTGCGGCTCCTAAGAAGAGCCTTCTGGAGCGGATGCCCTGGGCAAAGAAGGACAAGGCCCCCGAGCCTTATCCCAACCCAGCGAAGCTGGCGGCGGTTTGGTCGACGGAATCGTTGACGCAAGTCGGCCGGGTTCCAACGCGAGGATTCGGCGGACGAATTTTCTTCTACGACGAGAAAACTCGCTCGGTCCCTGTCGACGGCACACTGGTGATTCATGGCTTTGATGACAAGGCCGAAGACCCAAAGACCGCGGTCAAACGGTTCGAGTTCACACCAGAGCAATTGACCAGCCACTTCAGCCAGTCGGATGTGGGGGCTTCATACAGCGTTTGGATTCCTTGGGATGCGATTGGTGGCGAGCAACGTCACATCTCTTTGGTTGCATCGTTCAAAACCAAAGAAGGCAAAACACTGCAGGGGCAACCGACCAACGTCATGTTGCCCGGAACGAAAACAGACAGCGCAATGGCACTCGCCAACCGCTATTCACCTGATTTTCGGGCTTGGCAGCAGGCCTCGTCGGGAAAGACTTCGCCAAGTAGTGGCCTGACCACGACCACGATCTCTCGTCCGACCGTACGAGATCGATCGAGCGAATTGCCACCATCGGTCGGGACATGGAACGTTGCAAGGTCAAGCTCGTCCAAGTCGATCGACATTGCAATGGTTGACCAAAACGATGCACCTGAGAGTGCTCAGGTCGAGTCGGCGAACGCGATTGCGTCTCCGGGGAAAACTGGAACGCCACAAGTTTTGCCGGCATCCACTCGCTTGAAGTGAGTTGAACCCGGGTGTGTTGTGTGTAGGCCAGGTTGCACCTGGCTGGGTGGTTGATGGGCTGCGTTGAGTGTTGTGGAGTGGTTAGACGCCTCGCTTTGTACCAAAGCATCGGTCGGTTGCCAGGTGAGACCTGGCCTACGGCACTTGCGTCCGAATTCTGGCGACTCCGGCTACGGCGGACGGCCGGATGTTGAATTAGGCGATGACATTGCAGATCAACAAAAAAAGAGCCCGGTCGAAACCGGGCTCTTGTCATTTGTCATTCAGGTGACGGCTCCATCGACCGCGACGCCGATCAACCCAAGTTCCAACCGTCGCGATATTCGCGTTGGACGAATTGGTTGACGGCTTCAACGTTGGGGCTCATCAATTCCTTGGCATTCCATTCGATGCGTTGGCCTTCGCCAGCACGCATGGCCAAGTTGCCGACCAAGATCGTTTCGGTCAGGCGGCCAGCGTAGCCGAAGTTCGACATCGTGCCGGGCTCGTATTCGCCTTTGATGGTGCTGACGAATTCCCATTTGTGACGCTCGTCGCCACTGGCTTTGAATGGGATACGAGGCAACCAAGGTTCTGGCTTTTTAAAGTCGACGAACTTGTCTTCGGGAAGCAAGTAGTACTTGGCTCCGTAATCATCGGGTGAGAACACGAGGCCTTTGCTGCCGACGATGACCGCACCGGATCGTTTCTGTCCACCGTCACGTTGTGCTTGGATTTTTTTCTGGAATCCAGCGGGCAACTGCGAGATGATGCTTTCCGGTGGCAGGTTGCCGCCGTCGTACCAGTAGAACTTACAAGGTGGCAACGTCTTGCCGTCGGCACCTTCACGTTCTGGGAACTCGAACATCAGCGAGCTGCTGCCGGGATACTGTTCGCCTTCAACGATGCCGGGGTTCTTCACAGCGGTGACCGCGATGGGGTCCCACAACTGAAGAGCTTTGACAGGCATGTTGGTGGTGTGGCAGGCCATGTCGCCGAGAGCACCGGTTCCGAAGTCGACCCAACCGCGCCAGTTGAACGAGTGGTAAGCACCTTTGACGAACGGACGCATCGGGGCCGGGCCGATCCAAGCATCCCAGTTCAACGAGGACGGCACGGGGTCTTCGCCTTCAGGGCGTCCGCCGCCTTGTGGCCAAACGGGACGGTTGCTGAAGATGTGGATTTCGCTGACGTCGCCGATCGCGCCGCTTTGGATGACTTCCACAGCTTCGCGAAGTCCATCTTCGCTGGTGCCTTGGTTACCCATTTGAGTGATGACGCCGGTCTTCTCAGCGGTTTCTCGCATCAAGCGAGCTTCGCGAATCGACCAGGTCATGGGTTTTTGGCAGTAGATGTGTTTGCCCATGTTCATGGCTTTGACACATGCCGCCGCGTGCGTGTGGTCCGGCGTGCTGCAGGTCACGATGTCGACCTTGTCGCCCATCTTGTCCAACATTTCGCGGAAGTCGTCGAACTGCTGCGCATCTTTGAATTCGCGGCCCTTCTTCGCCAATGTGTCGCGGTCGACATCGCACAGCGCGGCGATGTTGACGCCTTGGTTGGCGATGTGGCTGGTGTCACTGCCACCTTTGCCGCCGACGCCGATGCAGGCCGCTGACAATGAGTTCAATGCGGATGGCGATTCATCTTGAGCCAAGCTGGTGCCGGCGAAGTAGCCGACTCCTGCGGTCAATGCGGCCGATTGGCCAATGAAACGACGGCGGTTTGTTTTCGAGGTCATGGACAAACAGTTCCAAAGGAAGGGAAAGGTAGGTGGGCGAACAGGCGAACCGTCGTCGCGTCTCGTTGCAACAAGATATCGTAGACAGACGCGATGGGTGACGGAGATCCGTGAATCGAATTGTACTTCACCTGAGCGCCTAGATTAACAACTCAATAGAGCCAGGACAATCTTTCCGCAAGAACGATTGCTGATGTCGTTTCGCAAAAGGGATATGCAATTGGCGATCTGTTCACCTTAGAAAGACCTCTGGGGGGGATGCTGCTTGCTGAACGAAAAAAGCCGCTTCCGTTAGGAAGCGGCTTTGTGGGTGTTCGAGTCGTTCGGTTTCTCCCCGCGAGTCTTCTGCTCAGACTGGCGGTGCTCGCTCGAGAATCGTTGCCGGTGCGGCAAGTTCTCAATCAGGAAGTTTCGATCAATTGCCAGTTGCCGGCGTCGGTTTCAACTTTCCAGATCTGTGGCAACGCTTCGTCCTTCAGTTGGCTAGCGACCAACGATGCCAACGGATCGGGAATCACGAAGGCAACAACCTGGTTACGATTGCGTTTCAAGATCCGACGCACTGCTTTGCCGACGCGATGCGCCGCTTCGTGCAACGGTTCACCACCGGGAGGACAGGTCGATTCTGGCGTGTCGCATAATTCCCGGTACAGTCGTGGTTGGTTGCGACGAATCTCTTCGATCAGTTTGCCGTGCCACAATCCGTGGTCCACGTTGCGGAACTCGTCAATCACCTTGGGTCGCAGATCGCGTCCCTCGGACAGACAAGTCGCCGTTTCAACCGCGGATTGGCATGGTGCACAGTAAATCGCATGCAGGCGAATACCGGCTAATTCGCTGGCGAGCGATTCGGCTTGCATGCGGCCGCGTTCGCACAACGGCATGTCCAGGTTGCCCTTCATGCGACCTTGTTCATCGAAGGTGGTCGCACCGGGGCGAATCAAAACCAGCTTGGAAGCGGCTTTGGGCCAAAGTGAAATCATGACTGGTCTCCCGTAGCAGGAGGCGAACCATGCATGGCCTGCGTCAATTCATTGATCGCGGTTTCGTAGTCATGTTGGCCGAAAATTGCGGACCCGACGACAAACAGATCGCAACCGGCCGCGCGAGCGTCACCGATTGTTTCGGCTTTGATGCCGCCGTCGATTTCCAGCAGCAAGTCCGGTTTGCGTTCTTTCAGGCTACGCAAACGGTCCAGCGCCACTGGATTGAATTGTTGGCCGCCAAATCCTGCGTTGACGCTCATGACCAAGACCATGTCGACTGAATCAAGGCAGCAATCCAGTTTGGCAAAGTCCGTGTCGGGGTTGATCGCGACGCCAACACCGACGCCCATGTCGCGAATTTTTCCGGCGACTTCGACACAGTCGTCGACCGCTTCCACGTGGAAGGTCAACAGGTCGGCGCCAGCATCGACCATCGGTTGCGCGTAGGCAATCGGATCGCTGATCATCAGGTGAACGTCCAGTGGCATGTCCGTGTGACGACGCAGACCTTCGACAATTGGCATGCCGTAGGTCAGGTTGGGCACAAAGTGGCCGTCCATGACATCCAAGTGCAACACGCGCGTTCCAGCAACGGTCAGCTTCTCGATCTCGGTGCGCAAGTCACCAAAATCGCATTGCAAAAGGCTCGGCAAAATTGCCGGCCCAGCGGCACGGATGGAATCGAGCTTCGCTCGGCTCATACAGTTGTCTCATCGGGGAATGGATTCACCACACAGGGAACACGCGAGGTGGCCCATGGAAACGTCGAAGGACGTTCGACCGAGATCACTCTGCGAGCACGGCAAAAACCGGGCTCACTTCGTTTCTCGATCGCACCCCGCCGCCTTGGCAGCGAAATGCCCACGTTGTGTTGGTGTGATGCGATCGCCGTGCCAATTTTCGCCAGCTGAAACCGATCCGATCGGAGAGCTGATTGCGATTGGACGACACACGATTGCATCGATGGGGCAACAGGTTGATCAAGTCCCTGGGCAGCTGTCAATTGGCAGGCCAGATCCAGGGGGACTCCCCCAAGCCACAATGGCGGACGTAATGCAGAAATTCAAAACAACCGGCATTTGCTAGCAACCGCAATGGCGTCGAATCCTCCGTAAAAATTTGCTTTCGGCACTCGCGAATTTCCGATTTCGGGCCATTCGCGGTACGGGAAGCAATCCGGGATGCCTGTCCCACCCACGCGGGAGGATCGGCCACGCACGAAAAAACGGCCGTCGCATGTTCCGAAGAACTCGCGACGACCGTTGATGTGTTGAAGGAAAAGAACCCAGTTCACCGACCTCGAAGGCGGAAGGACGCCTCCGAGCGACCGGTGCAGGGTTTCTTCGCGATCAGCGTCCCGGATCGAATCCGGTTTGGGCGATCTCTTCTTCTTCTTGGATGATGATCCGTGGTGTGACCATCATCATCAAACTTCGCGACTCACGACCGACCGCGGTGTTGCGGAACAATCGGCTGACATATGGGATCTTGCTGAGGAACGGCACGCCACGTTCGTTGCGGCCTTCGCTCATTCGTTTGATCCCACCAAGAAGAATCGTGCCGCCATCGGGAACACTCACGGTCGTGTTGACGGTGGTGAAGGCAAACGTCGGTTGTTGAACCGTCGTACCTTGCGTGACGCTTTCTTCTTCTTGCTCGTCTTCTTCATCGATCACGCCGTCACCGTTGGTGTCAACGTTGCGATTCGAAGTGTTGCGAGTCGTCGAGTTGCCTTGGAACGTGAACTCGTTCACTTCACCGATTTGGCTGAAGGTTGGAATCAACGTCAGGCGAACGAATCGTTTGTCTTCGCTGACAACACCTTGCACGTTCAGTCGTGTGCCTTCGTCAAGAACAACGATGACAGGCTGTTGTGCGACGGCGAAGTCACCGACGACGGGAACGATACTGGTCACGAAAGGACGCGAAGTCTGGTCTTGGATCGAAGCGATCTGACCATCGAACAACGTTACCTTCGGAGCCTGCATTACGTTCGTACGACTGTCACCCTGAGCGGCCTGCAGGAAGAAGTACGCTTCGATGTCACTGAGGATTGCGAATCCGAGCGTCGAAATCGCACCGGCGTCAGGAGCACCAAACGGCACCGTTGCACCACTGTTTTGGTCCAATCGAATGTCGAGGTCGGCTGTTGGAGTTCCGTCGCCGTCCAAACCGATCGTGATTTCCGGTCCGCTGTCGTCGCCTGGCAAACCAGGAGCGTTGTCATCGAACTGCAAGTCAAAGTCGATTCCGATTTGCTCAAAGAACGTGTCGGACAACGTGATGAAGCGAACTTCGATCGTGATTTGCAAGTTCTGCAAACGACGAAGTGATTCCAGTAGGTCGACGATTTGATCGTGAACGTCGCTCGTCGTGCTGACAACCAGCGACAAGTTTTGTGGGTACGGAGCCATCGTGCCGACGCCACCGAGTTGTTCCCACGATTCAGGTTCAATCGTTGTTTGGATCAACTGCATCAGCTGGCTGAAGTCAGCCATCGACTGACCACCCAACCCGCCGAAGCTGCTGGGCGAACCCAAACCGCCGGCCGAGCCATAGTTGCTGCCAGTGTTGTACTGACCCAGCATGTTGGGGCTCATTGATGCTGCGTTGTTGTTGCCGGCAAACCCGCCCAATCCCGATGCCGAGACAGGCACGACTTGAACGTCGGTTTGTGGGTTGATCATTTGGTAGGCGTTACGCAACGCACCACGCAAACCATCATCGTAACCGGTGACAAAGTTTGGAATCGGTGTGACCAAGTCAGCGACGCGATAGGTGCGACGTTCGACCATCGTCCGGCGAGCATCTTTGCTGGTGATGTTCAGCACTTCGTTGCCGATGACGTGAGTCAAGTCGAGATCGCCCAGAATGATGTTCAGAGCACTTCGCAACGAAATTCGACTCGAGATGTTCTGCGAGACCGGGGTCTCGCGGTTCAAGCGAATCGCGGCCAAGGCACGGTTGTCGATCACGATCGGCACGCCGGTCATGTTCGACAAATCATCCAGGACTTCTCCCAACGGACGATCGCGGTATTTGACTTCGACTTCCGTTTCGAGTTTGCGTTTGATCTCTTGTTCGCGAGGCGACAAGTTCGATTCAGCACCTTGAGCCAAACGACGACGCGAGAGTTCTTCCCAAGAACGAATTTCTGGGAACTCAAACGGACGATCGGGGTTCTGTGGCACGGAGGCACGATCGATGGAGAGCATTTCGCGATTGAAGTTGTCCTCCTTGTCGGCACTGATTTCTTCATTCATTTGAAGACGAACGCCCATGCGGCTGCTACTAAACATGCTTTGGGCGATCGGCGAACCAGGCTTCAGCTCGCCAACTTGTTTCGCGATCACTTCGGCTTCGTGGAAGCGACGATCGTCCATCAAGTCGTTGAAGGTCTCGACCAGCGATGAGATTTCATCGTCGATGCGAGCTTCTTTGGCGGCTTCGGTTGCCATTTCGGAACGAACGGCTTCGTTGGCCAAATCTAATTGGATTTCAGCACGATGCTGTTCGACGTATGTCTTTTGATCCGACAAAGCTCGGTCGACCATGGCCGCCAGCGATGCTTTGGATGCTTCATCGATGCCGGCACCTTCGACACGACGACGAAGTCGTTCGAGATCGTCGACGGCGTCCATCGGAGCTTCGGTGCGTTTCTCGTTGGCCTTCGACAATTCCGTCGTGATCTCGCGATACAAGCGACGGGTTTGCTGTTGGGCTTCGAGGTCTGCTTTGTCCATCGCCGACAGGGGTTGGCCTGCGGTTGGCGAAGGCAAACGAGACGGTTGCAACAAGGTCAACTTGTCTTGCAACGCACGGCGAGTTTGCGTGTCGAGCTCGGATTCGAACGTCCAAGCTTTCACGAATGCTTGGCGTGCCTCGGTCTTCTTTCCTTCTGACAAAAAGTCCATTCCTTCACGGAACAAACGGTCGCCTTCGGAATTGCCAAGCGGCATCGCTGCTTGGACCTGGGCAATGCCACCAGGCGTTGGGCTTGCGCCGCCGGCCTGTTGCACCATGAACGGAGCACCCGCAGCGGCGTTGCCACTGGTTTGCATGATCGGGTTGGCAGCTTGTTTGACCAATGCCTCCAAATCCACGCCAGTCCGACGTGCGGCGGCTTGGGTATCGAGAAGCAATTGCCAAGGACGAGCGTCGCCGGGTTGGAATTCATGCTCTTTCAATCCAAAGGATTGCGCCTGTTTGGCGAACAAGTGAGCGTTTTTGACATCGCCTTTGTCGAGCGCGGCACGTCCTGCGGCAACCAATCGCAACGTTTCCGTGCGACGGATAGCCAACGGCAACGAAGCAGGCGTTTCTTTCGAAGTCGCTGTTGCTTTCGCGGACGAGTCGGTCGGTGGCAATGTGAATTGGGCCGATGCATTCGGGACTGCGACCACGGTCGATAGCAACGAAGCAATGGACAGCGACACCAGTGGTCGGGTGACCTTGTGTCGCCATTGAGTTTCCAGCGTCGACATCAACGTCTCCTTAGCAGAGGCCCCTTTTCCAGGAGCATTGGTCATCGCGGTCATCGAATGACCCAATTCATCCTTGGTCTGTCCCTCAGGACATGACCGGTTCCGCCTTGGCGGATGATACGAGCGGTTCAACGCGACTCTCCTTCTTCGCGTGAGACATGAAATCCATAAAGTGCAGGAAAGCTCTCGCCCAGACTCACCATGGGTGGACTGGTTGTCGGCCGTGAACACCGGAGTGTTCCGCGTTTCGAACTGGTCTCCTCGGTAGAATCCCATCGTCGTGACGGAATAAACCCAATGAGTCAGCACGAAAACCTTCCTAGCGAGGTTGGCAATACGAATTGCGGACAACCAGTGTCAACACGGCTTTGAGTGAACAAATCGAATTTTTGTCAACCTGAAAACGCGATCCTCGCATGAAACTCTTTGCCGAACTCTTCCAACGCCTGGATCAGACGACGAAGACCAATGAAAAGGTCGCCGCGATCGCCCAGTACATGTCCGCCGCATCCCCCGAAGATGCCGCTTGGGCCATCGCTTCGCTGAGCGGTCGACGCGTAAAACGCTTGGTTTCCACAGGTTTATTGCGGCGATTGGCGGCTGAGTCGGCCGAGATTCCCGACTGGTTGTTCGAGGAGTCCTACGATTCGGTGGGGGATCTGGCCGAAACGATCTCGTTGCTGGTCCCAGCAGGAAACTCGCCGGATGCGGATTTCCGCAGTTTGTCAGATTGGATGCAAAATGACGTGCTGCCACTGGCTCGCATGGACGAATCCGAGCAATCTGATGCGGTGCGGAGGATGTGGGCCCAAACGGAGGGCACCTCGCGATTGATTTTGATGAAATTGATCACCGGATCGTTTCGCGTCGGTGTCAGTTCGCGATTGGTGGCCCGCGGAATCGCCGAGTCCAACGGATTGCCCGCCGACGTGATCGCTCACCGATTGATGGGCGATTGGGATCCAACGCCTGACTTCATCGAGCGGCTGCATTCGACGGACTTGAACGACGCGACTCACAGCCGGCCGTATCCGTTTTGTCTGGCTCACGCATTGGCGGACGATGCCAACGCGGAAGGCGACGGGCCCGATTGGCAAACGCTTGGCGACCCTTCGGAGTATCAAGCTGAATGGAAATGGGACGGCATCCGAGGCCAGGTGATCCGGCGTGCCGGGCGAACTTACATCTGGTCTCGCGGAGAAGATCTGATGGTCAATCGCTGGCCCGAAATTGAACGTGCGGCGGAGTTCTTGCCGGACGGCACAGTGATCGATGGTGAGATCTTGGCCAGTCGTCATGTCTCGCCGGCTTTGGACGATTCCAAACAGGCAATCGAGGTGCTTCCGTTTGCCCAGTTGCAACGCCGGATCGGACGCAAAACGGTTGGCAAAAAGTTGCTGACGGAGGTGCCCGTGATGTTCCACGCTTTTGATTGTTTGGAACTGGATGGCAACGACTTGAGAGCGAAACCCTTGGGCGACCGGCGTGACGCGTTGCTCAAGATGCTGAGCATCCATCAACCGCCCAGTGTCGTTTGGAATGAGCCGTTGTCTTTTGATTCTTGGGATGACCTCGCGGCGATTCGATCGACGAGTCGTCATGCTTTGGCCGAAGGGGTGATGATCAAACGTTTGGATGCACCTTACAGCGTCGGACGTGTTCGCGGTGTTTGGTGGAAATGGAAGCTCGCTCCGCACACCGTGGATGCTGTTTTGATCTATGCGCAACGAGGGCATGGCAAGCGAGCCAGTCTGTACACGGACTACACGTTTGCGGTTTGGGACGAAGACAAATTGGTTCCGTTCGCGAAAGCCTACAGCGGTTTGACCGACGCCGAGATTCGCAAGGTCGACCGATTTGTGCGTGACAACACCTCCGAACGTTTCGGACCGGTTCGAAGTGTCAAACCCGAGCTGGTGATGGAGCTGGCGTTTGAAGGATTGCAACGAAGCACACGACACAAGTCTGGCATCGCGACCAGATTCCCACGCATTGTTCGCTGGCGAACGGACAAGCAACCCGCCGACGCCGATCGATTGGCTGATTTGATCGCGATGTTGCCGGAGGAGGAGTCCAAAGTGATCGCAAGTGGTTCAGAGGAAGTGCCTTGAGCGTCATTGTTGATTGTTGCCGGAACTCCACTTCGTTTCGGTCCGGCCTACGTTGGTCGAGCGGTTTTGGAAACGAAGTAGGCCGTACCAAGGACCGAAGGGACGCAGTTACGGCAGCTGCGCAACGTCGTCAACGCTGAAGCGAGTGCGTCGCTGAGCACCCAATCTGCCGGAACTCCACTTTGTTTCGGTCCGGCCTACTTTGGTTGAGCGGTTTTGGAAACGAAGTAGGCCGTACCAAGGACCGAAGGGACGCAGTTACGGCTGCACGACTTTACCCAGCATGCGATCAAGTGAATCCGACGTTTGATAGATCAACGCTTCGGGGAAGTGCGCGTACGGGTGGAAATACTCAAACGTGAGGTAACCGTCGTAGCCGATGGCATTGAAAGCTTCCAAGACGGCGGGCCAATTCGTGGTCCCGTCGAGAAGTGGGCGGAACGCCTCGAGCGAATGATCCGATCCCTTCTTGGTGTATTCCTTCAAATGCACATTTTGAATGCGGTCACCCAAGATCGGAATCCAGTGCTCAGGGAATTGGTATTCCATGATGTTGCCCGTGTCGAAATGCACTCGCACGTGTTCGCTCTGAAAGCTGTCCACGAAGTCGGCCATCTCCATCGGCGACATCAGGAAGCCATTGAAGAAGATGTTCTCCATGTTCAGTTTGACGTTCAACTTCTCGGCTTGAGGCAGCAACTTTCCGATCGCTTCGCGGGCTCTTCGGTCGCAAACATCGTTGGGAGTCGGATCGTGGTCTTCACGCCATGGCATGTGAACGGCACCTGGCACGACCAGCAAGTTCTCCGTTCCCAGGTCATGAGCGGCTTGTGTCATCTTGCCCGCCAATTCCATTCCGCGAGCACGCTCGGCGGGATCGTTGCTGGTCAGCGGGTAAGGCCAAAACAGAAACGAACACACGCCACTGATTGCGATGCCGATTTCGTCGGCCATCTTGCGAATCTCGGTGAACTCTTTGGTGCCCGATTTGGGGGACAAATCACTGTCGAGGTCATAGTTCAACTCGATCCCGTCGAATCCTGCGTCCTTGGCCAGTTGCAAGCATTCTTTCAGCGACATTTTGTCGGGGTAGGGGAACGCCCAAAGATTGATCGACTTTTTAAATTTGTATTTCGGTTGCGTTTGATTGGCCGAAGCTGCGGTGGCAACCTTGGCGGCTTGTGAGGACCCCGCAGCAATCGCGGCTCCGCCAAACGCGGCGTAGCTCAACCACTGACGGCGATCGACGGGCGATTTGGCGGCGGATGTTTGAGGGGAGGTCTGTGGGTGAGACTTCGGGTGGGATTTCACGAGGTGGGCTCCTTGGTCAACATGGAGGACGACAACATTGGGAGAACTTGGAAGGTGGAACCAGCCTAACCGAACCGCGTCCAACCGTTGTGGATGAGGGCGGAAATCGTTCTGTCCACACGTCATGACTGAGCTGGCTTCACGGTTGACCCCGCTCAACACTGAACTTTGCCGCGACAGCGTTTCAGCTTCTTTTCACCTCGCACGCTCCATGCCCGCATCCGCTTCCAAGACCGAACGAATCCAGCCCAGGGCTTTGGTGGATCGGTTCTTTGAAGTTCGCGACTCCAAGCCGTTCTTGTTTCAACGTTCCACTTGGAAGACTTATCTCGACGGCAAAAGCGGGCTGGTCCATTCGGCGACGGGAACGGGCAAGACGCTCGCCGTTTGGATGGGGCCTTTGTTGCAGTGGATGAAAGCCAACAAGGATCCTGGCAAGTGGAACCCGAAGCGTCCGCCCGGTTTGCAAGTTTTGTGGGTGACTCCGCTAAAAGCCCTCGCGGGTGACACGACCGCGGCGATGCAGGCGGCGATTGATGAAATGAATTTGCCTTGGGATTTGCAGGGGCGAACCGGCGACACAAAGGCCAGTTTGAAGGCCCGACAAATGAAGCGGCTGCCGACCGCGATGGTGACGACGCCCGAAAGTCTGACGTTGATGCTGACCCACGAGCGATTGCAACCGCAGTTGTCAGAGCTGAAGGCGGTCATCGTCGATGAATGGCATGAGTTGCTGGGGACCAAACGAGGCGTGCAGACCGAGTTGGCTCTCGCTCGACTTCGACGTCTTTCGCCGACGTTACAAACTTGGGGCGTGTCCGCGACGCTCGGCAATTTGGACGAAGCTTTGGAATCTTTGGTGGGGCCAGCCAACACCGATGATGCGGTCATCATTCACGGTAAAAGCAAGAAGAAAACCAAGCTCTACTCGATTCTGCCGCCGGTCATCGAACGATTTCCTTGGTCCGGCCACATCGGCACACGAATGATTCCAGAGGTGGCCAAAGAGGTCGAGCAGGCCAGTTCCTCACTCATCTTCGCCAACACTCGGTCTCAAACCGAAATTTGGTATCAAAAACTGCTGGCTCATCGACCCGATTGGGCCGGCCAAATTGCGCTTCATCATGGATCGCTCGACACCAGCGTGCGGCAATGGGTGGAGAACGGGTTGCGAGAGGGCAGTTTGAAAACGGTGGTCTGCACCAGCAGTTTGGATTTGGGGGTCGACTTCACCGCCGTCGACCTTGTCATCCAAATCGGTAGTCCCAAGGGAGCGGCACGGTTGCTGCAACGAGCCGGTCGCAGTGGCCATCAACCCGGCGCGATCAGTCGGCTTGCTTTTGTACCGACCAATGCGTTCGAGCTGATCGAGCTGGCGGCGGCACAAGATTCCATTCGCGATGGAAAGCTCGAGTCACGTCCGTTGATCAAATCCCCGATGGACGTTTTGACTCAGCACTTGGTCACCATCGCGATCGGCGGCGGGTTTGAATCGAGTGAACTGCTCGCCGAAGTGCGACAAACGCGTGCCTTTGAATCGCTGTCTGAACAGCAATGGCAATTCGCGATCGACTTTGTCGTCCGCGGAGGCAGCACGCTGGATGCCTATCCAGAATTCAAACGTGTCGAACTGGTCGACGGTCGCTACGTGGTGACTCAGAAACGAGTGATGTCCAACCACCGAATGAACATCGGAACAATTGTCTCGGACGCTTCGATGCGAGTGAAGTTTCTAAAAGGCGGAACGCTGGGCACGGTCGAAGAATCGTTTCTTTCAAAAGTCAGCATCGGCGACAAGTTTTTGTTTGCCGGTCGGTTGGTCGAGTTGGTGCGGATTGACAATAGCGAGGCATACGTCAAACGAGCCAAGGGCGCACCTGATGCGGTGCCGCGATGGATGGGCGGACGATTGCCGCTGTCCAGCGAGCTTGCACAAGGCCTGCGGACCAAATTGCAGCAGGCTGCCGAGGGCGATTACGTTGGTCCAGAAATGAAACGCATGCGTCCGCTGCTGCAGTTGCAAGCGAAATGGAGTCACGTTCCTGCCGCGAACGAATTGTTGATCGAGTCGATCCGAACGCGAGATGGATACCAGCTGTTCTTTTATCCTTTCGCCGGCCGGTTGGCTCATGAGGGATTGTCCGCCGTGCTGGCACATCGCATGTCGCGGATCGAAAAGATCTCGTTCTCGTTTGCGTGCAACGACTATGGGTTTGTATTGACGTCGCCAAAGCCCGCTCCACTGCAGCAGGCTCTTGATGCCGGACTGCTGTCGCCCGATCGATTGGTCGCTGACATTGGCGAATCGCTCAACGCGACCGAGATGAGCCGTCGTGGTTTCCGAGCGATCGCGCGGATCGCTGGATTGATCCACGGTGGCTATCCCGGTCGTCAGAAGCCGAACAAGCATCTGCAGGCGAGCAGCAATTTGTTCTTCGAAGTCTTTCGCGAATATGACCCGGACAACTTGTTGCTTCACCAATGCAACGAAGAGGTCTTGGAGAACCAACTGAACGCATCGCGAATGGAAGACGCTTTGCGCCGTATTGAGGGCAGCCAAGTCGTCATTCGCGAACCTGAAAAGGTGACTCCGATGGGGTTTGGATTGCTGGTCGATCGTTTGCGAGAACGTTTGTCGAGCGAAACGCTGGCAGAACGAATCGCTCGGATGCAGGCTCAGTTGGAGAAAGCCGCCACCGCGAAATGAGATTGCCGCACCGGGCCGGTTTCGCTTCCGACGCACCGGTTGGCGAGGGCGAATCGCGGCGAGCATTCTACCCTTTCAACGTTTTGGCAATCGCGTCACAATGCGGCATCTTTTGATCCCTTGTACCGGCGAATCGACGTGAACGCACCCGAACCATCTGACTCGGCCACACCTGAAAAAACGCCGTCCAAACACTTCATTCGCCAAGCGATTGATGCGGATCTGGCGAGTGGACGCTTTGACGGAGTTGCCACGCGATTTCCGCCGGAACCCAACGGTTATCTCCACATCGGACACGCAAAAAGCATCTGCCTGAACTTTGGTCTGGCCAAAGACATGGGCGGCACATGCAATTTGCGATTCGATGACACCAACCCAATCAAAGAAGACACCGAATACGTCGACTCGATTCAAGAAGACGTCCGTTGGTTGGGGTTTGAGTGGGACAACTTGCACTTCGCCAGCGACTACTTCGATCAGCTTTATGATTGGGCGGAGCAACTGGTCAAAGACGGCAAGGCTTACGTTTGTGACCTGACCGCTGAGGAGACTCGCGAGTATCGCGGGACGTTGACTGAACCGGGCAAGAATTCACCTCATCGCGATCGCACTCCCGAGAAAAACTTGGAATTGCTGCGGGCGATGAAGGCGGGCAAGTTCAAAGACGGTGAGAAAACGTTGCGAGCCAAGATCGACATGGCGTCGCCAAACATCAATCTTCGCGATCCGGTGATGTACCGAATCGCTCATGTGCCGCACCATCGCACTGGCGACAAATGGTGCATCTATCCCATGTATGACTGGGCCCACGGTCAGTCCGATTCGCTGGAAAAGATCACATTCTCGATTTGCACGCTCGAGTTCGAACATCATCGGCCGCTTTACAATTGGTACTGCGAGAACCTTGGTATTCATCATCCTCGCCAAATCGAGTTCGCTCGCTTGAACATGACTTTCACCGTCATGAGCAAACGAAAACTATTGCAATTGGTGAAGGAAAATCACGTCACCGGTTGGGATGATCCTCGAATGCCGACCTTGGTTGGTTTGCGTCGTCGCGGCTACACACCCGAATCGATTCGCTCGTTCTGCGCCGACATCGGCGTGGCCAAGTTCAACAGCACGATTGATGTCATTCGGTTGGAGAATTCGGTTCGCGAACACCTGAACTCGGTCGCGCCGCGGCGGATGGCGGTTTTGGATCCGATCAAACTCACCATCACGAATTGGCCCGAGGGCAAAGTCGAAATGATGAACGCGATCAACAACCCCGAAGACGAATCCGCCGGTAGTCGCGAGATTCCATTTAGCGGTGAACTGTACATCGAGACCGAAGATTTTCGCGAAGAGGCTCCTCGCAAGTTTTTCCGTTTGAAGAAGGGCGGTTCGGTTCGTTTGCGTTCGGGCTACATCGTGGACTGTCACGACGTGGTGAAGGACGCCGATGGGAACGTCACCGAAGTCCTCTGCACCTACGATCCAGAAACCAAGAGCGGTGAAGATACCTCGGGTCGCAAGGTCAAGGGCACAATTCACTGGGTCAGTCGTGAGCACGCCCAAAAGGTGACGGTCCGGAACTACGATCGGCTGTTCAAAGTCGAGAACCCAGACGCATCATCTGACACGGGATCGTTCCTGGATCACTTGAACCCAGACTCTTTGACGACGTTGACCGCTCACGTGGAACCCGCGCTGGCGGAAGCCGCCGTTGGTGATCGCGTGCAGTTCGAACGACTTGGGTACTACGTCGTCGATCCCGATTCGACTGATGGCGAGATCATCTTCAACCGCATTGTTCCGCTGCGTGATACTTGGGGAAAGATCGAAGCGAAGGGCAAGAAGTAGCTTGCCAGAAGTTCTCCGTAGCCGGATTCGCCAGAATTCGGACGTGAATTTGCTGTAGCCGGATTCGCCAGAATTCGGACCAGTTTGTTGGTGCTCAAGCACCGAGATCGCTCGGTGCTCGTTTCGCAGGCTGCTCAGTGCAAATCACAGGCTGGAAGCCGATGCCACTCTTTAGTTGAGATCGTAGACTTGGCTGTAGCGGGTTCGCAGGCTTTGGATCAGCGGTTCGGCTGAGAGTGGTTTGCCGCTGGCTTGTTCGACCAGTTCATCGGCGGTTCGTGTGCGGCCGATCTGGTGAACGTTCTCGACCAACCAGTTTCGCAGCGGTGCGAAGTTCCCTTCGCGAACCATCGAATCGATGTCGCCAAGGGAATGCTTGGCCGCATCGTACAACTGGGCCGCAGCCAAGTTGCCCAGCGTGTAAGTCGGGAAGTATCCGATCAGGCCCGCACTCCAGTGAACGTCTTGCAGCACACCATCGGCGGCCGACGGTGGGCGCACTCCGATGACTTGTTCGTAAGCATCCGCCCAGGCAACCGGCAGATCATCGGTGGAGAGCTCGCCACTGATCAGGGCTTGTTCCAATTCAAATCGCACGATGATGTGCAGGTTGTAAGTGGCTTCGTCCGCTTCGACGCGAATCAGCGATGGTGAGACGGAGTTGAAACAACGATGCAATTCCGCAGCAGTGGCTTGGCCCAATTCAGACGGGAAATGCGTTTGGATCTGCGGGGTGAAGTGTTCCCAGAACGGCAGCGTCCGACCGACGAGATTTTCCCACATTCGCGATTGCGATTCGTGGATTCCCAATGACGCATAGCTTCCCGGTGGCAACCCGAACCAGTCGTCTCGCATGCCTTGTTCGTACAATCCGTGGCCCGCCTCATGCAGCGTTCCAAAGATGCTGGTCGGAAGAAAATTGGGTTCGTAGCGAGTCAGAATTCGGCAGTCGGAGGGACCGATGGTTGTGCAAAATGGATGCGAAGTTTCATCCAACCGACCTCGGTTGAAATCAAAGCCGATCGCTTCTGCGAGCACGTGCGAGAACGCTCGCTGTGCTTCGATTGGAAATTTTTGCGTGATCAGCGACGTGTCGACTTGTCGCGGGGATTCTTTGATCTCACTGATCAAAGCCACCAGTTCGGTTCGCAAGTCAGCAAACGTTTTTGTAAGAGCGGCCGCTTTCGCGCCGGGTTCGAATTCATCCAACAAGGCTTCGTAGACCGTTTGGTCATCGGTCTTCAGAAGCTCGCCCGTTTCCCGTTTGAGGGCAAGCATCTCGTCCAGCACGGGTTGGAACATGGAATAGTCGTCCGCTTTCCGAGCGGCATCCCATTGGCCTTGACCACGAACGCAACAAGATGCGGTGCGCTGGACTAAGTCGCTGGGCAGTTTGCATTGTCGGCGGTAATCGTCAGCAAGGCACTTCAGCGTCGCTCCGATGTCGCTGTGCGGATCCGATGCGGCGTCCCAGTCCGCCAGGGATGCGAGTTGTTCTTCGATGACCGGAGCTGTTTGCAGGGTGTGCACCAACCCGCGTAGATGAGCGACCTGTTCGGCGCGGTACTCCGCTCCGCCACGTGGCATTCCGGTGCGTTCATCCCATTCGAGCAAATCGGCGGTGGTGGAAAGCTTTGCCGCATCGCGAAAGGTTTGGCAGAGGGCGTCGAAGGTGGATGCGTGGTCGCTCGTCGTCTGGTTCATCTGCGTTTGGCTCATTTGAACGGTTTCCGAAAAAATCTCCGGCACAAAGGTACGTGCCGAGGACGTTGTCATGTTCGCTGAGCTTTGGCAAGACGGTCAGTCTTCACTTGGCGATTTGGAGTTCGGTGACGATTCGAAGTGTGATGATTGGGAATACAGAAACACCTTGCCAAACTGGCCATGAAATTCGATGTCGCGTTCGTCCAGCAATCGCGGCTTTCGTTGGTTCACCGGCAACGATCGCGACAAAAACCAATGCTTCGCATTCGGTTCGTCCAAACCGGATGATTGGATTGCTTGTTGCCATCCGTCCATGGGAGCGAGAGAACCGAGGGCGTGAAGATTGGCAGGGTTGCTTGGTGAGGCATCTTTGTCTGGTGAGTAAGGGCCTCGGGCGGGCAGGGTGAGGTAAGTGGCGAGCTCCACATCGGTGACCCGTCCAGTGATAGCCGGTTGTTCAATCAAATATCCGTCGATCCAAACGTGCTGCTGAATCACGTCGGTCTGATTGGAGTCGTCTGTTTCAATCAAATCAGCAAGCCGATGGAACGCGGTCCGCCAGTCTTCACCTCGGTAAACCCAATATTTCGCGACGCTCGGATGAATCGAGTTTTGCGACCAGGCGATCGCAACAAAAGATGGAATGGCGATGAGGGGCACGAGAAGTTTGTAATGCAATCGATGGCGAAGAGTTGCAATCCAGCCGCCAAGGCTGATGCAGCCGAGCGGCAAACCCGCGATGAGGTAGCGTCGCTGCCAAATCGGAACGCCGCCGGATTCGGATAAGAAAAACGCCGAAAGGGTGGAAACCAACAGGACGGTCAGCAGAAGAATCGTGAAAGAGGTTGTCGGATCACGAACGAACGAGGTCTCGGAACAGTCTTTTTGGTGACCGTTGGGCGATTGGGAAATGTTATGGGCGGTTGAATCGGCAGTTGCGTGCGACAGTGCGAAGCAAACAACAGCGACGCTTATCGGAATGAGTGTCCAACCGAGCCAGGGCCACATTTGCCAAAACGCAAACAGCGAGCTTGGGCGACCGAATGACGACCAAGCTTCCCGGCGGTCCCAAATCTCATGTTGGTCGCTGGATAAAAACAGTCCCATCAGGACCCATGCGGCCAACCAACCGCCGTGACGCCAAAGCTTGCGTTTCGTTTGGCCCGAGTCACGTCGCGAATCGTTCAGGTCTTTCGCCGCCACCGCGACGACGAGTGGAACCAACGTGATCAAAGAGGTGATGTGCATCAGTGTCGCGAAAAGCACACTTGCGTGGAGCCCGGTCCAATCTCGATTTTGGTTGATATTGGTGGACGCCCAAATTCTCGCGGCGAATCCGACTGCAAGGGTGCTTCCGAGTATCACCTCCGCGTAGGGACGTAATTCGACGCCAAAGAACGCGGCTTGCCGATCGATCGCCATGGCGAGTCCCGCAACCAGGGCGGCAAGCAGGCTGCCGTGAAAACGCAAGGATCCCCAGACGATCAGAGCGGCGGAAAGGCTGACGCACCAAAGGCTGGTGATGCGGGGCAGGACTTCGACCGGATAGCTCGCCCAAGGTTCAGGCCAGGGAATTTGCTGCCAGACCCAAAGAGCCCAGAAGTACAGCGGTTGTTGGTTTCCCATTTTCGCCCGCGGGGCCACTTCGTCCCAGCCGTCGGCGACGCACCATGCGGCATGAAGCTCATCGATCCAAAAACTTTCAGCCAAGAATGGCCATCGAAACGCGAAGGTGAGGGCGAACACCGCGATCACGGACGCCCACTCCAGTGCGGTGGTGCGACGTTTTTCGGGAAGCGGTAGGGCTTCGGCTGTCTTCGTAGCAGGCGTGAAAAAGCGTTTCATGGGCCAAGCCTAGCCCAAGGTTGTTGGCTCGGTAAACTGACCGGCTGGCTTTCATAGCCGAGTCCAGTCTGTCGATCCCTTCCTCCTTTTGTTCCGCATCGTTGCCGTGCCTGAATTTTCCATCCAAACCGTTGACGCTCGCGATCCCTCTTCGAGCGAAGCTGCGGAAACTCTGGCGGCGTTGCGAGAAAAGTTGAGTCCTCGTGGGGACTTGGTCAGTCCGCGAGGTCGTGAGTTGACTTTGAAAGTGTTCGGCAAAGCTCTGTCGCCGATCGAAGTCGTGGAAACTATTTGCAAGGATGTTCAATCGCAGGGCACCGAGGCACTGCTGCGGTACACCAAGTCGCTCGACGGGGCGGAGTTAACGGCCGACACGTTGCGAGTTCCGGAAGAAGATTTGAAGGCCGCCCACGCCGTGGCGGACCCGAAGCTGATCGAAACGATCGGCCGAATTCGCGACAACATCGCCACGTTCCAGTCCGCGATTTTGCACCGCGATGTCACGATCACGCCGCGGCCAGGAGTCTCACTGACGCAGCGATATGTGCCGATTCCTCGCGTGGGAATCTGCGTTCCCGGTGGTGCGGCGGCTTATCCGTCAACGGTGATGATGACGGCGATTCCGGCTCAGGTTGCTGGTGTCGATGAGATCGCGGTGGTCGCTCCTCCGACCCCATTTGGTGCTTACAACACGGATATGCTGGCGACTTGTCATGAACTGGGGATCAAGGAAGTCTATCGGTGCGGAGGAGCCCAGGCAGTCGCTGCGATGGCGTACGGATGCGACGCCTTGCCGGCTGTCGACAAAATCGTCGGCCCCGGAAACTTGTTTGTCGCACTGGCGAAGAAGCATGTGTTTGGCACCGTTGACATCGATTCGTTTGCAGGCCCCAGCGAAGTGATCGTGATTGCGGATGAGTCCGCCAACGCAGCATTTGTTGCGTCGGATTTGTTGGCCCAAGCCGAACACTCTCCCGGCTCAGCGATTTTGATCACTTGGGATGAGTCATTGCTGACGAGCGTTCAGGCAGAATTGTCGCGGCAGCTCGGCGAACTGGAGCGTGGCGATTTGGCTCGCGATGCGTTGTCAGATTTCGGAGCCTTGGTGTTGGCTCGTGATGCCGATCACGCTTGCGAATTGACCGACTCGTTTGCACCGGAACACTTGCAAATCGAAACTCGCGAGCCGGAATCGTTGATCGCGAAGATTCGGCACAGCGGAGCTGCGTTTTTGGGGCACCATACTCCGGTCGCGTTGGGGGACTACGCCGCCGGGCCCAGTCACGTTTTGCCGACGGGGGGCACGTGCCGATGGGCCGCAGGGTTGTCAGCGAACAGCTTTCTGCGGTCTGGCAGTGTGACTCAGTTCGATCAATCGGCTTTGTCGGCAATCGCTCAGGATGTGATCACGGTGGCGGAGAAAGAGGGCCTGACCGCCCACGCCCGCAGCATCTCGATCCGAACGGAATGATTGGTCGAATCGGAAAAAATTTCCCGCTTCGAGTGGTTGAAGTGATCGTCCGGTTGGACAATCGGTCGCGTCAATTTGGCTGGGCTTTTCCCCGCAATTCCGGGGTCGCTTCCAGCATTGCCCGTTGAGGAAACCTGGCCCGATTGCTACGTTTTTGGGTCGCTATCCACGCATCAATCGCCCATTTCGGCCGCAATATCAGTGATCGCCCCCAACCTCGCATCGAAGCTTCCCGACGACCAACGCATCGTCATCACCGGCGTCGGTTTGACGTCGCCCAACGGCAACGACTGGGCCACTTTCCGCCAAGCGTTGCTGGAAAAACGCAGCGGTGTGCAGCCGTACGAGATCCGCTACTTCGGTGAGACATTGGCGGGCGTTTGTGATTTCGACGCGAAGAAGTATCAATCCAAAAAAGATATTCGCCGGGGAACACGCGCGGGCAGTGTCGGCGTTTACACGGCTCAAGAAGCGGTCGCTCACTCCGGATTGGATTGGGAAAATGTCGACAAGGATCGAGTTGGTATCTACGTCGGGGTGACCGAGCACGGTAACGTCGAGACTGAAAACGAAATTCACGTGATCAAAGGGTTCGACTACGACACGAGTTGCTGGTCGCATCACCACAACCCGCGTACTGTCGCGAACAATCCGGCCGGTGAAATTGCGTTGAATATGCAGATCACTGGGCCGCACTACACAATCGGTGCCGCTTGTGCCGCTGGAAACGCCGGCATCATCCAGGGTGCTCAGATGCTGCGGTTGAACGAGTGCGATGTGGCGATCGCGGGTGGAACCAGTGAAAGCATTCATACGTTTGGGATTTTTGCCAGCTTCAACAGCCAAAACGCGTTGGCGACCCACGCCGATCCGACTCTCGCGTCTCGGCCGTTTGATCAAAAGCGGAACGGAATCGTTGTCGCCGAAGGCGGGTGCTTGTACACGTTGGAACGACTCAGCGATGCGAAGGCACGCGGAGCCGAGATTCACGGCGAATTGGTCGGTTACGCCATGAACACCGACGCGACTGACTTTGTGTTGCCCAATCCGGAACGTCAGGCCCAGTGCGTTCAGAAGGCTCTCAAGCGGGCTGGTTTGGAAGCGGACCAGATTGACATTGTCAGCACGCACGCAACGGGAACCAACAGCGGCGACATCCAAGAATGTGCCGCGTTGCGAAGCGTGTTTGGCAAATGCGAAAACGTTCGCATCAACAACACAAAGAGCTACATCGGTCACGCGATGGGAGCAGCCGGATCGCTGGAATTGGCTGGCAATTTGATGGCGTTCCGCGACCAAGTGGTTCACCCAACGATCAACGTTGATGAGCTGGACCCCGAGTGCGATTTGCCAGGTTTGGTTCTGAACGAACCGCAAGAAAAGCCTCGCGTCGATTACATCCTGAACAACTCGTTTGGGATGCTCGGAATCAACTCCGTCGTGATCGTCGGCCGAGTTTGATCGCGGAGTCAGTCGTCAACATCCCCGTTTCAAATTTGCATTTTGCAATTGTCAATTTGCAATTTCAGTGCTCGGCCCTCCCCTCGCTTCGCTCGACCCTCCCAGAGGGAGGGTGAATTGAAATGAGGAGTGTCCTCCCCTGATCCCTGTGGTCCTGTGGCCCTGTGGCCCTGTGGCCCTGTGGCTCTGAGCCACTTTCCACCTCTCTGCGTCGATCTGTCCCGATTCAATTGGCATGGGTGCCGCGTGGTGCCCCTTGTGTCGAATCCCAATGCCGTCGAAACTACTCCATCCCGCGGTGGCGGTTGCTCCACGGCGGGACACGGACGTTCCTTCATCCCGTTTCTCTCGCATCCCTGCTTCCTTTCATGACTCCTGCCGAAATTCGCCAAGAAATCATCGATATCCTCGACGACATTTCTCCTGATGAGGACCTCGACAACCTGGACGATCAGAAGGCGTTTCGCGAGCAATTGGAACTGGATTCGATGGACTTTTTGGACATCGTGATGGAACTCCGCAAGCGTCACCGCGTGCAAATTCCAGAGGAAGATTACGGCCACCTGGCCAGCATGCACACAACGGTCACGTACCTGGAACCGAAGATGAAGGATCTTTAGGACAAGCGGAAAGAATCACAGGGGCACAGAACCACAGGGTGTGCCTTCGGGAACCTGCTCTCGGTTGAGCCTGTGGTCCTGTGACACTGAGCCCCTTTCCACTTTCGCTGTATGTACGACACCATCATCATCGGCGCGGGGATGAGCGGGCTGGCAGCCGGCATTCGACTGGCCCACTTTGACCAACGCGTTTGCATCCTCGAGAAGCATTACACGATCGGTGGGCTCAATTCGTTCTATCGAATGGGTGGCCGCGACTATGACGTCGGTCTGCACGCGATGACCAACTTCGCTCGCAAGGGCGATAAAAAAGGGCCGCTCGCGAAGCTGATTCGCCAACTGCGATTTGGATGGGAAGATTTCAAGCTCGCCGAGCAAAACGGGTCATCGATTCGTTTCCCGGGTGTTGAGTTGGACTTCAACAACGACATCGGGATGCTGGAAAGCGAGATCAAGTCACGCTTTCCCGATCAGATCGATGGGTTCCGCAGTCTGTGTGGATCGCTGTTGGATTACAGCGACATGGACGGCGACGCGCCCGATTTCATGCGATCCGCTCGCGAAGTCATGGCGGAGCATCTGTCGGATCCATTGTTGATCGAAATGTTGTTGTGCCCGTTGATGTGGTATGGCAATGCCCGTGAAAACGACATGGACTTTGGCCAGTTCTGCATCATGTTTCGCGCTTGTTACTTGGAAGGTTTCGGACGACCTTACAAAGGTGTGCGAGTCATCCTGAAGAACCTGGTTCGCAAGTTCCGTGGACTGGGCGGCGAGCTGAAGTTGCGGAGCGGCGTTGCCAACATTCATGTCGAAGACGGTCAAGCGGTCGGCGTTGTGCTGGACGACGGGACGGAGTTGCAAGCCAAACGGATTCTTTCGTCCGCGGGGACGGTCGAGACCATGCGGATGTGCGACGACATCACCGAACCGGACGTCGCGAAAGCTGGCAAACTATCGTTCATCGAGTCGATCAGCGTGCTGGATTGCAAGCCAAAGGAGTTGGGCTTTGACCGCACAATCGTGTTCTACAACGATTCGCCCCATTTTCATTGGGAGCGACCGGATGACTCGTTGTGTGATGCACGAACGGGAGTCATCTGCAGCCCGAACAACTACATCTACGACGCAGAAGAAGGTGAGTTGCCCGACGGCGTGGTTCGCATCACGACACTCGCCAATCACGATTTGTGGTCCGAGTTGCCGGAAGAGAAATACCGGGCGGAGAAGGTGACCCAGTACGATGAGGCGGTTGCGTCAGCGGTACGGTTCATGCCCGATTTTCGAGCGCGAGTCATCGACACGGACGTCTTCACTCCCAAAACCATCCGCCGCTTCACCTGGCACGACAACGGTGCCGTCTACGGTGCCCCTGACAAGCAGTTGGATGGGACCACTCATTTGCCCAATGTTTTCCTATGCGGAACCGACCAAGGTTTCGTTGGGATCGTGGGTGCGATCGTCAGCGGCATCAGCATGGCAAACCGTCACTGCCTTCAAGTTTGACCGTTTCGGGCGATCATACGCCCGCGGATGCGGTTTTTGGATGCAGGCCTGCCATTGAGGTCGCGCCGGCATTGACAATTGAGCGGTCGGGCAGCAGGCTTTCCAGTCGGAAATTCTTCATGATTCCCGTGATTTGGGGGTCTTTGCCCAGACGAGGTTCGAATGCCCAGCGAAACTGCCGCGATTGTTTACACGCACACCGATGAAGCTCCCGCACTGGCGACTCGTTCGTTGCTGCCGATCCTGCAAGCGTTCACCAGCGGCAGCGGTTTGTCGTTCGAGACCAAGGACATTTCCTTGGCCGGTCGGATTTTGGCTGGTTTTGCAGATCGCTTGCCGGCGGACAAGCAGGTCCCCGACGCGTTGGCAGAACTTGGCGAGTTGGTCACCAAGCCAGAAGCCAATGTGATCAAGTTGCCCAATATCAGCGCCTCGATTCCACAATTGGTCGAAGCGATCACGGAACTGCAGGCTCAAGGGTATGACATCCCTGACTTCCCGCAGGATCCCAAAACCGATGAAGAAAAATCGGTTCGAGCGACCTACGCCAAGGTGCTGGGAAGCGCCGTCAATCCGGTGCTTCGCGAAGGCAACTCGGATCGCCGCGTCGCCGCTCCGGTCAAAGCGTACGCACAAAAGAATCCACACTCGATGGGGGATTGGACGGCCGACTCGAAGTCACACGTCGCTCACATGAGCGAAGGTGATTTCTACGGCAGTGAAAAGTCGGTGATCCTTGATTCCGATGACTCTCTGCGGATCGAACATGTTGATCAGGACGGAAACGTCACGGTTCTTCGCGACGGTCTGACGGTCATCGCGGGCGAGATTGTCGACTCGGCTCGCTTGAGCGTTCGGCAATTGCGAGCGTTCTATGCGGAGCAAATTGCGGATGCCAAGTCCACTGGCGTGTTGTTCTCGTTGCACTTGAAAGCAACGATGATGAAAGTCAGCGATCCGATTTTGTTCGGACACTGTGTCGCGGTGATGTACGATCGTTTGTTCCAAGAACACGGCGATGTGTTGACCGCCGCGGGTGTTGATCCTGATCAAGGTCTCGCGTCGGTGTTTGCCAAGGTCCAAGACTTGCCTTCCGATCAGAGAGCGTTGGTCGAAGGAACACTGGTTGAAATTCAGTCAAATTTGCCCGAAATCGCGATGGTCGATTCGGACAAAGGCATCACAAACTTGCACGTGCCCAGCGACGTGATCATCGACGCTTCGATGCCCGCCGCGATTCGCGCTGGTGGCAAGATGTGGGGAGCCGACGGCAAGTTGCACGACATGAAAGCGGTCATTCCCGATCGTTGCTATGCCGGCGTCTATCAAGCCACCATTGATGACTGTATCGCCAATGGCAAATTTGATGTCACCCAAATGGGCAGCGTCGCGAACGTCGGATTGATGGCGAAGAAGGCCGAAGAATACGGGTCGCATGACAAAACATTCCGCGTGCCTGCGGACGGCAAGGTTCGAGTGGTCAACTCGGCCGGCACGGAGCTGATGAGCCATGACGTTGAAAAAGGTGACATCTGGCGTGCTTGCCAAACCAAAGATGTTGCGGTGAAGGATTGGGTGCGATTGGCCGTTGTCCGTTCGCGTGCCACCGGTTCCCCTGCGATTTTCTGGCTGGATGAAAATCGGGCTCATGACCAAAACTTGATTGGCAAGGTCAACGAATATCTGAAAGATCACGACGCGGCTGGTTTGGACATTCAGATCTTGGCCCCCGCCGATGCAACCCGGCACGCGTGCGGTCGAGCTCGCGAAGGCAAGGACACCATCAGCGTCACCGGCAACGTGTTGCGAGATTACCTGACCGACTTGTTCCCCATTTTGGAACTCGGCACCAGCGCCAAAATGCTTTCGATCGTTCCGTTGCTGGAAGGCGGGGGCTTGTTCGAAACCGGGGCTGGCGGATCGGCACCGAAGCACGTCGAACAAATCATGAGCGAGAATCACCTGCGTTGGGACTCGCTCGGTGAATTCCTCGCGTTGGCTGTTTCGTTGGAAGACCTAGCGGAAAAGACCGGCAACGAAGAATTCGCGGTCTTGGCAAAGACATTGGATGACGCGACCGGGCGGTTCCTCGACAATGACAAGTCGCCTTCGCGGAAAGTCGGCGAGTTGGACAATCGCGGCAGTCACTTTTATCTGGCGTTGTACTGGGCGGAAGCGTTGGCGGGCTGTGCGCACGAAGGTTTGAAAGCACGGTTTGCACCGGTGGCAAAAGCCTTGTCAGAGAACGAGTCAACGATTGTTGGCGAGTTGAACGATGCTCAAGGAGTGGCGGTTGATTTGGGTGGTTATTACCATCCCGATGAAACAAAGGCCAATGCCGCGATGCGTCCCAGCCCAACCCTCAACGCAATCATCGACGGCCTGGCTGGCTAAACGCTGACTTTGTCCGGTCAGCACTTCCAAAAGTACGACGGTCTTCCAAGACCGTCCCCTGACCACACCCGCCCGTACGATGGTTTTCCAAGACCGTCGCCAAGCCACCTCCCCGTTCGACGGTCCTCCAATGCCGTCGCGTGACCACACCTGCCTGTACGATGGTCTTCCAAGACCGTCGAAGCCCTCTTCGCTCATCATCCGCGTCTTCGCCGTCCGTTGCTCATCATGCCCGTCGATCCCACACCAGTTCTTCAGTACATCAACGGCTTTCGATTTTCAAAAGTCATGTTCGCCGCGGTGGAGCTGGGCGTCTTCGATTCATTGGAGCAACAAAAACGGTCGGCAGAAGACTTGGCAATCGAGCTTCAGTGCGATCCCGCAGCTGTGAGTCGCTTGCTCAATGGATTGGTGGGGATGGAACTGCTTTCGCGAGACGGTGAGCAGTACAAAAACACGGGACTCGCAAGCGAATTGCTGACCTCGACCAGTCCCAACCGGATGACGGGCTACATCAAGTTCAGCAATGACGTCAGCTGGAAGTTGTGGTCGCATTTCGAAAACGCGATCCGCGAAGGTTCGCATCGTTGGAAAGACGCCTATGGTTGGGACCAGCCGATCTTCAGCAGTTTTTTCGCTGACGATGCGGCCATGCGAGAGTTCTTGATGGGGATGCATGGCTATGGCGTGATCAGTTCACCGAAGGTGGTTCGCGCGGTGGATCTCTCGCAATTCAACCACTTGGTGGATCTCGGCGGAGCGACCGGGCACCTGCCAATGGCGGCTTGCGAGGCCTACGAATCGCTGACCGCGACGGTGTTTGATCTGCCGGGTGTGATTCCATTGACCAAAGAGATCGTCGCACAGTCATCCGTTTCTGATCGAATCGATGTGGTTGCAGGCGACTTCTTCGACGATGAATTGCCTCAAGCCGATTTGATGTCGTTGGGCAGGATTCTGCACGATTGGTCCGACGAGAAAATTGATCGACTGCTGTCGAAGATCTATGATCGTTTGCCCGAGGGCGGCGGTTTGCTGCTCGCGGAAATCTTGATACAAGACGATCGTGGCGGTCCGGATTGGGGCCAAATGCAAGATCTCAATATGTTGGTGTGCACCGAAGGTCGTGAACGGACGCTGGCCGAGTACGAAGCGATCTTGCGTCGTGCCGGTTTCCGCGAAGTGACTGGGCAAGTCACCGGCGCACCTGTCGACGCAGTGCTTGCGATCAAGTGAGCTAGCTTGCCAGTGGAGGATGCAGTCGGGAATGCGCTCGCGTTGTCAGCCTGACATAATGCGGGGCTTCATGGTGTTTACCGCATGAGGACATTTCTTCAATCAGCCTGGTTCTCGCAGTTTCGTTCTTGTGTCCATCAGGATTCGGCCCAGCATGTTCTTTCCCCTGCCGTCTCCTCCATCACCCCAGTAGTCATCGTTGGTGGTGTGCTCGATGATTTTCGCGTCACCTGTCGCCAGCAGTAATTCGCGAAGATCCTCGTGTTGTGTGAATTTCGCCAGGATCGCTTCTCGCATGATGTTCACCTTCACGGATTCCCAGTCGCGTCGAAGCTTCCGTTTTCGGTCGCGTCCCATCCTCGCCGCCTGCATTGGCGAGTTCGCCTTTCTGATTTCTTCTTGATCAGACCCTTCCTGGAACTTCATTGCTTGGAAGTAGTGCTCCGACGTTGGCCAAACCTTCTTTCCAATTTTGATTGGATAACCGGCGAAGTTGGAGAATTCACCGTGTTCGTCGCCGGTGCTATAGAACTTGATTGGATCGGACATGACAATTGTCTGTCGTGTTGGAGGACTTGGATTGCTAAGCAGACACGATGCTGGATCGAAGGTTCGCACAACATGCTTTTCCAGCACGTGAACTTCGTCGGATCTTCGGCCGATGCTCAGGGGACAATGGGCGCGACGACCAAATTTATCGTTCGTGACCGGTGTGAGTTTGGTGTGGATTCCAGATTTTGGCTGCGAGACGCTGCTGATGTTGTTCCTGTGGCCGCGATGAGATGATTACGATGGATGCACCTCACTTTCAATTTGGAGATGTCGGATGGCGAAGCGTGTCGCATTGGTTGCTCTTTTATTCGGCGTTTTGTTGGGACAGGCTGCGATGGCGCAATCCGGCTTGGAACTTAAGCTTCAGTCCCAGACGAAATCGGATGCCGGAGAGTTTGTGCTTCAGCAGGTGAATGAGTCGTGGGAGCCAAGCAAGACCGCCATCATTGTTTGTGATGTGTGGGACTATCACCATTGTTTCAATGCTGTCGAGCGGCTGAATGAAATGGCACCGAGGATGAATGAGGTCATTTCGGACGCACGACGACGCGGGGTGACAATCATTCATTCCCCTAGCGGTTGTGTGGATTTCTACGCGAACAGTCTGGCGCGGAAGCGTGCGATCCAAGCACCTGTCGCCGAGAATTTGCCGAAAGAGATCGGCGCTTGGTGCTACAGCATTCCTGCAGAAGAAGAGGCTGAGTATCCCGTCGATCAATCGGATGGTGGAGAAGACGACGATCCCGAGGAACACGCGGCATGGGCGGCGAAGCTGGAGTCGCTCGGCCGCGATCCGAAGCGACCTTGGCAACGGCAACTGGATACGATCGTGATCGACGACTCGGTGGATTTCGTCACCGACCGAGGCGATGAGGTTTGGAATGTTTTGGAATCAAAGAACATCGACAATGTGATTTTGTTGGGTGTTCATACCAACATGTGTGTGCTCGGTCGTCCCTTTGGGCTTCGTCAAATGGCGAAGAACGGCAAAAACGTCGTGCTGATGCGAGACATGACGGACTCGATGTACAACCCGAAGATGTGGCCTTACGTCAGCCATTTTGAAGGGAACCGGCGAGTGATATCGCACATCGAGCGATACGTGTGCCCAACGATCACCAGCGACCAGATCATCGGTGGTACACCATTTCGTTTTGAAGGTGACGAGTGATCGCGGCGACCAAGCCCCTTCCAGTCGTCAGTCCCAAGAAGCAGCGCAACCACGTAGCCGACGGAGGCCCTCCGTCGGCAAACCAGTGTTCTTGCTGGAGAGATTGGACGTTTAATTTGGTTGTTTGCGTTCCTGCCGACCGATGGCCTCGGTCGGCTACATGGGATGCTGGCTGGAGGGGTTCCATGACTTGGCAGAGCGTGAGGGTTCATCTGCTCTACGTCAGGGATGCGTCGGTTTCACTCACGCGAGGCCGGATGTGGAGCGTCACATTGCTTTGGTCGTTAGTTCCAGGAAGCGGCGCAACCACGTAGCCGACGGAGGCCCTCCGTCGGCAAGCAGGCGTTCTTGCTTGGGAGATTGGGCGTTTGCTTTGGTTGTTTTCGCTCTTGCCGACCGATGGCCTCGGTCGGCTACATGGGATGCTGACTCGAGGGGTTCCA
The DNA here is from genome assembly GCF_000196115.1 of Rhodopirellula baltica SH 1. Classification (NCBI taxonomy): domain Bacteria; kingdom Pseudomonadati; phylum Planctomycetota; class Planctomycetia; order Pirellulales; family Pirellulaceae; genus Rhodopirellula; species Rhodopirellula baltica. The sequence goes on from NC_005027.1 coordinate 825,120, forward strand.
TGACTTGACAGAGCGTGAGGTTTCGTCGGTTCAATGTCTCGCTCCGTCGGAACTTCATGCTTCGCTGTTGACAAGCAATTCAAATGGGAGCGTTCCGAATGGTTGTCCGTTGATCTGCAGTGTGACGGCGTGTCGGCCGGCATAGAGTTTGTACGTGGTGGCGTTCGCGTGCAGGCGATGGCGTTTCTTCAGTGAAGCGGTTTCGCCCTTGGTGAGAGCCAGACGTTTGAGTTTGTGGACTTTGGGGGCCGTGGTTCCGTTGGCCTTCACGAAGTCGATAACGTAATCGACCATCAATGATTCCGCACGCTCAGCGGTGATGGTGAAATCGAACTCGATCGAGTCGCCAGGCCGAAGCACCGTGCGCAGCAATCGGAAATTCGAGACTTCAATCTTCGGGTTGTCGCGAAAGCCAAGGAACTTCAACGCGGGGGAATGGCCTTGCTTGATAAGTGTTCGCAAGGCATGACTGCTGATCCAATCGAATTCCTTGGTCGTTTGGCGTTTCGCTTTTTTCCATTCTCGAAGAAGTTGTAGGACAAGCTTAGGGTGGGATTTGGAAATGTCATTCAGGTGGTTTGCAACGGACCGAGTGACATAGCGTGTTGGGTCAGCGTGCAGTGTTTCGAGAAACGGTATCGGCGTCGTGACGTCGATCGTTAGGCGGCGTGACCACGGCAGTTTGGGACGTGTTCCCTCGCTGACCAGACGCCGCACGTGATAGTTGGAATCAGTGGACCATTGAGCGAGTTCGGCCAGGGTTGCGTCGGGATGAGTGTCGATGAAGGCGCGAATAGCGTCTTCCATCGAGAACCGCATGGTGATTTGCTTGAGCGTTCGAAGCGAATGTCGAAGTTGTTTGCGATCGAGTCCGTTGCGGACGACAAACTCGCCGAGAGGAGCAAAGATAAAATCACCGAAGTCATCGTCGGTTCGAGTGGGATCCAAAGCCGGCGGAAGAGCCTCCTGAATCTGTTTGGCTGCGATGCGGAAGTCATCCGACAAATGTTTTTCGAGTACGCTCGCGATGTGAACGATGCGTTGTTTCAGTTCGAGGTCTTTGAGACCTCGCATGCATTGTCGGGTGAAGGCTTTGCCATCGAAGTTTGTGTCAGCCGTTTGGAACAACCCGCTCAGGTAGTTGACGCGTTCGCGATTGAAGAGTTGGTCCTTGAGGCTGAAGCCACTGCCGGTGGTCGTTTCGCTCATGACTGCGTTTGTTTCGGTGGTGTCGAGCAGGAGTGTGCTGAGCACTTCGGCTTTGGGACCGGAGAATCAAAGCCAAACAACTGGGGTTGGCTGAAGTCGGAAGAGACGCCCGGTTCGCCGATCGCACGTTCTCGTTTCAAGAGTTCGCGTTTGCGTTCCAAACCCCATCGGAATCCAGAGTCCTTGCCATCGGATCGAACCGCTCGGTGGCAAGGGACGGCCAATGCGATCTTGTTTTGACCGCAGGCGGCCCCGACCGCGCGACTGGAGCCTGGAGAGCCAATTTGTTGTGCTAGTTCGCGATAGGTGATTGTTTCGCCGGGCGATGTTTGCATCAGGCCTTTCCAAACACGTTTTTGAAATGGGGTACCCCGAAGGTCCAGGCGAAAGACCGGCGGCTGTGCCGGTTGCTCAATGAACTGCCGGATGGCAACCAGTTCCGTTTGAGAGTGGTCTGATGATTCGACAAGTTCGTGATTTGGGAATGCGTCAGCGAGTTCGGACAACTGACTCGACGGATCGTCACCGAGGGAAAGAAAGCAGATCCCTTTTGCTGAGTCGCCTTCGCAAACTCGCGCGATCAAGACGTTTCCAAGCGGGCAAACATCGGTCGCGAAATGCAATATTGATTCGCTTTGCTTTGGCGGTCGACTCATGCTTCGCTTTTGGAACGCTGGGGCGGAAAGGATCGAGTGAGAGTTCTTTGGGGACATCGTCGAATTGGCAGCTCAATGTGGGACCGCGAGTGCTCAGCGAGTTTCAGATGAGCGGAGTTGTTCGATGGCCCAGTCCGCGGCGATGGTTCCGATCTCGCCGGCGAGCGAATTGACTGAACCTTTGCCATCGGGATGAACGCGGTTGCTGAGGAAAATGACATAGAGCTTTTGTTCAGGATCGATCCAAATTGCGGTGCCGGTGAAGCCGCCATGTCCAAAGGCCGACTCGGTCATCGATTTGCCTCGGTTGGACGAGTAACCGGATTGCTTGTCCCAACCGAGGCTTCGCAATTGAATTTGATTTTCGGACGCACCAGGGACTTTGATGCCGGTGGTCATCGCATCAAAGGTTGATTGAGAAAACAGACTCACGTCTTCGTTCTTTCCCGATTTCAGCAAAACGTTGGCGAGCTTGGAAAGATCCTCGGCGGTGCTAAACAATCCCGCGTGACCAGCGACGCCGCCCAAGGCGTAGCATCGAGGGTCGTGGACTTCGCCTCGCATCCAGTGACCTTCGCGTTGTTGGGTGGTTGCGCAGCGCTCGTCGTCTTGTCCGATCGATCGAAAGTTGGTGTCTTTCATCTTCAATGGTTCAAAGATGTTTTGTTGAGCGAATTCATTCAGCGGTTTCCCGGAGACCTGCTCGACCAGTTCACCAAGAACCATGAAGCCAACATCGGAATACCGGAATCGTGTGCCAGGTGGGCTGCGAAGTTTCTGGTTCATCAAATTCGCGATCGATTCGGCATGCGTGCCTTTGTAGTCAGACATTCCGTTGTCGGGAATCAGTCCGGAGGTGTGCAGAAGCAGGTGCCGGATTGTGACGGATTCTTTGTCTTGACCTGCGAAGTCGGGAAGGTATTGGCTGACCGGATCGTCGATCGAAATTTTGCCTTGGTCGGCCAGGATCATCACGCTGGTTGCGGTCGCAATCGGTTTGGTCAACGAGGCCAGATCGAAGATTGTGTCTTCTGTCATGGGAACTTTGGTCGGTTCGACTTGACGATCCCCGAAAGCAGACTGAAAGACGGTTCGTCCGTCGAAGCCGATCGCGACAACTGCTCCGGGGCATTTGCCGGCTTGGATGCCTTCCTTCACGATCCGCCGCACATCGTCGGATGGGAAGTCTTCCGAGTGACCGGTCGCGGCAGTCGAGACAGCCAACAGGAAAACAAAGGCGACTCGCGAGATGATTTGGTTCATGGTGCCGGGGCAGAGAATGAAAGAACAGCGGGCTCGTGACAAAGATTCTGAGACGCCGTTAGTTTACAATGGCCGGCCGACCGAGATCGACTCGGACGGCTTGGTTCAGCTGCTCGACGCAAAATGTTTTGTGACGCCAGCTCGAAAGAGCCGCTCGGTTTTGTTTGGCCTTCCGTGTTTGGAAGCTGCTCGAACCGGTTCGGCCGTGGATATGCCCTTGAAATTCACGCAAACGATTCGAATGGCGTGCGTCGTCAGACAAAGCTACCTGCCCCAACATTCCCTACCCACTTATTGATTGAGTAAGCATGAAACGTGTTGTGATGGGAGCTTGCTTCTCCCTCTGCGTTTGTCTTTTTGTCGTTCTCGCGGCACCGCAATCGAGTGCCGCGGAAACTTCGCCACCCAACATTGTGGTGGTGTTGGTCGACGACATGGGGTTTTCGGACCTGGGATGCTATGGCAGCGAAATTGAAACGCCGCACATTGATTCATTGGCAGAGAACGGGTTGCGGTTCACGCAGTTTTACAACTCGGGCCGGTGTTGTCCGACTCGCGCGAGTTTGATGACGGGGTTGCACCCGCATCAAGTGGGGATTGGCCACATGACCGCACCTCCCGGCAAGACACTGGTCGCTCCGCCAGCCTACCAAGGACATCTGAACGAAACCTGTGTCACGATTCCGCAAGTGTTGAAGTCGAAGGACTATCACACATTCATGACAGGCAAGTGGCATTTAGGTCACGCGGATCAAAACGATTGGCCACTGCAACGCGGTTTTGATCGCTTCTACGGCGGAATCAGCGGCGCGTTCAACTACTTCAAACCGGGCGGTGATCGTGGGATGACCGATGGCAATGAAGAGGTCGAAACGGAAGATGGCTTTTACGCAACGGACGCATTCACTGACATCGCTTGTGACTACATCAGCGAAGCAACACGGACTGACGACAAGCCATTCTTTTTGTACCTCGCGTACAACGCTCCTCACTGGCCGCTCAATGCGAAGGTGAAGGATTTTGAGAAGTACCGTGGACGCTACGCAGAGGGCTGGGAAGCGTTGATGAAAGCTCGGCAAGCGAAGCAACGCGAGATCGGGCTGTTTGACGAGTCCGTGCAGCCGGCACCCCATGTTGGTCCGGCTTGGGAATCATTGAAGCCGAAGAAGCGAGATGATTTGGATGCGATCATGGCTGCCTACGCGGGATGCGTGGACAACATCGATCAGAACATCGGACGGTTGGTTGCTCACTTGAAATCAATCGACCAATACGAGAACACGTTGATCCTGTTCCTGTCCGACAATGGTGCCTGTCAGGAAGGCGGGCGATTGGGATTCGGCGACGAGAAAATGGTTCGCAATCCTCCGTTGGAAACAACCAACGGCGTGCGTCAAGGTTTGGCTTGGGCAAACGCGAGCAACACTCCGTTTCGTTTGTACAAGCATTTTTTGCATGAGGGTGGTGCTAACACTCCGATGATCGCTCATTGGCCCGGCGGAATCCCTGAATCTCGACGCAACTCATTCGTGAGACAACCGGCGTACTTGCCGGACATCATGGCAACCTGTGTCGAACTGGCCGGCGCAGAGATGCCCGGTGACGTTCCTCCCTGCGAAGGCAGTTCTTTCGTCAACGCGTTGATCGGCGACTCGGAAGTCGCCGGGCGGCCAATCCATGATTCACCGATGTTCTTCGAGCATGAAGGCAATGCGGCGATGCGAGACGGAGACTGGAAGCTTGTTCGCGAGTACGAGAAGCCTTGGGAGTTGTACAACATCGCCGAAGATCGGACGGAGTTGAATGACCTCGCGACGGAGGAGTCCGATCGGCGCGATCGGATGATCGCGGCTTGGGAGGCTTGGGCAACGAAGACAGAAGTCGCGTTTCCGGAGCGGTACAACATGTATCAAGAGATGAAGAAACACGAGTAGTAGCCTGGTTTCGTTACTCTCTTAGTTGCATCACCAGACAGTCGTCACGGCTTCGCAAGCAGCTGAGGCGACCCGGTCTACGTAGCCGACGGAGGGTCTCCGTCGGCAGAAATACACTGGAACGCGGTCGAAATGCGCGTGAGTTCAAGGGGACGTCGTTGCGGTGGGCGCCGTTTGTTGTGATCGTTTGCGCCCGAGCCGACGGAGGGCCTCCGTCGGCTACAGGTCCTTGGGGAGTTTTACTTGGATTGGTGTGAGATCGGACGCATCGCGGGCAACGGGTTGGCATCGGTTTCCCAAGCTCGGACTTGAATTTCATCAATGACCGCTTCGCCACCACCGAGGACTTCAAACATGACATGGATGGGTTCGTCGCTCACGGTTTGACGGTAGAGCGTGACCGGCGTCCAGTCGGGGCGATCTTGGATGAGCACGCCGAGTTCTTGCGTGCCCAACGAGTCGTACATCAACAGACCTTGATGAGGGCCGCCGAAGCCCAATGTGCGAACGACGGCGTCGATCCGCACGGCTCGGTTGGGTTCGACAAAGATCGGTGGGCTGCGTACCAACAAGGCAGTGCCTTCGTAGCCCCCAGGCAACGAGTCATCTCGTTTGGGAATGACTCGAACAGCCAACGCTCCCGTGCCGTGAAAGACCCCGCGATCAACGCATTCGGCAGCAGTCTCCGCCCATTCGGAGTGACGGCGACCAAAGGTCCAGCCTTCCGTTTGCAAACTGTCCGGACGGTCCATGCCGCCACCGCTGAGCAGGTTCACTCCCCAACGCGAGCGTCCGTGCACATCGCCGATTGGTGGTAGCTTCAACACCGAAGATGTTGCCAAACCAGAGTTCAACAGGGGAGACCAAGCGATTTGTGTTTCGTAGTTGCCGGCCTCCATCGGTGGGCTGCTGACAATCCCATACGGGTCTTCTCGAAAAGCGTCGCAGAGCATCCAGTTGGCTTTCATGCACCAAGCATCCGCTCGAGCCGCTAGGCGCAACGCGGATTGGGCGTCGTTGCTGCGTACCATGCGTTCGGAGTTATTGATCGTGCTCCGTGCAACTTCCAGCAAATCATTGGGGGCGTCTCGCGAGACGGCTCGGGCGGCGACGGCACGCGACCATGCTGTATTGGATTGTTCGATGGAATCGCGAGCCAGTTGCCAACGATCCAGTGATGCCTGCTGAGCAAATCTGGAAAGAGACGATGCCAATTGCCCTCCTTCGGAAATCTGGTCGCTGATCGCGATGACTTCGACCACATCTGGAGAAACGATCTCGATCGAGGTTCCTTGTGTGGTCGTTTCAGGTTCGATGCGTTCGGCGGCAAAATGTGTCAATCGCCACATCAGCTTGCCATGTTCGAATGCGGGCAAGTCAATGCGAAGCGTCTTCCCGTCGCCACCCATGACTCGAGTCCCGCGTACCATCGCGGAAGTGCAAATCAAAAAGGTGGTCGAGCCGCTGCTGAGTCGATGGGCAGTGTAGTACGGACCGACAGGAACCGACGTGATGTCGGGTGTTCCGGTCGAGATCCATTGTTCCAACGATGCCACGAAGCGGTTGATGAAACTGATCGCCATGCCGCGGTTCTGATCGAGTGTTTCGCCAGAGGCCAGCGATCGAGTTGAGCGGACGAGGATAGCCGAAGGAGCGTCCGCCATCGCATCGGCGACTTCCCGCCACATCGGTTGCCAGGCGAATGTCTCCGTGGGTGGAGTACCAATGCGATTGGAGATCGCGTTTGACTGAGCGATCGCGGCGGCGTTGGGCATCCCCAGCACGCTGACGGCAATTTGTTTGCCACCCAATCGCAATCGTTGTTGCGATCGTTCGCTGCGAATCGCTTGACTGGACAACGCGCGAATACGTGGCGGTGCCGTTAACACGGCCGCGTCGAGCATCGCGCCGTAATGTCGGAAGTCTTCGACAGGCGAACCAACAATCGGTCGTTGCCAACGTCGAGGCAATGCACGCAGGCGAGCGATCTTTTCAGAGATCTCCTCTCGATGATGACTGTCCATTGCCAACCCCGGTGCTGCGATCCAACCGGCGACCGGTTCAAGCAACGGTTCAAGTTTGGGGTCGGGGATGGTCGGGCACGGCGCGTACAGCCGCATGCGGTGAGCGATCGCGTCAGACAAGATTGCTGCTGTGGGTGGCTCGGCCAACCAGATCGCATCGAACCCGAGCGATCGTATCCAGCTGAGTGGTTCGTTGTTGTACTGAATGATTCGCGTGATGCGTCCGATGGGAAACGCGGGTTGATCAGCCGGAGAAACCAACGACCGCGGATTGGGAGCGGAATCGGACAAGTCCGGCCGACGTTCGCCTTGCAACAGCGACAGGTCAATGTTCATCCGCGAAGATGATTGCAGCGGCTTGCGAGTGACGTTGGTTGTTGAATGAGGTGAGCTGTCCAGTTCAGTGACCGGGACCATCGCATTGACGCGAAGATCGTCCAGACGCAAAGTTGCGTTGCCGGGTTTGCCGTACGCGTTGACGACGACCGCATCAACGTAAGGAGATGACACATCGGCTTGGATGCCATATTCGTTTCGCAGTGCGATGATCTTCAGTCGCAACGGTGCGGTGATCGAGCTGACCCCGAGACGTTGAAACTCGCCGACCCGCCGGTATTGAGATCCAAAGATGTTGACCGACGCGGGACGTCTCGTTTCAGGATCAATCAAATAAGGGAATCGAACTCGAAAGCCAATTTGGATTCCCGTGTTGAGTCCTTTGACCGACACCATCGCGGACAGTTCATCGATTGGTCGGACTGGTTCAATCGGGTAAACCAGGATGGCTTGGGTTCCGTGCCCCATCACCAACGTGATCGCCTCGCACACACCGCCTTCGGCCGAGGGATCGTTCTCGTGACCCTGTTCTGCAACCTTTGCATCGCAATCACTTTCGTGAAGCGACCATCGCGGCGGATAGGCATCGAGCGAATCGATCAACTGCGCTGAAGCGTCATTCACCGAACATAGCGAACATGCCATCGCGACAACGATGGATGCGATGCTCGCGCAAGTGGCCGTTCCGAGGCAGCGTTTTTTCATGGCGATCTTCGTTTGAGATGTGCGCGCACGCGGTGGCCACGCCCGATTCGATCGGGGCCGCATCGGAATACTTTTCCTAGCCGTTTCAGCCATCGCGGGAAGTTCTGCAAACGTGTCGGCGAGCCGGATTGAACGTTGACCATCTTCGGAGCCAAGGGAACAATCCCTTGCAAGTGACCGGGAGGCGAAAACGCAACATCGCGTTGAGAAACCTCCCCAACTACGGGTTGATCCCCCGAAACGCACCTAAGTGCTTGGGATACCAAGTCTTGGGCAGGAAAGCCAGATCGAAAGTGTGTTGCCAGAACGCCACGTTGCGAAAACGCAACACACATCACCAAAAACCGTAAGTGCTTTTCCCGTAATGAGTTCGGGATCACAACGTCGTTCCGGCAGGCGGCCGGCACCGCAAGTGCAATGGATGGCTATCACCAAACAAGCAACCACTCGCTGGTTTGGTCCCACACCCTGACGCCCTCGAAGGAAAGTCACTTTTATGACCAAGATCGCTGCAAACAACACCGCCAAACTCAACGACGAAACTCCTGTTGAATTGCAAGAAATGGCTGCCGCCATCGATGCACTGCCCGCACGCTATCGTGACGCCGTTGCACCCGCTTTGGCTCGAGTCGTGGAATGCAGCACTCGTCGTCGTCGAATTCTGAACTTGGTCCAAGAAGCCCTGTCGCAACTGCGTTTGGACATGAAGTATCTGATCTTCGATTTGGAAGCGACCCGTCGCGAACGTGACCAATACAAAGAGATGTTGGAACAAGACGGCTCGCTCTAAGCCGCAACGATTCAGGACGTTCGTTCTGACTCAACACGGATCCCGCCAGGTCGGGATCCTGACATTGGGTGTGTCGTCAGCCAGGATTGGCTCGGAGGTTTTCCGAGCCGACAGCTCAGACAGACATCACCACTTTCGATTCGCCAAACGGAGTCAATCGCGGTTATCGCGATGATGCACCGTGTCCAACGCGAAAACGAATTTCTTCTTGGCAACATTGCAGATCACAATTTATTGATCCGCTTGCATTGCTCCCGTCACGCGCCGCGAAACTAAGCCGCCCGTTCGCCCGCGTCGCCGTATTCTTGCTGGCCGTGATTCTGTTGACGGTAATCTAGTTGATGAGGCTTCTGCTCCTCGCTTCGATTACCATCGTTCGAATCGCCTTCGTTCGAATTGATCGGACGTGATTGCGAAGCATGTTGCGGTGACATCGTTGACTGGATCGCTTCGTATTGTTCCGTTGCGCTCATGTGCGATGCGTGAATCGGCGAAGCATGCATCGGGAACGAAGGCAACCGTGTCGATGAGTCGGCATCATGCGTTGCGATTGCTTCTGTTGAATGGCTGGTATCAACGCGAGTTCTTCGGCCAAGCTCAGGCACCATCTTGTCAAACAAGTTGCCCAACAATCGCGGGTGGAAGCAGACATAGGACCAAAACAGCCCAAACGCGACGCCGCCACACACATCGCTGGCGAAGTGAGAACTCGTGTTGACCCGATTGATCAGCACACCCATCCAGATCATCGCGAACAGAACGCGACCGCGGGGAACGACCACCCACAAACCAATCAGCATGGCTGTCGCGGTCACAACGTGACCACTTGGAAAGGCTCGCATCGCGGCATCGAACGATGCCACTTCACTGAGGTCCCAATCAAATGCCCAAAGCCAAGCCGAATCGTGTCCGGCGTGATTCAGATTGAGGTTGCTGGGGCGAGGCCGGATCACAAACATCTTGGCGATCGTTGCGATGGCTCCGCCACCCATGGCGAGTGTGGCAAGGCGTGGTAGGTGCCAGCGCCGTTTCGGTGCCATTAGCAGAATCGCCAGCAAGATCACAAAGACGCCGTAGCCATGCGATAGCACCAGCGAAAGTTCGAGTGCAGAATCCAACTCCGCTGGCAACGGTTCGGTGCGGAAATACGATGCGATGTTCACATCCACCAACGTCATCATCGGCACCAGCATCATCGTCATCGCTGCCATGTAAAGCAGCGTCACGGGACGATACAGCGTGACCGCATCGTTGGTCGTACTGGATTTGGTGAACGTTTGGTTTTCGCGAGGTTGAATTTCGCGAGGCGATTCGATTCGGTTCACGATGGCGTCCTGTATCGCGACTGGTTCAGATCGACGGTCTGGAGGCCGGATTCGCGATCGGACAACCGGGGCAAGATCGAATCCATTCGGTCATGCGGTCCGCGTCGATTGATGTGAATCCTGGACGATCCAGACGCTACGAAATGCCGATGAGCGGTGGGAACCCCAGTCGGGCTGAAGATCTTCGAGAGCCGTCAAAAGGCCGAGGAAATGGAAGAATCTCCCAACCGGCCGCGCCTTTGCAGTCGACGCAATCGGCCCAGATTTGGAGGTCACGCAGTGTGGTGAGTAGGTCACGCAGTGTGATGAGATCCGCGTATTGAGTTCGCCACCGGCGTGATACCATGCGATCTTTTGATTTGTTCCGTGAAACACTGACGCCATGAAACAGCACGTTCAAAAACATTTTTCGTTTCTTCGCACGACCGCGATCGGCGGAATCTTCTTCTTGCTGCCGTTGCTGGTGGTGTGCGTGTTACTCGGGCAGTTGGTTCAGGTCATCTACGCGGTGGCCATCGCGTTGTTGCCGTTCTTGCGTGATTACACGCCGTTTCATGACACAACGGGATACCTGTTGGTCTTCGGCATCGCAACGCTGTTGTTAATCTTGGCGTGTTTCGTCTCGGGCATCATGGCTCGCCGATCGATCGCGAGACAGTTCACTCGTTTCATCGAGAAGTATCTGTTGATGCTGTTTCCTCGTTACGCGATTTTCAAGGAACAGCTCAGCGGCAACATTGGTGGCGATGTTGCGAAAAACCGATTGCGTCCGGTTGTGGTTCAGTTGGAAGGGTTTACGCAGTTGGCGTTCGAGGTGGAACGGTATCGCGGGTCTGACATTGCCAACGATCCGATGGGAGTGACGTTGTATTTGCCGGGATCACCGGATCCATGGAACGGAAAAGTCGTGATGGTCGAAGCATCTCGAGTCCAGCGGATTGACGCACCGTTCGGCGATGTGGTCGGGACTTTCGAACAATTGGGCACCGACACTCAGAAGTGGGCTCGCGCCAATGCTTTGGCGGTTGAAAAGGAAGAAGCCTAGCCAAGTCTATCGAGAGTTCATTCGATCGAGTCTTTTCGGTGCTGCGTTGAACGCGGTCACCTCCGGACGGTTTAGCGGGGGAGTGATTCCCGCTGGGATTGGGGCATTGCGGCGATGTCAAAATTGGGCAATCCGCTATACTTCGCGCCGGCTACGAAGACTCATTCCCACCATTTTTCAAGCGTTTGCATGACAACCGATTCACGTCATTACTGGGGCATCGACATTGGCGGCACCAGCATCAAGTGCGGACTGGTCAATTCAGCTGGCGAGACCGTCGCGTTTGAACAAGTCCCCACGTTGGAAGCCGAAGGTCCCCAAGCGGCGGTCGACCGATTGGCCACGATGATTCGTGAAGTCGAAACGCGGACGAAAACCATCGGCAATGTGCCGCGAATCGGGATGGGGGCCCCCGGGCCGATGGATTTGCCTCGTGGGATGTTGGTGGCCCCGCCCCAGTTGCCTTCGTGGTGGGAGTTTCCATTGTGTCAAAGGCTGACCGAGGCAACCGGTCGCCCGATTTCGTTTTTGAATGATGCCAATGCCGCCGCGTACGGCGAGTTTTGGCTGGGCAGCGGCGCTCAGGGATCGTCGATGATTCTGTTGACGCTGGGGACCGGCGTCGGTGGCGGAATCATCGTGGAAGACCAATTGGTCAACGGTGTGAACAGTTTCGGCAGTGAGTGCGGGCACATCATCGTTGACCCATCGCCGGACGCTCAGCTTTGTGCGTGGGGCGGCGGTCGTGGGCAATTGGAAGCCTATGCCTCGGCCAGCGGGGTGGTCATGCGAACGCGACACCGGTTGGCAGAGTACCCAAAATCGCTGCTGCGGCCGTTTGTCGGCGAGAACAGTTCCCAATTGACCGCCAAACGGATTTGGGAAGCGGCGACGGAGGGTGACGATTTCGCGAATTTGATCATCGACGAAACGGCTCATTGGCTGGGAATTGGCGTCACCAACTTGGTTCACACGCTGGACCCCGGACACGTCGCTCTGGGTGGGGCGATGAATTTTGGCGGGTCGGAGTGTGAGATCGGGCGTCGTTTTTTAGCGGGCGTGGCCGAAGAATTTCGACAACGGACCTTCCCGAATGTCTTCGAGGGAACGACCATTTCGTTTGCGACACTCGGACACGAAGCCGGTTATTTGGGCGCCGCCGGGTATGCTCGCAAGCAAGATTCCTGAAACGCATTCGCCGTTTGAACAATCACCATCACTGAAATTGAAACCGGATGGCATCGAAATCCTCTCGTTCGCAAGAACACATTCGCAACTTCTGCATCATCGCTCACATCGACCACGGCAAAAGCACGTTGGCCGATCGTTTGTTGGAGAGCACCGGAACGGTTGATAACCGCGGGAAGAAGACGCAAATGCTGGATGACTTGGCGTTGGAACAACAACGCGGAATCACCATCAAAGCTCGCGCCGTGGCCATGCGATACAAACGCGATGGTATCGAATACGAATTGAATCTGATCGACACGCCCGGCCACGTCGACTTTCAATACGAAGTTTCACGCTCGCTGGCGTGTTGCGAAGGTGCATTGTTGCTGGTCGATGCTTTTCAAGGTGTGGAAGCACAAACCGTCGCCAACGCTTTCGCGGCAATGGAGCACGACCTGACGATTGTTCCGGTGATCAACAAAATCGATCTGATCCACGCCCGTCCTGATGAAGTGGCCGAGGAGATGATGAATTCGTTGGGAACCGATCCAGACGAATGTAAACGCGTCAGTGCAAAAACCGGCGAAGGCGTCGCCGCATTGTTGGATGCGATCGTGGATTCGGTCCCGGCACCGACTGGCGATCCAAAGGCGGTGCTTCAGGCGATGGTTTTTGATTCCAACTACGACGATTTTCGTGGTGCGATCACCTACATTCGCGTCATGCAGGGAACGGTTCGAAAGGGCCAGAAGATCAAGTTCCTGCGAGCGGGGTCCGTTCACGATGTTGTGGAATTGGGCCAGTTTGCTCCCAGTCGCGTTCCTTGCGACGAATTGGTCGCTGGCCAAGTGGGCTATTTGATTTGCAACATCAAGAGCCTTGGCGATGTGCACATCGGGGACACGATCAGCATCGCGGGCAACGATCCCGCACCGGCGTTGCCCGGTTATGACCGTCCAAAACGCATGGTTTATTGCGGATTGTTCCCCAGCGACGGGCAGGATTTCAGTGAACTGCGCGATGCGTTGGAACGATTGGCGGTCAACGATCCGAGTTTTGAGTTTGAGCCTGAAACGAGTGACGCGCTCGGATTTGGTTTCCGGTGCGGTTTTCTCGGCTTGCTGCACATGGAAATCGTCCAGCAGCGATTGGAGCAGGAATCCGATATCGATCTGGTCCAAACCGCCCCCAACGTGACCTACGAGATCACTGACAAACGAGGCGTGACGAAGAACATTCACAAGCCGCAAGATGTTCCCGACCCCGGTGACATCGAGAAGTTCTGTCAGCCGATCGTGCGTTGCAACGTCATCGTGCCTGAGGAATACATCGGCCCGGTTATGAAGCTGTGCCAGGAACGACGTGGCATCCAAAAGGGCCACGAGGTGCTGGGGGCTTCGCGAGCGATGCTGACGTATGACATTCCGCTGGCGGAAGTGATCTACGACTTGCACGATCGGATCAAGAGCTGCACGCGTGGCTATGGGACGCTGGATTACGAGATGGTCGGTTATGAAGAAGCGGACCTGTGCCGGTTGGATATTCTGGTTAACGGCAACCGAGTCGACGCGTTGTCGGTCGTTTGTCACCGAGCCGACGCGGACCGTCGCGGGCGTGCGGTGGCGAAGAAATTGAAATCGGAGATCGAACGTCATATGTTCGAGGTGGCTGTTCAAGCAGCGATCGGAAGCCGCGTGATTGCTCGTGAAACCGTGCCTGCGATGCGAAAGAACGTGACCGCGAAGTGTTACGGCGGTGACATCACGCGAAAACGCAAGTTGCTGCAGAAGCAAAAGGAAGGCAAGAAACGAATGAAGGCGGTCGGCAACGTTGAGATCAGCCAAAAGGCGTTCATGGCGGTTCTGACTGACGGCGAATGAGGGGACGCCGGCTTGATTGGCTTTGGATGCATCTGGAACCCGTGGATGCATCTGGAATTCGCGGATGCAGCTGAAATCACAGCGAAAGAGCAAGTTTGCGTGCTGGTCGCCTGATTGAGTTCCACGCGTGAAACGTTCCGACAAAAACTTTCCGAACGAATTTCCGGAATGACCCGCAAGATCGGAACAGTTTGACACGATACAGGTACTACGCAAATGAATGATCCTCTGCGGATTGGTTCAAGTGCGGATTTGCCAAGTCGGAAACCAAGGAAGGTTGCTCGGATGACCAGCAAGATGACCTCAACACTCACTCGTTTCGGGACGTTGTGCCTGCTCACCACTGTGGTGATCTCTAGCACAGGTTGCTACGGCCTGGGCGGCAGCAACTACAACTTGGGAATCCTCGGATTTCCAATTCCTGTGAGCCCGTACTACCAGCACAAGCAAGAAGAGAAGTTCCACAACAAGGAACGCTATGACCGGGTGCCGATTCTCGGCCCCACCACGTCAGGCGGTCCTCCAATCGCGTTGGATCCACCCAGCGATGACGAAGTGATGCAAGCACTCGAGCAGGCTCGTCCTGTCCAAGGCGGCATCCCGTTGATCTGGGAAAAACAACGCAACGATGTGCGAATCATCAAAGAGAAGATCGCGGATTACATCGATCCACCGCGATTCTACCCTTTGATCGGTCCAGCCCAGCTGCACCACGCACACTACAAGTGCACGATCTACTTCGACGAGTCGACCATCATCGGCTACCCCGTTCCGCACACGCTGCGTGACCGCGAAGCGATTGAGGTCGTCTACATTGACCACAACCACTTCCACATGGTTGGTGACGTCGAGCCTTACACGACACCGAACCTCTAGGTC
This sequence comes from Rhodopirellula baltica SH 1, assembly GCF_000196115.1. Classification (NCBI taxonomy): domain Bacteria; kingdom Pseudomonadati; phylum Planctomycetota; class Planctomycetia; order Pirellulales; family Pirellulaceae; genus Rhodopirellula; species Rhodopirellula baltica. The sequence goes on from NC_005027.1 coordinate 840,336, forward strand.
CGAGCCTGTTGGGATCGGAGTTCCGGATGCAACACTCCGGTTGGCAATCGCACTGAACAAACGCAACGGTCCGATGAGCATTTCAGCTCACCGGGCCGTTTGTTCGTTCAAGCCCGACATCTTTCCCACACCGCACGGTTTCCCCACGCGATGCGTCTGACTCGTGATGGCGTTGAGAAACCAGAAAAGGACGTCGGGATTCTTCCCGGAAGCATGGTCGACGGGTTAGCGTATGCGGACTGAAATCACGTCCCGCTCCTCGCGAATCCCTGCACATGAATTCTGACGAAAACCCTTCTTTGACCAGCGACTCGCCACGATTCGACGCCGATGATTTGGGCACGCCCGATTCAGTGGAGTCGAGCCCCACCGCCAATTCGGAAGTCTACGAAGACGTGCCGGATGACGAGCCCGTCGGCGAAACTTCCGCGGCTACCGAAACCACGACGGAAACGTTGACGGCTGAAATGCTGAACGAAGACGTTTCGGACTTGGCTGACGACGTCGAAGAGCTTTCCGATGAAGTCAACCAATTCGCGGTTTCCGCCGTCGCCGCGACGGACGCACCCGAGGAATCGATCGACACGGAGCTGTCGCCCGAACTTTTGGCGTTGCAGCAGCCCTTTGTTGGCCAATGGAACGGGTTGGTCAGCACGACCAACTGGGAAAAGGGACGCATCATCAGTCAGTGGCGGGCGGCGTTGATCGAAGCCGGTGCTCCATCGACCGAGTATTCCGATGAAGCATGGGCCTCTCGCGTCGGAGGTGTCACGGCACCCCACGTGGGGCGTCTGCGTCGTGTCTTCGACCGATTCGCGGAAGACCAACCTAAGTACGAAGGTTTGTATTGGTCGCACTTCTTGGCTGCACTGGATTGGGATGATGCGGCCCTATGGTTGCAAGGAGCCGTGGAGGAGAAGTGGTCGGTATCGAACATGCGAGACAAACGTTGGAAAGCCAACGGTGAAGTCGAATCGCAGCGTCCGTCGGCCAGCCAAATCATGGAAGTGGATTTGGATGAGGACCAGCCCGAAATGAGCGATGCCAACTTGGGCACCGCTCCCGCGCAGGGCGACGATACGACGAAAGACTACGACGGAGATACCGATGGCGTCCAAGGTCCGACCTACGAGGGACCAGACTTCGGCGAAGAAGAGGAATTGAACAAGCTCGGCGAATCGGGCCGCGAAGAAGGTGAGGCGGGACTTGCGACAGAAACGCCCCCGTCACCTTTGCAACCGTTCGCTGGTTTGCCAGAATTGCCAGATGACCTCAGCGACGTCGTCGAACAACTGAAATTATCGATCTTGCGGCACAAGTCCGCCGGGTTCAACGATGTGTCGCCCGACGTGATCCGCCGCTACCTCGAAGCGGTTGCACTCCTGATTGAATCGTAGCCATCGACACGACTTCTGAAATCGCCAACGAAACCGAATCGCATTCCGTTGCCCCCGACGTTGCGTCGGGGCAACGGATCTTAGTTGGGATCTGCACCTACAACGAAGCCGCCAACGTTCAGACGATGTTGACGAAGATTCGTGCGGCTTTGCCAAACGCGGTGTGTTTGGTCGTCGATGACGATTCGCCCGATGGAACCGCGGAGATCGCGCGACGGTATGCGGAGGAATCCGGTGCCAGCGATTCGGTGCTGGTGAAAATCCGCAAGGACGAACGCGGATTGGGTGGCGCGATCCGTGCCGCGATGCAAACCGCGATTGATGGGAAGTACGATTTGTTCTGCAACATGGACGCAGATCTCAGTCACGACCCGACGGATCTGCCTCGGTTGGTTTCGACTTGCCTGAAAGAGAACGCCGACGTGGTCGTTGGATCACGTTACATCGAAGGCGGCGCGATCGTCGGTTGGCCTTGGCGTCGCAAAGTGATGAGCGGTTTGATCAACGGGTTCACGCGAAAGATGTTGCGGTTGCCGGTTCGTGATGCCAGCGGTTCCTATCGTTGTTATCGCGTGGGTTGTTTGGCCGGGTTGGATCCGCCTCGTAATCCGAGTGACGGGTACGCATTTATCCAGGAAGTCTTGCTGCGGCTGCATCGTGATGGAGCCAAGTGCGTGGAAGTTCCAATCACGTTCACTGAACGCGTGCATGGAACCAGCAAACTGAATTTTCGCGAAGCAATTCGAAGCAGTTTGACGGTGTTCCGATTGTTGGCAGCTCGGTAGGCCATGTTTCACATGGCGACTGCGAATAGGGGCTTCGTTTGCGGTTTGGGTTGGTTTGGGGTGGTGTGTGGAATGGACCGCCGCGATCGCCAGGTGGAACCTGGCCTACGTGGATTTTCGTCGCACTTTGCTTTGAGCGACGGCTTGGGCGGCTCGTCGGCCGTGGTCGAAGGCTTCTTCGAACAAAGCAACACCGCTTAGATCCGACGCAGCAAAATGGATGTTGCCAATGGAATCGCTGGCTCGCGCCCGCATCGGGTTGGAGCGGCTGCCAACGATCGGCTGGATCATGGCATGTCCCCACACCATGACATCCAACGTCTCGATTTGATTGCGGATGTCAGCGTGCATGACTTCGAGATCACTGCAAACGACCTCAGCGGCTTCTTGCCACGTCAGGTTCAACAGTTCGGTGCGAGTGATCGCGGCGTTGTCGGTGGTGAGAGCTTGGTACCAAGTCAGCACCGTTCCACCGTGGTCGCGACCGGTTTGATGTCCCGCGTTGACATAGCCCAAAGAGTCGGACTGATAGCGAACGTTGTCCCAGCACATCGCTGGCTGAGTTTCTTTCGGTCGATCCTTGAGCGCAACGTTCGCAACCAACCAACTTCCGTATTGAAACGACCGAGCCGCCTCGATTCGCTTCTGTTTGATGTCACCGAGTGAGTCGGGTAACAACTGAGACGCAATGAATTGTGGGACGGCGAGGATGACCGAGTCGGCGGTGAAGTTCACTTGCTTCTGGGTTTGCGTGTCGAAGGAATGCAACGTGTGGACGCCGTCTTCGTTCAGGCGGATCGAAAGAACTGCTTGGTTCTTTTCAACGCGATCGCCAACGCGTTGTGCCAATTGATCGATTAGGAAACCGTTGCCTTCGGGCCAAGTCAAAACGGGAGCGGACTCGGCCGAACTGGATGGCTTGAGAAGCCGCGAGGCAAAATAGAAAATTCCCGCCCACGCACTGGTTTGGTCGGCACGCAGTCCATAGTCATCCCGACACGAGTGGTCGACCAACCAAAGCAATCGCGGCGAATCAAATTCGCGAGATTGCATCCACTGCATCATCGAAAGCTGATCGAGTGACAGACACTCGGGATCGTCGCTTGCTTGCGAAGTTGGAAGTACGAACCAAGGTTTGCCGCTTGCATCTGTTTGCTGTGCATATTCTGACATCTCCTTCTGAAAGCGTTCAATCTGCGAGATGTCCTGGCTGCTCGCATCACTCAGTGGTAGCAAACCGTATTGCCACTGGCCGTTTGCCCAAACCCTTTCTTCAGGATCGCGACAAAGCATTTGCTCGGCGGGCTCTCCGTTTTGATCGAGAACTCCGCAGTCTTCCAAGAAGGATCGCAGCGGTTCGTTGTGAGTACCGGGAAGCGGCAAGTAGTGTGCTCCCCACGGGGCACGCAGTGATCCAAACGAGTCGGATTTGTACTGAGTGCTTTTTGAAGTTCCGCCGGGCGACGATTCCAGTTCAAGGATCAGGAAATCGTCGATGCCAGACTTCAACAGTTCATAGCCAGCGGACAAACCAGCGGCTCCGCAGCCAACGATGATGCAACTGGCGTGGCGACGAATGTCGTCTGATTTAGAAGGGAATCGTTCGGTATCGGGAACTCGCAACCAATGGCCGATTTCGCGGTTCGGCGTGAGCATCGAGCCTGAAAAAGGCAGAGCACCCGACCACTTCGATGACAGTGAATCGCAACCGACGCAGGCGAGGGCACCGGCACCGAGCACCGAAGACAGCAAATCTCGCCGGGTGTAGCGAAGTCTTCGGGCCTGAGAATTCATCCGAAAGCTCCGTTGGTTTTCAATAGGTAACCGACATAGCTGCAGTAGATCACAATCATCAGTACGCCTTCCCAGCGAACGATCGTTCGACCGGTCCGGTACAGAATCCAACTGAGCATCGCGGCGATCACCATCAAAGGCATGTCCAGTCGCAGGATTTCGTCGGCAACGTTCAACCCGCTCGGGGCGATGACGGAGGTGATGCCGAGGACCGCAACGATGTTCAACGTGGTGCTGCCAACGGCGTTGCCAATCGCGATTCCGCGTTCACCTTTGATGGTTGCGGCAACGGAAGTGACCAGTTCAGGAAGCGAAGTTCCCGCAGACACGATCGTGAGACCGATAACCAATTCCGAAACGCCGAGAATACGTGCCATCGAGACGGCCCCGTCGACGAACAAGTCGCATCCGAAGACCAAGGCGGCGACACCGGCACTCAGCAGGATCAATTGCCAAACGATGACGGCAACCCGGCGACCCAAGGTCTCAGCGGCCTCTTCGACAATCTCTGGTGTCAGCAGGTCGTCGCTGATTGGTTGACTCCCCGACTTCTTTCCCAGTCGGTACGAAATTGCGAAGTAGCCAATCATGATCAGAATCAACACGATTCCATCGAAGCGTCCAATGATTCCGTTCAAGGATGCGACCAGCATCGCGATGGTCGCGGCGATCATCACGGGAACGTCAAAGCGAGTGATCTGTCGATCGACCGGCAGCGGTGCGAACAGAGCACTGAAGCCGACAATCATCAACATGTTGAACAGATTGCTGCCGACGACGTTACCGATCGTGATGTCGGCTTGGCCGCGCAGAGCGGTTGCGAACGAAACGGCCATTTCAGGGGCGCTCGTTCCGAGCGAAACCACGGTCAGGCCCACGAACAGGGGACTGAGCTTTGCCGCGATCGCCAAACGGGACGCACCGCGAACAACCCACTCGCCTCCGATCAAAAGAAGGAGGACGCCGCCGAGAATCTGGAGTGCAATGATGCCATTCATAGGCCCGAAAATAGACAAGCGTGCCGTCTCGCAACAGGAGACGACACGCTTGAAAGTTGTTTCGGTGATCCAGGCATCAGGATCACACGTCGAAATGGTTTGCCTTTTGTGTGTCAGGCCATGACACCGCAGCCGAAACCGGATCAATGATGACCACGACCGTGTCGACCGTAGTGCAGGTCATAGTGACCTGGTTGATAGTGGTAGTGGTTTCCGTGAGGAACCAAGGCTGGTGCGTGGTAATCGTAGTGTGGCCGGGCGTATGCACGGTAGCTGGACGAATAACGGCTTGGGTAAACAACCGGTCCGAAGGCTCGGTGGCCGTTGTTGTAGTGGCCGCCGTAATAGCTTCCATAGCGACTGCCGTATCGGCTTGGTCCATAGTTGCCGTAGCTGAAACCGCCGGTTCCGATGCTGAGCGAAAAGCCTTGCGCGTTTGCTTCCGGGGCGTCTGCCAAGAAGGTTGCGGCGACGGCGAGAACCGGGACGGCGATCCATTTGATCAATCGAGACATTGTTTTTTTCTCCGTAGAAAACTTGTTCCGCCGCGTGATGCCGCCTTGGCATCGGTTCACAAAGTCGCGTGAAACTCATTTCGAAGAAGAATCAAAGCAAGCCTGGGACCAAACGGTGCCAATTCGTCACGGAATCTGAATGAAAGCGGAAAACGTTGGCTTTCTGAGAAGAAATCCCGATTTGGAGCGCGGGCCGACGAGCGATGTCGCTCCAAAGTGCAGTCAAATTGATGTCGCTTCTCGTTGCATGTTGAGACAAACGGCACCCGAATGGGGAGAGTTGCGGTCGAGGGTTATCGACCCAACCAGGGCATCGCGTCGGCACTCAGGCGGTTTCGGACCGGTCCCGGCAGCGGTTGCTGATAGCTGGGCGGCCGGCTTCCTTGGTCGTTCGGGCCGATATCAGTCAGCGGATAGGGATCGTGCACGATCGCGCGAGCTTGTTGTTGGTTCATGGTTCCCGGTGCAGGCAACACACCGCGACCGCGGCAACCAGCGGACAGGCCAGCGAGAAGAACCAGCGAAGACACGCCAGCGAGCGAGCATACGCGCAGGGAGGAGTTGCGCATGAGATCGGTCCTGAAAAGTAGGAGAGACACGGATTGGGAGGGCGGCGTTGCCGGGGAGGGTTGGGAAGAGCAAGCTGCCGGCGGGTCACGTCATTGAATGAAATGACCCTACATGAATTCATCGAACGATCGCGATGCCGCCTGGAAGGCTTCCCGTCCTGCGAAGCGAAAAGGGCGGACGGCAGGTTGGATTGATCCGGTCGATTCCGGTTGAAACGTTTATTCAAATGGCGTGTCGATCAGAGACCGGCTCTGTCTTGCGATCGTTCAAAATGAGAAATATCGCAACCAGTTTCTGAAACCTTGTCCGGGAACGTACGCGACCGGTTGGCCCCAAAGTCCAGGTCCGACTTGGACGGGGTTGGTGCCTTGGCCAAAGTCAATCAGTGCGCCAGCCGGACCGGCGGGAAGTGTCGTTGATGCAACTGGTGGAACCGTTGCAACGCCCGGATAAACACTGGCGGGAATGACCGCGGGAGCAGCAATCTGTGCCGGTGGTGCGATGTAGTTGACCGGTGTCACTCCGGCCGGCGCCGCGCAACCCTGTCCGTATCCGTAACCGGAATAGGGGCTCATCGCGGAGTATTCGCTCGGTGCCGTGATGAGTGCGCAGTTGCTCATCGTTGCAAAGCCACCGTTGCTCAGTTGTGGTGGTGGAACCGGAGCGTAATCCGTTGGTGGAGGACCGATGGTATTGGGCACAAACGTCGGATTGCCACCCAAGACATCGTTCGGAACGGGACTGGGTTGTGGTAACGATCGACCTTGCGAAAAGCTGTCGTTCCGTAGCGAGTTGCCAGGAGCAACGTTTCCGGGGGCAACGGTTCCTGGAACAACCACATTTCCGTTGGGTTGCGCCGCACCTTGGTTGGGCAACGCGGCCGAAGGTGGAGGATTGTTCAATGGAGGTGCGGCGAATGAAGGCTGCGTCGGCACCGGCGCAGAATCGGCCGGTGGCGTGAATGTTTGCGGTCCGCCCATATCGCCGGGCAACGAAAATCCGTTTGACTGCATCGCAACCTGTCGCACGTTGGGATCGTACGTGCGAGACTGGTTAGTCGATGAATTGTTCGACCGGTAGGACGTTGGCGTGATCACCGTGCTCTGGATCACCGTGTTCTGGTTCGCTCTTTGACGACGAGCGGTTTCAGTTTGGTCAACTGCGCTGGGGGAACCGATCGGTCGAAACGGCAATGATTGCTGGGCCCACAACGTTTCAGGCGAAGCTAGCGTTGCTCCACCGGCCAACATAACGATGGCTGCGATGAGCGGGCGAGCGCGTTTGGGTTGCGAATCGTTGGTCAGATTGCGGTTCATGGTATCCCGTTCGTAAAAGCGTGATCTTGTTGGGGGTATCAATCTGTGGCGGACTGCATCAAGATCAATTCCATGACACGCAGGGAATCGAACTTGTTTACCAACCCCTCACCACAAGAAGTGCTGGTATCGCGAGAAGACGCGACGGTTGTTGATTTGGAACGTCGCAACCGGGATGCCAGTCGACCCAATTCTGTCTTCGTGGAACTGGAAGCTGCTAATCGCCGTCGTGGTCAGCGATCGGAGATGACTCAGGTGCTGACATTGTTGCTTGCTTCGTCGGAATGTTCACTGCGATGCACCATGTGTGATTTGTGGCGGAACACGCTGAGTGAACCAACCCCAGCGGGGGCACTGCCCGAGCAGATCCGATTTGGTTTGCGGTACTGGCGAGAGCAAACCGGTCGCAAATCGGGCGGAACGATCAAGCTTTACAACAGCGGCAATTTTTTCGACCCGCGAACGACGCCGTCAGTGGACGACGATGAGTTCCTCCGTTTGTGTGAACCGTTTGATCGCGTGGTGGTTGAGAACCATCCGCTGATTGGAACACGACGTTTGTTTGAGTTCGGGAAACGTTTGCGAGGGAAACTGGAAATTGCAGTCGGACTGGAATCCATCGCGCCGCGGATGTTGGATCGATTGAACAAACGACTTCGCCCAGGGCAATTTTTTCAATTTGCTCAACAGCTGAAAGAAGCGTCCTTCGATCTGCGTGTGTTCTTGATTCATGGGCTGCCGTGGTTGGCTCCCATGGAATCGTATGCATGGACCATCGCTTCGGCACGGTTTGCTGCCGCGGCGGGAGCTCGTCATATCAGTTTGTTGCCGTGTCGAACGGGCAACGGTTTCATGGACCGGTTGGCCAATGAAGGCATCTTTCGTCCGCCGACTCGAAACCAGATGCAGGTCGTGATGGATGCTCTCGAAAACGATTCGCGATTTGATCACGGACCCGTGTTGACTCTGGACACGTGGGGATTGGAACCGGAACCAATCGAATTGAACCAAAGCGTGCCCGCGAAAACGAAGAGTGATGCGACGCAAGATGCCTGATTCGTCGACCGAATATGACGTTGCCATCTTGGGAGGTGGTTTTTCCGGAGGCTTGCTGGCTTGGGTTTTAGCCGCTCGAGGCATGCGAGTGTTGCTGGTTGAGCGAGAACGATTTGGTCGCTTTGCCATCGGGGAATCAAGCACGCCGATGGCAGACTTGGTGCTGCGACAGCTTGGGAAAAAGTACGAGTTGCCACAGCTGCACGCTTTGTCGACTTATCCGAGTTGGAAGGAGGCATTTCCCAATTTGCGATGCGGAAAGAAACGCGGGTTCAGTTACTACCATCACGGCGGAGTGCCAAGTGACCATCGCATCGACGATGGGTTTCACGAATACAAAGATCAGACGACCAGTCCCAAACGAAATAGTTTGCTGGTAACGGCAAGTCCCAGTGACACTTGGGCGGACACGCATTGGTTGCGAAGCGATGTCGATGCGTTTTTTATCAAGCAGGCGACCCTCGTGGGTGCGGATTGCCGGGAGTGCACCGAAGTTGTTTCGGCGGAGATGGGTGAGCCCATTCGGCTGACACTTTGCAAACGCACGAGTAATGATGACGAGCGAGCAAGCCAGATGGTCTCGTCCCGATGGTTGATCAACGCCTCGGGACGATTCGGTGTGTTGCCGGAGAACTTGGCCGCTTCCATCGGATTGCGACGAGTCGACCAGCGATTGCAAACGAGTACCCGCAGCGTGTTCGCACACTTTCGCAATGTGGGATCATGGACGGATGAATTGCGACGGACGAACCAACTGGGTGACGACGAACCCTTTGATCCGGATGACGCGGCTCAACACCATTTGACCGAAGATGGGTGGATGTGGATGCTGCGTTTGGATCACGGCGTCACCAGTGTCGGGTGGACTCAGCCCAGTGGTCGCGATCGCGTGGATTGGCAGCGGTATGCAAGTTTGCAATGCATGATGCGCGACGCGAAATTCGACGATGCGACTCCTGATTGGATTCGCGTCGACCGCGTTCAGCGAATGCAGTTGCCGATCAGGAAGCAGAACTACATCGCGATGCCAACCGCGGTGGCGACGATTGATCCACTGCACAGCACCGGGATCGCTCATGGATTGTGTGGTGTCGCTCGTTTGGTGGACACGCTGCTGAGCGAGCCGGTACGCCAGCAGGATCTGTTGGCCAGCTACGCAGAGACCGTCGAACGCGAATTGATGCGGATCGATTCGCTGGTGGCGATGTGTTACCGATGCTTACGCAGCATGTCGCGGTTTGAGGCCGTCTCGATGTTGTACTTTGCCGCCGCAATCCACTCAGAAGAGTTCTTGGCATCCGGCGGTAACATGCACTCGCCGTTGTGGTTGTTGGGGAATGCTGAATTTGGACACCTGATCGATGCCACCAACCGGCAACTGGATCGCAACACTGCCGACACTGATTTGTGGAATTGGTTGCGACCTCGATTGGAACCGTTCCAAACCGCGGGTTTGCTCGATCCGGCGGTCGGTGGACGTTATCGCTACACCGGCGAGGCGAAGGGTTGAGAACGTCGCAGGGATCGCCATGTCCGCTGTTTGTATTGACCTGGTGGGCAATTGATTTCGTCGTCATACCGAATGACAACAATTAGCCGATGGGCATTGGTCCCGATTGGTGTCTGATCAACTGCCGCCAGCGTGGTACAGCTCATTGAATCAGCAGGCGGCTAGGACTGGAACAGGTCTTCTTCCTCAGTTTGGTCGACTTCGATGAGGTGGGCGTTTTGGGTTGCTCGGCACAGGTCCAGTAGTTTCTGGGTCTGACGTAGCAGCGTGATCCATTCGACGTTTTCGCCGTTGGATGCCGCTTCTTCGATTTGCCGTGCGGAGTCGACGATCGGGGTCAGGTAGCTGGCATCCGCGATGTCGCACAGGTCGCGAGCAAGGTCACGCAGTTCCGTAATGTTTTGTGCGTCCATGGCTTCGGCGATGCGTTCGATTTGCTGTCCGATCTTGAGCGCGGTCGGCTTTGGCACGGCGAACGAAATTCCGGTCGCTGTCGGCAGGCCCATCGCGCTTTCTTTGACGTCCGCTTCGATCTTGGTGAGGAAGTGATTCACCAATTCAGCGTCGAATTGTTTGCCGGCGCATCGTTTCAATTCCATCGCCGCGGTGGAGTGCGGTCGACCTTGCCGATAGGCATGGTCGGAAACGATGGAGTCATAGGTGTCGGCGATCGTGAGGATGCGAGCTTCCATCGGAAGTTCATCCAGTTTCAGATGCCGTTCGGTAGCGCCGCGTTCTGAGATCGCATGGTGGGCGCGGATGATGCGTTCCAGTTCGGGGCAATGGAACGTGCCCGCAACCATGTCCAATCCAATGGTGTTGTGACGCCGCATGACTTTCCATTCTTCATCAGTCAGCGGTCCGGGTTTGTGCAGAACGTCATCTGGCACGCCGATTTTTCCGATGTCGTGCAGCAGAGCGGCGATTTCCAACACATAAATGTCACGCTGACAAACCAATCCATCCGCGGCTTGAACGCACAGGTTCGCAACGCGTCGGCTGTGTTCCGCGGTCGCTGGGTCCCGGTACGCCAACGCGGAAACCAATGCCGTGACGGCATGGAACGGAAGGCTGACCAAGTTTGGATCGGCGACTTCTTCCGGTTGAGCTTCTTCTTCGCCGAGCACATCGACTCGATCGGGATCGAATGCGACCGACTGGTTTCGTCCGCCGCGTTTTGCAACGTAGAGGCAACTGTCGGCTTGGTTGATCAAGGATTGAACATCCGTGGCGCCGAATTTCAGCTCGCTGACGCCGAGAGAAGCAGTCAGTCGTAGCGATTCGGGGTCTTCGAGGCGGATGTTCATCACCGCCAATCGAGTTCGCTCGGATTGTTCCATCGCTTCGTCCAGGTCATGGCCTGGCAGCATCACGCAGAACTCTTCTCCGCCGTAACGGCAGACAACTTGGTTCTCTTCGTGAAGGTCTCGCAGAACCTTGCTGACCTTGCGAAGGACTTCGTCGCCGGCATGGTGACCGTAGGTGTCATTGACGCTTTTGAAGTGGTCGATGTCGACCATGAAGCATGACAGCGGACGTCCGGCGTTGCGGTAGTCCGTCAGCATTTCTTCCATGCGTTCAAAGAATGCACGACGATTCAAGCAGCCGGTCAAGGCATCTCGAGTCGCGAGAATTTCGAGCTCTTGGTTCTTTTTCTGAATTTCGTCTTTGCTCAATCGCAACATCGACAACATGTTCTCGAGTTCGAGACGATGTTTCTCAACGTGCGTGACGTCCTGGAAGGTGACCAGAGCACCCTTTTGTTTTTCATCTTCGCCGATGGGACCAGCGTTGACGCTGAAGACTCGGTGCACGCCATCACGGCCGGTCAATCGAAGGATCTCGCCGACGACGGATTTGCGTTGACTGATGGCCTGTGTCCATGGGAGTTCAGCATCCTTGGACGACTTCTCTCCGTTGCCAAAGACCCACGGCAAATCGGCGGCCAGACGATCCTGCAGTTCTTCGGGTTCATATCCGTTGGTGGCCAAGAAGTTATCGTTGGCGAGAACGATCTTGCCGTCTTTATCCAAGACAAGCAGTCCTTCAGCGAGCGTGTCGAGAGCCTGGCGAACGCGTTCGGGAACGACCTGCGTTCGCGAGAAGACGCCGAGGATCCGCATCATCAAGAATGAATACGAACCCATCCCGATCACGGTGAAGAAGATCAGCAGTCGAAGAATTCCTTCGTCGAGCAATCCGCCGAATGGACCGGCAAGGTTGCTGCGGAACGTGAATTCGAGGTTGCCCCACGTGCGGTCTTGAACCGTGATAGGGATGTCCAACCGGATGATGTCACCGTCGAGTTCGACGGTGGATTGCTTGGATCCGGGTTCGGTGGGTTCGACCCAGGTGGGGACGGACTCAACGGGTGCGGGATCGTCTGAGAGGAACAGGTCGTCATCGCGCGACGATGTGTCCTGGGCGCTCGCATTGCGCGTGTCGACCGACTTGGCTTCGCCGGATGATTTGGGTTTATTCCAGCAAATGCGGTGGTGTTTTGTATTGGCTTGCAAAATGCCGGATTCGGTTCGCAGGCCTGCCGAGAGCAAGGATTCGTTTTGGCGAACGAGGGCATCCAGAGTGGTGTTCAGCTTTGCCCATCGATGCTGGCGAATGTCGTCGATCGATGCGATCGCAACGGTTTCGCAGAATTTGCGCCGCGCAGCTTCTTCGGCCAGCCGTGAATCGGGGATAAACCCGAGCCACTGAGCTCCGAGGATGAGACCCAATCCGATGCACACCAGTGCAAAGGCGAGTCGAAGCGATGCGAATACGGCTTGGAACAAGAAAGTCGATCGAAAAATTCGGGATGGTTGACGTCAAATTCCACTCTGATTCGTCACACGCATGCGGTGACACGCGACCCGTCGGCCGCGAGAAATCAGTCGAGGAATTCCCTTTGGATAAGTCTTCGCCATGAAACGTGGCACACCCGATATGGGAGGTGTACATCTGAGTTGACGTTAAAAAGTTGTGTCGTTGCTGACGGTTCAGCCGGCTGATCGGGCTGGTCGTTTCGTAACGAGTTGTCCGGTGGTGCTAGTCGAGCATTTCTTCCAGTTTGTCCTGGGCCGCACCGTCGGCTCCGCGATAGGCAGAAAGCAACGATGCTGGGTCGAGCATTCGCCAACTTGGGATGCCCGCATACATAGTTGCGATGAACATCCCGCCTCGCAGTGCCCAAAGCACATAACCGATTGAGGCCAAACCCAAGGTCGTGCCAACCGCACCGACATGGATTTCATCGTTTTCGTATGTTTCGTTGATTTGGACGGAGCCGTTGTCGGTAAGGTGCCAACTGAGCAGCGTGTTGAGCTCCGAGTCGCCATCGAGTCCGTTGAGCAGTCCGTTTTCACCGTTGAGAATGTCGTAGATGAACATTGAGTCGGCGAAGCCAAACCGCTGAGCGACTCGCCCGGATTGGCTGGATGTCGCACGGACCCCTTGTCCGCGAGCGTCGTTGCCATTGCCGGCACTTTCTTCGCCTGATTCAGAGCCACTGCCATCGCCCGGTTTGGCTTCCGAGTTGCCTCGTCCGGCTTGTGTGGACTCGTCTTCAGATGAACCCGTGGAGCCACCGGGACCGACCGGGTTGGTATTGCCGTCGGTGCTGCTGTCGCCGCCGGATTCGCTGGAGCTATCTCCGCTGTCCGATCCGCCGTCACCGTCGGAACCGCCATCGCCGCTTCCTGTTGATCCACCGGAGTCGCCGCCCCCATCACCACCGGAACTTCCGCCGGTGCCGCCAGATGAACCGGGCGTCACATCGATTGTGACCGTGGCTGTGTTGCTGGTCAGCGAGCCATCGTCTGCTTGATAGCTGAACGAATCGGAACCGAAGTACCCGGGGTTCGGTGTGTAAGTGACGTCACCGGCCAAATCAATTTGCAGCGTTCCGTTGGCCGGATGAGCGATGATGACAACCCGAAGTGGATCGGAGTCGACATCGACGTCGTTGGCCAACAAGTGGGGTGAGTCAAGGACAGTGCTTTGCCCGACGATGGCCGTGTAAACACCGTCACCCAATGCGACCGGAGCTTCGTTGACATCGCGAACTTGGATTGTGAAGGTTTGATCGACGAAGGATCCATCGTCTGACGTGGACCGAACGATGATATCGTGTGAGGTTTGGTGTTCGAAGTTCAGCGATGATCCCGAAGCGACGGTGACGACTCCGGAATGCAGGTCGACGTCGAAACGACCGCCCGCATCATTGAACATCGTGTACTGAACGTTGCTATTGGTCGCATCCGAGTCCGTGGCCAAAACGGTGATGCCGACCGAGGTTCCGGCAGCCGAATTTTCGTTGACTTCGTTGACGGTGCCGTCGATATCTCCACCCGCGACGACAACAAACTCGTTGATGTCGTTGATATAGATCGTGAAGGATTGCGATGCCGAGGACGTGTCGCTGGATGTCGCGGTGACGGTGATGTCGTAGTGATCGGATGATTCCCGATCGATGGATCCAGCAACCGTGACTTCGCCGGTGATGGAATCGATTTGAAACAATCCACCTGGGTTGGAACTCAGGCTGTAAGTGATGGTGTTGTTGGTGGCGTCGAGGTCAAACGCGTCTGCTGTGACGCCAACGGTCGTTCCTGCGGCAACGTTTTCGTCGACTTCGTTTGTTCCAAGGTCGCTATCGGTCGGAGTGGAAACATTGAACTCGTTCAAATCGTTGATGGCGATGTTGAACGTTTCCGTCGCCGTGGATCCATCGGAACTGGTCGCCTGAACCGTGATGGATCGGCTCGGGCCATGCGTTTCGCGATCGATCGCATTGGACGATGTTGTGACCTCACCGGTGTTGGGATCAATTTGGAACAACCCGTCTGGATTGCTTGTCAGGCTGTAGGTGACGGTGTTGTTGGTGGAGTCCAAGTCGAACGCATCGGCCGTGATTCCAACGGAAATTCCCTCGGCGGAGTTTTCATTGACTTCGTTGGCTGCCGCGTCGCTATCCGTCGGGGTGCTGACCGGATGCTCATTGGCATCGGTGATCGTCACCACAAAGGTCTCGTCGTAGGTTGCACCGGCGGTGTCTGTCACTCGAACAGTGATGTTGTGAGTGGTGTCGGTTTCGTGATCCAGTTGCGACGTGTCCGCGACGGTGACCTCACCCGTGTTGGGATCGATCGTGAAGCGACCATTCGCGTCGTCGGTCAAGGTGAAGGTCGCTGTGTCGCCGGAGTCAACGTCGCTGGGAGTGATCGTGCCGACGGAGGTTCCGTTGTTGGCGGTTTCGACTACGGTCAAACCGGTGGTTGCCAAGTCATGCGGATTGTCATTCGCACCCTGAATGGTGATTGTGATCTCAGCGGTGCTGTTCGTTCCGTTGGAATCTTCGATTGTGTAGGTGAAGACGTCCTGCAATGTGTCACTTGTCGTGCGAAGTGCTTGGACGGTTGAATTGGTTTCATCGATGACATAGGTGTACGACCCGTTGCTGGCAATCTGGATCGTTCCGAAAGTACCCGCGACGTTGCTGGCGACGGAACCTGAGGCGGATCCCTGCGAACCTGCCGCGACACCGACAACCGACAGCGAGTCACTCACGTCCACATCAGTGTCATTGCTCAGCACGCTGCCGGTTGCATCGGAGCCAACGGTCGCGTTGGCGATCCCACCTGATTCGGTTGCCGTGCCGGTGTCGACCGAGGCGGTTGGCCCATCGTTGGTACCGGTGATAGTGACGGTAACGGTTTCGGTATCGCTCAGCAGCGATCCGCTGTCATCCGTGGCACTGACGACATAGGTCAGAATCAACGTTTCCCCATCGGCGAGGAAGTCAAAGGCTTCGGTACCGCTGTTGAAGTTCCACGTCAGCGTGTTGGTGGTCTCTGTGTTGTCGAGTACCGCTGTCGGAGAGACGGTGAGGAAGCTTTGCAGGGTGCTGTTGTTGAGTGTCCCAGGAACACTGCCCACTCCGGTTCCACTGACGGCGACGCTATCGACCGCTGCGGTGACTTCATCCGGGACATCGGCATCGGTGACCGTGAACGAGCCTGAGCTGGACAAACCATTGTCGGTCTCGGTGAGGTTGGCCGAATCAGGGCCACCGGAGATCACGGGGGCATCGTCGACAGCGGTTACAACGACGTCAAACGAAACATCGGTGTATCCGCCGCGAGCGTCAGTGGCTCGGACGGTGATCTGATAGGTCCCGTGTTCGTTGGCGGCGAAGTCCAACGTCAGTGTGCCGGCACCGTTGTCGATCGTTGCTGAATCGAGCAGGGCGGGATCGGTGTAGCCGACGAGGCTGTAAGTCAGCTCGTTGTCGGCGTGCTCAAGGTCACTGAACGCCGCATCCAGATCGATGACCTCGTTGGCAGCGTCTTCGTTGACGTTGACGTCCGCGATCGAGCCGGTCGGGGCCGAGTTGAGGAAGACGTCAAAGTTGTCGTCGTTGTAGGTTTCGTGAGCGGTGAAGCTGTGGGCCGCGTTGTTGAGCAGCGCGATAGAGGTCCATGTGCCGCTGCCGCCTCCGCTGGCGAAAGTAAACAGATCATCCAGTAACCCACCGGCGGCAACACCGTCGACGTCGAGCACCAAGGAACCCGATGTGATGTTGGCGTCTCCCGT
The DNA here is from genome assembly GCF_000196115.1 of Rhodopirellula baltica SH 1. NCBI lineage: Bacteria > Pseudomonadati > Planctomycetota > Planctomycetia > Pirellulales > Pirellulaceae > Rhodopirellula > Rhodopirellula baltica. The sequence goes on from NC_005027.1 coordinate 856,865, forward strand.
GATTGCGATCGAATCGAAGACCGAGTTCGACGTGATATCCAAGATGACGGTTGCACCGCCCAGAAGAGTCAGGTCGCCGCCGATGCTGCCGTTGCCAGTCAGCGTTCCGCTGTTCACGATCAAATCGGTGCTGATCGATTGGCCGGATAAGTCCAGGGTGCCGCCGGTCACATAGACTTCTTGACCGGCGCCGTCGAGTGTCAACGCATCACCCAAGTACACGGTGCCCGATGCCTTGTTGATGGTGATGTCACCGTTGGCGAGATCATCGCCGGAAATTGTTTGGTCGCCGGCGCCCACGAGCGTCAATGTCACGTCGCCACCGACCGCTGTGTCGTTGGAGGTGACGTTGCCGGAAACGCGAATGTCGCCGACGTTGAGGCTTGCGACTCGCTCGATCGTCAGATCACCACCGACGTTCAAAACACCTGAGATGTTTTTGTTGTTGCTGGAATCGATGATCACATCGTCGAAGTTGATCGCACTGGCGCTGATCGTTCCCGAGTTGTTGCCAAACGTGATTGTATGCGTCACGTCAGCGACGGTCCCGGCGATATGGTTCAGACTGCCCCCGATTGTCAGGTCGGTTCCAAACGTGAACGTGCCAGATGACTTGTTGATCGTCAGCTGTTCGACCTTTGATCCTGCGACGCCGGCCGATATCGTTTGATTACCCGTTCCATCGGCAATCATCATGGTCGTGCCGCTGTAGGACGCGTCGCTGAAAACCATGTCGCCAGCGACAGTGATTTGCCCGCCGTTGAGCGTGCCCGCGTTGAGGAACGTGAAGTCGCCATCGACGTCCAAGGTGCCAACGATGACTCTCGAACCGGAAACGGTGCTGTTGAGAATCACGTTGTCGAACGAGGCCGATCCCGCGGTGATCGTCGTGTTGTGGCCTTGGAATTCAACGGTGTTTCCACCCGCGTCAAATCCGCCCGAGGTGTGCGTGAAGTTGCCGCCGAGTTCGATGTCGTCGACCAGTTGGACCGTACCGGAAGCCTTGTTGATTTCCAGATTGCCGAGTTCACCAGTTCCGCCGCCAGTCGAGATCTGCTGGTCGCCCGTTCCATCGAGCGTTAGCAGGCTGGTGCCGGAGATCGAGTCATCCGTGGTGATGACATTGCCTGACGCGGTGATCGTCCCGCCGTCGATTGTATTGACGTTTGAGTAAGTCAGATCGCCGTCGATGTCTAATCCGCCGGTGATGGTGATCGTTCCGGTTGCGTTGTTGAATTCGAAATCGTCGAACGTCAAACCAGCCGCATCAACGATTTGGTTGCTGGTGCCGTCCAGGCTGACTTCGTATCCGGCAAAGTCGACACTTCCCGACGAGTGAGTGAGGTCACCCGAAATGCTCAAGTCATTTGCGAAGGTGATCGTGTCACCGGAGTCGAAATCGACCGAACCGATCGTTCTCGAAGTGTTGATCGTTTGTGCGTCGATCGAATCGAACGTCCACGTGCCGCTGAAGTTGTTCGCGCCGCCGGTTTGCGTGTAGTCGCCGCCGAAGAACAGATCGCCGCCACCGCTGCGAAGGTCGGTCACGGTAAAGTCGCCGTCGACGTCGAGTGTCGCTCCGTTCGCGTTCCAGGTCGTGCCCAGGAAACTCATGTCGCCGGTCACGTTCAGGTCGGCCGTCTGAGTGATCGTGTTGGTGTAGGCGGCGGTGACATTGATTTGCGAGATCGCACCGGCAAACAATGCATCCACCGTCGAGGCTTTTGTACTGGTCGCATTGAACACGACGATGTCGTCGGCTTCGGGAACCAAGTCATGATCCCAGTTGTCTGCGTCGGACCAATCGTTGCTCGTTCCGCCACCGTCCCAGGTGAACACGGTTTGGCCGGGATTGACCGTAATTGCGACCGTCGTTGAATCGGTCAGGTTGCCGTCGTCGACCAAGACGACCAGGGACGCACTGCCGTTGTAGCCGGCTTGCGAGTCGTAGTCCAAACCGTACAAGGCCGCGTCGATATCAGCCACACTGCCGCTGAACTGCAGCGTTCCGTCACTGCCGTCGCCATCGATGACGGTCAGTCCCGAGGTTTGTGAAAGCGTGATCGCGGCATGGTTGGCGGTCACGGTCACCGTCAGGTTGTCTCCGTCGACATCGGCTGTATCAAGAATTCCTGCTCCCAAAATGTCAAACGTCAGCGAACCGCCTTCGTTGACCGTTGCGGTGGCGGGGCTGGAAACCGTCGGTGCATCGTTGACATCGGTGACCGTGATTCGTGCCACGGCGACTTCATCGCTGAATGCGGTCGTGCCACCGGTGCTGGCCGAGCTAACTTTAGTGCCAGCGGTTGATCCGTCGGTTTGATCCCACGCGACAAAGGTCAGGTTGCTTTGTTCGCCGTTGGCTTCATCGGGGATGAAACGAACCAAATCGGTATCTCGCAGAACCAGTGAACTGGCCGCACTGACGGTTCCGATGTCGGACCAATCGGTTCCACCGTTGACGGAGTATTCCCAGTGTCCGTTACTGGTGCTGGTGGCACGAATCGCAATGCCTTCTGCTGCACCCGAATCGGCGTCGGTGATGCCGGTGCCCGCGTTGCTGGCGAGGATTGACGCCACGGTTTGGCCGCTGTTGGTGACGTTGTCTTCGTCGATCGACGTCAACGTGTACAGGTAGGTGTCGTCCAGTTCGGGCGCGTCGTTGACGGATGTGGTTTCGACATGTGTGCTGCCGCTTGCAATCAGTGCACCGCCGCTGCCTTGAGATCCTCCGTTGCCATCGTTGAATGTCCAATCGATTTGGACAGATTGCGGTGGAGCGTCGCTGGCGTTGGCGTAAGTGATTTGTTGAAGGATGTTGTTGACATCCGCGGTGGTGGGCACTTCGCCATTGGCGTCCGTGAACGTGATGGTCAACTCACCGTCGGTTCCAGCAGTGTCAAAGCTCGCGATGATTTCGCCGTTCTTGATCAGGTTGCTTCCTGACAAAGAAATTCCGTTTCCGTCGTTGAACGAGAACACGTCTTCGTCGCTGAGGGCCGTTTCTCGTCCGAGGGTCAAAACCGCGCCGGAGTAATTGCCTGAACCACCGCCGGCGGCATCGAGTTCGGCGTCGGCGACAACCGCATTCTCATCGAGGATGACTGCTGGACCATCTTCGACATAAGTCACCACGTCCTTGGTGAGCTGAATGTTGTCGAACAACACATCGTGTGTGTAGTCGGAAACTGGATTGTGCAGTAAACGGATTGCAATCCGGTCGCCCAGTACCGCAGTGTGCGATCCATCGGTCGTGAAATTGATGGTTCCCGATTCGGAGAAGTCGGTTTCGTAGGCGAGCCCCGAAACGCTGGACAAGATCGTTTCGGAGTTGTCACCGGCGATGGCGATCAGTTGAACGATGTAGTCGCCAACGGCACCGGTAGATCGCGCCACATTGAATGACAATTGATAGCTCGAGTTGGCTTCCAACGGTGCGTTCAGACCGGTCGCGTCCGTAGTTGCTCCGATTGTCGAGCCTTGGTAGACGCGGATTCCCTGGTCGCCATACGGGGTTGTGAAGCTACCGGAGTCTTCATCGACGTGGGACACATAGGATGGGTGACTGTCGCTGATCCATCCTGGCGGATCATCGGCGTCCGTGCCCGTCACATCAGGTGTCTCAAAACTATCCGTGAATAGGACGGTGGATGTGTTGGACAGCGTGGGGGCGTCGTTGATCGCGGTGATGTCCAGGTCCGCGGTTTCGGTCTCACTCGAAAACGCGGTTGCACCACCATTGGTACTGGCGTCTTGCAGCGAACCGTTGGAACCTGTGGTACGGTCCCATGCTCGGAATGTGATCGCGTCGCTGATCGTTCCATTGAAGTCAGCATCGCTTTCGAAGTAGATTCTTGTATTGCTATTGGCGTTCAACACGCGAGCGGATGAATCGCTGACGCTGCCTAAAGTGTTCCAGTTCGTGCCGCCATCAGTGGTGTACCACCACGTTCCGTTGGAAGAATCGGCTGCGGTGATCGCAATGCCGGTTTGTGGTGAATCATCCACGTCAGTGACGTTCCCACCGATCGAAACTAAGTCCGTGATGACGGTGCCGACGGCCCCTACCGGTGCGCCGGCATCTTCGGATTGAGTCGTTAACGTCAGGTCGGCAGAATTGTCCAAGACGGGGGCATCGTTGACGCTCGTCACACTGATGGTTGATACACCACCGGGTGATGCGTTGGCGCTCAGTGCGTCTTGCGGGATGATCGTCAGCGTTCGGTCGCTACTGGTCGCGTCTTCACCTGTGTGCTGGTACGTAATCGTCCGCAGCAGCGTTTGCAGGTCGGCTTGTGGTATCAGCCCTCCGCCGTCGCGTGTGATAGTGAACCCAGTGCCATCGAAATCGATTTCGAAGTCGGTCGATCCCACCGTGACAATTTGAGTGTCAGAGAAATCAGCGTAAAACGTCGTCCCGCCAATTGTGATTTCTTCGTCCGTTCCGTCGACGAAATCGACGAGGTTGATTCCTAGCGATTCGTATTGGGTGTGGTCGAGGTCCGTGATGGTCGCGTCGGTGTCAGCAATCAACACGGCGCCGTCGCCTTCGGTGAAGTTGACCGAATGATCGAGCCCGCCGCCGTCGGCTCCGTTGAGATCAGCGACCGGCAATTGGTTGACCGACGTGATGTTGACGACCGCGCTGCCGGTTCCGGTTTGCTCTCCACCGGTGCCTTGCTGGGTCCCGAAGTTGTCGTCGCTGAAGGAATAGTCCAGCGTCACGCTCGTTGGCGGTGCGTAGCTGGTGTTGCTGTAAGCGATCGATTGCAAGACTTCGTTGACGATCGCTTCTGTGGCGTTCGAATTGAACCGCAACGTCAGCGTGCCCCCGGAGTTGACACTGACTGTGCCGACGGTGGTGCCGCTCAATACCAATGCGCCCGATTCTGTCATCGCGGACAGATTTCCGGTTTCGGAAAAAACATCGTGGCCGATGGCTCCACCGTTTCGATGAATCGTCAGAACAGTGTTGTCGTAACTGTTGACCCCTGTTGCTTCCAACTCAGGATCAAAGATCGTGGCATCCGCATCGATAACGACAGCGGTGCCACCTTCGGTGAATGTGTTCCCGCCGCCGAGGTTATTGAACACGGGGGTATCGTTGACCGCGGTGAAATCGATGTACTGATGACGGGCGACGGAACTTCCGTTGCCATCATTGACCGCGAAGCTGACCGTTCGAGTTGCGTCGTCGGGATTGTCGCTGGTGTTGGCGTAGGTGACGGAGCGAAGGACGGTTTCGTATTCGTCCAATGTTGCACTGCCGCTCAACGACAGCATGCCGGTTACCGAGTCGTAACTCGAAGTGATGCCGAATTGATCGGTTGCGGCGAGGACGTCTTCTACACCAGCGAAATTGCCCGTGATATGAACGGTGGCCGATTCGATGTTGGTGTCATCGATGTCACCCAATTCAATGTTTGCATTGACGACAGTCGCAGCGTCGTTTTCGGTGTAGGCAGTTGTCTCGATAGAAGGAAACGTGGTGGAACGGACTTCGACATTGTCGAGGTAGCCCCGGACACCGGAGTGGTCGGCCGATGTGTCTGAGAACGTCAGTGTCGTGGAAGTTGAGTCCGCAGTGAATCGGAATGTGTAGTGTTGAGGAGCGTTCTCAGTTACCCCGGAATCGATGGATTCGGATAGCAAGCTTCCACCGCCATCGACGGCGATGTCCAGTGATTGAGCTTTGCTATTGCTGTAGTCGCCGTATTCAAACGTTAGGTAGTACGTTTGCCCGATGACGGTGGTGAAGGTTTGCGAGAGCGACCCGTTGAGCCCGCCGATTTGGCCAAACCGCACGGACTCGCTATCCCAGTCAACGTTGTTCGCAATGGTCCAATCGCTTAGATCGGTTGAAAAGTCTCCGTTGACGATGACGTCGCTGGCCAGGAATTCTGAACTGTCGTTGATCGCGCTGACGTCGAATGTGATCGTGTTGGCGACCAGATCGATGTTGCTGCCGCTATTGGCGGTGCCACCGTCGTCTTGGACGCGGAAGTCAAAGCTGGCATAGCCGGCGCCGTTGTGCTCGGCGGTTGGTTCGTACGTCAGCAATCCGCTGGCGATATCGGTAGCCGAGACAAAATTTCCGGCCGCAAATGTTGAGCCGTTGTAATACAGCGATCCTTGACCAGGTAACGTGTCAATGTAGACACGCTCGAATGCATCGCCTTCGATGTCCGAAAAACCGAAGTCAGCGAGAGTGAAGGTGTGGGTTGCATCTTCATTGATTGTGATGGTGTTGTCGGCTCCGGTTGGAGCGTCATTCACGTTCGTGATGTCGATTTGGACATCGCCAAGATTTTGATCGGTTCCGCCACCGGTTCCGGTGTTTCCGTTGTCGTTGACGATCACCGTCACTGTGTCGCTGGCGGTTCCTTCTGTGTTTGCAACGCTGTGTTGATACTGGACGCGATCGCTGCTGGTCATGAATGCGTTTAGGTCCGCGCGGGTTCCAGACAGCGTCAGGTTGGCGGAATTGCTGCCTGTTACCGTGACACCCCCGGCATCCGATGCAAAGAGCAGTCCGCCGTCTGCCGTCGACAGTTTGATGGTCAAGGTATGACCACCGCTCCCATCGACATCTCGTAAGTCGAATCCGGTGAAGACGATGTCGGACTGGGTGTCTTCCAAGGTGGTGACGCTGGATGGCAACGTTCCACTGTTGTATGGATCGTCGTTGACCGATTCGATCGCGATGTCTCGCGATCCCGCATCCGAATCCGCTGTTCCGTCATTGACTACGAATTCGATCGTGCGCGTGGCTGTATTCGGATTGGCATCCGAATTGCGATACTGGACAGAACGCAGTGCCGCTTGGTAGTCCGCGACGGAGGCGGTGCCGGTCAGGGTCAGGATTCCGGTTCCGGAATCGTAGGATCCGGTGATGCCATTTTGGTCAACGAAATGGAGTTCGTCTTCACTGGAGGCCAGTCCGGATGAAATGGAGACGGTGGCTGAATGAAGATTCGCGTTGTCGATATCGCTCAGCGTCAAGGCGCCGGTGATGTTGACGTAGCCATCGTCCTCGGTGTAGTCGAGCGTCGTGCCTTCGATCGTTGAAATGATCGGCGCATCGTTGCCGCCGATGATGGTGATCGCAACGGAGGTCGTGTCGGTGTTTCCATTTCCATCACTGACCGTGTAAGTGAACGTCTCGGTAGCGGTCTCGCCATCGTTCAGGTTCTGATAGATCGTTCCGGGGTCGTAACTGAAGCTGCCGTCGGCTTCCAGTTGGATCGTCGCACCCGAAGGCAAGGTGATGTTGTTGCCGACGTCAGAACCATTGCCGTTGATTTCGGTGATGGTTAACGAGTCACCGTCCATCTCGATATCGTTTGCAAGCAAGCCGTTGCCGACCGACACACTGAGCGTGCCATCTTCGCCGACGCTATACGATGAACGTGTTGGTTCTTGGCTGGCGACTCCGCCACCGAGCGTGCCGTGATTTCCATCGCCGGAAGCGTCGGTGACTGTTGTTCCTGAACCATTGAATTGGTAGTAGCCGACCAGCCCTGTTTCGGAACCCGTTGGTGGAGTGTCGATGCCGGCGCGGATTTCGGCTTGTGAGCGAGCGACATTCCAAACTCGAACATCGTCGATTCCGCCCTGGAAGTACTGCCCAGCCGGATTGTTTCCGCGTCCGCCGATGTGCAGTTCGTTCAATGTCGGATGAGAATCCCCGATCGTTCCGCTCCCCTCGTAGACCTCGATAAGCTCGCCGTTGACGTAGGTGGATACCGTTCCGTTGTTGTAGGACACAGCGACGTGAGCCCATTCGCCGTCGGTCAGGGTGTAGTTAGTGTCGTGCCATGCCCAACCAGGATCGGAGTTGGCAAATGCCCACTTGATGGACCCATCAGCATCCACCGATATTTCGTATTCACCCTCTTTGTTCAAAATCATGCGATCGGTGTTTGCCGACGCGTCGGGACGGACCCAGGCTTCCATTGTCATCGTGTTGGACATCGTCAGTTCTGGTGACGAAGCGATCGCGACGTAGTCGTCGGTGCCATCGAGTTCTAAGTGACCATCGTCTTGGTTCGCATAGACTGGGCCGTCGATCGCAAACTGAGCGGCGAATTCAGATGTCTCTTTGGTCGAATCGTTGGTTGCTGTCGCAGTGATGAAGTCGCTGGCGTTGAAACTGCCTGATCGGACGTAGTTGAACGTTGCGTTACCGCTGCCGTCGGTCGTGACATTGATTGAACCGACGAACGTCTGTCCTTGTCCATGTCCGTTGGCGTAAGAGGTCGACGTAAAGAATTCGATCGTGAATGTTTCGTTCGCGACGCTGTTAAAACTACCTTCGATCGAAATCTGCGAACCGTTGCTAATGGCTTGGGTGATGACCGGGAAGTTCTGCAGCGAGTTGCCGCCGGTGTCTGCATCGCCAGCGTCATTTACGGTGTAATAGGGAGCCGTTCCAAGGGCGACGTCTTCCCCGGTTGCCTGTAGATCGATGCCAACGATTCCACTGGCCGCGGCACCTTGTCGAGACAGAACCGTGCCGTTGCCGTAGATTGAGTTCTCGGTGATCTCGATGCCTGTCGCACCATCATTGACCAGGATCCCGGCACCAAAGTTATCGGCGACGACGTTGTGAGACAGCGTGATGTTCGTCGTGCCGCTTCGCAGAGCGACGGCATCGTACTGCACATGTGATCCGGTAACGGGACCGACGCCATTGCCCATAATCGTGTTGTCGCTGATCGTGATTCCGCTGGTGGAACCGGACAGGATGATCGCTTGCGTGGAACTGCCGGCGATGTAGTTGCCATCGATGGTGCCGCCGGTCGAGCCGTTCATCGCGATGGCGTCGCCGTTGCTATAGTTGTAACCACTGTTGATGAATTGGTTGCCGGTGATTGTCCAGCCATCGGAACCATTGGCTGCAAAAAGTCCAGCTGACTTTGAATAGGCCAGGATGTTATTCGACAGCACTCCGTTGTCGGAGCCATTGGAATGGACGTGCATAAGCGTGTTCAACGCGGCGCCTGGATCGTTGATCCCTGTCGGCGTCACTCCGAAGACGTTGGAGTCGATCAGCGTGTTCTGAACTCCGTCATTGATGAAGACTGCGTTGGCGTCTGAGAACCCATACAACGAAAATCCTTGAATCGTCACGTCGTCCGAATAGACGACCAGTCCAGAGAATCCGGACGATCCGACGATCGCGATTTCTGGACGGTCAACATAGCTAATCGATTGACCGTTTGTGCCCGCTTCGTTGACAGCGCCCAGGGTGCCCGGGTTGGCGTCTCCACTGAATGTCGACTGAGAGATGCCGTCGAGGATGACGGATTCGGTGATGGTCGGCAGCGCAGCGGTGAGCGAAATCTGCCAGTACGCGTCGACTCCATCGGTGCCGGTGTAGCCCGCGTCAGAATTCAAAATTGAGAAGTTGATGGTGTCTTGGCCGAGTGTTCCGTTGGCCGCCGTGATTGCTTCACGAAGCGAGATTTCACCGTCGGTGCCGCCGCCAACCGCGTACAGTTCCTCGATCGTGTAGCTCGCACCCAATCCGGTGTCATCGACATCCGAAGTGGTGGTGACGTTCAGTGCGGTGCTTTGTACGTCCTGCACAGTGACTGTGATCGTCTGAGCGTCGACGTAAATGCCATCGGTCACGTGAACCGTGACTTCGTAGACATTGTCAGAATCGCTGTCGTCGGGGTTCTCGTAGTCCGGTGGGCTGACGAAAGTCAAATTGCCTGAGGAGTCAATTGCGAAATCCGCTTGGTCGGTTCCGCCGATGATCGAATACGTCATCGTGTCGCCCGGCAAATCAGCGTCGCTGACGGTGACCTGAGTCACGAAGGACACGGTTTCGTTCACATTGACGCTGGCGGTCGCTCCGCCACCATCGCTGGTGATCGTAACCGCGTTGTCATTGATCGGGTTCAGTGTGATGCTGAAGGAACCCGTCGACACTGAGCCAACGCCATCATCCACGCTGAACGAAAAACTGTCCGAAAAGTTTTCGCTGTCGTCATGGTTGTACGTGACTCGTCCAGCGTTGATGTCGGCTTGCGTGAATGTGGTGGCGGTGATTCCGTCAACCATCAGTTGGCCGTGACTGGGAGAACCTGTCACCGAGTAGGTCAATTCGCTGGTGGTGTTGTCGACATCCGTGGTCTCTAACATAGCGGATGTGATGGTGTTGCCGAACGAGCCTTCATCAAACGTTGCACCGTCGTTGGTGCTAATGACTTGTTCGTCGTTTACATCCGCAACGGTCACGGTGACGGTGTTGTCTGTCGTGCTGAATGCGGTTGATCCGCCTCGTGTGGTGACATCAGCTGTGCCGCCCGCGGTACCTGATGTTTGGTCCCACGCGTGGTAATCCAATGTCAAAGTGCCGCCGTTTTCTGTATCCGGCGTGAAGCGAATCAGGTCGTTCGCTCTGAGTAGCAACGCGGAAGTTGAATCAACGGATGGAATGGTTGTCCAACTGGATCCGCCGTTGATGCTGTATTCCAAAGTGCCGCCGGAACCAGCTGATCCGAAAATCGCGACTCCTTCGACTGCACCCGCGTCAGCATCGGTGACGGAACTACCCAAGAACGCGGCCACTGATGCAGCAAATGGAGCTCCATCTTCCGTGGCGGGGTAGGTGGGCGATGAAGCCGTCATCACTGGCGCGTCGTTGACCGGGGTGACCGTGATCGCGACCGTGTCGGTCTGTTTGAATGCTCCTGGTACCGAGGCCAGAGCGGAGATGTCCGCTGCATCAACGGCTCGATCGTAGAATCGGACGTCGTCGATGGAACCTTGGAAGTCGTACCCATCGACGCTCAAGCCACCGATGCTTGTCACGCTTCCCGAATAACTGATCGAGGTTGTGATCGTCTTGGTCGCAACCGCTGCACCATCGAGATAGAGAACGGCCGTGTCGGTGGCATCGTCAAAAGTGAAAGCCACATGCCTCCATCCGGTTCCGGCCACGGTGACATCGAACGTGACAGCCTGCGGAAACGAGCCGTCTTGGAAATACCCGACCATTTGGCCGGAAGCGTTGTCCAAACGCAAACCAGCACTGGAACCGATTGCGATGACGTTGGACCCCTGCGTGTCGGCGGCGGTGAGGTTCACCCAAGCAGCCATCGTCACATTGGCGGGTTGGCCGAGTAGATTGCTGACTTGCAATCGATCTCCGTCGCCATCGAGCGAAATCACATCGCCATGTTGCGAGTCAGTGATGACCGCTGCATCGCCAACCAGTGCGCCGCTGTTTGTGCCTGTTGGCGAAGTGTCGCTGACTGCCGCGGCCGCATCAAATTCGTACAACGCGATCAAGTCAGCGTCGATGTTGAGTTGATAGACTGTTTCATCGGTCGTCGAAATGGTTAACGTGTCGCTGCCGTTGACATTTGCGAGGGGGCTGTATTGCAGTCCGTCCAGTGCATCGTTGATGTCGCTGGTCGTTCCGAGGATCGTCATCGTCCCGGTTCCATTGGTACCCGAGTCGAATGTCAGTCCCGTGGTTTGGCTGAGCGTCAGTGTTCCGTTGTTGACCGACAGGGTCACGCGAAGTATGTCGCTCGCATCATCATTGATGAAAATCTGGTTGTTGTTTCCGCTGTTGAAAACAATCGAGACGTCCTCGTCGGTCGTCTGAGCGGCGGGAACAACATTGACCGGAGCATCCAGTGCGTCGGTCAGGTTGATTGTGATTGTTTCGCTGTAGCTGTTTCCAGTGGCATCGGTGACCTGCACACCAATGTCGTGCGAGGCTGCGACTTCGATATCCAGCATTGCGCCGGCGGCGACGGTGATCTCGCCAGTGTTGCTATCAATTGCAAATCGGCCATCCGCGTCATCGGTCAGCGTGAACGTGAAGTTGGACAGCACTTCGCTGGCGTCCCATTCGACGACGTAGCCGCGGTTGTCTGCACCAGAAAGGTCAAGCCACTGACCGGTCGATCCATAGATAGCAACGTAGTCTTCGTTCCCTCCGAAATCATTTGGTTCAATGGAGTTGAAGTTTGCGTAGGCCCCGGTCGGCGCTGCACCCAATTCATCACCGACCCAGAAACTGTCAGCCTCCGCCCCGTCTTCGATCCAATTCCAGTTGCCCTCGCTCGTCGCGTCAGTGCCTCCAATGTAGAACTCCGATTCCGCTCGGGAAACGATGGCCTGAACAAGGTCGTTCTCGTAGGACGAACGGATCGTGACTAGTTGACCGCCGACTCCGTTAATCAAGTCGCTGGACGCGCTCGACATGGCCGTGGTCACGTTCACCGCGTTTGTGACAAGTTTGTAAAACTTGCCTGTCGCCGCGTCGTAGGACAATGCCGGGTCATCGTTCAAAATCGTCGTCACAGCAGCGGGAAGTTCGATGACTTGGACGTCAGCGATGTACGGACCATAGGTACTTGTCAGACTTTCGAGCGATCTGAATTGGAGCACCGAAGTCGTGTCGTCCGCTGTGAAGGTAAAGCTGCGCTGCTCAAATGCTCCGGTTTCACCCCATGACCAATTGCTCTCCTGAGTGGCTTGGAAATCAGCGCTCGTACCGCTCGCACTGACGCGAAGATTCTTTACGGCGTCTCCGCCGCTAAAGTCGCCAGTGAGCGCAAAGACAACTTGGTACTGTCGGCCAGCGACAGTCGTCAGATTTTGCTCAATCGCTCCCGGCGCAGAACCGTCCAGGTTGACGACACGACCACCCAGCGGAGACTCCCAGTCGTTTGTGGAAAACAGATCAACCGAACCTTGCGTGACGGTCCAACCACCGAAGGTCCCTGTCACATCATATTGCGTTGTGGATGGGGAAGACTCTTGGAACAACCCATCGTCGACGATATCGCTGCTGACATCAGGACCGCTTGGTATGACAAACCCAACGCTGGTTCCGTCGGCACTGTTTTCGACGATGTGCAAGTCATCGACGGGCGTGCTGGTGCTGAACCCGGCACCGACTGCATGTCCGATGCTGAGGTTGTTTCCACCAACGATATCAACGACTTCGCCTGAGCCGTCGAAACCGTCCATTTGCCAGTTTGCGATCAGTCCGGTTGGTAAATTTCCTTGGCTAAACTTTGATTGATGGTCCAAGGCAGTCTCACCTTGAGTACGGACATCGTCCCAAATACGGATGTCGTAGACCGTTCCTGAAAATAAATTGTCCGAGGCAAAACCGCCTTCGATGGAATCTTGTTCTTGACCGATTAGAAACACCCCGCCGCCTCGAATCGATTCACCCGTTTGGAAGCCAGTTTCGTAGTAGTACTGTTGGCCGTCGACACTAGCACTCAATAACCCCGAACTACTGTCCCAACTGATTGTCAGACGGTGTAGCGAACCATCTCGAAGTTCCCCAAAGTCCACACCGGTCGCGGTCGTGGCGACACCGTTCAGCAGGACATTGAGATTCCCATTGGCGAGGAATGTCACGCGTAGAGCGTCCGAATTGTCGTCCGGATCCGAAGGGGAACGATAGGACAACAATGTCATCTTGTCAGGCGACGTGGTGCTGAAACTGATCTCATAGGTGAATTCGGTGCTGCCGCCGAACAACACGTCGCCATCCGCTGCGACCAGATACGCGTCATTGCCACCGTCTGAGTTCAGTTCGATGCCGCTTGAAAGATCAGTCGGACCAACGATGGACTCGGTTATGTCGTTCAACGCAACGCTGAAGACTTCGTCGTAGGTGTTCGAGTCAACATCGGTGACGCGAATGGTTAACGAGTGAGCTGCGTTCGTTTCGAAGTCCAACAGCGAACCATCGGCAATCGTGATCACGCCGGTGCTGGCATCGATCGCGAAGGCACCCGTGACGGTTTGGTCTTGGATTGCATAGTTCAACGCTTCGGTGGCATCTAGGACATCGTCGGCGTTCCACTCAATCAGGTACGCATGATTGAGCGTGGAATTGGTGTCCAACCATTGCCCGTCTGTATGTCTAAGTCGTCCATAGTCCTCATCAGCTTGTCCCGCGCTGGGTTCGCCACTGATCCAATTCACATACTGATCGTTTGGACGATAGCCGGTCGAGTCTCCCGACCAAAACGACTCTTCCGGATTGCCGTCTTCGTACCAACGCCAATCTCCTTCCGCCTGTTCGTCGGAACCACCGATCCAGACATCGGCACCACCACTTGCAGCGATGCTCCAAACCAATTCGTTCTCGGCCGCGGATCCGATATGAACTAAGTCGCCCGCTACGCTGCTAAGCGTGGCTGCATCGGCGGCTGACAACGCAGCATTCCAACTAACGTTTGAGTTGACGAACTTGTAGAAACTGCCCGTCTCAGCGCTGTAAGTCAGATTGGGATCGGCTGCCAGCAGTGCAGCAATCCTCGCGTTGCGTTCGGTATCCACACCGTACAAGTTGCCAACGACGGTGCCGTTGATTGCATTTTCATCGACTGCGAGAGTCAATGTCGGATCGCTTGTAGTGAATCCGGTGCCGCTGGCGTGACCGACTGTTAGGTTGTTGCCGCTGACTGATTCGGTGACGATTCCGTCAGGCGACAAACCGTCAAATTTCCAGTTGGCGAGTAGGTTGGCTTCATCGTATGGCAATTCGCTGCGGTAGCTGGCGGCAATTTCCCCGGCAGTCCGAACGTCATCGAAAACGCGGATATCGTGAAGCGTGCCCCTGAAAATTTGGCTCGCGATATAGCCTCCGTCGACGGAGTCTTGTTCCTGGCCGAACACCAGCGTGCCACCGGCATCAATCGAGTGCCCAATTGCAACGCTGGATATTGTAGATTTGACCACCCCGTCGACGTACAATTCCGCCTCACCCGTCACGCTATCCCACGTCATCGCGATGCCATGCACCTCGCCATCATCGAGCGATGTGAAGTCAAATCCAGAGAAGCTATAGCTCGCTCCATCGGTATACAGCAGAAGAGTTGTTCCGCTGACGATACTCAGTAAAGCATTCGAATCGGCTTCAGTCGCGTAGGAGAATAGTGTTGTTTGGTTGGTGATCGAAGTCGATGCAAACTGCATCTCGATCGTGAATTCGGTCAAGCCACCCAGGACACTGTCGCCGTCATCGGCAATGAAATACGCATCGTTTCCGCCATCTTCATTGATGCGAATGCCCCCTTGCGTTGTTTCCGTGATCGCCAGGTCGGCGGGAGTCTCAGAGCGGTATGCGTAAAGATCGGACATATCCGACTCGGTGACCGCGTAATTGTAGATCCGCACATCATCGATCAAGCCGTCAAACTCGCCGCCGACACCTCCCGAATTGTAAGCACCCAATGAGACGGTCGTCGCACCAGTGACATCGTCGAAGAACGCCGTTGTATCCGTCGAACTTGAATACGTGATTGCGGCACCCGTCAGTTTCACTCCATCCATGTAGATCGAGGTTCCTGAGCCATCGGTGGTAACGGCAATGTGGTGCCAATTGCCATCGTTGATCGTTGCGGTCGATGTTGTGCGAACAAGTGATGAACCCCCGACATTAACGCTCCAGATCAATTGCCCGTTGTCAATCCACAGAGAAGCGAAGTTTGATGTTGTTCCATCGTTGGTATCCAGGATCGTATTGAAACCGGTGTCGGTAGTGTTGACCCAAGCTGAAATTGTGCCTTCGGAAAGGTCATCAAACCTTGAGATTGACGACGTCAGGTCCACGTAGTCGCCAGTTCCATCGAGTGTCAGTTTTCCGTCCCCGACTTGGTTTGTTCCACTGGTCGTGTCAACCGATGCGTCACCTTGAAAGACGCCGTCCAAGCCGTTGCCGCTGCTGTCGGTGGCTCCGGTTTGTGGATCGAATTTGTAGTGTGCCAATAGTCCGATCGGAGCAACGAACTCGTAGGCACCAATATCAACAGAGCTATCGCGAGCGACTGCGCGTTGGTCGGCAGTGGGGGCACCTATGTTGCTACCTGCATCAATGGCGGTGCTGGCTCCCAAAAGGGCGTGGGTCCACGTTGCACCACCATTGTCCGCTAAAGCCTCCAACATCGGATCGAGTGGGCTGCCGCTGGTGCCGACTTGATTCCCGTTGACGCCGTCGACTAGAACGGATTGACCGGTCCCGTCACCGATTAGGTTGTTACCCAGATCGTTGATCGTGCCGACGGATGAAAGATCGTCGGCCCCACCGCCGCTATTTCCAGCGATGATGGTGTTGCGGATGTTTAGCGTGCCGGTGCTAGTCACTCGGACCGCCCCGCTGTCTCCATGGGTGTTGCCGGTAACCGTGACGTTCTGCAGCGTTGTCGTTCCGTTGGTTACGAATATCGCTGAACCGTGGTGACTGGCCCCTGCGGTATTTCCGCTGAAGGTTGTGTTTGTGATTGTCAAATCCCCGGCACCGTAGATCGCACCGCCTGAATTTAGGGTGCTGGAATTGCTGACAAAAAGAGAATCAGTGATTGTGGCCGTCCCGGTTCCAGCTTGATAAAGTGCGCCCCCAAGATCATTGCTGGACCAGTTGTCGGTAAATGTGGTTCTTTCTATCGTCAAGTCACCTGAGTTGCGAATTGCCCCGCCCTCGGCACCCGTTGCGTTGTTAGATTCAAATTCGGAATCGAGGATCGTTAGCGTGCCGGCGTTCAATATGGCTCCGCCTCCGGCATTGTTGGATTCGTTGTTGAACATTCGAACGGTGTCGAGCGTGACATCTGTTCCGACATTGACATCGATACCCGATCCAACGACGGTCCCTTGCCCGCCCTGGATCGTCATGTCTTGGAAAACCACCGTTCCCAAAAAGACCTCAAAGACTCGGTCATTTTGGCTAGCGTCGATGATCGTGCTGCCAATTCCGTCACCAACGATGGTCATGCTATTGCGAATATCAAAATCGCCTGCCGTGTCACCCGATCCTGCAGCAAACGTGTAGGTACCCGCGCCGACGTCGATCCTCCAGTTCGTCGCGGAGTCATTGTTGACTGCGAGAATCGCTTCACGAAACGAAATGAAACCATCTGCTCCGCGGTTAGCCAACAACGCCGCAACGCTGGTGGTTGTGCCGTCGATCACATCGCTCGTTGTATCAACGCTCAGTACGCTCTCGTAGGTCGTCGTGAAACGTTGGGTAAATACACCGGCGGCATCTCCAGTCCCATTTCCACTCCATGCGATCACCGCACTAGTGCCACTGAAAGCGACGGTCGTGTTGTCTTGTTCATTCGACGTTGTTGTGTTGACCAGCCTTTCTCCGCTTAGCCGAGCACCTTCGCTATCGAACTGCTGAGCGTACACGCCGTTGCCGCTTCCGTCCTGCGACTCGCTGTTCCAGGTGATGATGAATTCACCCGACTCATTCATGTCGACATGCGAGCGAGACTGATTGCCCGTGGTGTAGGTGTTGACCTGAAATTCATCACCCAGAGCCGATCCCGACGAATCAAAACGTCGAGCCCAGATGCCGTCCTGGTTTCCATCGGAACTTGTCCAGGTGACAACGAAGTTGCCAGCACTATCAGAATCCACATTCGCGTATTGCTGATCACCTGCCACCGTTTGGTTCACCAGAAAGTTCGACCCTTGCGATACGCCTAGCGCATCGTAGCGTTGGCCGTAAATGCCATAGGTCGTACCATTGTCTTGATTTTGGCTTTCCCAGGTGACGACGAAGCTACCATCACCCGCGACCGCTACAGTTGCGTTTTGTTGTGTATTGCTTGTCGTAGTGTTGACGAGCGTGTTGGATCCTTGTGCAACACCACTGGCGTTGTATCGCTGAAGATAGACGTTTGGCTCTGTCAAACTTTCGAACACGACAACGAAAGAACCGTCGGCCGCAAAGTCAGCCGATGTATTGGCTTGCCCGCCAGTGAGCGTACTAACCTGGGTTTCGGCGGTTAAGGCATTGCCATTGACATCAAACAACCGCATGTACGTTTCATAGGTCCCTGATCGCTCATCGTCCCACGTAACGAGAAAGTTGCCATTTTCAGCCATAGTGACAGTGCCCCAATCCTGGGCACTCGAGCTGGCAGAGTGAACGCGAAAGTCAGAGGTAAGTACTGTGCCGTCCGCATTGAACACCTTTGCGTAAACATCTGAGTTGCCACTCTGGTAATCATCCCAGACAACGACGTATCGCCCGGAATCATCCATGTCCACATTGCCGCTTAACGGCCTCGTTTCCTGATTCGCGGTCGTTGTTGCGTTGACCAGTGTCTCGCCTCCCGTTTCCGTTAAATCAAGCGAGTGGTGCCATGATGCTTGAGCGAGATAAGCAAAGGCGACGTCGGTATCGACATCGCCGACGGAGTATTCGAGGATCCAGTCACCACCGAGGTCTGCGTGACCGGTCGCATCGTCACTGGCCGCGACGTCGCAATTGCAAACCAACGCGAGCATCTCGATCAAGTCTTGACCTTCGGTCGTGCTTGCCAAATCGCAACCGTAGATCAACAGATCGGCCTGCGTGTCAAGCGAATGTCCCCACGACGCAATGTCGCCGGCAAACGACGGAGCGGAATCAATGCTCAATCGATCGTTGCCCAACTGAATTGCTTCACCGTCGCCGTGCGAAACCAAATGAATCGCATCGACACCTTGCAACATCGATAGCGCGCTGCTGATTTGATCGATACCGCTTTGGTCGCTCGCTAAGCGTACGACGACCCACTGTGTGTCTTCATTTTGATTGCGTAGGTTCTGGACGAGCGTATCGCTGTCTTGCACGCCTTCGTCAATGAAGATGACTTCGATCGGCCGCGCTGGATCCAACGTGATGGGACCGTCGGCCGGATCGTAGAACTCAGGATCGTCTTTCGGCCGACGCGCTTCACCATCGGGTGTGACGTCGGTGATATCAAAATCATTCAGCGCAGCGTCGATCGAGTCCAACTCGGCGTTGAGTGATTCGAGTAGCTCCGCATCAGGTGCGACGACATCAATTGCTTCCAAACCTTCACCCGAGAGAAGGACTCGATCTTCGAGTTGAAAGAAGTGAAAGTCGCGTTTGGACATCGCTGAATCTTCAGGATCGTTATTTTGCATGGTGAATTGCCTCATCGTCCTAAACGACACAAATTGACGTCCGCATGAGACGTACGGGTGTCCACGTAGGATCCGCTGACTTTGCGGGTTCGGCTGACTTGACGCGTTGTTCCGATTGATACCGGTCAAAACGTGTGTGAGGCTCAATTTGCTCACGGTCGTTGCAATCCTCGCGACCGTGTCATCCGAAGAGTTATGTACACGTAGTGGATCAACGCACAGGATCTCACGGTTCGTGATCACCCCAGCGGTTGAGAGGGCACGCTTGCCAACCTTCGGATGAAGGAGCGGGCGACAACCGATGGTGATTGTTTGCAGTAGCAAATCTGGTTTAGGTAGGAATGACGCCCACGTATCAGCATCACCGCAGCATTCGACGGAGCAGACCTCTGCAGGTCTCGACGTCGAAATGCGAAAATCGACGTTCGTCGGCGAAGGCATATCAGCCTTGGCGATGGTCGACGGTTGCTGCTTGGATGCTAGTAACCGGTGGTTTGATCTTGATGGGGATGCACTCACCAGTCCTCCGAGCGGAAGAAACGCCGGGAACGTCTTTTCAGCAGTTCCTCGAGAACGCCGCACGCAACATGGCGGACGCAAATCGTCGCGATTCGTTGCAGCCCGAAACGCCGCCAGCAACCCATTCGACGCCTGTTTCGTCGTCAAACAACGACTCTTTGGCGTTGCCGCCGGAGCCTCCCGAGGTCACCACCGCGGTCCAAACGGTCGCTCCGTGGTGGGAATCCATCGCTTTTTCGGGGCTGTTGCAGACGCCCGATCAAGTCTCTTTCGATTTGCCAACCGTCCTGACCGACACACTCGAGACCAGTCCTCGGATCTCGTCAGTTTCACGGCGGACTTTGATTGCGTACGAAAAGATTGTTCAGCAGAACGCCGTGTTTGATCCGACGCTGCTGCTGGAAGGTGGCTACGGTCGTGTCAATGATCCGGTTGGAAGCACGCTGACAACAGGTGGACCCGACCGATTGATCCAGAACTCGGTGATCGCCAGCGGCGGCTTCCGCAAGCTGACACGACGAGGTGCGGTTGTCGATCTGACACAAGAACTGGGAACGCTGGATAGCAACAGTCTGTTCTTTGAACCCAACCCGCAAGGCAACTCAAGGGTCAGCCTTAGCATCACACAACCGTTGTTGGCGACCAGCGGTGAAGTCTACAACACCCGACTCGTGACTCAGGCATCGATCGATAGTCGGATCGCCTGGCAGGAGATGCGTTCGGAGGTTGAGTCTCATCTTGTCGATACATTTCAAGCGTTTTGGCGTTTGTACGAACGACGTTGCCACCTGGTCCAGCAACGAAGCTTGATCGAACGAGGCGAACAGATCGCTCGCATCGTTGACGGACGCGCGGATTTGGATTCCGGACCACTTCAACGCATCAAAGTTCAACGTCGATTGGCAAACGATCGCGATCGCCAAATCGAAATCGAAGCGGAATTGCAACGACTTCAAGTGCGTCTGCGAACTTTGGTTGGAAGCCCGGAACTGACGGCGATGAATCAATCGGTCGAACTGATTCCGTTGGCCAATCCCGAGATCCCGAAGGAAGACATCGATCTGAAAGACGCGATCGTTCGCGGATTGGAATATCGGCCGGACATCCAAGCCGCAACGCAAGAATTGGCGTCCGCGGGATTGGGGATCAACGTGACGCGAAACGAATTGAAGCCGCAGTTGGATGCGGTTTTCGATGCGTATTTGTCTGGTCTTCGAGGAAACAATCGATTCTTCCAGGCTTTTGGTGACCAATTCACCGAAGGTCCCGGTTTGACGGCGACGTTGCAGTACAGCCTGCCATACGGTCGCCGCGCCGCACGCAGTCGCGTTCGCGAAGCAAGGTATCGATACCAACAACGCAGCGAAGAGTTGCGTCAAAGTTTGTTGGTCGCGCAACGCGAAATCGAGACCGCGTTGATTCAAGCGAATGCAAACTTTCGATTGCGTGAAAGCAAAGCGATCACTTTGCAGGCCGCAATTCGAGAAGAAGAAATCGCAATGCGGCGCTGGGAGTTGTTAGCAGGCGACGGCGGTCCGACGGCACTCGTGCTGGAAGACTTGCTGGAAACTCAGAAACGCCGTACCGAGAGCGAGCAGTTGTTCGTCACCGCACAGGTCTCGTCCATCATCTCTTTGATCGAGTTGCAAAAGGCGATGGGAACGTTGTTGATGACTGAAGGCGTTGAGCCATCGCGATGCGGCAACACAAGCCAAATTGACATCTTGAAAATGGAACCGGTTGAGATTGATCAATTGCACACTCCGACTCACGTCACCGAATGGAGCCCACAGGTGGTTGGCGAATCGTTGATTGGAGAGTTTGGACTAATTGAACTAGAGAATTCAGCGGTCGACGATGCAGCGTCCACTATGGAACGGATGGAATAAGAAAATGACAAAGCAAACTTCATGGACGGTTGTCGGTTTGAGCGTCTTCGTCGCGTTCCATCTAACCGCCGATCTCGCATCTGCGCAAGCCACAACGGGCACGCAGCGAGGCATCGCACTGTATGGCGATTCAGCTTACGAAGGATTTTCGCAAGCCATCGAAGACATTTATCTGAGCAGCGAAGATCTGGGGCGAATCATCGAACTCCCTGTGAAAGTCGGCCAACGGGTCAAAGCCAACGATGTCATCGCACGATTCGACGATGAAATTGAAAAAGCATCGATGGAGATCGCTCAGGCGCAAGCTTCCATGATGGGGGAAATCAATGCGGCTCAAGCGGCGCTGGATATGCAGACGATTCGGGTCGAACACCTTCGTCGATTATTGCGTGACGAGATGGCGGGTTCCGATGAGCTCCGTCGAGCCGAGATGGAATTGAAAATTGCCGCGGCTCGGTTGTTGACCGCTACCGAACAGCGAACGCTCCGATCGGCAGAAGCCAACCGACTCGAATTGCAATGGAAACGACGAACGATTCGTGCTCCGTTCGATGGAGTGGTTGCCGAAAAGAAGGCCGGGTTGGGAGCCACGATCACACCGTCATCCCCTGAAATTGTTCGTTTGGTGCGGACCGACACTCTTCACGGTGTTTTCAACGTGATGGCTGACCGTGCGTTGCAGATGAAGCCGGGCATGGAAACACAGGTCTATTTCCGGGCCGCTCGAAAGACTGTGGATGGAAAGATCGACACGATTGGCCCATCGATCAACAGCGAAAGTGGCACCATTGAGATTCGGGTTCGGATCGACAACCCAACAGGTGAGCTTCGGCCTGGTGACCGCTGCACCATGCGTGTTGTTGCACCGAATCTATCTGACGAAGGTCCCGAGTCGGTCTCCAAGCTGCGAAAGTCAGGAGTCAATCGATGGTAAGTGCTGCCGCATCGACCGATTTCGCGAACAAAGCCAAACCCGAACGCTCGGTTGCGCCGAACGCTACGAATGCGCCCGCGATGCAGTCCTCTGAGTTGTCGGATGTTTCGCGATCGAAACTGTTCCAATCGATGTGGCACACTTGGTTGACGGAGATGGCTTCCACAAAGGACCGTGTGTCCGCCGCGGAATTGCTGGTTCAGCGGTTGGGTGCCGTGTTGCCCGATCACACGATCCGCTTGGGTTGGGGCGCTCGGACGATGCATCGATTGCATGACGGACGCCTGGGATGGCTGGGAGCTGAAAACTCCATCCGTCAACGGTATGACGCACAGTGGTTGGCATCGACATCAGACGACAGCACACCTCCGACCGAAAGCATGTCGCGATGGGACAATGGAACTCTGGTGATCGATTTGGTACCGGATGTCGAGAATGCATCGCAATCGAGCGATTCGACGGAAGGCGGCTCGACAACGATTCCTCGTTGCCAGCTTTGGATACGGCCTCCAGGTGCGGATGACTTTGATGCGCGAACCTTTCAACGAATGCTGACTCCCGATGTGATGGGATTGTTTGCTGCGATCTTCTTGAGTCGACCAGCAAAAGATCATTGGGGACGTCTGGCGAACAAGCTGAGCAAGTGGTGGTCACGACGTGGGCTGATCGGAATCGCATTCTTAGTGACTTTGATTTTAACATGTATCCCGATGTCGTATCGAACGCATGCAATTGCGACCGTCGCCCCAATGAACGGACGGCTGATCGCATCGCCAATTGATGCAACGCTGCTGACGACGTTGGTTCGTCCGGGCGATCGCGTGACAGCCGGGCAAACACTGTTGCAGTTGGATGGACGCCCGTTGCGGATCGAATTGGAATCTCTGCTGGCGGAGATCGATGAGGCACAGAAAGACGAGGACATCGCACTGGCAAGTAATCAAATCGCTTCCGCGCAGCTGGCGGGGCTACGCCGGAAAACATTGCTTCGGAAAGCGGAGTTGTTGCAAGACAAATTGAGCAAACTTGATGTCGTGTCGCCGATTGATGGGATTATCATCCAGGGTGACCTGACTCGTTCGCTCGGGACTCCTTTGGAAATTGGCCAAACGTTGATGGAAGTCGCCCCCGAAGGAAACGTTGAGATTGAATTGGAACTGCCCGAGTCCGAAATCGGATTTGTGGAAATGAACGCTCCCGTTGAATTGTGGTTTCCCGCTTTGGATGGGGAAGCTTTCGAAAGCAGCGTGCAGTCGGTATGGCCGGCCGCGACGATTCGCGATGATTCCAACGTCTTCGTCGCCATCGCGGAACTGCCAAACGAAAACGCGGCTTTGCGAGTGGGGATGCGTGGCGAAGCGATCGTGATGGGACCGACGTACCCATGGATTTGGAAGTGGATTCGAACCCCCGTCAGACGAATGGGGTGGATGATCGGATGGTGAATCCAAACGAAGCTTCCACCAAACAACCGCAATTGGACGACAGCGTTCTAGCGGAACGGAAGGCCTTGACCGAACCGTCGCCCCAAGCCCCCAAAGTGCGGCTGGATCCGGAGCTGGAGTTCACCGTTTGCGAAGTGGCAGGTGTCACGGTCATTCGTGCTGCGCACGGTGGTACGGGTCAGCATTTCCAATTGGGAACGTCCGAGCACTACGTCGCAACACTGCTGGATGGCCATCGCTCAACCACCGAGATCGTCCAACAAGCCGAGCGGGATGGTTTGGACTGGTCGCCAGAAGACGTCGCTGACTTCATCGCGGTATTGGTGGCTCAGAAAATCGCGATCGCCGAAGGCACGCCGGCCGTGGCGCCGCAGCTGCCAGTCGAAGTCGCTACCAATCCCCCGACCGAGTCCGACGCCGATGCGGTGAATATTGATGAGGTGTCAGTTGAAGACTCAAATGAGGACGACGCTGTTGAGTCTGCGTCTGGGCCGACGGGGAAGGCCAGTCGGACCAGCATCTTCGCAGTTGCATCGCGGATGTTTTCCGTTTGCGTTGGTCCGTTCATCAAAGCATGTTCGTGGTTGATCAGTTTGCGGTTTCCGTTGATCAATGCAAACGGACCCGCGAACGCATTGCTTCCATTGGCGCGACCGCTTTTCACTGTGCACGGTGTGGTTGTTGCCGGAGCATTCATCGCGATCACGATGTCATTTGCTTTGTTTCAACGAAGCCAACTGACGGCGGAGCTAATGCGGATTTTTGATTCGCAGCTTTGGGTTGGAATGCTGGCCATCTGGGCGGTCATGAAGTTGATCCATGAAATGGGCCACGCCGTCGCGGCTCGTTGGCATGGGGTCCAGGTTGGCAAAGCCGGCGTGATGTTCTTTCTGATGGCACCCCTTGCCTACGTGGATGTGACCAATGCCTGGCGTCTGCCCAACCGCCAATCTCGCGCTTCGATCGCAATGGCGGGCGTTTACTGGGAACTGTTGATCGCATCGATTGCCTTTTGGATTTGGTGCTGGCACCCAACCGATTTCGCCGCGCATTTGGCTGCACAAATCTTCTTTATCGCCGGTCCTGCGACGTTGCTGGTCAACGCCAATCCTCTGTTGCGTTTGGATGGCTACTACGTGCTATCCGACTGGACGGACATTCCCAATTTGCGAGAACAAGGTCGCAAGCTGTTCGGGGGCTGGTTGCAGTTCAAACTATTCGCGATGCGAGGTCCCAGCTGCAAGTTGTCTGGTTGGCGGCGAGGATTTGCCTCCTGCCACGCCGCCGCTTCGGTCGTCTTTCAGGTTGTCTGGATGGGCGGATTGATTGTCGTTGTTTCGATGTGGGCGGGCCCGGTCGGATTGCTGATGGCGATGGCTGCGATCCTGTTGTGGGTGATGCTTCCGGCCGTGAAATTCGCGGGCAAAGTTTGGAACTACGAAGGCGAGGCGGAATCCTTTTCGAAATGGTCGCATCGCCGGCGTGCAATATGGACGTGCGTGACGTTCTGCTTTCTCGCCCAGTTCCTGGTGACATTGCCGTCACCACTCAGCCGCCCGGTGCCGGTGGTAGTGCGGTTTGCGGATGATCAAATTCTGCGATCGCCCATTGATGGTTTTGTCGATCAGATCGTCATGCAATCCGGTGATTCGGTCATGGCGGGACAAGTCATCCTGCAGTTGATCGATCACGAACTGGTCGCTGAACGCGATGCGACCCAGTTGGAACTGGACGCGGAAGAGATCAAATGGCAACGCCACGAAGGATTGGGCGAACTTGGATTGGCGGAAGCCGCAAAACAGAAGTCCGAAAGTTTGCGACGAAGCTTGGAAGAGTTGAACGCACAGGTGGATTCTCTGCGGGTGGTTGCGCAGCGCGACGGTGAAATCCTAACAACGGACTTGGATGCTCTTCGCGAATCTTACGTGCGTGCTGGGGAAGAGCTGGTCCACATCGGTGTTCGCCAGCGAATGGAATTGTTGGTTTCGGTTGGTGATTCCGACTTGGATGCATATCGTTCGGCGCTACAAAAGGACGAACCCATGCAAGTTCTTTTTCGCGGTGGAGAAATCATCGAAGTCCATCCCGAGAAGTTGCAACCTCGCGCCAGCCGCCAAATTCCGCATCCCGCACTCGCGGCAACCGTGGATGGGCCACTGCCGGTTGCCCCCGCAAAGAAACAGTCGCAATCGTCAGATCCATACGAATTGTTGACACCACGCTTCCAATCGATTGTCCCTTTGTCACCCGCTGTCAGCGATCGCGTTCGAGCGGGTGAGACCGGGCAAATGGCACTTCGCGATCAAAGAAGCCTGGGGCGACGGTTTTGGGATTGGTTGTCCGAAGGTGCGTCTTAGGACTACGAGTTGTCCTAATTGCCGAACTCTTTTGCTGTTGTTTTATAGTAGCCAGCGTTCGCGAACACGAACCACCGCTAATTCAAAATGGATTCCACACTGGGGAGCGAGTCGTCTTTCGGAAGACTTGGTTCGAGCATTTCCTTTCGGTCGGCTTCTGCGATGCGATCAACAAATTGTTGGAACCGTTTGTCCTTTGGAAACGCTTCGCGGCCCATCCGAGAGTGCCGAAGGGCATCTTTTCGGTTCCCTGTGATCAACATTTGCTCGATCAATTGAACGCGGTATCGCGGTTCATCCGGCATCAAGCGTATGGCTTCTTCTCCCGACTTGGTTGCTTTCTCAACGTCAGTCAACGTGAAATGAATTCGGGATAGAAGTGCCTGGCACTTGGCACGTCCGGCCAAATTGGATGCGCGACTGCAATCGATTGCATTTGCAGCGTATTTGAGGAAGAGTTGGTCGGGTTCATCCCACAACATCACGTCAGCGGCGGCCAATTCAATCGCCTGCGATTCTTCTGGGATGACCTCGCTGAGCGGAAGCTTGTCTTGGTTGACTCGGAAAAGAGGCATCAATTGGGACGCCAGAGCAGGACGCAGAGCGAGCGAATCTCGGAACGTTGAAACGGCTGAGTCGTAATCGCCGATCATGAAAGCGCGACGTCCCAATCGCATCAAACGGATGGGTTCGGTCGAGTAGAACTTCGCAAGGTGTTTGACGGCGACGCTGGTTTCAGGCTGCGGTTCCATAACGGATTGCAATTGGACCAACGATGCCCGCGAGGCTTGTCCGAGCGGGCAAGTTACGACACCCGCCAACGATGTGTTCCAGGCGTCTTCGTAATGCAAGATACTTTTGAGGCGATCTCGCGTCATCGCAGCCAAAGGCGGTGGATAGTCCAGTCCACGTTCATTGAGATTCGTTTTCGCGTAGATCTCACCAGCCTGTTCAATCGTGGTCGGACGCCATTCCAAAGTTTCAGCCAAGCGGCCGCGATCACGCTGAGTCGCAGCGAGCAAAGTCCGGGTCTCAGGGAACGGGTTCGATTCCAGGTTCTCGGCCAACAACGATTCGACCTGTTCCAGAACATCGGGTTGAAACTTCATTCCCGAGTATTCGCTTTGGATGCGTCGGACCAACGATTCCGATTCGGCGTCGTTTTTCAAACCGGGAATCGCGAGCACGGAAAGCAGAATGATCACCACCGCGATGGCACCGACGCTGACCGATGATGTGAGACGGCCCCATTTGGAGGTGGATTTCAGTTTGATTTTGGCTCCGCCCGATATGGACTTCGAGTTCTCAGATGCCGATTCAGCTTCGACATCTGCTGCCGCGGCCGCTTCTTCTTCCCGCTCGGCGGCAGCCATCGCCATCGCGTACTCGGGATCGGCCATTGCCATCGCGTGATAAGGATCGTCCTCTTCGTCGGGCATCGGTGCTTGCAATCCACCGCCGGCGACCTGCCGCGAAACCACCGCGGTTGCCAGTACGACAGCCACGAACAGGTTGGCGGGCATGATCAAACCAAAGTCAAAAAACTGTGAGGCGGCAACCGCGGCGATTGCATACCAAGCGGCGACGCGAACGCCTTGATCAACCGGGTCGGCTGACGTCGACAACCGACGCAGTGAACGAAGCAAAATCACAAACAGCAAAGCGGCGATCGCCACGCCGGGCAAACCGGTTTCGACCAGCATTTCCAACCACAAGTTGTCGGCGTGTTCAAACCACGGTCCCGGACTTTGTGACTGGTATGGCAGATAGGAATATCCGTACGTGCTGATGCCGGATCCCATTGGAAGGTAAGCCATCGCGGCATTCCATCCATCTTGCCAGTGCAGCAACCGGCCGTCTTTTTGCAACGTGTCCGCGTTCGCCGAGATCATCTCGAGTCGAGTGATCGATTCTAGATTGAGCTGCATCGGAACCGTCAAAATCGCTACCGAGATCGCGATCACCACTGCCAGAACAGGCAAACCAATCAAGCCGCGTCTGGGGCGGACGTATCCAAAAGCGAAAACCAATCCAAACAAAGCCGCGACTACACCGCCTCGCGATCCGTTCAGGAGCAAACCAGCGACACAGGTGATGGATGAAAGCAAACCGATCAAAGATTCACGGTCGGAAATCAATGCCAGCAGATCGTTGAATTCGAAGTCTGGATCGTCCAATTCGATGCTGTGCAAAGCCATCATCCGCCAAGACAGCAGTCCGAGACTGGCGGCCAATCCGAAGTTCAACATCAACGCCGCGTTGTTGCGATTGACGAACCCTGCAAACCCGCTGGACTTGGATTGGAAGAACCAAATGTCCGCCGTCGGGTCGAGTTTTCGGTAGAAGCCAATGATCGCGACCGATGCACCCGTGATCGCGATCGCGCTGAGCAACATCGTCAATCGATTTCGTGCGTGAAAGACAATCGACGCCGCAAAGGAAAGCGGCAGCAACAACGTCAACAACATCGCAACGTGATGAGTGTCAAACGGCGATACCGACATCGCATGGATCGAGGGTTGCTCCTCCGAAGGCACCAAACCGTCCAACCAAGTCGAATAGGCGTCTTGGGATCCGGGGCTGAGCAATCCGACGAGGCTGGATGGCAACGGCATGGTTTGGATCCATGCGAGCAGAACCAACAAACCAAGCGGAACCAGCAACTTGTGTTGCCGCAGACCGCTGGACGCGGTGGTGTCAGTCAAACCGACCAACGAGCACAGCATCGCGACCAAGATGCCGGTGGCCGCGACGTATTGACTCCAATGCAAGATCCCCCCGAAATCCGCTGCCAAACACAACGGTATTAGGACCAGAATCGAGGCGGAGATCCATAGCAACGTGGTACGTAGAACTGACACGCGGGCAACCGAACCAAAAGAACCAAGAAGGAAATCTCTGGTTAGGTTTTACCCGATTGCTACGAAGGACAAGACCGCATTGACGAAATGTTAAAACGTTTGGAGTGTCCGGTCGCTGTCCAACCGTGCGTGCTGCAGCGATTGAATCCGTTGCGACGACGTCAATCCGAACACAATGTCGAAATCTGGCGAAGTCGATTGATCCTGCATCATTCGGAATTGGTCGGGTCGTTTGGCGATTGCGGACTGCGTGCATGCCGACTGGTCCGCTTGATTCGGTGCGAGTCCTCTTCCACGGTGAGGTGCCCCCAGTGCAACGCTTGGTCTTGTTCGTACTGTTTGCTCAGCGTCAGCGCGATGTTGGCCTTCGCCATTTCATAGCCCAAATAAAACGCGTGTGACGCGTCGACGTTGTCCGCTTGTGATTGTCGCATCAATTCAGCAAACAACTCAAACGGGTCTTTGCCGGTAAGGTGCAAACCAGCACTGATTAAATGGATTGTGTCGTTCTGAGCGATCAAACGGTAATTGTTGTCTTTGACGCCGTCGGCGAGCGCCTCGAGAGCCGCCTCCGAATGCGGTCGCAACTTCGGATCGCGAAGAGTGACGAGTTGGTCGGACAGACGTTTGGGCGGAACGCCTCGCGAAACCGCGTGGTGGACCAATCTTCGAGCGATATCGCATTCCGCGACCGAGGATTTCGCCCAGTTGATGACTTGCGTGGTCAAGACACTTCGGATGGACTGCTCTTGGCAGATTCCGAGCAGCAAGAAGTTGACTCCCGCCGAATCGACATCGGTTAATTCGGTCAAGTTACCGATGCCCATCATCATTTCAATGTCGGGATACCGCCGCCGAACCTCGGCATAGCGGAGCAAACTTTCGGTGAAGCCCGATCCGATGGGTTCGAGAATCGGATCGACGCGGAAGGGAATATTGTGTTGGGTGAGAAATTCAATCGTTTCGTCGAGGCTGGACAAGTCATCTGGTACGTCAGGAATCGCGACCACTTCGCATCCCCAATGACGTGCCGCATCGCGATTGGATGCATTGACTGACAACACCAATGTGGCACCCGCTCGAATCGCATCGCCGGCTTCCTCGCCATCGAATGTGTCGATGCTGATCGTGTGTCCTGCGTCGACGAGTGCCGAAACATAGTTCCCGATCGTTTGGCAACGACGCGAAGGATCGCATCCGACATCGATTCGGTCTGCTCCCTGCTCACGCAATTGATTCGCAATTCGCACGACCTGATCGATCGACAATCGCGGCGCATGATTGATCTCCGCGATGATCTCAATCGAGTGAGCCGAAAGATCGACGGCTTCTTGGCGACCAGTCATCCAGGCATGCAGGTCGCGACAATCCTTGGGACCGCACAACACCTCTGCAGAAGTTTGTTGGATCAGTCCGAGCAACGGAGCGGCCAAATCACCGGCGGCGTCCAAGTTGTCTTCGAGAAATCCAGGCAGGATGACATGGGTCGCGTGATCGGGAATTTCCCAGTGACGAGAAAGCCATTTAGGAGTGATCAACGCGGCCACGGTGATCGGAACAACACCCACGCTGTGCTCGCAACCAAACTCTTTCGCAATGCGATTTGCCTCTTCGCTCACGGCAGCTTCCGCCAATCGTCCGGTCAGAAAATGAACGTGCGAGTCGGCGGTCAGCTTGGGAGGCGAGGAAGGCATGCGGTAACGATGTGGGCGAAGGGCGTTCGCCCCAAATCAACAGAATCGATCCCGTCGGCGCGAGATTAGCGAGCGGGTTACTTTACCGTACCCGTCGCAACGCACTCAGCGGTTTTGTCGCCCGGCAAATCGGTCACGATCTCGATGCGTTGAGCAATGCGGGCAGGTTCATCACCCCCGGTGAATTTCATTTCCACGAAGTGCAGCATCTTTTTGCCTTCGGGAATATCAAACTCGAATCGATCGTCCGGGCATCGAACTTCTTTGATTTCGAAAGGTTCTTCACCACGAACCAACAATCGTTTGCTGACTGTTTTGCCCGACTCGGTCGTTCCCAGGCTGACGGCGGCGGGTGAAACGCTGATCGTTGGACGAATCATTCCAGCGATCGACATTTCGATGGTTGGAAATTTTGTGTCGTTGCTGACCAGCGTCAACCGTTCGCGAATTTCGCCTTCGTCCATGGTGTCTTTCATGCGAACACGCATTTTGTACTGAACCATGTTTGGCTGAATGATCGGTTGTTCCAATTTGACCGCGAAGTCGTCGCAGTGGCTGCGGACGTCGGTCAAACGCCAGCTCGAATTGCCGCGGTGTGTGATCGTGATGTCTTTTTCTTTGACTTCGCCGTTCTTGCACTGACCGAAATCGACTTCGGGCGGGTCGAAAGTGACATCAGTGC
Organism: Rhodopirellula baltica SH 1; assembly: GCF_000196115.1. Taxonomy (NCBI): domain Bacteria; kingdom Pseudomonadati; phylum Planctomycetota; class Planctomycetia; order Pirellulales; family Pirellulaceae; genus Rhodopirellula; species Rhodopirellula baltica. The sequence goes on from NC_005027.1 coordinate 888,185, forward strand.
GAATGAAACCGCTGACTTGCAGTTGAACTTCGGCGTAGTACGGTCGATCAAACACGACCGTCACGGTCGCGGCCTTTTGACCGATGAAGGTACTCGTGTTCAGTGTCGCGACGATGGAACTGGTTTCGTGCGTTTCCAGAGTGTCGTCTGAGACGGTCGGCGTGGTGCAACCGCAACTGCTTCGGACCCCTTGGACGTGGACTGTTTCTTCGTACAGATTGCGAAACTCGAATTTGTATTCCGCCTTGGTGCCGCGACCGACAACACGAAAATCGTGCTTGGTCTCAGTGAACATTTTCTCAGCCCAATTCTGAGCGTTGGCTGAAGAAGCCAGCGAGATCAAAGAGAGCAGAGCGATGCAACCGGTCAGGCTGGAACGGACGAGTGATCCAATCATCAAACAAATCCATCAGGCTAGGGCGAATTCTGGCACAGCAGCAACGCTGGTGCGATCGCACGAGGGTATCGGGTGGGCAATGGGACATTCAATTCGTCGACGCCATCCTTCGCCGCCTCTGCTCGCCGAGGTCGTCCGACCTAGGAACAGCTTGAATCGGATGATTCAATCGAATCAATCGTCGGGGTGGTTATCTTTTCGGCGTTTTGCTCAAAGTTTTCCAGCAATTCCGCCAGTCGTTCCATCGGCAATCCGACAACGTTGCTTTCACTATCGTTCCCAATGACCTTTAACCAGTCGTTTCCGTCTTGATAGCCGAAAGCCCCTGCTTTGCCATCCCAACGCAAACTGTCCAGGTGTTCGGTCAGTTGCTGGTCCGTCAGGTCGGACATTTGCAATCGAGTTCGAACCACATCGACAACAAACTTCTCGTCACGACGCGACCAAAGGCAGACGCCGGTGAAGACATCGTGATTGCGTCCGCTGAGTAAACGCAGCATTTCTTCGGCGTGATCGCGATTGTGAGGTTTGCCCAAGATGTTTCCCACGCACGAGGCAACTGTGTCAGCCGCCAGCACCAAACCATCGTCGATCCGAGCGACCACGTCAGCGGCTTTTCGATACGCCAACCGCGCCACCATCTCGGGGGCGGTCTCTCGGCTACAGATCCCACACTCGGCAGAGTCCGAAGCCGGTTGAACCGAGAATTCGTATCCCGCCGCGGACAGCAATTGTGCGCGTCGCGGGGACCCGCTGGCCAGGATCAATGATTCCGGATTTGGCGATCCCGAGCCGGGCAATTCCGCTCGTGGAAGGTCGTTCATTAATGGGAGGTCATTCGTCATAGCATCCAGTTTATCGGATGCTGGCGGGACGTCTTCCCGGTGAGTGCCGAAACGCCGATTTCCGGACCAAAATTCTTATCAACACGGTTCGGCGTTCGTAAGTTGATTGCGTAGAGGTGTTTACGCAAATGACATTTTGGAGAAGGTTTTGTGTGGAAAAGGTTACCGACAGATTTTCCACGAGTCACCAAACTCGCCTTGCCGACACTGAAGAGACTCCGTCATGATCTCGGACCGCGAACGAGTCGGGATTTCCCGACCCCGCCGGATGACCTCTCGCCATGTCGGCCTCCACGCTCCAAAACTTCACTCAATCTATTTGACTTGTTTGCTAGCAAACCTAGAATCTGCCCCAACGTCGTGAGGGAGCACATCACTCGGCGACACTCATCGCTTCGAAGAATCGCAGCCACGCTGGCCGCCCGATTCGTCGCCCGTGTTAACAAAATCCATGAGGGAGGTCTGCGCAACCGGTATGTCGTCGACGCAAGGTAGCATCGAGACGCAGGAAGCCATTGAGCGGTTCGCCGAGGCTTTGCATCAACGCATCGGCGCTGACCGATACCGGTTGTGGTTCACCCATGGGGTTGGCTTCGACTTGGAGGTCGGCGAGTCACCCGATGATGGCAAGCCAACCGTTGTGGTGGTCATCCGCACCAGCGGTCCATTCGCGGCACAGCGAATGGGCAACAGCTTCGCAACCGAACTGCGCGCCGCGGCAATGATCGCTTGTGGTGAGCGTGCTCGTTATCGCATCGACGTGGAAGAAGCAGCGCAACCGGAACCCAAGAAACGAACTCGCGCCGCGAAAGTTGCTGCCGAAAAGAAAGCGACCACCAAAAGCGGCGCTCGTCGATCTAGCACCCGGCAAACCAGCACTCGTGCAACCGCGGGCCGGCAATCCGGTGGGCGACAATCGAGCGGCCGCCGCGGATCGGCAAACAGTTTGGCCAGCTTGCTCGCTCAATCGACCGCAACAGGCAGCGACCAGTCCGGTGGATCTCGCGGTGGAAAAGGTCGTTCACGCGGTCGTGTGGAACACGATCCAATCGCGGCGTCGGAATTGCCGACCGATGAACGCTTTGATGACGAAGAGATAGAAGACGAAGAAGTCGCCGTCTCCACACCTCGATCGTCGAAGTCCAAACTTCCACCGCTTCCCGAATCACAACCGACCGGCGGCCGAACGCTCGACAGCTTTATCACCGGTCCCTGCAACGAGTTCGCGTTCTCCGCCGCCATGATGGCGGTCGCGACACCGTCCGTTGCCACGCCACTCTTCTTGCACGGTCCAACTGGGACGGGCAAGTCTCACCTGCTGGCCGCATTGGCGAATGAGTTTCGCACTCGCCGCCGCATGCGCCGCGTCGTTTTGCTGACCGCGGAACAATTCACCAATGACTTTGTCGTCTCGGTGGGCTCGACCGGATTGCCCGCCTTCCGACGTCGTTATCGTGACGTGGATGCACTGCTGATTGATGACGTTCACTTCTTGGCGGCCAAAACGGCGACCTTGCGAGAAGCGTTGTACACCGTCGAAACCTTGGCATCAGCCGGCAAACCGTTGGTGTTTTCAGCCAACTTGCCACCCAGCGATATTCGCGGATTGACCGGCGAAGTGGCTGGCCGCATGGCATCGGGGCTGGTTTGCCCCTTGGCGGCACTTGATCAAGAAACACGCTTCAAGCTTCTTCAGCGGATGGTGGCGACCCGCTGTGTGCTGGGGTGTGACAACACGTTGCTGGAAGAAGTTAGCGAATTGATCGGCGGCGACGCTCGTGCCGCTGGCGGAATCGCAAACCTGATTGGCATGCTCCAGCGGATGTTCCGCCGCGAACCCACGATCGACGAAATTCGTCGTTACGGTGGCGATTTGCTGCGAAGTACCCAGGTGGCACCAACTCTTCGAAGCATCGAAAAAGCCGTTTGCGAAACATTCGGACTTGAAGGCGACGGGCTCCGCGGCAAAGCTCAAACCAGACGGGTTAGCGAACCTCGCACCCTCGCGATGTATTTGGCGAGACAACACACCGGCAGTGCGTTCACGGAAATTGCCAAGCATTTTGGTCGACGCAGCCACTCCAACGCGATCTCCGCAATCAGTAAAGTGGAGACTTGGTTGTCCAGTGGCAAACCCATCGGTGCTGGAGACGGTGCCATGTCGGCGCAAGACGCCATCGCTCGCGTGGAATCACGTTTGCGAGTTGGCTGAGTCGCCGGATGACTCGTCGCCTTGCATTCTCATCGCCATCCATTCTGATTGAATGGAATCGTTTCTTTGAACCATCCATCCGACCCCAACGGCAGCTTCACGGATGATCGCAGATAACAAATTCGACGGACCTCATCGCGGCAAAAAGAAAAAGGAAGTCTCGACCATCGAGATTCTGGCGCGGCAGCAACCGTTCGATCGCGAAGCGGAAATGGGCGTGATCGGTTCCGTGTTGCTGATGCCCGATATCTGCGACGAGATCGCGTCGTTGAAGGCGGATGACTTCTACGATGAAGCCAACCAAATCATTTATCGCCACCTTCGAGACATGTTTGACTCGGGGGAAAAGATCGACATCACGTTGCTGGTGTCGCGAATGCGTACGGCAGGCGATTTTGAAAAAGTCGGCGGTGCTGCGTATCTGGCTCAGCTCGGTGGCAGCGTTGCCAATGCGGCCCACGCGGCTTTCTATGGCGAGATCGTTCGCGAGAAGGCGATGTTCCGTCGTTTGATCGAATCCGGTACCGAGATTCTGCGCGACGCCTACGAACAAAACAGTACCGCGAAGGAACTGTGCGCCCAAGCGGAACAAAAGGTCTTCGCGATCATGGAAGGCCGGTCGGGCAACTCCGTGTGGGCGATCAGCGACGTGCTGCATCAAGCGATGGATCGCATGGAAGCGCGGATGCGAGACGACTATGTCGAGGGTGGTGCCGAAACGGGATTGACCGACTTTGACCAAATGACCGGTGGTTTGCACCACGGTGAGCTGATCATTTTGGCGGCTCGTCCTTCGATGGGCAAAACGGCACTGGCCATGAACATCGCCGAACATTGTGCGATCGTTCAACGTGAGCCGGTCTTGTTCGTCAGTTTGGAAATGTCAGCCATCGAATTGGCTGACCGGATGCTCTGCAGTTTGGCTCGCGTGAACGGTCACCGTTTGCGAAACGGGACGATCAGTTCCGACGACCGCGACCGTTTGGTTTCCAAGGCCAACGACATCAGCCAAGCCCCGCTGTTTGTGGATGATTCGCCCAGTCGAACGGTCAGTGAAATTGCCGCAGCGGCACGTCGGATCAAGCGAAAAGAAGACGGGTTGGGTTTGATCGTGATTGACTACTTGCAGCTCATCGAACCGGACAACTCTCGCGACCCTCGACAGGAGCAGGTTGCAAAGATCGCTCGTCGTTTGAAAGGGATGGCACGGGAATTGGAAGTGCCACTGTTGTGTTTGTCACAGCTCAACCGGCAAGCGGAAGACGGAAAGGATCACCGACCGAAGCTGTCTCACCTTCGTGAGTCGGGTGCTATTGAGCAGGATGCCGACGTTGTGATGTTTGTTCACCGTGAGGAGTACTATCACCGTGGTGAGGACAAGGCTCAGTTCGCAGGGCAAGCCGAAATCATCATCGCGAAACAACGGAACGGTCCGGTCGGCGATGTTGAGTTGACTTGGGAAGGTGACTTCACACGATTCAGCAACCGCGCCGCCGAACATCACAGCGAGTTCGACGACTACCGCGAATTCACCAGCCCCGGCGGATTCTGAGTTCCTACTCCCGTAGGCCAGGTTCCACCTGGCGATGGTCGCTGGCCGAGGCGTTCACAATGTCGTTGGAATGACCTGCCGCGATTCCGCCTCGCTTTGTTCCAAAGCATCGGCTGGGTTGCCATGTGGAACATGGCCTACGAGGGGAACGACGCGGTGGAGATGTAGGCCAGGTTTTACCTGGCGGTGGTTGCTGGCCGAGGCGTTTACCATGTCGTTGGCATGACCTGCCTCGAACACGCCTCGCTTTGTTCCAAAGCATCGGTTGGGGCGCCATGTGAAACATGGCCTACGAGTGGGATGATGCGGCGGAAGTGTAGGCCAGGTTGTACCTGGCGATGGTTGTTGGCCGGGGCGTTTATCACGCCGTTGGAATGAACCGCCGTGAGCACCTGTTTGTTCGGTGCTTTTGGACCACGTAGGACATGACCTGCGAAGAAGTTCGTTCATCAATCTGGATGTCTGTCGTGTTCGTGGTTTAACAGATGGGTTGTTCGGTGGGTATGTCCGTTTCCGATTCCATCATCGAGTCCACCGTCGACAAAACGACTGTGATGGGATCTTTGATGCTGGCGGCGCGGCACTGGAGTCGCTTCAGCATGATTTCTGTGATGACCTGTCCTCGCGGGACCAAGAGAGAGCCTCGCGTATCGATCACATCGCTGTCCAATGTCATGCCAACGCGAAGGTCCCATGCGGTGAGCTGGGCCGTTGTCTTGGTACCTAACACAACCGTTGCGAGTGCATCGACGACTTTGATGTCGAAGCGTTTGCGGTCTTGTCGCATCTCGTCAATCGCATCTTCGGCGGTGGTGTTCATTTGAACCAGACGATCGAACTCCAGACAAGCAGCAAGAATGGAAGCACTGATCAATTCGCGTTCCGAACTAGCGAGCACTCGCAATTCGTCGAACCGTTTGTGCTGCCAACCAACCAGCCGACTGATCGATTTCATTTGTGGGATTTTTTCTATCAATGACTCCCCAAATTTGGCGTGCTGGTTGAACTCCATTTGGTCCACGGCCTTCAGCGTTTCGCCCGAATGAATGGCTTCCAAGATTCTGTCCGGAACGGAGATGCAACCAATCTGAGAAAGCATCGCACTGACTTTGATCTCCCAGGAATGTTCGATCTCGAGTTTGCGACAGACCATCGAGACCAGCTTTTTGGCTCTGCGAGAGCGTCCGAATGCGAGCGGCTTCACGTCGGCGAGCAAGTCAACCAGCAGGTTAATACTTCCGCGGAGCGTTTCTTCGAGAAGGTTCTTTTCCGATGCGACCAGGGCGTGGTGTTCGAGCCCGGATTGCAGGACGTTCCGCAATTCCGCGGTGGAAAATGGCTTTTGTAGAAATCGAAAGACTTGTCCGTCGTTGACCGCTTTGGCCGCGATCTCTTGGTCGGAGTCAGCCGTCATGATGATCCGCGTGATGGTGGGAAAGCGATTTCTTACCGTCGTTAGAAATTGCACTCCATCGACGACTGGCATGTGCATATCAGAAATCACAACGGCAAAATCAGACGTGGAGTTCAAGAGTTGCCACGCCTTCGCAGCGCTGTCCACGAGTTCGATGTCAAAGTCATTTTCAACGCTGAGTCGAAACACTTCCAGCGTTCTGGGTTGATCATCAACCAATAGGATTTTGTTAGCAGTCATCGGTACGTACTCTGTCTTGCAAACGGCATAAGCTTCCGACGCGAAGAAGTGCTGAGGAATCACGGCATCGCTTTGATTGCCCGGTTGGAAACGCGTCAGAGACGGTTTGGCAATCATTCATCGCATCAGGTCGAATGACCTGACGATGCTTCCAGGCAATCTCAATACCATTGATGAGTCTGTGGGGCTCAGGATGAGCGTTTAACCGAGCGGGTGGGTGCGGCCTTTCTGGTTATGCCGATCGCATGGCGGGATCATTCGAAAGTGACTCCTGTTTTCCGCCAACAGGCGTCGAATTGCCGGCGTATTGACCGTCGCTCTGATGGCATTTTCACCAATTGATGGATTTGCGATCACTGCTGGGCTAGTGATTGAGGGAGTCAAGGAAGTCTTGTGACCGGACGATTGATTCGAGGTTTTCGAAAGCCGGTTCATCTTTGGGGGAGTTCCTAAAGCAGTGTTCGTGCCTGAGGCTGGCTAGCGATACCTTTCATCGCAGGAGTTGGGGGATGTCTCGCTTTGTTCCAAAGCATCGGTTGGGGCGCCATGTAAAATATGGCCTACGAGTGGAACGACGCGGCGGAGCTGTAGGCCAGGTTGTACCTGGCGGTGGTTGCTGGCCGGGGCGTTCAGCACGGCAATGGCACGCTCAAACGCGAACACGCCTCGCTTTGTTCCAAAGCATCGGTTGAGTCGCCATGTGGAACATGGCCTACGAGTGGAATGACGTGGCGGAGATGTAGGCCAGGTTGCACCTGGCGAAGGTTGCTGGCCGGATTATTCGACACAGCAATGGCATGCTAAAACGAGAGCACGCCTCGCTTTGTTTCAAAGCATCGGTTGGGGCGCCATGTGGAACATGGCCTACGAGTGGAATGACGTGGCGGAAATGTAGGCCAGGTTGTACCTGGCGGTGGTTGCTGGATAGACCGCCTGCCAGATCGATGGAGTGATTCTCCACGACCCAGCCACACTTTGATTAACCGCAGTGGATCGGTGTCAGTTGATCCGCAGACGCTATTCTCCAAACCTCAATACCACTGCATGGCGTAGGATTTAAAACGTAGGAGAGCCGTTTGGCGTTCACCTGGATTTGCGAAATGAGTGGAAAGCTCGGGATGATCGGCCAATCGGGAGGCGAGCAATCTTGACGCTCCCTGAAGTTCGCTCCAATGAATGGTTCCCTTCGCGGACAGTTCCGCCTCGCGAATCGCCAGTCGGGCTTGGACACCGTCGCGAATGATCGGGTCTGAGTGATTGATCAGGTGGAAGGTCGACAACAACCCTTCATCGCTGATCGGTTTGACGGCCAGCATCACCGAGGGTGCCGAGTATCCCGCATTGACTCGTGAGACGTTGTATCGATGAGCGAGATAATCGACCGGCGTGACGCTGTATGCGATCACAACGATGGTCAACGCCAGCATTTGAGATCGGAGCAGCCACCAGAAGTTCTTGGTTTTGGCGATCTTATAAACAACCAAGGCGAATCCGATGACGACGGCGGTGATTCCGAACAAGCCGACCATCCGAAGTTGTGTCATGCCGTTGTAGCCGATGTAGATCATCAACCGGTTGTAAACTGCCAACGCGAGCAACAGGTTTTCTGCAGACCAAATCCATGCCCATCTTCGGACTTGCGGCATGCGAGGGTCGGACAAGAGACTGCGTCCGAAAATGACGGACAACGAAACCGTTGCCAAACCCAAAGCGATAGTCAACCACGCCGCGCCTTGATGAGCGTAGCCGGCGTAGTAGAACCCTTCTGGGAAATCACGTCGCCACAGTGTCCAGAATTCGAAGCAAAGGTAAGCAGCGAAAAGACTGGTCACCGCAATCAGCGTGTTTCGATACGCTGAGTAGAGACCCGACTCGGCTGATGCGGCAATCAATTCGTCTTCCGTGTTGCTCCCGAATCGAAGAAACGGACGAAGGGGACGCATCAATCCCATGCCGATGGTCAGTGCCAAAACACAAAACGGGATTTCCCAGACTGAGAAGTTGCTGAGCCAGTTGAAGGTGATCTTCCAGGCGTAGCGAACCTGAGTACCAACCCAGGAAACCAAGTCGGGATTGGCCATCACGAAGATTCCGCCAAATGCCAAGACCGCGACGAGAGGCAACAGAATCGATGCGAGGCGGTGGTGGTTGCGGACCTGATTGATCGCCTGGTGAGTCAGGCGGTAGCGAGAGATTCGGTTGGCTCCGTCGACCAAGCTGCGTCCAAACCTGAGGAAGCCTTCTAGCACGAAAGGGACAACTCCACTGGCGGCCATCGACATTGCTACGATCAACAAGAGGGCGGAGCCAATCGCAAGTGGAGAGCCTTGCCAAAGCAATCGCAACGCAACGAGAGCCGACAGGATGCCGCAAACCGCGAGAGACCGACCATGAGGTCGGTTGGTTGCCGCGTACCGGAACAGGATTGGGGTGAGAACCAGGAAAATCGCCACGGAGAGGTAGGTGGCGAGGCGGAAGATCAGCACGTCCGCGGCAAAAGTCCAAACCAAGGCCGCCGTGATTTCGCGGGTTGCCAGCCGAATTGGGATCCCATGGTCTTTCGTCGCAATGGGGGCGGTTGCATCGGAAGACGGATCAATCGGAGGATTCAGGTTGCCGGACATAGCGATTCGCCTTTGTGAGAAAAGAACGGCCAAAGCAATCGATTCATCATGCTCGTGACCATCAGGCTGTGGGCCACGTTCAATCCGTCTTGCCGTGGACGATCTCAGTATAGACCGGAGCGATCACCCGATGCCAACCGGAGTGGGCATGTCGCAGCAATTCAGAGCCGGCACACAAGTCTGGCGGGTAAGTGAGAGACTGTCGATCGGATTGGTCGATTGCCCACAACTGTCAGACGCGACGGAGACGGAGCAATGCAGATTCGCTTGTTCAATTCACGAACATCGTGTGTGGTGAGCGTTCAACATTTGGGCGTTGTCGAGCACCAATTGAAGGATCAACCAAACGATGCACCTAAGAAGTCGGAATCTTGGATTCTTCACACAAGAAAGCGAGCCACTGGCATAGCCCTTGCTCGAATCCGGCGCTGTCATCTTCCGGTGACAAGCGTTGTTTCCAATCCGACTTTCCAACTTAGCAAGAGGTGCGTCATGACTTCATTCGGAAGAAGTCTCTTCTTCGCAGCAGCCGCCGTATGTTCCGCGTCGTTGCTCTCGTCCGTCCATGCCCAATCGTCTTTGTCGACAGGCGATGGGCTATTGAAGGTTACCAGTCAGATGCCGGAGGAGGTTCGGCTCGGCGAAAGTTTTAACTACACCGTTGAGGTTTCCAATATTTCTGACCAAGTCACTTTGCATCGGGTGAAGTTGGCTCAGAAGAAGGCTGAGGGATTGACGATCGAATCGGTTTCTCAGCAAGGCGAGAAGGCGAACGAGAAGCAATCTCAGTCTGAAGCGGAAGAGAAAAATCGTGGCAGCAAGAATCAAATGATGATTCAGACTTTGAAGCCCGGAGAATCTCGCACGTTTGATGTGCAAGCGGTCGCTGATCAGGAAGGTGAGATTCGCAGTTGCTTGGAAGTGGTCAGCTACAAACCGGCGATCTGCCTGACCAGCGAGGCGGTCAAACCTCAGCTGGAATTGACCAAAGTCGCGCCGAAGAAAGCCAATCGATGCGATGTCATCAAGATGGAGTACACGCTGAAAAACGGCGGGAGCGGCGACGTTGGTCCGATCACGATCAAAGACTCTCTCGGTGATGGGTTGGCCACGATTGAAGGCAACAACGAGTTGAAATTCGACATCGATGGACTCGACGCAGGAGAGACTCGCAAATTCATCGCTCGCGTGTATGCCTCGAAGAGCGGCGAATTTGGTAGCCGTGCGGAAGCCAAAGCGACCGAGAGTGATTTGAGCTCTCGTAGCAAGAAGACTCAAACAAAAGTAGTTTCTGCTGATTTGATCGCAATGGTTGAGGGCCCCAATCGTTTGTACGGCAATGACTTGGCGCATTTCACCGCGACGATCACGAACCAAGGCAACGCACCAGCCGAAGATGTTCGAGTGAATTTGATGTGGCCGGAAGCTGCGAACTTGGCGGATGTGAGTGAGCCGCAGATGAAATCGAACCAGTCGTCTAAGCAGGGTGATTCGAAAAAACAATCCGAAGGTCAGCCCACACCGGCGAAGTCGGAACAAGACTCGGCGTCGAACCAATCTGATAGCGGCAATGGCAACGAGCAGTCAAAGCAAACCGATTCGCCCAAGATGGCGGAGAAAACCCTGACGATTGATACGTTGAAACCCGGTCAAAGTGCAACGATTGATTATGCGATTCGCACGGGCGAGTTGGATGAAATTCCAACGAAGGTAAAGGCCACTAGCGTTTGCACGGTCGACGTCGCCGAGGATGAAGCGGATGCAACGACTCGAGCCACCGCAACGGCGATGACTCGTGCGCAAGTGGTCCGCCTTCCCGCGTTGCAATTGACGGTCGTCGATGACGAAGATCCGGTGAACAACGGTAGCGAAGTGACCTACACCATCAAAGTTTGGAACGAAGGGGATGCGATCGACAACAATGTTCGTCTGACCGCTGAGCTGCCAGACGGGTTGAAGTTCGTGTCTGCTGATGGACCAACGGAGTTGAAGGAAGAAGGCCAATCGATCCAGTTTGCTCCCATCAAAAAGATGCAACCGGGTGACGAGGTGACCTACACCGTCAAAGCGGAAGGTGACGGAGAAGGCTCGGTACGATTGACCACGCAATTGGCCAGCCAATCGCTTTCTTCGAAAATCACTGCGGAAGAACCAACTCGAATCTTCAAGCGGTGAACGAGCGATCGCCAGTCTGACTGGTGAATAACGGCGAAATCATAAACAGGTTCGCGGTCTCAGGGCCGCGGACCTGTTTGACATTGGCGGCAGCCGATGCAGGCGAGTATGGAGCGAAGGCCATTGCCGATGTTGATCGCCGGCGGATGGAATGATGCGACGCGAGAACGGGGTTGCGCAAATGCGACTGAAAGCAGGCTAATCGGTATGGGGTTTGCGAACCATAAAAACGATCGGTTTTACGGGACTTCGATACTGTGAGATCGATGCAGTCAAATTTCATTCGCTGAGTTCAATTGAGGCCTGATCCATGTCCGCTGACGCCACTTCCCGTTTTTCTTGGCACGGTTTTCAAGAGGCACGTTTGCCGCAAGTTCCTTCTTGGGTGGAAACGCTTGGTCGTGCCGGGCACATTGCAAAGGGAGTGGTGTATTTCATCGTCGGGTTCCTCGCGTTTCGTGTCACCATTGGGGCCGGTGGTGAGGTCGGTGGGTCTCGCAATGCGATTCGCGAAATTGGCGAGCAACCCTACGGAAAATTCTTGTTGGGTTTGGTAGCGATTGGTTTGCTTGGCTACACCGCTTGGCGTTGGGTGCAAGCAATCAAAGACACCGAAGGTGCGGGGACGGAAGCGAAAGGTTTAGTGAAGCGAACCGGTTATGCAATCAGCGGCATCGCCTATCTGATACTGGGTTGCTATGCGGGATCGTTGTCGCTCGGGTTTGTCGGTGGGGCTTCAAACGGCGACTCATCCAAAGCATCTTTCCTGCTCGACAGCACGCCGGGACGGATTGTCCTGGGTGTTGCGGGCGCGGTCACGATCGGCGTCGGGATCTACTTCGTGGTGAAGGGCTACTACGCCAAGTTCATGACGAAGTATCAATTGGCCGAAATGGGAGACACGTTTCGGACGACGGCACTGCACGCAGGGCGAATAGGTCTTATCACTCGTGGAATCGCGTTCGCGATCATCGGATTCTTCCTGGCACAATCAGCTTGGCAGGGAACCGCAAACGGTGAAATCGCAGGCATGGGCGACGCTCTTTCCGCTATCGCGGGCCAGATGTACGGACGGATTCTATTGGGAATTGTGGGCTTTGGTTTGATGGCCTATGCGGTGCATATGTTTTTGCTGGGATGCTACCGAAGGTTCAACGTTGCCAACTGAACGTGAAGTCCTGATCGAGCATGATACGGATGAGTCCCGAGGTCGCCGGGACGAAAGAGCGACGACTTAAGCTCGAAACTTATGGGGCCAGCGTTCGCTGTACGCTTGTCCGGCGGGGCGGATTCCGCTGTAGTGGACCATTGCGGGGTCCATCTGGGGTATGCTAAGGCGTTCCAAGCAACTTCGCCCTGGCACTGATCGATGCCAACTTTGCGAACCGCGCGGTGTGTTGGTGAGAGAGCTTCGAGGCTTGGACAGGTTTCCACGTTGGCGATCGGATTGTCCGTCAATTCGCCTCCGTGCGTTGTCGTGTGCAAGTTTCTTTCGATCAGCAAGGTTGGGGTTGAACAATGTCATCACAAGCATCTCCTGTTTTCCAAACACCTGGAAATGATTCCGAGATGAAGGAAGCGGCGGCCAAGGCTCGCAAGACTTTTCGCTATTTTTGGCGTGAGATGTCCTGGGAGCATCGTCGGATCGTGCCTGCTTTGGAATTGGCGGCGGTGAAGGCGACCTTTACCGATCCACCGGAATTGCGGTCGAAGGATCCTGATGCACTGGAATGCGAACACATGTGGTTGATGGACGTCGATTTTGATGGCCGCAAGATTGAAGGCACATTGATCAATTCACCGACCTCGTTGCAATCGGTCCACGAAGGCGATCGCGTCAGGATTCCCGGTCGCCAACTGTGCGACTGGATGTATGTGATGTTGGGCGAGGTGTATGGCGGATTCACCGTCGATCTGATGCGTTCACGAATGGGCAACGCTGAACGCAAGCAACATGATCAAGCGTGGGGATTTGAATTTGGTGACGTCGGGATAGTGAATTTGGTTCCACCTGACTTCATTGGTGATACCACGACCAAAAAGAAAGGGTTGTTTGCTCGTTTCAGTCATCCTGAAGTGAAGCCTCAAGACTACGCGAAGGTTGCTGAGAACGAGCATCCCATGTCAGTCAATATGCGTGAGTCGCTCGATGAGACGTTGACTGAAAACGCGGAACTCGTGAATGAGGCCGATGACAAAGGCTATACCTTCCTTCATCAGCTCGCATTGGCAGGATCGTTGGATGGAGTGGATATTTGTTTGAAGCATGGTGCGGATCCGAACGGCGTCGCTGCGAACGGAATGACGCCGTATACTTTGGCGAAGTGCCTGGGTTGGAAACGCGTGATGGCACGGTTGCAAGAGGTGGGTGCAACGGGCTGATCCTCGTGTGGGATACTCGTGTGGTCTCTGTTATCACGCGATGTTCTCGATCCAACAAAATGCGGTCGGATAGTCTGGTATCGTGTGGGCAGACTCCCGGCCGCTTTCATCTTATCTCACTCGGATGGATTGTCCCGTTATGAACTCAGCTCGGCATTCAGTACTCGCGATCATTTTCTTGCTGTCTTGCATTGGGATGAGCTCGGTGGCTCATGCAGTCGACGCGGCAAAAGACAAAAAGGTATGCCGAGTGGCGATGGCTCAGATCTACTGCATTGATGGCGATCGCGAAGGCAACTTGCGGCGAATTGAGAATGCCGTCGAGGAAGCTTCGGCGAAAGGAGCCGAGATCGTCTGTTTGCCGGAAACTTGCTTGTATGGATGGGTCAATGCGAAGGCGCATGAGCTGGCTCACCCGATTCCAGGGAAAGACACAGACGCATTGTCTGAGATTGCGAAGAAGAATCGCGTTTTTCTGTCGGTGGGATTGTCCGAAAAGGAAGGCGATCAACTGTATGACTCAGTGGTATTGATCGACGATGAAGGGGAGTTGATTCTCAAGCACCGCAAGATGAACGTGCTGACTCACTTGATGAGTCCTCCGTACACTCGTGGTGACAGCGTCGAAATCGTCGAGACCAAGTTTGGTCGAGTCGGCATGCTGATTTGCGCCGACACGTTCCATGACGAGACGGTGCAGCGGATGGCTGGCGAGCAACCTGATCTATTGCTGGTTCCGTACGGTTGGGCAGCGAACGCGGGTGATTGGCCACAGCATGGTACCTCTCTTCGCGACACCATTGCCCGCGCGGCCAAAACGATTGGCTGTCCGATTGTTGGGACGAATGTGGTCGGCAGTATCAGCGGCGGACCATGGCAGGGAATGATCTACGGTGGTCAGAGCTACGCCGTCACTCCGGAAGCCAGAGTTTTAGCGCGGGGAGCTGACCGGGATCGGGAAATTTGTGTGGTGGATATACCGGTGAGAGAGTGAAAGGAAAGTGGCTCAGGGCCACAGGCCACAGACAGCGTTGTGGTAGTTTGGTAATCGATGAGTTTTTAGCCAACGTCTACATTTGCCTGCTGAATCGATTGATGTCGCCCCAACCCAATCCCTATTCAGTCGCTCCGGACGCTGGCGAGATCGTCGTCACGGAAGAGCCGCGAAGGTTCTGGGGCGGCCTTCTGCTTTTCGTTCGAGTGGGGGGATTGTCGGTCATTTGGATGGTAGTGCTCTTCTTTGCATCAGCTATCGCGATTGGTTCTTTGAGCGGCATTTACTTTTTCTTTCGCGCTTTTTTGGGCGACACTCCTGCAGAAATGAGTTCATCGATTGGGGGCGCATGGGTGGTCATACCCGAGGCAGTGGCACTTCTAGGGTTAGCCCTTGGGCTGCTAGGGAAATTGCCAGGGACCCGGCGGTGACGTCAATCTTCGACGCGTTGAACGTCGACGTAGTAAGCACCACAGATGGAATCTTGGTTGCCGTCGAGCATCCAGGTTTGCATCTCGATCGGGCCGGCGCTGAGTTGCGTTCGGAACGTGATCGCTTCGCCGGATGAATCCGTCGGGCTGGTTTGATCGAAGTCGCCGATCTTGAGTCGGCCAGACTTGATTGGCAGAGAGGCACCAGCGGGAAATGTTCCGTCCGTGACTTGCTTCATCGGAATGGCTTGGTCGAGTTTCAAGCCGGATTCTTTCGGCCAACGACGCAATGCAAATTCGTACGTTCCAGGTTGATCGACGATCAGATGCCACACGCCGTTCTTGCGAACACCTCGCCGAATTTGGACTTGTTGATCAACGAAAATATCCAGCCATTCGCAAGCTGTCAGCAGACTGGGGTTTTCTTGTTCGCTGCCGATCACAACGCGTTCCGGAGTCATCACATCGTCTTTGACGCCGTCCCACCAGGTCGCCAAATGGGCTCGCATTTTCGCGACAATTTCGGGGTGGTCTTGCGCGACGTTGTGGTCTTGGTGAGGATCCTGTTCAACGTTGTACAAACGCTTGTTCTCAAGCAGTCGCCATTTGTTCCACATCACCGCGGCCCCATTGCGTCTCGGGATGGCAGGGTTGCCTTTGGTGTAGGTGACTTTGAACTGTGGCATTCGGCTGTAGTTGATCACGAGCATGCGATCGGCAAGTGAATCCGTTTCGCCCAGAAGCCTTGGCGCGAGGCTGGTTCCATCCAGTGGACCGGGCAGGTGTTCATCACAATCCGCTAGGGCCGCGAGCGTTGGCAGGAGGTCTTGCACATGCGTCAGGTCATCGATCTTTTGAGCGGTGATTTGTTCGGGCCAGCGGATCAGGCAGGGAACGCGATGGCCACCTTCCCAGAGTTGTGTTTTCTTGCCACGCATTCCCGCATTGAAATAATGATCACCAAACGTGCTGCCGTTGTCGGTCAGGAAAACAACGATCGTGTTTTCTGAAAGCCCCGATTCATCCAGGTATTGAGTGAGCGTTCCAACGTTGTCATCGATGTTCAATCCCATCGCGAGGAAGCTGATCAGGTCTTCCAGATTGCTGGGAGTTGTGTCGAGTTGCCGTTTCAGTTCGGTCGTATCGCCGAGCATCGTGCGAACTCGGGCGCGATACTGATCCGGTACGAACCATGGCCAATGGGCTGAGTTCAACGGGATGAAAGCAAAGAAAGGTGAATCCGTTGGGCTGGTTTGCTTCGCCCACTCGATCGCTTCATCAAAGAAAACGTCGGTGCAGTAACCAGAATGAGCGACTCGCTTTCCATTGCGAATGTAGGTGTCATCGAAATAGTCGTTGTCCCAGAAATCAGGGACGCTATTGATGTGTGATGACGGGAACCAAAGTGTTTCGTCAAAACCACGGTCCTCCGGACGGAACGGATAGTTGTCTCCCAGGTGCCATTTTCCAAAGATGCCGGTTCGATAGCCTGCGTCTTGAAAAACATCCGCCATGGTCTTCAAGTCGTGTCGCAACAGCGTTCTGCCGCTGCTGACGTTGATCGCGGAGTTGCGAAATGCGTCCAGGCCAGACATCAATTGCCCGCGCGTTGGCGTGCACATCGGAGCAACATGGAAATCCGTGAGTTGAACACTCTCCGACGCCAGTCGATCCAGCGCCGGAGTTTGTATGTATGGGTTGCCATTGAACGAGAAGTCGCCGTATCCCTGGTCGTCAGTCATGACCAAGATCACGTTGGGCGAAGCAGCGCCGCTCGGGCGCGGTGTCGCGATGAACAAGGTGGTGATTGCAAACGCGATCGAGATCGTGCAAAGGAGAGTGTCGCGGCGGTTGGAATGGATCCAAGGCATGGTGCGGTGTGGGCTGAGGTAGGTGGGGATGGATCGCCAAGACGGCGGTGGGGCAAACAGTTTAGCAGGATGGCCGAACGAAGTTGTTCTCTGGTACGGCTGTGACGATCGTGCGGACCTGTAGCTAACCCGGGTGGGCGGTTGGTGAATTTGGGCGTCGCGACATGGTGGAAAACCTTTGGGATCAAGACGCGCGGGAGGTAGAATGTTGGCATGACTGAATCAAAGAAACAAATGACTCGTCGAACGTGTTTACGATCTCTCGTTGGCTCGGGAACCGGCGCGATCGTTACCGGATCGGTTCTGCCAGTTGGCCGCTTGTTTGGCCAAGAAGGTTTGTCCAGCCCGGATAGTGAAAACGCAGCTCAGGCTCCGTTGGATGGATCGTCCGTTGCAGCGACGCAACTCGATTTGACGGTGCCGCAGACGACACGCTGGCTTTTGGGGGTGAACATCGACACGCCGGTGACCATCACGTCGGGGCTGGCAACGTTCCCGGTGTTCATGGATTGGCCGGAGCAAACCGTGTCGATCACCGACCGGACGGTGGATGGTCGTATTGGCAACGTCGCCGTTCGCGAACTGGATGGAGCACGGCAGGTTGTCGTTACGATTCCGCGGTTGACGTCTGGAGGTTCGGTTCAAGTCGAATTGGAAATGGAGGTCGTTCGGAAGCCGATTGTGGCTCCCACCGAAACGAACGATCTGATCGTTCCGGCGCGTTTGCCTCGCGAGATGCGATCGTACATGGGGAACAGCCCGATGATCGATTCATCGCATCCTTCCATCCGGGCTTTGTCTCGTGAGTTGGCTGGCGATGCGCCGGAGAGTGATTGGAAAAAGGTGCGTCAGATTTACGATGTGGTCCGTGACAAAGTGCGATATCAAGAAGGCCCGATTCGAGACGCGTCGGATGCGCTCAAAACCGGCGTGGGCGATTGCGAAGACATGACCAGTTTATTTGTGGCGTTGTGTCGCAACGCTGGCATTCCAGCGCGGATGGTTTGGATTCCGGGGCACTGTTATCCGGAGTTCTATTTGGAGCCGAAGGATGCCAAGCCCGAACGCGGCGAATTGGCGGGGACTTGGTACCCATGTCAGGCCGCTGGGACCGAGCAATTCGGCGGGATGCTAGAGGCGCGTCCGGTTCTGCAGAAGGGGGATCGATTCCGCGTGCCAGAGCAGCGGACCCCGGTTCGATACGTCGCGGAGTTTTTTCGGTGCGATCGTCAAGGATCCAAGGCGCCGCGGGTGGAGTTTATTCGCAAGCCGGCATGAGGGCGTCCTAGAGGATCCAACGAACTGGCGGTACACTTCTCGAGCCGAATGAATCGTTTCGAGTCTTGACCCCTTGAGCACATGTCTAATTTGCACGCTGCCCATTACGCCGACGCGATGGTGCGTGTCGATGCACCGCTGATTCGCAATGAAGCCATCGCGGAGAACACTCATTTGCTTCGAGTGGCGGCACCGGAAATCGCACGGTCTTTCCGCCCCGGGCAGTTTGTCATGATCCGAATGACGGGCGTTAACGCACCGTTGATTGGGCGAGCTTTCGCGATCTATGACGTGCATGCGGGCGCCGATGGCCAGCCCGAATCGATCGATTTGATCTATCTCCGCAAAGGTGCGCTCACGGTTCCGTTGTCGGAGGCTCCCGTCGGGACGATGGTGACCGTTTGGGGGCCGCTCGGGAACGGGTTCGACGATCGACCTTGCGACCGATTGATCATGGCGGTTGGCGGAATCGGCCAAACCCCAATGCTCGCCGCGGGGCGCGATGCGACGCAGCGTGGTTGGGCAAAGAAAGTGGAGCTGATCTACGGAGCTCGCCGTGCGTCTTTGTTGGCGGGCGTCGACGATTTTCGATCGGCTGGATTTGAAGTGACGACCTGCACGGATGATGGATCCGAAGGTCGCGCCGCACGTGTGCCCGATGTGCTGGCTGATCGTTTGCAATCGCTTCAGAACGAAAGCCCCGGGACTCGCATTCGTGTGATCACTTGCGGACCAGAGATCATGATGGAAAAGTCGTCTGAGGTTTGCGAGCGTCTGGGGGTCGATTGCCAAGTGTCGATGGAGACACCGATGGCGTGCGGCATCGGGATCTGTTTCTCATGCGTTGCCAAGGTCAAGCAAGACGATGGCGAGTGGGATTACAAACGCACTTGCGTGGAAGGCCCGATCTTCGACGCCTGCAAGATCGTTTGGGACTGACTCGTTGGCCCGACGGACTTGGAAGTCCATCGTACGGTCGTTTCATCCAGGAAATTTGCTTGCCGCGTCTGCTCGGGTGAGCTTATGTGACTAGCCTTTGTAGGTTTGCGCGAGCTTTTGGATGACGTCGGCAACGGCCTCTCTGTATTCAGCCGGTTCCAGGACTTCCGCGTCGCTGCCCAGGGCAAGCACCTTCGGTAGCAATTCGCGAGGATGCGATGCGGGGACGGTCAGGATTGTATCGGAGGCTGGGTCGTCGACATCGATTGGTTCCAGTTTTTGTTCCGGGTGCCAAGGGTCTTCGCGAAGGTACGACGCGGATCGGTTGCCCAGTCGGATTTTGACCGGAGTGCTGCTGTCGCCCGAGAAGATGCCGATGCTCTTTCCCAGAAACTCATTCAGGTTAATCTTTGGGTCGGGTTTGAAGTAGTCGTCCAGGACGGTGGCCTGCGTGAATCGATCGAGCTTCCAATTGCGGAGTCGTTCGGATTCGTCGGTGACTTCGGGGGCCGCGGCGACCACGTAGATGCTGTTTTGGTGAACGGCTAAGCCATAGGGTTCGATCTGCCGCACGGATGCTTCGCGACCGATCGGTTTGTATTTGATCTCGACAACGCGATGTTCCAAGATGGCGCGGTTGATCGTCTTCAGCATTCCCGATTGTGCTTCGTACGTTTTACTGGGGGTGCCAGAAACGTAGAGAACTTTCCGGTATCGCTGGTAGTGTTCGTAGACGCCTTCGGGGATCGCTTCTTGGACCTTGTTCCAGAACGTCTCGATACCCTGCCAGTACTGGGTTCCCATCAACGGGTAAAGAAGTTCGCGACCGATTGAGAGCGCGATCAGTTCGGTTGCCGAGAACGCGATTTCGTGGACCGCGGTGTGGTTGCGACCGAGGCGATAGATGCGGCCGCGTTCCAGGACCTCGTTTTGAATGTCGTAGCCCGCCCCTTGCAGTGCCTCAACGTCGCGGCGGACCGTGCGGGTGTGCAGCGTCGACAGCCCCAGGTCCAGGATCAGGTCACCACGCAGTTCGTCCAGGGTTCGACCAAAGCGAGAGTCTTCGAGGAGTTGCAGGAGTTTGTGTTGGCGAATCAGTTGTTCGTTGCGTGCCACGTCGAAGATGCCTGGGGTCAGGTGGTCGGGAGCAAGGTGCGATTGCGCGAGGCGGATCGGTTGTGTTCCGGAATGACGTCGTGATCCGGATCAGGTTCGCGACTACTTCTGAGATTTCCGGCCAGGCTTGGGAGTCGATTTGGTCGGCTTCGATGGCACGCGAATTCGCTGCATGGAGATCTCGCCGGTGGCGGTTTTCTCAACTTGGATTTGAGGTCCGGGGCGACGTCCGCGGCGAGGGCCAGCTTCCAGCGGGGTGAAGCGTTTGTTGATCGGCTGCAGCAGTTTGGTCAGGCAGTAGCTGTTGATGCTCAGGCCCAGTTCGGCGGCTTCTTTGACCGCGGTCGAGTGCATCGAGCGGGGCAGGCGAACGGTGATCATTCGTTCGGGTTCGTGCAGGCTAGTCTTCGAGCTGTCTTGGCTGCGAAGCGAAGTCATGATCTCGAGCAGTTCAGCGAACTCGGGACTGGATTCGAAGTGTCGGCGTTGGGGAGCTTCGGGGAACAGTTTCCAAACGACTCCGTCACAGCCCATGATCTCACGGTAGAAGACGACCCAGCTTCCGGTTTGAGCGAAGACCTCGGCGGCCAGTTTGAGGACCATTTCTGGACGGTCTTCGTAGGGCATGTCCGGATCGAACGGCGACAATTTAATGGGGCTGGTCGAAGCGGGGGCCGATGGGGCTTTGGTATTGCTCGATGAGTCCTTCGAACCGGAGGGCCGAGCCAAGTCGCTGGCGTAAACGGCTGGGGGAGCATCGCTCGCGTCGGTTTGCTCCACTGAGTTTTCGTTCATCCGTGACGAAGAGACTTGTCGGGAGTCAGTGGAATCGGTTCGGTGCGAAGGCGATGACGTCATGTCGTGAGTGAGTTGGGCTGAGGGTGCACGGGTCGTTTGGGACGTGGTGCTATCCTCGAGGCCGATCAAACGTGCCTTTGGAACCTTTGCTAGCAATGGGACTTACGTCGCTGCCCAGGGGCTGCGTGTTTTTTGAGCAAGCCCTGATGTGGCGGGGGTCGGCGAGGCTGCCTGTTTTTTGTGCGTGCTGAAAGTGGCTGAATTGGAAGTGTCCATCTCGATCGCTCTCCCAGAATTTGCCAAACAATTTTGTTTGCGATCGAATGGCAGCGTTCTGTTTTGGGCAAGTCGGCGGACGATCCCGCGAGTCATCCGGCTGTGTTAAGTGGTGGTGGTAGAGCGGTAGCTGGGTGAGGAATTCGGAGAGTGTTTGAGGTCAGCAGGGCGTCTCGGGGTGTGCGGTGTGAAAGAATTTTGGGAAGCTTTGGTTGAGATACCGAATCGGATTTTTCGGTCCAACCAATCCCACACCGATCACCCAAAGGAAATGCGATGGCCAGCGAAGCACTGATCAATCAGCTCAATGAAATTCTCAAGCACGAATGGACTGGGGTCGCTCAGTACTCCCAGGCTTCGTTCATCATCGAAGGCGTTTGGCGAGAAGTTTACGCCGACAAGTTTTTGGGCGACGCGAAGGAATCCTTCGGCCACGCTCAACTGGTCGGTGAGAAGATCTCGGCCCTCGGCGGGGTTCCTGTTGCCACTCGCAACGAGATCAAACAGAGCAAGAACCTGGTCGAAGTTCTCGAATTCAGCCGTGACTTCGAAGCCAAGGCCGTCGAGATGTACACCCAAGCGATCGAATTGGCCGAGCCGCAACGCAGCTTGGTCGTCTTCCTGGAAGATATCCTGAAGGAAGAGCAGGAAGGCGTCGACGAGTACACAAAGTTGCTGCGTGACACGCCTGCGTCGCACGCGTCGATGAGCGGTGAACCCGTTCGCAAATCGGGCTGAGTTCTCTCCGCTCTGGACGGCCGAAACTGAACTTGGCCGCAATCGAAATCGAGCCACGGCAATCCAATTTTGGGTTGCCGTTTTTTCTGCGCTTTCAGTGCTGGATGACTGCCATCGCTCCAGTGGCGGTTCATCGTCGCTTCGTCGTCAATGTTCGTGGCTGGAGTCGGCTGGGGCGAGCCGTCCGCCATCGCTGCGAAGGTACACGACCAGCTCCGCCACTTGGGTTGGCGTCAATGAATTCAGCAGACCGACCGGCATCGGCGAGATGGGCGACGGTTGTCGTTGTTCGATGTCTTTGAGCTCGATGGAAAGAACCGCGTCAGGATTGGAGAGGTCCGTCTGAATTTGGACGCTCGAACGATCTGTCGATGCGAGGTTGTTGGCAATCACTCGTCCGGTGATGACTCGGCCATCGGTCAGCAGGAATTTTTCGAACCGTCCGGTGTCGTGAAGATCGAGCGAAGGTTGGAGAATGTGGCGAATGAGTTCGGTATTGGAGTAGCACATTCCAATGCCTCGAAGATCGGGGCCGGAGGCTCGACCGTACCCGGCAACTTGATGGCACGCGTCGCATCGCGCGATCATGAATGCTTCTCGACCGGATGCGATCACGGTGGAGGATGGCGTAGGGATTTTGATCTTTGCCAACGAAGCCACCGAGTGCTGTCGCGTCGCCTTTTGTTGGAGGCTCTTGGCAGCGTCTGCGACGCGGAACGGATCGGACGATTTCCAGAATGGTCGAAGCGACGGAACATCAATCGCGTCCAGTATTCTTCCAGCTTCCGATGGCGTGTGATCGCCCCGCAACACTTCGGCAACCGCACCGAATGATTCGAGGTCGCCGATCGTTGCTGCAGCTTCGATCGATGCGATCACAACATCGAAGGCTGAGTCATTGGCGCTGCGTCGAAGCAACTGCATCGCACCGGGGACCAAGTTCGGATGTTTCGCGTGGCATTGACTAAGGTCGAGTACAGCTTGTCGCCGCACCGATACGTCGGGAGACTCGAGCGATTGAAGAATCAGGTCCGGACGAAGAAGCTTTGGGCGATTGGATTTTGTCGTTGAGGTTCGTCGCGGTTCATCGCACCACGATTGATGGATGCCGCCGAGAAGGACGAAAAGCATCGCGGCGGTGAATTGAATCAGCGGCATCGAATCAAATCGGACGTCGCAATGGATTGCGAGTTCAGTGTCGCGGTGGCCGCAGCGAGAAACCGGTCGGCGTCGACGGGGTAGCCCGCGGTGGGTTGGTAGGGTTCTGGGCCGAGCCATCGGTCTTCGAAGTGATGATTGAAAAACGCCATTGCAATCTCGCGAAGGCATTTGGCGTGAAGCGATGACATGGCGACGGGAACGAACGAATCACCTTTGATAGTGAAATGCATTCTCAGTTGGTGGGTCGCCGTCTCAACATCGTAAACGCTGCAGCGGCTCGTTTCATCCACCACGCGAACAATCGCGTCCGGGAAGATCGCCGCGATGACTCCGGCGTAGTAACGTCGGCCGCCGTGCCGGTCGAAAAAGATCTGCCCGTGGTTGTGGGATTCTAGCGTTTGAGAATTCAGCATCGACGCGACTAACCCGAGGCTGGTTTCACCGAGCAGGTCGCTCTTGTTGGCAGAAGTTCCCGAAGCATTTGGTTCGCAGAACGCATTGAAAGCTTTCGCCGTGACCATGCGGGCCCGAGCGTCGGTGACTTGCCAGTCGGGGACCGCCCACGCCTGAGTGGCGCGTGCGATGGATTCTTCTGGTAACCACTCGTCGGGGAGTTCGCTCAGCCATCGTCCCGGCTTCAGCATATCGGCTAGCCATGGAATTGATTCCACGCAATGAAGATCGTCTGGGATCAATGTCGGCAAGCGTTTTTGCCAGTTTGATTCCGGTCGGCCCATCGAATGGTGGGCAAACGAGATTGCTCGATGCAGATTGCCCAGCGGGGAGGTGTCGCCGCGCCGCTGAGTGCGACTTTGAAAGACGCGTTTGGAGTCATCGACTCGGATGCGTTGGCCGTCGATGGAGACGGGCGTCTTCATCACATCCCACATCTCGGCGATCGTGTCATTCCATTGAGACGATTTAGCTGGGCCTTCCCAAAGCGTTGCGGCGATCACCAGCGGTCCGAGTTTCGGGCCATAGCCGGCTTCATCAACCGCGATCAAGAACATACTTAGGGATCAGTTTCCGGCGGAGCTTGGTAGTTTTCAGCGAAGCGAATCATCAACTCTTCGTTGCTAAGCAGGGCGTCGACAACATCGGATGCCCATTGCTTCCCGCGACCTTCGCGGAAAATCTTGCGGACTTTATCAAGTGGCATGCCGCGGCGATACGGGCGGTCACTGACCATGGCGTCGAACGAGTCCGCGACGGCAAGGATTTGTGCGGCACGTGGGATGTTGTCGCCCGACAATCCATCCGGGTACCCACGGCCATCCCACGATTCGTGGTGATGGCGAACGGCAGGCAAGATGTGTCGGAAGGGGCGGATGCCTTTGAGAATTTCGTATCCCAGCACCGGGTGTCGTTTGATTTGGTCAAACTCTTCGTCCGTCAATGCACCCGGTTTCTTCAGCACTGAATCATCGATGCCAATCTTGCCGATGTCGTGAAGAATGCCAGCCAGTTGCAATGAGTCGGAGTCTTGTTGCGTCATTCCAAGTCGGCGCGAAAGTGCGACGGCCAGATCCGCAACACGAGAGCTGTGACCGCACGTATAGGCGTCTTTTGCATCCAGCGCCGAGGCGAGGGATCGCACCATGCCTTCCAACATCGATTGCATTTCGATGTACTGACGTTGGTTGACCAAGTGCATGGACAACATCATCAGAACGGATCGCACCAAGTCGATGTCGACGGTGGTGAATTCTGGCTGATCGAGCGTGCGGATCGATATCATCCGGCCCAAATGAGTTCCGCCACGGTGGATTGGCAGAATCATCAAGCGATGATTGTTAAGTCTCGGTTCGTCGCTCTGGTTGACGATTGTGATGTCGCGAACGATGCCATCCGTTTTCGCGGCGTGTCGCCAAGAGGCGGCGATCATCGAATCCAATTCTTGTGAGCTGATCGGTTGACCGACGATCAAGCGATCGGGTTCATCGGCGACGCATTCCGCATCGGCAGGGCATAGTTCAACGATGGCCGTTTTCCAAGGAACGCAGACCGAAAGCTGATTGAGCATGTCGATGCAAATGTCATCCGCATCGCTTTCCAGTTCCAGGTTGGCCGTCAGATCGTGAATCAGTCGGATCTCTTCGAACTTGTCCGACAGAGAAATCGAAAGCTGTTCGATATCGTTGACAAGGGTTTTATTGACGCGTTCCATCGCATCTTCCGTCGCGGTGCCAACGCGAGCCGCTTCGGCTGCGGCACGTTCGGCGACACACACGCCAGCCAATACACTGGCGTGCAGCGGATCGATGTCGGTGTTCGATGTGGTTGATGTAACGGTCATGCAAAACCGTACCACTTCGATGACACTTGGTCGTCAATCAATCGAAATACGATGCGGTGGATGTCTGTTCCCCCCGTTCAATTGCTCCGCCTGTAGCAATTAGTCGCTCGAGTCGATGTCTCTTGCGATGTTCTGACGCTCATTCTTAAGCGCTTCGCTGACTCTTTGCAGCAGTTCTCGCTCATCTTGCGATAGGGACTCGACTCCGTCCTGATGCAACCGCTGCAATATTTCATCGACGCGTGACGCATCATCGGCTTCGCGATGTTCGCGTTCCATCGTTTCACGCAGCCTCTGTTGCTTGGCGACATCTTCCCGGCGGGCTTGGTATCGACGCCACGTGGCAACCGGGCCGAACCGTCCACGAAATCGGCCGATTGGATTCTGCTCGCCGACTTCGATGTATTCCGCACGGCGAACAATTGATTCGTAGATCGCGGTTAAATCGGGTGATCCAGCCGAGGTGAACAACCAAAGCGACAAAGCCACGACGCCGGCGACGGCCGGCCAAGCCAATCCGCCCGCTTGCGATGTCACTCCACTGGTGCTGAGCAGCAAGTTGCCGGTGACCAAAGTCAGCAAAGCCATCGCGATGATCCACGCCCGCAGTGATCGCAGACAAACGCGGGGATCGTGGTTTGGCCCGCCACCAAACAATGCGAAAACCAGTGCCCAGCCGACTCGGCCAAGCGATTGGGGCAAAGGCAGCAAATTCCAAATGCCTTGCAGACACCACAACCAAGCGACCGCCGCCCATGGATCATCCAGCCAAACGATCGGGCCTCCTCGGATCGGTGCATCAATCGTGATCAAGGAAACGCCAATCAGGGCGAGTGATCCAAGTCCAAGTGCGAGCATGCAGAGCGACCAGATCATCAGGACGCCGGCAACCGAGATTCCGTGGGGTCGCTGAGTCGGAGCGGTCCAGACGCCTCCGATTGAAACGATACAACCGCCGCGATGCACACCCGCGTTTCGTTGATGCCAAACCGCGATGGTTGTTTGAATCAGCAAACCCAACAACCAGAAGCCGATCAACCATGCCATCCAGTGGGCGTGTGATTGCCAATCGGCCGATGCGGTGGTGTCGGTCAAATGAGCCGAGACACCAAATGCGATGGCGGCAAACAAACCGAGCGGCAATGACATCGCCACGGAGATTTCGACGCCGGCGATTCGAAGAACGGGCCACCGGATGGACCGACCAAAGCACATCGATTGCTCGATGGCTTCTTGCTTGCGCAGCATTGCCGCGGAAGATCGATCGCCGGGGTGGACCGGAGTCATGGCAGATACAAAGCGAACTGGGATGTGGAACGATGGACGATCACGACGCGGAACTGTCGGATCGCTTGCGTTTGATCATCGTCAGTTCGTTGCCAATCTCATTGTGATGGATTTCGTCCATGAACGCACTGATCAACAGAAGTCCTCGTCCACCGATCGATTCCAAATTGGCGGGATCAGTTGGATCAGGCAGCGCCGAGACATCGTAGCCGGGACCTTGGTCACGAATGACAAAAACAGCTTGGCTGCGGGTGGCGGTCAGCGTCACGTAAGTACGACGTTCGGCGTAAGGTGACAGTTCGCGATGTCGGCGAATCTTTTCTAGATAGGCTTCGCCGTCATCGACCTCACGCAGAGCCGATTCGACTTCCAGGTTCCCGTGGATCATCGCGTTCAGGATGGCTTCGTCGAGCGCCATCGCGATTTGAGTCCACGTCATTTCGTCGAACAGATGCAGCTGTTCCAGTTCTTGTTCCAATCTGGCGATCACCGCGGGAACGAGTTGCTCGTGACTGGGCAGAACCAGTTCCAGCTTGATTCGCGAAACGCACTGATCGATGTCGGTCGCTTGGGACGCTGAGCGGCTGACTTTGAGGACTTGCTCAACGGTATCGACCAAACCTTCTTCGGCTAAATGCAGCGGGATATAGGTCGCGGCTCCTCGCATCAGTGCTTCACCAGCGACTGGTTCGGCACCCTCTCGTGTGATCAAGATGATTGGAACTCGCGGGGCCGCTGCTCGCAATTTTTCGACCCAACGAATCGCGGCGGTGCCTGCGTCGCTGGACGGGGAACTGGCATCGCTCGAACCGGAGGAAAGTGTTTTGCACTTTGGCAGCTCGGTGATGATCAAGTCGAAGGACGCGACTTCCAGTTCCTTCAAAGACTGATCACAGCTCTTCACCGCGATGACTTCGCGAGAATCGTCATCCAGAATGCGCACTAATTTATCGCGTGCATCAGCATCGGATTCGACAATCAGGACGCGATCACTCACGGGCGATCCTCCGCGGCAAACAAACAGTCAGTGGACGGATGCCAATCACCCGTCGATAGATACTGTAGGTCGCCGTCTCGGGTGATGAAACCACCCGAGATAGGAGGCATGTGGTTGACCCGTGGTTCTTAGCGGTCCGCGTAAACCATGGTTGACTCTTCTTTGGTCACCGGTTTGGGCGACTGATCGCTGGTCACGATGGCTTTCACCAGGTGCGTGTCGGCGGCGTCTCCGCGAACACGAATGCGATAGGTCAGTTCCGATCCGGCGGGAAGTTCTTTTTCAGGTGCGAAGACCATTCCGCCTTGGCCGTCCGGGCGGACTTCCGCGTCGGCTCCCAAAACTTCCATGCCTCGCGGCACGATCAGGCGAACTTGGACGTTGGAGTCGTTTCGCGAACCGGTGTTTTGGACACGGATCTCGTAGGTCGTTTCGGCACCTTGTTCGATTGGATCGGCCAAGTCCGAAATGCTGAAGCTGAGTTCCGCTTGTGATTCCACTCGGACCGTGCTTTCGCTGGTTGCGCGAGTGTTGAGATCGGCGGCGGCTTCCAACTGGATCGCTTGCTCGCCTTCTTCAACCGGCAGCAACGTCAACGGCACCTTGGCGGGTTTGCCCGGTGGCAAGGACGCGACCGACCAAAGAACGGCGTGACGGTTGGGATCGTAGTAACCAGCGTTCTCGGTCCCGACGAATGTGAATCCGCGGTCGAGGCGAGCGATGATTTCAACGTTGGTCGCTGGTGCGGTGCCGCGGTTGATCAATTCAACTTCGTAAGTGGCTTGTCGTTCTAAGAAACGCAATCCAGGTCCAGTCAAGCGAATGTCGATCGCCGGAGCGACAACTTCGACCTCGACGGTGTGGCTGGTTGGTTCGGCGTCGTCGGAGACCAATTCAACGGTGTTACGAATGACGCCCGGTTCAACGGCTCGCATTCGCAACACTTCGCGACGGACTTCACCGGGGCGAAGCGTGTTCAAGAACGAATCCAGTTCGCGGCCACCGGGGTGGTCCATGCCTTCAGGAACATCTTCCCGAAGGACGACGTTTGTTGCGGCACCCGAACCGACGTTGGACACTTCGAGTTCAATTTCGAGTTGTTGACCGATCAGAACCTTTGCAGGTGCGTGCTGGGTGACTTTCAGTTCGGGGCGTGTGCTGCGAGTTCGCACTGAGGCGGCTGCTTCAAACGTTACGCGAGCGATGCTGCCGAGTTCGCCTTCTTCGACGGGTGTCAGGTTCATCGTGATGATGCGTTGTTCGCCAGCGGGCAAGGCACCCAGTTCCCACATCAAGGCGTCGCCTTGCATGACAGGGTTGCCCGATGCATCGTTGAAACGCATCCCAGCAGGAATGGTGTCGTGCACACGGACGCCCAAGGCTTCGGCGGTTCCGACATTCTGAACGTTGAGCTTGAACGTGGCGGGTTGGCCGACTTTGACTTCCGGTGGTGCTTCTTTGTGAATGACGATGCTTGGTGTTTGCATGCCTTCCAAACGACGTTCACCCGGCATCGCATAAGCGGCTGCTTGCGCCGCGGTCGGTGCGTTGCTGGCGTAATTGTTGCCGGCGGCAGGAGCACCGTAGCCTGGCGCGGGAAGTCCACGTTGGCTGGCGAAACGAGTCGAAGCAGCGGGAGCTGGTTCTTCGTAACCAGGGTTGCTGTTGGCGAAGTTGTCGTTGGACGCGTTGCCGCCATAGGCTGATGGTTCAGGCGAACCAAATTGGTTGCCGCCGCCAAATTGGTCGGGGGTGGCAAACTGGTCGGAATTGGCAAACTGGTTAGGAGCACCATAGGGAGCAGCGGCCGGTGCGGAACGCAGGTCGTTGTTGAAGCTTGCATCGCCGCCGGAACGCATGCTGTTCGCATTCGCTGGTTCGGGTTGGCCGTAGGGTGACGATTGACTGTTTTGGCTTGGTTTCTCGTAAGCCATGTCGTTTGGTATCGCGCCGAACGATGCGTCGGCAGGTTGTGCGAACGAAGCGCCCGGTTGCTGTGGAGCCGGCAGGTTTGGCAGCGAGTCGTTCGCCATTTGTACAGGTTCAGGCATCCGCATGGGTTGACCCATGTCGCTCATGGCGGGACCGTCGTTCATTCGCATGTCGTTGACTGGAATGTCAGAGGGGCCTTCGTTGCCCATGGCTGGATCGGCTGCGGGCATGCCACCGAACGACATCGCTGACATGTCCATGGCTGGGCCAGCATCTTGTTGGGGATTCGATGTCGTGGCGACCTCGGGTTGAGGCGGCATTGTCATCGACATGTTCATGTCGGGCATATCAAATCCGCCGGGCATCGACAGATCGGCTTCCGGCATGGAGTTGGCTGGTGCATCGGCAGGAGGCATGTCCATCGCGGGCATCTCCATCGCCATCACGGGCAATGCCATGTTTGGACCGGAGTTGGTTGGTCCAGCATCTTGTGCGGTTGTTTGTGGTGCCGGTTGAGTAGCGGGTTCCGGAATCGTCATTGGCGTAGGGCCGTCGAACGATTCATTGTGGCTCGCCATTTCGACTGGCTGAGACACGTAGGTTTCGTCTGAGTAGGCCGCTTGTTGAATCGCACCTGGATCAGACGAATCGTCAAAGGCCGCGAGGAAGTTTTGAGGGCCGGTCTCTTCGGTGCCTGGCATCGAGATCGGTGCTGGCATTTCGGATTGCCAACGAGGAGCGTCCAGGGCTGGCACGTTTTGATCGGCCAGGTCTGTGTCGCTGGGAAGCTCGCTGCGTTGAGCTTGCGCGGCAGCAAAAGCTCCGAGAAGAATCGTCGCGACTCCGCCGGTTAGCCGGTAGCCAATTCGTTTGCCAAAAATTTCCATCGTTCGCATTCCTTTGCGTGTCTTTCGCTTCATCCTGGCGAAAGTCTGGTTCCAGGCATGTCGGGGTATCAAATCACGCTGTCATGAAACAAGCCCAGAAAACGAGCTGGTCACCGGATTCCTCAACTCGTCATCTCTGGACTTCGCATCACTGGTCGTTTGGAGCCCACATCTTTGGATCATCTGCCATCGAAATCTGCTCCGGGGCGGACCCCGGGCGAGCGTCACACGCCACTTGTTATCTGATCATTTCAAGTCGCCGTGCGACATCCGAGCGGTCGGTCGACTCTCTTCTAAATCGGCGAGCAAGTGTTCAGTTGAGGGCAAACAGGCAGTCTTAAGAGATGTTGCCAAGGTGGGGTGCCGGTGTTCTTCCCTGCGGGGGCACGCAAGCTCGTTTGTCGCATTTCGTTGCGTCGAGTGATCGGTTTGCGTCGCGACGTCTAAATATTTCAGCGTGAAAATTGAAATGAATGTTGTCAAAAGCCGATTTGACATCAGATTACGGGCAATTCTTGTTGTCGACTTCCCGTCCATAGATTTAGTTTGACGGGGGTTGGTGGATCCTTATGAGGTTCCAGGTTCGCAATTTTCCCGTTTTTGGTTTGAGGAGTTTTTAGATGTCGAAGAAATTTGTGGCTGTTGGTGCTTTGATATTTTGTCTCGGTGGATTCGTCGGTTGTGGACCCAACAACGACGTCACTGTCTCGGAAGTCGACGACAGCGTTGTTCACACGGAAGAACAGATGGCGGAAATGGAAGCCTCCAACGCCGCTGACATGATGAGCAAGTGACTCATCGCGATTGGCCGCGGATTGGCCGATCGCATAATTCGTCTCCAGTTCTGGAGCATTTCTTTTGGGCGCTCGCGTTGAGTGCTCGTGTCGTTCCCTTCTTTATGAAAGGGCGTTTTCAATGAAACGCAGAACCTCTCAAGGCTTCACGCTCGTCGAGCTATTGGTCGTAATCGCGATCATCGGCGTGCTGGTGGGCCTGTTGTTGCCTGCCGTTCAGGCAGCACGCGAAGCAGCGCGGCGTATGCAGTGCAGCAATAATTTCAAGCAAATTGGCTTGGGCCTACACAACTACCATTCCGCTTACAATCGCTTGCCGACGCAGAGTGGTGGGACATTCGAGAACCCAGGTAATCGTCATCTTTTGAGCTTTTTGGTTGGTCTGACCCCATTCATTGAGCAACAAGGTTTGTGGGAGCAGATCGCCAATCCCCGTGCGACGAATCACAACGGATCGACCCGCGCGACTCCGTTTCCACCAATGGGACCGGTGCCGTGGGATCGAAACTACACGCCTTGGTTGACTCAAGTGGGCACTTTCCGATGCCCGAGTGACCCGAATGTTCCTCCGGGAAACTTCGAAGCGTTCACGAACTATGCGGCGTGTATCGGCGACGGCATCGCCAGCAACAACCACACGTGTGTGAACCAGGATGGATCCGAAGCGACATGGTGTACGCCACGGCGTGGTGGGATGGATCGCGGGTTCTTCGTCACACGACGTGAGACACGTTTCCGAGATGTGTTGGATGGGTTGAGCAACACGATCGCGTGCGGTGAAATTGTCACGGACAACAACACCCTCGAAATCAACACGGTTGTGATCAACCGCGGCAGCAATGCGGCGTTCTTCAGCAACCCTGCGGTTTGTGAAGACACCATTGATCCTAACCGACCTCAATTCCACGTCGCGGGAACCAGTGCCAACAACTGGGCCACTTCTCAGCGGCATGGGATGCGATGGGCGGATGGACGTCCGGTCATGTCGAGTGTGACAACGATCATGCCTCCCAATGGCGTCAGTTGTGCTTACTCCGGGGATGGTTCGGACTGCATGGTAACGATGGGTAGCCGTCACCAAGGCGGGGCGCACGTTTTAATGGGTGACGGAGCGGTTCGCTTCATCACTGACTCGATCGAAGCGGGCAACAAAAACGCGAATGCACCGAACTGGCCTGTCGGGTCGTCGACGACCTTGCCTGGCCAGCAAAGCCCTTACGGTTTGTGGGGAGCTCTCGGCACGAAGGCCATGAAGGAAACGGCTGGGCTCGAGTAGTCTTCGCTCAGACTTCGACAACCGCACGCAAAACGCTCGTGGCGATTCAGTATCGCTGCGAGCGTTTTCTTTTGCGCTCGCGGATCGGCGGTATCGGCGGGTGTCATGAATTGAGCTGATCGGACCATCTGGGTTTGTAGAGCACGCAAGCGACCTAGCTTGCCATGTTCGCGTTGACACGGTTTGAAGGGGTTTCCTAGTGTCCGCCCATGGTCTGTTCCAATCGTTCGTCTGCACGACCGATTCTTCGTTCACAATCGCCTCCTTGGGCGAGCGTTCGTTGCTGCGCGATTTGGATTGTTTTGCTGTGCTGCACCTCGTCGGGCTGCATCACTTCTCGGTATCTCGAAAACCGATCGATTCGCGAAAATGCGCTGACCAATTCGCTTCACTTGTTGCGATGGCGTGGTCCCGAGATCAGCGTTCGCACGCAGAGCACGTTGCGTCGTTACGGGTTGATTGAAACGTATCAAGATGACAGCCAGATCTGTCTTCACCGCCTGCAAACACTCAACGCCCAAAATCCAGATACCGAGCTCGCCTACGCTCTGTCGGAGTTGTCCTACGTCGAAGGGAAAATCGCGGATCGAGACGGACGGTCCAGCGATGCGATGAATCACTACGGCGTGGCTCTCACAACGAGTTACCGCTATTTGTTTGGTGATCAACTTGGCGAAGTTCGCAACCAATACGATCCCCAGTTCCGTGCCGTTTGTGATTTGTACAACGAGTCGCTGGAGGATTTGCTGCGTTTGTTGTGCGCCGAGAATCGGTTGCGACCCGGTCAGACCTACACGATTCAAACCGCGAATCAGAAGTTCGTGATTCGGGCGGAGATGCGTGGGGCGTGGAAAGAGGACGAATTCGATCACTACGAATTTGTGAGCGACTACGACATCAAAACGCTGAACAATCGACACACAACTTATGGGCTCGGCGTGCCTTTGATCGCAGTTCGCAAACCACGTGGCGAAGGGCATCCCGAGGAAGAGTACTATCCCGAAGGTTTGAGCTATGCGGTGACGGCGTTGCTGCGTTGTTCAACGGAACCATCACGAGGTGGTCGCGGAACGGGGATTCACAGTGGAACGGCGCGATCAGGCAACTCGCATTCGATCCAGCAGGTTTCGCATACCAACGAGTTTGGTGCGGCGGATGAGACCGCCGTCTGCGTGCTGGAGTTCTTCGACCCGTTGCGAGCCAACCAAATTCAATTGGCCAACGACTGGGTGCCTTTGGAAACCGACCTGACAACCCCTCTGGCATACTTTCTGGACAGCGACGAATACCGCAAGCGTGACCGAGCAACCGAAGGTTTGCTGGATCCCGATGACGCGCAGCAGAAACGTGGGCTGTATATGTTGGAGCCCTACGACCCGAATCGAATTCCGGTGTTGATGGTGCATGGATTGTGGTCCAGCCCGTTGACGTGGATGGACATGTTCAACGACTTGCGTAGCTTCCCCGAAATTCGGGAACGCTACCAATTCTGGTTTTATCTGTACCCATCCGGACAACCATTCTGGATCAGCGCGACACAGTTGCGAGGTGACTTGTTCGCCATGCGACAGACGTTTGATCCTGCCGGGCAAGATCGCGCGGTGGACCACACCGTCCTGGTCGGGCACAGCATGGGTGGGTTGGTCAGTCGGATGCAGACCATCGATAGTGGCGATGATTTTTGGAACTTGGTCAGCGACAAGCCTAAAGAGAAACTGCGTGG
Source organism: Rhodopirellula baltica SH 1 (assembly GCF_000196115.1). Lineage (NCBI taxonomy): Bacteria > Pseudomonadati > Planctomycetota > Planctomycetia > Pirellulales > Pirellulaceae > Rhodopirellula > Rhodopirellula baltica. The sequence goes on from NC_005027.1 coordinate 922,820, forward strand.
CCCGCCGCAAGACATCAACAAACTGGTCAGTGCACTCGAATTTCGTCCGAATCAATCCGTCGGCCGTGTGATCACGATCGGCACGCCTCACCGTGGCAGCAATCTCGCCAACACAACTACACGATGGTTGGCGGGCAAAGTGATCAAGTTGCCTCGAATGGCCGTGTCGACCAGCACTCGTTTGACCCGCGCAAACCCCGGCTTCTTTCGTGACACGCGTTTGTTGACGGAAGCCAATGCGGTGGATTCGCTCGCGCCAGACTCACCGATCTTTCCAGTGATGTTGCGTGCACAGCGTTCGCCGAATGTGAAGTACCACAACATCGTTGGCGTCTTGGAAGACCCGCCGATTTTGGCCGGACGTCATCACCGCGGCGACGGCGTGGTGGAATACAACAGTGCGACGATGGAAGACACCGAAAGTGAATTGGTAGTCGATGCGACGCACACCAAGTTGCACATGACCGGTAAGGCGATCTTTGAAGTTCGACGCATTTTGCTGGAACACTTGGAGGAAGTCGACTCGGAGGATCGATTGGCTTGGGCACCTCATTCCGCCACGCCTTTGATGAGCGACGGAGCATCCGGAATGATCACCGATGTGGCGCCCAACATGTCAGGGGGCCGCCCGTCGGTGTACCAACTGATGAGCAGTCCGCCGGGTGGTGCGAGCCGGCGATGACGCCGTGTTTTGCGTTTCGGGACTTGGTGAGGGGAATGTTCTCCGGGCGACTTTTGCGGGATTTTCTTTGACGCAATGGGTGTCGTCGAAGGCGTGATTCGCCTGCGTCCTTGTCATGAGGTCGTGCCGTTTTACTTCACCCTCCCTTTGGGAGGGTCGGACCGTTTCGGGCCGGGGAGGGTTACGCGCTGGATTCAACGCCGAGCCCTCCCCTCGCTTCGCTCGACCCTCCCAAGGGGAGGGTGATGATAACGCGTGGCAATACGACAACTTGGAATCAGCGACCTCTGTCGCGGGAGGGGCGGAAAGAGATCGCGCGGCGAGAATCCCGGGGAGGACAATGCACTCCGTTTCCCATATTCGGCCCTCACTCTCGCGTACGCCTGAACGGCGTCGCGCGACCTCTCCGTAGGGGCGTCCTATTACCATCGCAAACCTCACAGTCTGCATTCTCGGCCATCGAAGAAATCCGCAGGTGGAGGTTTCCAGAAGACGAAAATCGTTGGTCGGATTAAAGTGCCGTTCTCCATCTTCGTTTCTAACCTCAGTTCACTGTTGATTTGCCTCCATGACTGCCACCGCATCGGAGCGTCCCGCGATCGGACCTGTCAAGAAAATTTGTTGCATCGGTGCCGGCTACGTCGGTGGTCCGACGATGGCCATGATCGCTCATCAATGTCATGGCATCGAAGTCAAAGTCGTGGACATCAATGCGGAGAGAATCGCACAGTGGAACAGTGACGAGCTGCCGATCTACGAACCCGGTTTGGATGACATCGTCAAAGGCCGGCGGGGCCAAAACTTGATCTTCACGACCGAAGTCGATGAAGCGATTCGTGAAGCCGACATGGTATTCATCTCGGTGAATACGCCGACCAAAACGTTTGGTGTGGGTGCTGGTCGAGCTGCCAACTTGGAGTTCATCGAGAAGTGCGCTCGCAAGATCGCGGAGGTCTCGGTTGGACACAAAATAGTCGTTGAGAAGTCGACTCTGCCTGTCCGTACGGCTGAAGCGGTCAAGGCAATCCTGGCGGAAGCAACCAGTGGTGCGACTTTCGACGTGTTGTCGAATCCAGAGTTTTTGGCCGAGGGGACGGCCATCGACGACTTGTTGGCACCCGACCGAGTTTTGATCGGCGGCGAAAGCGAAGCGGCCATCCAAGCACTCGTTGATGTCTATGCCCAGTGGGTTCCAGCCGAGCGACTGCTGACGACGAACTTGTGGAGCAGCGAGCTTTCGAAACTAACAGCAAATGCCTTTTTGGCTCAGCGGGTATCGTCGATCAACTCGATCTCTGCACTTTGCGAAGCCACCGAAGCAGACGTCGATGAAGTCGCGATGGCGATCGGGATGGATTCGCGAATCGGGCCGAAATTCTTGAAGTCATCGGTCGGGTTCGGAGGTTCCTGTTTCCAAAAGGATATTCTGAACCTGGTCTATCTCTGTGAGTACTTTGGATTGCCCGAAGTCGCCGACTATTGGCAGCAAGTCGTCACGATGAACGACTACCAAAAGCGACGTTTTGTGCACCGTATGGTCAGGACGATGTTCAATACGGTGTCAGACAAGAAGATCGCAATTTGGGGATTTGCGTTTAAGAAGGATACGAACGACACCCGCGAATCTGCTGCGATCTACGTTTGTCGGGACCTATTGCTCGAAAAGGCCCGGTTGTCGATCTACGATCCGCAGGTCACTAAGGCGCAGATTGTCGCCAATCTTGAGGCGGTCTTTCAGAATGGTGATCAAGAGCTCAGTGCTATGTCGCGGCAATTGATCGAAAACAACGTGGAAGTGGTTTCGGATGCGGAAGCGGCGGCCGATTCCGCTCATGCAATCGCCGTTTTGACGGAATGGGACGAATTTGCGAATGCAAATTTCGCGAAAATTCTGGAGCGAATGAAGAAGCCAGCCTTCGTATTTGACGGGCGCAACACCCTGAAAGGCCTAAATCTCGAAGAGCTTGGGTTCGACTACCAAGGCATCGGATTCAGTCGCTGATCCTAAGCTGCGTCCGCGAGCCTGCCCTTCCGCCCATCTGAGCCTTCGCAGGTGGGGGTGCACTTGCCAAGTCGAGATGCTATTTTTGAGGGGGCGGTACTCTGCCCTAGAGGGGTAGTGGTGGGTAATCTCACGATATCGCCATTGAAAGGTTGATTAATACTCTCCCGCTATTCGGCGAATTACAATAAGATCAGCGGCAAACATGGTTGCAAGGTTGCTTGCAATTCGCTTTTCGCGAAGCAGGAAGGCCGAGGTTGGCCCTTCTTTTGCATCGGCAGGAACCAGGTTTGACCATCTAAGTTACGCACGACCGACGTTGAATCGTGCGTTTGGTTTTCGCAACGAAGGGTACCGATGCAAGTTAGACTGCGAGTCCAATCGGGCAGCCATGAAGGCAAAGAGATCGAGGTCTCGGACAAGAGATTCTTGATTGGACGTAGCGAATCCTGCCAGCTTCGTCCGAAGAGCGAGTCGGTCAGCCGCCGACATTGCATTCTGGCGATCAAAGACGGCCGGGTCTTGGTCCAGGACCTGAAGAGTCGCAACGGCACCTTCGTCAACGACAAGCGTTTGCCAGCTGACAAAGCCAAAGTTCTTAAGGACGGCGATCTTCTGCGTGTTGGAAAATTGATGTTCTCGCTCGTCATCGAGCATGGTCTGCAGGCACCTAAGAAACCAGAAGTCAAAGACATCGCCGACGCTGCGGCTCGAACCAAGAAAACCGCTGGCGAAGACAGTCGCTTTGAAGAAGTCGATGTGGATTCGTGGTTGGATGAGGCTGACGCGATTGATCGTGTTCGCAAGCAGACCGACCCGGACACGCGTCAGTTCCGCTTGGACGCAAAAGAAGGCGAAAACAGCGACGATCTTTCGGTCGATGGCACCGTGATGATCGAAGACGTGCCCGCGAAGAAGCAAAACAACGACACAAAGATGTCGTCTGATGATGACACCAGCACCGGATCACGGGTCATTCCGCCGAAGAGCAAGCCGGGGAAACTTCCCGAGGGTGCCAAGAAGGCGTTGAAAGAGAATTCTCGAGATGCGGCTGATGATGCACTGAAGCGTTTCTTCAGCGGCCGATAGGTGATGAAAACCATCTCGCTCGCGATGCTGTCCAATGAGGCATTGGCGGACGCCTATTTAGGGCGTGACGCTCGCATGGACTCCGCGTTCACGGAACTCTTTCGTCGACATCGCGATTTGGTTTATCGAGTTTGTGTCCGCTGGTTGGGGCACCATCAAGACGCGGAAGACCTGACCCAGGAAACCTTTCGCCGGGTCGCGGCATCCATTCAGTCTTGGGACCGTTCGCGGCCGATTGAGCCTTGGCTGACGACCATCGCCGGCAACCGTTGCCGGTCATTCTTGGCCAAGCAGCGTTCCAAGCCCAGGTTGGCTGGGATCGATGAAACCCACGCGATTATCGCTGGCGTCGACTCACCGGCGGGCGGAGTGCAGGCAGATCAAACGTTGCGTGAGGCGATGGCTTCGTTGCCCGCGTCTTCTCGGCGAGCGTTTGAATTAGTTCATTTTGATGGGATGTCATACGACCAGGCATCGATTTTGATGGGGCATCCTGCTGGCACGATCAAAACTTGGGTGCATCGGGCGCGACTGCAAGTGATCCGACGGGTTCGAGAAACCGGAGGTGCCGCGTGAGCCACGACTTAATTATTACCACCGCGAAAAAGATTGCTGCTTGCGATGCGTTTGAAGCTCGTATGAACGAGTGGATCGATTCGGGGTCGAAAATGCCGATCGATGAGGATCGACATTTGGCCGATTGCCATCACTGTCAACAGACCTTGGCGATCTGGCGTCAGCTAGAAGCCGGAATGCGGGCTCCCGTTGGTGCCGGCGAAACTTCGCAAGGAAAATTGTCGTTTGTTCGCATTGCCGCCAGTTTTTCTGTCGCGATCGCAGCTTGTGTGATTGCGATGATCTTTTTGCGGGTTCCGACTGGCGAATTGTCCGTCGCAGAGGCGGATTCTCCGGCGAACGCGTCAGGCGGTGAGGTAGAATTGGGAGAGCTCGTTTCCTCGCCGAAGCAGCTTGATTCGATGGACGAATTGGCGACGAAGACGGTTCCGATCTCGAACGATTCCTTTCGCGTATCCATGCTGGCCGAATCGAAGAAACCGCTTGCGGATGTTTCGGACGGGATGGTGACGCAAAGCGATGTCGCCGAACCGGCCTCCGGTCAGAACATGTTGTTGGCTCAGTTCATCGCTCAGTCTCGTCCAACGGTCGCACAGTTGAGCGTTGGAGTGGCGCCGCTCGGTCGGACACTGCAACGCACGGCATATCTTTTCTACTGATTGCATCTACATCGAGTCCCCATGAGATTCACCTTTCGCAACTCCGATGGCAAGCGAATGTCCAATCGGGTGAGGAAGGTAAGGACGGCGGTCTTAGCAGTCGTTTTCGCGACATGGATCATCGGCCAATCCGGCCTGGTTTGGGCTGAACAATTGATTTCGCTGCGTAACGGGATGGTGCTACGAGGCATCTACTTAGAAGTTGCCAGCATGAACCAAAACGCGTTTTCTGCCGGCAACGAGGGCGGCATTCAGAACCGACCGATTTGGGTGGTCGATGATGGTCTGCGGCGAACTTATGTGCACCGTCGAGGGATGGTCGCAGCAGAGCCTCGCGATGTTCCTGATTTGCACGAGCGGATCGAATTCTTTCAACCGGTGCCTGATGGTGGCGAACAAGTTGCGTCCATTGGGCAAACGCTCGGCGTGACCCCGTTCAATCAATTTGGTCGTCGGCGATTGACCGTTCGTGGTCCAACCGGTTCGCCGTTTCCGATCCTGCAAGGGATCACCGAGCTGACCGCGAAATACGCGAAGGTCGAGGCCCTTAAAACGGATGACTCGATCAATCTGGACATGAGAATCGCGACATCCAGTATCAGTAGTGATCAGTTGCGGGACATCTTTCGTCGCAACACGGATCCGGACGATGTTGATGCTCGGTTGAACGTCGTGAGGTTCTTTGCCGAATCGGAACGTTACGCCGACGCGCGTCGTGAATTGGTTCGCGTGCTTGATCAGTTTCCGGAGAGTGCGGATCTCAAACCGATCGTCGGCCAGTATGTCGAGAACGAAGCAAGTCAATTGCTCGAACAAGCGGAACTGCGGCGCGAATCAGGACAACCGAAGCTGGCACGAGCGATCTTGGATCAATTTCCAACGCAAGTCGTCAGCCGAGTCACGCAGGTCAAAGTCGCTGACATGATCGGCTCGATGGATGAGACGCAAAAGCAAATCGATACCGTCCATCAACGACTGACTGAGTTGGTCGGTGAGCTTCAGGAGCCCGTCCAGAATTCATTGGGCGGATTGGTCGCTGAGATCAAGTCGGAGTTGGCTCCGGCGACGCTTCCGCGAATGAGTGACTTCATTCGGATGGGCGGCAACTCCACCATGGATTCCGAAACACGTGTGTCGCTCGCAATCGCCGGCTGGTTGCTCGGCAATGGCTCGGGTGAAACCAACCTGAAGATTGTGTTGTCATTGATCGACGTCCGAGCTCTGGTTCGCGAATATTTGGCTGAGCAAGATCCAGGCAAGCGACAAGAAATCCTGGAGCGTCTGTCCTCACTTGAAGGTGCGCGGGCGGACTACATCGCAAAAATGTTGCCTTTGATGAAGCCAGCTTTGATCGATGCGATCGAAGTGGACGAGTCGATTGTGGAAGATCCGTCAGTGGCGGGAATGTTGCAGGTGGGATTGGACCAAGCCGGGTTCCATGCCGCGCAAGCCGAAGACCCTCGTTCGCTTCCGCCGGTGTCTTACGTGGTGCAATTGCCGCCGGAGTACGACCCGAATCGAACTTATCCGTGCGTTGTAGCGATGCATGCGGCGGGTGCGATCGCGGAGACACAGCTCAATTGGTGGTCGGGTGTTCCGCAGAAAGCGTTCTTGCAGCAAAACTCAAGCGATCAGCCATCGTCCAGCGAAGCGATGTCTGAGGAAGGTTCGAGTGACGACGCCGCAGAAGTCGCTGCCCAAGTGAATTCTCCTACGATGCGACTGGGGCATTCGATCAGGCATGGATTCATCGTGGTTGCACCACGTTGGACTCGCGGCGGCCAGAACGATTACGAGTACACCATGCGAGAGCACGATGCCGTGCTGAGTTCATTGCGTCACGCGATGCGGCATTTTGCGATCGATGCCGACCGAGTGTTTATCGCGGGTCACGGATCCGGAGGAACGGCGGCGTGGGATATCGCGGTTTCGCATCCCGACTTATGGTCGGGCATGATCAGCATCAGCAGTCGCCCTGGCAAAACGTTGTTGCATTACAACGAGAACTCAAAGTACATGCCGGTTTACATCGTCAAAGGGGACAAGGACGGAGTGCCGCTGCGTGATTTCGGAGCCATCTATGATCGCTATGTGACCTATGATCACGACGCCATGATTGTGTTGTATCGTGGCCGTGGTTTGGATTTCTTCTACGAAGAAGCGGACCGGATTTTCGAATGGATGAAGACGCCAGGCCACCGACGTGCCGCACCGCCGGATGACTTGGAGGTGGTCTCGATGCGAGATGGCGATCGTTTCTTTTGGTGGATGGAATGGGACGAGATGCTTCCAGGCTTGTCCGTCAATCCATTTCTTTGGGATGAGGTGGAGCGTTTAAAAGCAGCTCCCGTGAAGGCTCGGGTGATGGCCAATAACGAAGTCATCATCACGCAGGCTCCTTCCAATGCTTTCAAGATTTGGTTGTATCCACAGATGCCATTGGATTTCAACGAACCTATCTCGGTCCGCTACCGTTCCCGTCGCAAGGATTTCACGTTCGATCAGTCTGTCGGCGTGATGCTGGAGGACGTTCGAGTTCGAGCGGATCGTGAACGCCCGTTTTGGGGAGTGGTTCAGATTCCCTGAGGACACTTTTCTCAAGGTGTCCGGTGCGAACGAGCGATGCGGCAGCACAATGGCGGGCGGTCCGCCAAAGCTTCGCTCATGGGGGAGTCGCTGGGCCATCCGCCCGCAATCAGTCGTCTAAAACAGATGACACCCCGCGATCATCTCTCGTAACAAGCGATTCAGGCACGATTGACCGGTCTACTCTGGCACTGTCCAGTGGGCTACCTTGGTAGGACGTACTGGTGCGATTGGCCGCATGATCGTTGCCGCGTGATCTTTGGACAAAGAGAACTTGACTGAGACATCCTGGATGAATGCACCTGAATCGAATTCCGCTGCCATTGGCGAAGCGGACCTCAACCTGCTTCATGACGCTCGCCGGCGAGTGATAGAAGAGTTGGGCAAGATCATTGTCGGCCAAGAAGAAGTCATCGACGAGATTCTGATTTGTTTGTTCAGCCGTGGCCACGTTTTGTTGGAAGGCGTGCCTGGTTTGGCAAAGACGCTGATGATCAGCACGCTGGCGAAGACGCTGGATCTTTCGTTCAGTCGAATCCAATTCACACCTGACTTGATGCCTGCCGACGTGACCGGCACCGAGATCATGGAAGAGGATCGTGCGACCGGGCATCGCGAATTGCGATTCATGCCTGGGCCATTGTTTGCCAATGTGGTGTTGGCCGATGAGATCAACCGGACGCCGCCTAAGACGCAAGCATCTCTGCTCGAAGCGATGCAAGAACGACAAGTCACGGCGGGGCGCGAGCGGCACCAACTCGATGACCCGTTCTTTGTGTTGGCAACCCAGAACCCGATTGAGCAAGAAGGCACTTACCCGCTGCCCGAAGCTCAGCAAGACCGGTTCATGTTCAAGATCTACGTCGATTACCCTTCGTTTGACGAAGAGTTCGAAGTGGCTCGGCGAACCACCGGAACCGCAACCGCCGAAGCGGAACCCGTTCTTCGCGGCGAAGAGATTTTGCGATTGCAGCAGCTCGTCCGACAGGTTCCCGTCAGCGACCACATCGTTCGATACGCGTTGTCGCTGGTCCGCCAAACCCGCGTTGGTGGTGAAGGTGTGCCGGACTTCGTGGAAGATCTGGTTGGCTGGGGTGCTGGGCCTCGAGCGGTTCAGTTTCTGATCCTTGGTGGCAAGGCTCGCGCGTTGTTGCAAGGTCGCCACCATGTGCAAGTCGAAGACATTCAAGCTCTCGCACCGCCCGTTCTGCGTCACCGGATGGTGGTGAACTTTGCCGCTGAAAGCGAAGGCATTACCAGCGACGAAGTGGTCGCCCGAATCATTGATGCCACCCCGACGACCGAGGACGAATTGTCTCGCGATGCCCGATTCCAAAAGATATTTGCGTCCTGAGGTCACCGCTCGCATTCGCCGATTGGAATTGACTGCTCGGCGAGTGGTGGAGGGTTTTCTTTCAGGGATGCACCGAAGTCCTTACTTCGGTCAATCGATCGAATTTCTGCAACACCGCCAGTATGTCGCTGGCGATGAGTTGCGGCACATCGATTGGAAGGTGTACGCGCGTCAAGATCGGCTGCACATCAAACAGTACGAAGAAGAAACCAACTTGCGATTGCAGTTGTTGGTCGATTGCAGCGGCAGCATGTCGTACGGCGATGGTGACGAAAACAAGTTGGAATACGCAGCGTCACTCGCGGCGTCGTTGGCGTACCTCGCCCTTCGTCAAAAAGATGCTTGTGGGTTGTACACTTTTGACACGCAGCTTCGCGACAGCGTGCCTGCTAAGTCCAGTCAACATCAACTCAACCGCATGTTGACTTGTCTCGCATCGGCGGATCACGAGGGCGAGACAAAACTCGATCATGTCGCCAAGCAACTTGCATCGGCAATACCTCGAGCGGGCGTCGTGTGCGTGATCTCCGATTTGCTGGGTGTGGAAGAGTTGCAGGAAGGCCTGAGAGTCTTGCGTGCTCGCGGTCATGACGTGGCGTTGATACATGTTTTGCACGATGACGAAATGGATTTCGACTTCACCGGAGCAACCCGGTTTGAAGGACTGGAAGTCGAGTCTGCTCTGAATTGCAATCCGGCCGCGCTCCGCGAAGGCTATCTCGAAGCTTTGGATGACTTCTTGGAAAAGACCCGGCGAGCTTGTGGCCGTTTGAAGATCGATTATTTGCAAGTCCGTACCAGCGAACCGCTCGACGCCGTGTTGGCACGGTTTCTGTCGGCGAGGCAAGCACTTCCCAAACTTCGTAATTGAGCTGCTTTCATCCATCGAAAACAATTTGATCACTGGCCTAGGCTTCCCGCCGGTGGAATCGAAATTACAGGCGGGAAGCCGTTGCCACGCTCGTTTCCATTCCTCTGAGTCCAACCTTTAAAGCACCAACGTCTTGTTCCTTTATCCCGCCCTATCGATTGGTTTCGCGTTCGTCGCGGTGCCGCTCTTGGTCCACTTGATCAACTTGCTTCGGCATCGCCGAACCAAGTGGGCGGCGATGGAATTTTTGCTTGCCAGTTATCGCAAGCAACGTCGTTGGATCGTTCTGCGACAACTGTTGTTGTTGCTGTCGCGTTTGGCTGTCGCGGCACTGCTGATCGCCTTGTTGGCCGGATTGGTTGGCGGACGCGAATGGATCGGGGCACTGGGAGGTCAGACGTCGCATCATGTGATCATTCTCGACGACAGCTACTCGATGCAGCAAATCGTTTCGCGTCGAGGTGCTGAAGAAGGCGGGGTGGACGCTGATGCAACCGGCGTCGTCGGAAACACCGCATACGACCGAGCGTTGGCGTCGGTGTCTGGGTTGGTCAAACGTTTGGCCGCCGATGGTGACAATCACACGTTGACAGTGATGCGTGCCAGTCGAGCCGCGATGGTATCGGCCGGCGAGAATGCATCTGCTGACGTGGCAGCTGACCTATCCGCACAGACGATTTCACCCGATGGAAGACAAGTCGATCGTTTGATGGCGACTCGAGCCTCTTCGCTGCGAACCGATTTGGTTCCCGCGATAGATTTGGCATCGGACTTGATCGCCGCCACGACCGCGGACACGCAAACGCTGTATGTCGTCAGTGATTTTTCCCAACGAGATTGGGCTGCACCCCGGCGCATGGCGGAGGCTCTGGAATCAGTCGATCAAGCGGGCGCAAAGATCCGCATGATCGACTGCGTTGAAAACCGAACCGGCAACACCACTCGCAACTTGGCAATCACGGATTTGAGTCCGACGCCCGATGTTTGGGTCGCAGGCGTTCCCGTGGTCGTCAACGTCACGGTGAAGAACTATTCACCTCGTGAAGCGACAAACGTGGCATTGTCCGCCAGCGTCATCACGTACGGCGATCAAGTCAAAACGGCGGACCCGACGGTTACGGTCAGTGGCGAAATTCAAAATTTGCCAGTGATTTTGATCGACTCGATTCCCGGCGGTCAGCAGCTGACCAAGTCGTTTCAGATCTTTGTCAATCAAGTTGGAACGCACGTCGTCAAAGTCGATTTGCCAGCTGATGCGTTGGAGATTGATAATTCACGAGTTTGCACAATTCCGTTGGTCGACGCTCAGCGAGTTTTGGTCATCGATGGTGGTGACTCAGACGAGATTGGCGCTTACCACGTCGCCTCAGTATTGGATCCCGGCAGCCAGGTTCGGATCGGTGCGATTCCGGAGGTTCAGCCTGTCACGATGTTGCGTGATGTGACGACGGAGCAGTTGTCGCGATACCGAGCGGTTTATTTGATCGATGTTCCCGAGCTTTCGAAGCGTGCGGTCGATGCTCTGAAGCAATACGTGAGTGATGGGGGTGGATTGGCGTGGTTCTTGGGCGACGACGTCGATGCTGACAACTACAACAACATGGTCGGCGGCAAAGCCGGTGGGCTTTTACCGTTTGACATCGCCCCGACCTTGGATCTCGGTGGCGAGGCCGGAGAATCGCCCAAGTTGGTGCTCGGCAAGAACGCTGATTTGCTGGGCCCGATCGCTTCGGCAGGCAACGGCATTTTTGGATTGGTCAGTATTCGTCGGCAATGGGTGCCCGCGGTGTCTCCCGCCGAAGAACTCCGCGAAGAGTTGACGGGTGACGAAGCGGAAGTCGAGCTGACTCAGTCAAACGTTCAGACACTGTTGGCTCGAGCCGATGAAACCCCGGTCGCGACACTGCACGGGATGGGGCAGGGCCGAGTGGTGACGGTCACGACAGGACTGGATGGCAATTGGAACAACTGGCCGGGCGATCCAACGTTTGTGGTGTTCTTGCTGCAAAGCAACGCGATGTTGTTCAGCGGTTCGGCTCCACCGACCAGTCGAGTGGTCGATTCGGTTGCTGAAATTGATGTGCCTAGTGAAAGCTATCTGCCGACGGTTGTGTTGTTGCCGCCCGCCAATGAACCGCCTCGGTTGGAAATCGAGTTGGAAGCCGAATCCAGTGAATCGACGATCAAGGTTTCGCCGCGCGAATTGATCGTCGCGGACCAAGCTGGTTTGGATGAGTTGCTGATGCCCGGCACGATCGAGTGGCAGCGTACCGGAACGGATGGGCAAACCAGCGTGATGCCGGTGGCGTCTGTGTTGAACGTCGGCGAGTCGGATTTGGCTCGGGTCACCAGCGCCGAAGTGATTCGAGACTTGTTGCCTTTGGATGTCGAGTTTCTTTCGCCGGGCGACTGGGGAGGTTCGGGTGTTGGCGGCGGGATGTCAACTTTCCTGCTGATTTTGCTGATACTGCTGGTGTTGATGTTGGCAATCGAGCAAGCCCTCGCGGCTTGGGCTTCGTATCACGTTCGGCCAACGAGCGACGGTGCTATCGGAAGTCGAAGGAATCGCGGACGACGAACCAGTTCGGCATCGGAGTTGCCTCGTCCGGCGCCGCGAGGGCGTTCTCGAAAGCGGACGGTTGGAACATCCACTCATAGCGGAAATGGATCTGGCGACGCAGCGTCCAGTGCGAATTCATCCACGGCGGGAGCATCGCGATGAACCCTTCAGAACAAGTAGTCTACGAATTCGCGAGAGCGACCAGCCTGGACGGATGGTGGGTCTGGGCCGCCGTGGTTTTGGGTTTGGCCGTCGCTTATTTAACATGCATTTTCTATTACAAGCGAGATGTTGGCGAGCTTCGTCGCCCGGTGCGATGGACGCTGATCGGTTTGCGTTTGGTTGCCATCACAGCTCTCGTGTTCTTGTTCTTTGATTTGGTTCGGCGTACCGAGCGGCGGGTGACGCGGCCGAGCGAAGTCATCGTGATGGTTGATACCAGTCAAAGCATGTCGCTGCCGTCCGGTGATTCGATTGAGGCTCCATCGCGAGTCGAGCGAGCACGAGAATTGGTCGCTGATTCGGAGCTGGTTCAATCGTTCGCGAAAGAGCATCGGACGAGTGTCTATCTGTTCGATCAGGCGACCGAGCCTCGTTTGGTGCAAACCAAATTCGACCAAGAGGACACATCCGCCAACAAGCAATCCTTGAACGAAGAGGCATTTGCTGAACCGGTCAGTCCGTTCGTTTTGTTCGGCGGTTTTTGTTTGGTCATTTCCGCGATCGCGTCGTTGGTCGCTTTCTCGATGGGGATCTTCGGCATCGGCCAGTCAAAGAAATCCGGCAGGCGATTGACCAAAGCAACCAGTGCCGAGACGCCCGGATCGGCTTCCGCGATCGGTTGGTCTCTGTTGGCCGCCGCGATCACGCTGGTCATCGGCATCGTTTCGATTGGCGGGGTTTATGCCGTGCACACCGACCGTTCACTGGCTCAGCTTTTCGGTAGGGAATCCACCGCTGAATCGCAACCGGAAGAGATGGATTCGAAATCAAACGAGACCGGCGATGGCGCGGAGGAGGAATCCAATTCCCCGACGATGAAGGCCGTCGATTGGGACGAAGTCATTGTCGCCGGGGGTGCTCAAAGCCGGATTGGTGACGCGTTGCGATCAGTCTTGGTAGACCACGATCCAACAACACTCGCAGGCGTGATCGTGATCACGGATGGTCAGAATAACGGTGGTGCGACGCTTTCGTCGGCACTGGCATTGGCACGCCGTGGTGAAGTGGCGGTTTATCCTGTTGGTTTGGGAAGCAGCCAGCCACCGACCAACATCCGTGTGGTTGATTTGGAAGTCCCACGCCGTGTTTATCCGGGAGACAAATTTGTTGTTGCTTCTGTGTTGCAGGCAACCGGAACATCGCCTTTGGAGGTGGATGTCGAATTGGTCGATGCATTGGACACAGGCGATGAAGGAGCCGCGGCCGATGCGGAAGGCAATCCGACGGACGCAGCGACTAGCTTGCCCGGCGGCGTGGTTTTGGAAACTCAACGAGTCAAGCTGGAGCCCGATGCGACGCTCACCGACATTCGGTTTGAAGTTGAACCTCAAACGGTCGGCCGGCGACGATTGGCCGTCCGTGTCGTGGCTCCCGTCGAGGATCGCAATGCCACCGACAACATGCAGACGGCTCGCTACGAAGTGGTCGCTCGAAAGCTGCGTGTGTTGGCCATCGCCGGAGGACCGACCCGCGAATATCGCTTCGTTCGAAACTTGCTGTTCCGAGACGAATCGGTGCAACTCGACGTGTGGCTGCAGACCGGTATTCAGGGAATGAGCCAAGACGCGGACGAGTTGCTGGCTCGGTTCCCAGAGACCGCGGAAGAGTTGTTTGAATACGACGCGGTGGTGATGTTCGATCCTGATTGGTCAGCGATCGATTCGGCATCGCTTGACTTGATGGATCGCTTCATGACTCAGCAAGCCGGTGGTTTGGTGTTGGTGGCTGGTCCGGTTTTCCATCCGAAGATCTCGGGAGATCGTGCCGATCCGCGATCCAGTCAGATCGCTGCGTTCTTTCCAGTGAATCTGGCGACGAGAGGACCTTTGCTGGGCGGTGGACGCCAGGGTGGGTCGGAAGCATGGCCATTGAAGTTCACGCCGGAAGCTTCTCAAGCAGAGTTCCTTTGGGTGGGTGATACTCCGGAGGACAGTTTTGAAGTCTGGCAAGAATTTGGCGGATTCTACGATTACGTTGGCGTCAAAAGTGCGAAGCCCGGTGCGAAGGTTTACGCGTATTTCTCGGACCCAACCACGGAAGTCAGCGGCAGTCTGCCGATCTTCATGGCGAGCCAGTTCTACGGTGCGGGGCGCGTCTTCTTTCAAGGCAGTGGCGAAGTGTGGCGATTGCGTGCCGGTGGCGATCGATACTTCGACAGCTATTACACCAAATTGATTCGTTGGGTCAGCGAAGGTCGACTTCTGCGAGACAGCAATCGTGGCGTGCTGTTGGTTGATTCGGACCGAGCCATGGTGGGGCAAAACATCGCGTTGCGGGCGGTTTTGGTCGATGACCAATTTCAACCGCTGACGGAGCCTTCGGTAACTGCGAAGTTGTTGGCGCCCGATGGAAAAATTAAAGACCTCAAGCTCACCCCCGCGGCGGACTCGCCTCGTGGTGGGACTTACACGGGCAACTTTGTTGTCACCAAAAGTGGCGGCTATGAAATTCAACTCGCGGTGGGCGACGCACTCGACGAACAGTTGCTTCGCCAAAGTGTGCAAGTTCGATTGCCCACCAGCGAACTCGAACGACCTCGTCGGGCCGATGATGAATTGTCGAACTTGGCTTCGACGACTCGCGGTGAATACGTTCCCGTCGACGAGTCGACTTCGATGAGCGAAGTGAAAGCCAAGTTGGCCGAAGCGATCGTTCCGCAGTCTCAGGTCACGTTGCTGGCCGGCACGCCGGATTCCGCGTTTACGCTGCGGCGGAATGCGGTGCTGATGTGGCTGATCGCATCCGTGCTGACTTTCGAATGGGTGACACGTCGTTTGCATCGCTTGGCTTAGCCGTTGATTCGGTCATTCAGAGGCGAACAGTTGTCCTCAACCGTTTCGTGTCGAGGTGAATTCGTCGAGCAGCCTGACGCGATCGCGAGTGAAGTTGCGAAAGGGATGGCTTGGCGTTGGAGACTGGCCTGACGGAACAATGGAGACAATTGTTCTACTCTGGTGGGTCGACGGACTTGGAAGTCCATCGTACGGGGCGTGAGATCTGGAGTGACCGTTCCGCTTGTGTGAGCCGATCGGCGTTAGCCGCGGTTGCCGCTCGCAGCGTTTCCGGCTACCGAGCAGCCTGATGCGATCGCGAGTGAAGTTGGCGAGGGGGATGGCTTGGTGTTGGAGACTGGCCTGACGGAACAATGGAGACAATTGTTCTATTCTGGTGGGTCGACGGACTTGGAAGTCCATCGTACGGGGCGTGAGATCCGGGGTGACGGTTCCGCCTGTGTGAGCCGATCGGCGTTAGCCGCGGTTGCCGCTCGCAACGCTTCCGGCCACCGAGCAGCCTAACGTGATCGCATGTGAAGTTGGCGAAGGGGATGGCTTGGTGTTGGAGATTGGCCTGACGGAAGAATGGAGACAATCGTTCTGCTCTGGTGGGTCGACGGACTTGGAAGTCCATCGTACGGGGCGTGAGATCTGGGGTGACGGTTCCGCCTGTATGAGCCGATCGGCGTTGGCCGCGGTTTCCGCTCGCAATGCTTCCGGCTACCGAGCAGCCTGACGCGATCGCGAGTGAAGTTGGCGAAGGGGATGGCTTGGTGTTGGAGATTGGCCTGACGGAACAATGGAGACAATTGTTCGACTCTGAGGCTTCGTTCGTCACGCGTCGCGGGGAAGGCATCAAAAAGCTATGATTGGCGGGTGAGTTTCTCTTCTCTTTGATCAGCAACATGACGCAGTCGCAACGAAAAATCTTGATCACCGGCGGTGCCGGTAACGTGGGCGGATCGCTGGCGTGCCGTTTGGCCCAGTCGCCTGACAACGAAGTCGTCGTGGTGGACAATTTGGTCACCGGCGATCGATCTAAATTGCCACCCGCGTCCGCCGAGAACGTTCGGTTCATCAAGGCCGATGTGAACCGGATGGACGATTTGTCGCCGATCATGACGGCAACGCGGTTTGATGCGGTCTTTCACTATGCGGCGTTGGTTGGAGTACAGCGTACGCTGGCCAATCCCGTTGCGGTGTTGGAAGACATCAATGGGATTCGAAACGTGTTGTCGCTTTCGAAGAACACCGGCGTCGGTCGAGTTTTCTATGCCAGCAGCAGCGAGGTGTATGGCGAACCGGTGGAAATGCCTCAGCACGAACAAACAACGCCGCTGAATTCGCGATTGCCTTATGCGATCATTAAGAACTTGGGCGAGTCTTACTTTCGGTCGTATCACCAAGAGTTTGGATTGCAGTTCAACGTTTTCCGTTTCTTCAACACATACGGGCCAAAGCAAACCACCGACTTCGTCGTTCCAAAGTTCATCGCCGCGGCGCTGGCGGGTGAGGACATCCCGGTCTATGGCGACGGAATGCAGACGCGAACGTTTTGCTTTGTTGATGACAACCTCGACACGACGACTCGAGTGTTGGATGATCCGAGTTGGGCTTGCGAAACGATCAACATCGGCAGCGACATTGAAATGACGATTAAATCGCTGGCGGAAACGGTGATCGAAATGACGGGCAGTTCGTCCAAGGTGGTGCATTTACCGCCGCTACCCGAAGGCGACATGACACGACGTTGTCCAGATATCACTAAGATGAAAAAGATTCTGGGCCGCGAACTCACGCCGCTGCGTGACGGTCTAGAAAAGCTGATCGACGCCGCGAAAAATCGTACTTCTTCTCAGGTCACAAACGGGTGAACATGCCGCCACCGTCTCCCGATTCGGAACCACCTCGTCAACCCGAGGCTTCGCGGGAGCCGATGACCGAGTCGCAAACGATCGGTGGTCAGGCGGCCGCGCGTCGTTTGTCGTTGGGTGCGACGATGCCGCCCGCGGAAGTTCCCGGTGTCCGCCTGCAGCGTTTTCTGGGATCGGGCGCGTTTGGGCAGGTTTGGGTCGGTCGTGACATCAACACCGGTCGCGGCGTGGCGGTGAAGTTCTATTTGCACCGTGGTGGTGTGAACTGGTCTTTGCTTTCTCGTGAAGTGAAGAACTTGGTTCAGTTGTCAGCTGACCGACACGTGGTGCAAGTGCTCGAGGTCGGCTGGGATGCCGATCCGCCTTACTACGTGATGGAATTGATCGAAGGTGGTTCACTGGAGGACATGTTGGTCAAGCGTGGACGGTTGCCTGTCGCGGAAGCGGTCGACTTGTTCCGTAAAATCTTGATCGGCCTGAATCATTGTCACGGTAAAGGTGTCCTGCACTGCGACATCAAACCCGCCAACATACTTTTGGCTGCGGACAACGAACCTCGCTTGGCTGATTTTGGCCAAAGCCGAATGTCGCACGATCAGACGCCGGCGATGGGAACGCTGTTTTACATGGCTCCTGAGCAAGCCGATTTCCAATCGTCGCCCGATGCGCGGTGGGATGTTTACGCGGCGGGAGCGATCTTGTTTCGAATGTTGGCGGGGTCGGCACCGCATCGTGATCAGGCGTTGTTGTCGCAATTGGATACGGCGGGATCGCTGCCGGGCCGGTTGGCTCGGTATCGCGAAGCAATCGCTTTGGCGCCCCCGGCGTCCGAGCAATTGTCGCGACGTGACATTGATCGATCATTGCGAAAGATCATGCAGCGTTGCTTGGAAGTTGATCCTGAATCTCGGTACAGCAACGTTCAGCAGATCTTGGATGATTTGACCGTCCGCGACAAAACGCGTTCGCGGCGGCCATTGATGTTGTTGGGAATTGTTGGCCCGCTTTTGCTGTTGTTGGCGACCTGCTTCTTTGGTGCTCGCAGCATTGATTTAGCGACTCGGACGGCGACTCGCGAATTGCGGACCGAGGCGTTTGGAAGCAACCAATTCGCGGCCCGGTTGGCCGCCCAGACGCTCGAAACCGAGATACAACGCTACTTCGACTTGGTGCACGAAGAGGCCCAACGGGAAACGTTTGAAACGTTGCTGGCTGATTTGATTCAAGGCGAAACGTCCAAGCCTGTTTTGGACCGCATCGCGTCTTCTTCGACGCCGGTCGATGCGCTTGTTCGTGAAGACGCTCTCGCCGCCCGGGACATCTTGTTGGAACATCCGGCGCAGTTGCGGCTGGATGAGTACTTGTCGGAGCGATTGGCTCAATATCGCCAGCCTTCCGAACCGGGCAAGCCTCGTCAGCGATTGGCGACGATGTTCGTGACCGATGGTGCGGGAACGATCATGACGATCGTTTACGGGAAATCGGTTCCGAGGGCTCAAAACAGCGTGGGTCGAAACTTTGCGTACCGAACTTATTTCACCGGACGCAAAGATGATTACCCATCGACGATTCCGATGGATTCGGTGTCGCCGCTTCGCCACACCCACTTGAGTTCAGCGTTTCAAAGTACGGCGACCAAAATGTGGAAGGTCGCAATCAGCACTCCACTTTGGTTAGAAGAAAGCGGTGTGATCGTCAGTGGTCGTCGCGAGACACCCGACCGAGATCCGGACGCGGTCTTTGTCGCGACCATCAATCTCGGTGATTTTCAATTGTTGCAGCGTTCGCGTTCTGGCAATGAATCGGACGCGGCCAATCCCAGTCAAGTGGCGGTGTTGGTGGAGGCTCGCGAAGGTGATCTTCGCGGGACCGTGTTGCAGCATCCGCTCATGGATCAGTTGCGAGAAGAAGGCCAGACCGTTTCGGACAAGAGCTATCAAGTCGACGGGGCGACGATGGACCGGTTGCTCGAAGGTGGTGATGTTGGATATCGCGACCCGATGGCCCTCGCATCGGAGGGGAACGGTTTTGGTGGTGAGTGGATCGCGGCAATGGAACCGGTCACTCTGCCACGGCCAACCAAGGCCGCTGGTGCGGCGGAGGTTGCGGACGATCATGGCGAAGATGTCGTATCGGGTGGGCAGTTGCCGTTGTCTTCGGTCGAGCAAACCGATTTGCTTGTGTTGGTCCAGTATCGGCTCTCAGAAGTGCTCGGTCCGGTCGCGGAGCTTCGTCGTTCCCTGTTGTTCGAAGGTGCGTTTGCGATTGTATCTATTCTCGTCATGACATTGTTTCTTTGGTGGGTTGTGAGACGTGTGACAACCCAAGATGAGCGACGCGCGGCCAAGGAATCTCAGGCTCCGCCACCGCCGCAAGAACGCATCGAGACGATGACGTTGGGATAACCTCCCAGTAATCAAAAAATTGGGGAATCTCAAAACTGGGGCTGGATTGCACCATGGTTTTGGCAGGTGGCAGAGGACGGGTTACACTGTTGATCCCTCCTCGTTGATTCCACGAAGTGATTCAACGACTCCCACCTGAACAGCCTTTCTTGGCAACTCGCCGATGAAGAACAGCCCACCTGAAACCGCTGCAGAAGAGAAACTTCGGTCCGCTCAGCACGAGGCCAGCGAAGACGCCGTCGAGGGGGCCGCGAACGATTTTGGATTGGTGATGATCCTTCGCCTATCAGCGTTTCTGTGTTTCGCCGGTTGGGCTTGGGTGCATTACTATTGGGAAGCTCCTTACGGGGTGCTGCTTTGGCAGGACGCGACGTATGAGTTCGCCGAATGGTTGGGTGTGAGCTGGGACGAGTTTGTGGGCACGGGAGCGGACGATGGTTGGCTGCAGACTTGGCTGTCGCGAATCACGTGGTTGTATGTTGGTTGCACCATTTTGACCCTGACCGTTCGGCGTCAATCCAAATTCCAAATGATCGCCTTGGTCGGCGGTTGCGGATTGTTGACCGTTTTGAGTTATGCGAAATACGTCGGTGCCCAGCGACAGTTGCCGATGTTTGTGGAGCACGGCGGTCAAATGTTAGCTCCGGTTTTGTTGGTGTTGGCGCTGAAGTTTGGTGCCCGCCATCGAGTGACGATGGTTGCGGCGATGGTTGCAATGATCATGACATTTGCTGGCCATGGTTGTTATGCGATTGGATGGTGGCCAACCCCGTCGACTTTTTACGGAATGATTTCGGTTTCGCTGGGCGTCGAATATGAAACCGCGAACACGATGTTGCGAACCGCCGGCGTGTTGGATTTCGCGGTCTGTTTTGCGATCTTCGTTCCGGCACTAAGGATTTGGGCGGCCGGGTACGCGACCGTTTGGGGATTCTTGACGGCCGCCGCTCGACCCGTCGCGGGCATGTCGATGAGTCTAAACTACTGGGGCGCGGACCAATTCCTCCACGAGGCGGTGTTGCGTGCGCCGCACTTTCTGATTCCTCTGTATTTGGTCGTTCTGTGGCACGGGCAAAAATCTGCCGCGCCTGCCGAATCGGCTGAGCCATCGAAACAACCCGCCACGACATCCGCGGATCACGCGGCGTTGGCGATCGAATTCACCTCATGAAAAACAACTTGTTGCCCCTTTAGGAACCGTCATGAAGTTATTGAAACCTTTGGCGTTGTGCTGCTTGGCACTGCTCGTCACTGCCGAATCCGTGTCCGCGCAACCCGGAGGACGTCGGCGAGCGGATTTGAGCATTCCCGATGTCGCGAAAAAGGACGTCATTTGCTTTGCTCTGTACACGGTTCATGACAAAACGTTGAAGCTGACCGCGCAGCTGTATCCGCTATCGGGCAGCGATGCCAAGGTCGCGCGACTGGAAATCGAAAAGGACGGTCAGTGGACAGAGGTCGCTAAGTCGGATGTGATCGAAGCGGGATGGACAGTGCCATTTCGAGTCGAAAACTGGGACGATTCCAAGACCGTCAAGTATCGCGTCGCGCACGGTACCGAAGCGTTTTATGAAGGGACCATTCGCAAGAATCCGATCGACAAAGATGAGATTGTCGTTGCAGGGTTCACCGGCAACTCGATTCAGCCCGCTCACGGAGGTGACATTTCGCGTCAGGATTTGATCGACAACGTTAACAAAGTCGACGCGGATGTGTTGTTCTTTTCGGGGGATCAAGTCTACGACCACAATCGTCACTATGCCGCTTGGTTGAAGTTTGGCCGTGACTTTGGCGACATCATCAAGGATCGCCCGACGGTTTGCCTGCCCGACGATCACGATGTCGGCCAGCCCAATCTGTGGGGCGAAAGCGGAAAGATCTCGACGCTCAGCGGTGCCGCTGACGGTGGCTATTCGCAACCGGGCGTTTACGTTCAAGAAGTCGAGCGAGCGCAAACCAGCCATCTGCCTGATCCGGTGGACCCGCACAAAATCGGACAAGGCATCGGCGTCTACTTCACCAATTTGAACTGGGGAAACATTGACTTCGCGATTCTAGAAGATCGCAAGTTCAAGACCGGCCCGGCTGGTCGCGTGCCAAAGCAGGGGCCTCGTCCCGACCATATCCGCAACCCGGACTACGATCCTGCCAGTGTCGATGTCGATGGCGCGGTTCTGTTGGGCGAGCGACAATTGGACTTCATCGAAGATTGGGCCAAGGATTGGAGCGATGCTGATATGAAGGTCGCTTTGTCGCAAACGATTTTCTGCGGTGGGGCTCACATCCATGGAGCGGCCAACGGTCGTTTGCACGCTGACATGGACTCCAATGGTTGGCCGCAAACCGGACGCAACCGAGCCCTCGCTGCACTTCGGAAAGCATTCGCGTTTCACTACGCCGGTGACCAACACTTGGCGACGATCTTTCATCACGGGATCGATGAATACCGTGATTCAATTTGGTCGTTCTGTGTGCCTTCGATTGCCAACTTGTATCTGCGTTGGTGGGAACCGGTTGAACCAGGTGAAAACCGCGAGCCGGGGGCTCCTGAATACACCGGCGACTCGTTGGATGGTTTTGCCAACAAAGTCACCAACTACGCCGCGGCCAATCCGGAGAAGAAACCCGCTGGCAATTTGTTGAACACCCGTGCCGCTGGATTTGGCATCGTTCGGCTCAACACCAAGACTCGTGACATCACGATGGAATGTTGGCCGCGAAATGTGGATGTGACCGATCCTTCGGCGAAGCAATATCCCGGTTGGCCGCTGACGATTTCGCAGTTTGACAACTACAACCCACCTTCGTGGGGACAGCTCGGTGAAATGACCTTCGACGTGGAAGATCCCGTTGTTCAATTGGTCGACTCATCGACAGGCGAGGTTCTCTATACAGTCCGTGTAGCGGGATCGAAGTTCACGCCAGGGGCTCCGAAGGGAAAAGCGTTCGTCGTGAAAGCTGGAAAGGACGCACCTGAAACGGTCGTTGCCAAGGCTGCAAAAGTGGGCGGCGAACCGGTCGAAGTCAAGCTTCACTGAGCCCCCGCCCACGACCATTTGTGCGCTCAATCATGCCCGCAAAGTCTGCCCCATTTGCTGGGGCGGACATGGTCGAACCAGGTGGCAGATTTCCGATCACGAACGGTGATGATCTGCCGTTGTCAATCTTCTAACGCTATGCAATAGTGTCCACTTGCTTGGCCCGCGACATTTTTTCCGGCCTTTTCTTTCGGAAAAACGCTGCGGGCTTTGGCTCGAACCGACTTTGTTACAAATTTCACAAAGTGCCCATTCATGGCAACGACTCAAAGCGTGACCCGGATCAAAAAGGGTCTCGATCTGCCCATCACGGGATGCCCCGAACAGCACATGGAAGCTGGCCCGGCGATTCGCCAAGTGGCTCTGTTGGGCGACGACTACATCGGAATGAAGCCAACGATGTTGGTCTCTGCCGGCGACCGAGTCGTCTTGGGACAACCAGTTTTCGAAGACAAGAAAACGCCCGGCGTGATCTACACCGCTCCCGCATCCGGCACAGTTGTCGATGTGGTTCGTGGTGCCAAACGCAAGTTCGAAGCGGTTGTGATCGACGTCGACAATGATTCGACCGAGACAACCACCATCGACGGAATCGCGGGATCGGATCCGATCTCAATCGCTCGCGAAAAACTGGTTGACGGATTGGTCCAAATTGGACTGTGGTCAGCGTTTCGGACTCGACCGTTTGGCAAGGTGCCGACGATCGAATCGAGGCCTCATTCGATCTTTGTCACCGCGATTGATACCAATCCTTTGGCAGCGGATCCCGCTGTTGTTTTGGCGGATCGAAAAGATCAATTCGTGATCGGCCTTCAAGCGTTGACTCGTTTGACCGACGGTGCCGTTCATCTGTGCCAAGCCGAGAAGGCATCGATTCCTGGCGGCGACGTGGCGGGGGTTCAGTCGGCATCTTTCGCCGGACCTCACCCTGCCGGATTGCCAGGAACGCACATTCACCACTTGGATCCCGTCAGTCTTAACAAAACAGTTTGGTACATCGGTTACCAAGACGTGATCGCCATCGGTTCTTTCTTGCAGACCGGCCAACTCGACACTCGACGAGTGATTTCGTTGGCGGGCCCGAAAGTCAACCAACCTCGTTTGATCGAGACTCGTCTGGGTGCATGCATCGATGAGTTGATTGACGGCGAAGTCGATACCTCGGTCAAGTTGCGTGTGATCTCCGGATCGGTTCTCAACGGACACATCGCGACGGCCCCTCATCAGTTCCTGGGACGCTACGACAATCAAGTGTCGGTCATCGAAGAAGGCGACCACCGCGAATTTTTGGGTTGGCAGAAACCGGGCTTCGATAAGTTCTCCGTCAGCCGCATTTTTGCATCGGCGATGACACCGGATCGCAAGTTCGATTTCACATCGTCGACCGGCGGCAGTGAACGAGCGATGGTTCCACTGGGCACCTACGAAAAGGTGATGCCGATGGACATTTTGGCAACACAATTGTTGCGAGCTTTGATTGTTCGCGACACCGATTCGGCTCAGCAGCTCGGCGTGCTGGAGCTGGAAGAAGAAGACTTGGCCCTGTGCACGTTCGTGTGCCCCGGTAAATACGAATATGGATCCTTGATCCGAGAAAACCTGACAACCATTGAGCGTGAAGGTTAAGGAATATGAAAGCATTACGTGACGCATTTGACAGCGTCCACCCGTTCTTTGCCAAAGGCGGACTGCTCGAGAAAGCGTACCCAATGTACGAAGCTCTCGACACGTTCTTGTTCACGCCAGGCGAGACGGCTCACGGACGCACGCACGTGCGCGACAACATTGACCTGAAACGCATGATGATCACGGTCGTCTTCGCGTTGATTCCGGTCACGTTGTTCGGCATGTGGAACACCGGGTACCAAGCCAACACGGCCATCCAAAAGATGACCGAAGCCAACGTTGACGTCGACTTCGATTGGCACCACACCGTTCACACCGCAGTCGGTTTCGGACACGATCCAGCCAACCACGTCGACAACTTCATCTACGGGGCGATCTTTTTCATCCCGATCTATGTCGTTTGTATGTTCGTCGGTGGGCACATCGAATTGGTCTTCAGTGTTCTGCGAGGGCACGAGATCAACGAAGGATTTCTGGTGACCGGATTGCTATTCCCGCTCACATTGCCCGCCTCCATTCCGCTCTGGCAGGTTGCCGTGGGAATCGCATTTGGGGTGATCGTTGCCAAGGAAGTCTTTGGCGGAACGGGACGTAACTTCCTCAACGTCGCTCTGACTTCGCGAGCGTTCTTGTACTTCGCATACGCTGGTCAAATCAGCGGTGACAAAGTCTGGACCGCCGTCGATGGCTTCTCCGGTGCAACCGCACTCGGACAAATGGCCAACGCCAGCGAAGATGCCGTCGGATCGCTCAGTGCAGTTCAGTACGTCTGGGGTGCCGAAGAGCCAATCACGTGGATGAGCGCCTTCATCGGAACAATTCAAGGATGCGTTGGCGAAACCAGTGCTCTGCTTTGTTTGGTTGGTGCTTTGATCCTAATCGCCACCGGCATCGGATCGTGGAAGATCATGGCTGGCGTGATCGCTGGTGTGACTGGCACCGCCTTGTTGCTGAACGTTGCGGGCAGTGAAACCAACGCCATGTTCGCCGTGCCGTTCTACTGGCACCTGGTCATCGGCGGAGTCGCCTTTGGTTTGGTGTTCATGGCGACTGACCCAGTCAGTGCCTCGATGACTGAAATGGGCAAATGGATCTATGGAATCCTGATCGGGTTCATGACAGTCTTGATTCGCGTCATCAACCCTGCTTTCCCAGAAGGCATCATGCTGGCGATCTTGTTCGGCAACGTGTTCGCACCGTTGATCGATTGGGGCGTCGTCCAACTCAACATCCGCCGGAGGGCCGCACGCTATGTCACAGCCTGATTCCACTTTGAAAACGATCGTGACCGCGACAATTCTGTGCGTGGTCTGTTCGTTCGCCGTCAGTGCCGCCGCGGTGGCCCTGCGACCGATGCAAGAAGAAAACAAAGTTCTCGACCGCCAACGCAACATTTTGGATGCGGCCGGTTTGTCGATGGGCGAATTTGGAAAGCCAGCCGCTGAGCTGGACAAAGAACAAATCGAAACACTGTGGGCCTGGGTCAGCCCAGAACTGGTTGACCTGGAAACCGGGGAAGTCAACACGGACTTCGTTGGCGAGGAAGCTGAAAAGTACGACCCTCGTGAAGCTGCCAAGAAAAAAGACGACAGCATCGAGATCACCGATCCTCAATTTGACATAGGCGTTCCTCGTCGTGAAAAGATCGCTCGCGTTTACTACGTGAAGAAGCCTGGTAGCGAGAAGGTCGAGATGGTCGTTCTGCCCGTCTACGGCAAAGGCCTTTGGTCAACGCTGTATGGCTACATGGCTTTGAAGAACGATCTGGAAACCATCGCTGGTTTGACTTTCTATGAGCACGCGGAAACACCTGGACTGGGTGGCGAAGTGGACAACACGAAATGGAAGGCCCAGTGGGTCGGCAACAAGCTGTACGACACGGATGGCAACCCAGCCGCTCGTGTCGCAAAAGGGCCCGCCCCTGATGGCGACGAGTTCGCTGTTGATGGGTTGTCCGGTGCCACGATCACTTGTCGTGGTGTGACCAATTTGGTTCGTTACTGGGCCGGTCCCAATGGATATGGTCCGTTTCTGGACAAAGTGAAGCAACGACTTACCGGTGACGCATCCGCGGAAGCCGATCAACCTGAATCCTCCGTCGAAAGCGGTGTCGAACAATACGACATCGACAACGTCGGTCCCAAAGAACCGGTGGGAGAGTAAACCATGGCTGCCCCCAAAGTCGGCAAGGTCCTGTTTGGACCTGTCATCGACAACAACCCAATCGCGTTGCAGATCCTGGGCATTTGTAGTGCTCTGGCTGTGACGACCAGCATCCAAGTCTCGATCGTCATGGCTCTGGCCGTGATCGCGGTGACCGGGTGTTCCAATGCGGCGGTCTCGTCCATTCGTCACTACATTCCCGGCAGCATCCGGATCATCGTTCAGATGACCGTGATCGCGTCGTTGGTGATCGTCGTTGACCAAGTGTTGAAGGCGTACATGTACGAAATCAGCAAGCAGCTTTCGGTCTTCGTGGGTTTGATCATCACCAACTGTATCGTCATGGGACGTGCGGAAGGTTTCGCTATGAAGAATGGCGTGTGGATCAGCTTCCTCGACGGAATCGGAAACGGACTGGGATACGGATTGGTCCTGATCGTCGTCGCGTTCTTCCGCGAATTGTTCGGCAGCGGTTCGCTGTTGGGCTTCGAGCTCTTTCAACTGGACCGCAACGGCGGCTGGTACAACCCGAACAACTTGATGCTGTTGCCGCCCAGTGCGTTCTTCATCATCGGGTTCATGATTTGGGTCATTCGTTTGAACAAACCCGAACAAATCGAAGAGGCCTAAGTCATGGTCGAACAATACCTCAGCGTCTTTTTGAAGGCGGTCTTCGTCGAGAACCTTGCACTCGCATTCTTTCTTGGAATGTGCACCTTCTTGGCTGTCAGTAAAAACGTCAAAACGGCAATCGGCTTGGGCATCGCGGTCATCGCGATTGAAACCATCACCGTGCCTGCCAACCAATTGATTTACAGCCTGTTGCTGAAGAAAGGTGCGTTGACCTGGGTCAATGATTACCTGATCAGCACTGACACGTACAACTTCGCGGAGGTCGACCTGACCTTCCTCGGGTTCATCAGTTACATCGGTGTGATTGCCGCCATGGTTCAGATCTTGGAAATGTTCCTCGATCGATTCATGCCCAGCCTTTACAACGCCCTGGGGATCTTCCTTCCCCTGATCACGGTGAACTGTGCCATCCTGGGTGCGTCGCTGTTCATGGAGCAACGCGAGTATCCGTTCGGCGAATCGGTCGTCTTCGGATTCGGATGTGGTGTCGGTTGGGCTTTGGCGATCATGGCTTTGGCCGGTATTCGCGAAAAATTGAAGTACAGCGACGTTCCTCCGCCACTTCGCGGTTTGGGAATCACGTTTATCACGGTTGGATTGATGTCCCTGGCATTCATGTCGTTTAGCGGCATCCAGCTGTAACGGATCTGATCCGTCGCAAAGACGTGCGTCAGCCGCTTGGCTGGCATCAGTGAGTTTGTCAGCCCCAGCGGCTGACGTGAGTTTTGACTGTCAGGCTGAATCGCCTCGCGTGCACCCCTCAACTTTTGATTTAAAATGCTCTCCCTTCCTCTGATGATTGCGGCCTCCGCCAGCACGGTCGTCATTCTCGGCGTCGTCATGTTCACCGTTGTGGTGATCGCATTGGTGCTGCTGATTCTGGCCGCCAAGAGCCAATTGGTTGCTTCCGGTCCGGTCAAAATCATGATCAACGGCCAAAAAGAAATTTCCGTCCCCGCCGGCGGAAAGCTGCTTGGTGCTCTCGCTGATGCGGGCATCTTTGTCAGCAGTGCGTGCGGCGGCGGTGGTACCTGTGCTCAGTGCAAGGTCAAGGTTTCTGAAGGCGGCGGTGACTTGTTGGCGACCGAAGCTGGTCACATCAACAAGAAAGAAGCCGCCGAGGGCGAACGTTTGTCATGCCAAGTCGCGGTGAAAACCGACATGGTCGTGGAAGTTCCACCAGAAGCGTTCGACACCCAGAAATGGGAGTGCACGGTCAAGAGCAACGACAACGTTGCAACGTTCATCAAAGAGTTCGTGCTTCAGCTTCCTGAAGGCGCCGAAGTCGATTTCCGTGCGGGTGGCTACATTCAAATCGAATGCCCGCCTCACGAGATCCATTACAAAGATTTCGACATCGCCGAAGAGTATCACCCCGATTGGGACCAGTACAACATTTGGCGATATGTGTCGAAGGTGGAAGAGCCCGTTGTGCGGGCGTATTCGATGGCCAACTACCCCGGCGAAAAGGGCATCATCATGCTCAACATCCGGGTCGCTTCGCCACCGCCACGTGCACCCGAGGGAACTCCTCCGGGGAAGATGAGCAGTTACATCTTCTCGCTCAAACCAGGTGACAAAGCCACGATCAGCGGTCCGTACGGTGAGTTCTTCATCAAGGACAGCGACGCAGAGATGGTTTACATCGGTGGTGGTGCTGGTATGGCACCGCTTCGAAGTCACATCTTTGAGTTGTTCAAACGTCAAAAGACGGATCGCAAGGTCAGCTACTGGTACGGTGGTCGTAGTCTACGTGAGTTGTTCTACATCGAACACTTCCGTGAGATCGAGAAGGACTTCCCGAACTTCAAGTTCAACATCGCGTTGTCCGAACCACAGCCGGAAGACAACTGGGATGGCTACGTCGGATTCATTCACCAAGTCTTGTTGGACAATTACCTCAGCAAGCACCCCGCACCGGAAGACATCGAATACTACATCTGTGGTCCACCGATGATGAACGCCGCTGTGTTCCGCATGTTGGATGATTTGGGTGTGGAACCCGAAAACATCGCGTACGATGACTTCGGTGGCTGATGAGACGGTGATTGGTTGCCGTTGCAAACCAATCTGAAAGCAATTGAGGGTTGCGAGTTCGTAGGCAACCGAGGCCCTCGGTTGTCGTCCAGTTTGAATGCAACTGAGAGCCTCAGTTGCTTACGAGATTGATGCGACTGAGAGCCTCAGTCGCCTACGAGTGAGCCACCGTCCGAGTCTCTCGGTTTCGATGCATTTATGTGGACAACCGAGGCCCTCGGTTGTCAGGTTTCACGTCGGCAACCGAGGCCCTTTCGGTTGCCTTCCTGATTGCCAGTGCAAACGATTGCATTCGGGATGGTCACTGATCTCGTTGGCAGAACCGCTCACGCAACACGGACTGATCGCCGAACGGATTCTTCGCTCAGGACTCCAGCTCCAACCCAATGCGAATCTTTCGATGAGAATTCATTCCAGCGTTGTCGCTTTCTTTGGAAGTTGGTTCCTCGCAGCGTGTTGTTGGGCGGCGACCGCACATGCCGCCGATCCATTGACCTTTCGCGGTGCGACGATGGGCACGACTTACATGGTCAAAGTCCACTCACCGCCTGAGCAACCCGAATGGGCGTCTGAGACTGAGACGGCAATCGATCGAGAGTTACGCTTAGTAAACGATCAAATGTCGACGTATTTGAAGTCGTCTGAACTGAGCCAGTTCAATGCGTCTGAATCCACGGATTGGTTTGACGTCAGCGCCGACACCGCTCGTGTTGTCGCCGCAGCATTGCAACTTTCAGAAAAAACTGATGGGGCGTTTGACGTCACGGTAGGACCGTTGGTGGATCGATGGAGTTTTGGTGCCGGAGAACGCAAGAACGATGTTCCCAGCGAATCGGAGTTGGATGAGCTGAAGAAGAGCGTTGGCTACCAACATCTAGAAGCACGTTTGGATCCACCGGCATTGAAGAAGGACATCGCGAATTTGCGTGTCGATCTTTCTTCGATCGCGAAGGGGCATGGCGTGGATCGGATCGTTGATTTGTTGGCTGGTCGTGATGCAGAGAACGTGTTTGTCGAGATTGGTGGCGAGGTTCGTGTGACCGGCGACAAGTCGGGTAAATCGTGGAAGGTTGGGATTCAGCGACCCGACGCGGGTGGGCAAGAATTGATGGTTGCTCACAAAATTCGTGATGCTGCGATGGCTACCTCCGGCGACTATCGAAACTTCTTTGAGGTCGATCAGCAGCGTTACTCTCATACCATTGATCCACGGACCGGACGTCCCGTCACCAATGGACTGGCGTCAGTCAGCGTGATCACGGATAGCTGTATGCTGGCCGATGGTTGGGCGACGGCGCTGAATGTTGTCGGACGCGAAGAAGCGATGCGTTTGGCTAGTGAGAACGACCTCAGCGTGTTGATCGTGCAGCGATTGAGCGACCGCTTAGTCTCCAGTGGGACGGGCGAGTTGGCTGAATACGCCGATGTTGATGTTCCGAGTGATGTTTCCGTCGCGGATGACGCTGCCAAGAAGTCCGAGAAGGCCGAGGCGAAAACGTTCGCTCAGCGAATGGCACCAGTGCTGTTGATGACCGGGATCACATTTGGTGCGGTGTTATTGGCGATGGCGGTCGGAGTGATCTTTGGCCGGCAAGCGATCAGTGGGTCGTGCGGCGGTTTGAATGCCAAGGTTGACGAAGACGGCGTTTCTCGCTGCACGATGTGCAGCACCCCTTCGGAAGCCTGCCAAGAACTTCGGGACAAGATGGCTGAGCAGTAGGATGGCTGAGAAGTAGGTCGAATTGGCTTCCAGCCATGGTGGAAGTCTGCTGAGTTCGTGTCTTGGTCGCGGGAGTGATGCCGGTGCCACGGCTGTTCGCCGAACTCAAGCTAACAGTCTTGCATTCGTTTTCGGAAATCGGAGAGTTCGATCTTGGGAACGATATCGCTGGTTTTGGTGCCGAGCGCGACCGCGGCGATGTAACCTTGCCGTGGAATCACGTTGCGGATCTGCCAATGACGACCTTGCGCGAGCGATTCGTCTTTTAGAATCAAGCGAGGTGAGTTGGAGGCCGCGTTCTCAAACGCGAATTGGTCCAGCGGTGTGTTCAGACCGGTACCGATGGCTTTGATGAACGCTTCTTTGAGCGTCCAGATTTTCAGGAACAAAGCTTGTTTCGTGTCGTCATTCTTGACTCGGTCGAGCTGCTCAATTTCTTCTGGGGCAAAGTACCGTTGGGCAAGTCCGGGATCGGTCTTTCGGTCCAGGCCTTCGATGTCGACTCCGAGCCATTCGTCCGCTGCTTCGGCTCCGATTCCGCAAATCACCAGGCCCTTTGTGTGGGCGATATTGAATGGCCGACGTAATTGCTCGGGTGTTTCCACGATGGGTTTGCCATGATCCAGGTTTCTGAATTGGATCTGATGTGGGGCGGTATTCGTGTCCGCGATCAAAAAACGAGCCATGCCCCGGCCGATCACGTGTTGGTGCCGTGCCGATGCGACTCGGAATTTGGCGGCCGATTGATGTTCTTCCTGCGGCAGCCACCTCATGCAAAACGACTCGATTTTGCCGGGGGTGTCCTGGGCCGCCGAGGCGTACCAAAGCTGGATGGGCGATTGTTTGGTCAGCGGGCGATTCTGCGCAACGGAAGGCTGTTGCGAGTCGGCGGCGTTCGATTGTACGGGGGGCGTTTTCGTCATGGCTGCCATGATCGACAAAACTGGGCCCACCCGTCAATCACGCTGACGGGGATCGCCAGAATCGTTGTTCGCAAGTGCGGCGATCACACGATGAGAACGATATGATCCGCCATCCATTTTCAGTGCCGTGTTTTCTCGCCGAAGACGCTCTCGAAGCGATCTCGTTTGACCGTGGGACGCTGTGGTTGGTCGCAGGTTTTTTGCTGCTGGGTTGGGTTTTGGCGAGAATGACGATTTCTCGCAAGAAGAAGGCCATTCAGCAGCGGGGTGAGAGCCGCGAAACCCAGCGGCGTTTGGATTCCCAGGTCAAAACCGCTCTCCCGCTCAGTGACGCTCCGATCGAAACGCAGCGATGGCAGGTCGCCATGTTCGATTTGCAACGCGAGTTGACCGGCGATCTGGATACCCGCATCGCGGTCGTTCAGAACTTGATCCGACAAGCCGACCAAAGAATCGCAGTGTTGCAGGAGTTGGAGCGGCGCCAGCAAGCAGGTTGAACGTCGCACATTCGCGGCGTGTAACCGATAGACTGGAAGCAAGAGCCTTCGCCAATCCGGTGGCGTCGGCCTGAACCTGTCGCTGCTCGCGGAGGCCTCTCTTGTTTCGCTTCAGTCTTGCCACGCTGATCGCTTTGCCGATCGTGGTAGCGTCGTTTGATCTGGCGGTGGTTCATCCGGTGGTCGCGACCGTTCTTTACTTCTCACTCGCGGCGGTTTTGGTCCTGTATGGGCTGACGGCCAAAGCGGCGGGAACTCGATTGAATGTGGAGTCCCGCCCGGGGTTGGTCTACGGCGTAGGTTGCCTGATCGCTTGCGTGGTGATTTTGCTTTGTGTGCGAACTCTTCAAATAAGTTCGTGGCGATTCCGTGAATGGTCGACGCAGCACCGTTTGAAACGGACTGGTTACAAAATAGTTTTGGAAGAGCCAACCTACGGGAAGAACGGGCAAGTGATCTCGCAGGGGTATCGCTGGGAACGGTAGCGTTCGGAGAGGCGGAGGGCAGCAATGACGAATCCATATGAGACTCAGTCGCTGATCGAAGAACGCTATCAGGTGGATGTCGTTCGCACCCATGCAACCTATGGCCAAGCGTTGCTGGTCGGCTTCGGCGTTGCGATGATCTGTCCGGTCTATCTGGCCGTGACCTGGCACGTTCGATCAGGAACCCTTTGGGTTTCCAACCTGATATTTTTGTTTCGCGAGTTCGCGATCCCGGCGACCGTCGGAATCGCGGTTGCGTTGGCGGCAGCTTGGTTTGTGCCATCGCGTTTCACCGGATGGCTGACGATCGACCGCCTCTTGGTTCCAATCATCGTAAACACGGCACTGTTCTCAACCATGTTCACGATGCTGGGGTACGGGTATCTCGGCCAAACGATTCAGGTGGGCAGCTATCAGCTGACGTCGCTGGCGGCGTTCCATGCGGTGATTGTCGGCGTGGCGGTGTTTTTGCACATCGCAAGCCGGCCGCGCGGGACATGACATACGGAGCAGGTTAGAACTGTCGGCGCCAACTGCTTGGGTGGCGGCTTCGGGGCGTTGGGCGAATGGACGTGAATACGTGGCTTCACGTCTCGCTTTGTTCCAAAGCATCGGCTTGATCGCCAGGTACAACCTGGCCTACCGATGCTGTGTCGATTTTGCGTGCTGCAAACTGTGGGTCAGTTCAGGTTGCGGATTTTGATGTCACGCCAGCTGACTTCGTAGGGACCGGTGCCAGCTTTGATGCCGTGCACCTGCAAGCCAAGGAAGCCATCGGTGGAAGATTCGGGATCTTGGATGTCACTGATCTTTTGATCGCCGATCCAAACCTGGATGCGGTTGCCGTGGGCACGAACCAAGTAGCGATTGAATTTGCCGTTCTTGTACGCATCTTTGATTGGTTGTTCTTTGGTGATCCATCCTCGGCCGGTGGCTTCCGAGTAGATGTAGCCGGCTTCACCTGGTGCCGATTCGATTTCGACTTGTGGGCCGTAAACTCGTCCGCCCTTTTCGCGTGACTGCGAACGAATTTGGACGCCGCTGTTGAGGCCTTCGTCCACGTTGACTTCGAACGTCAGTTCGAAGTTGTCGTAGTTTTCGTCGCTGCACAGGAACGAGTTTGGGCTGCCTTCGGATGTTGTGCCGACGATTGTTCCGTTCTCAACGCGGTATTTGGCGGTGCCGTTCTTGCGATTCCATCCGTCCAGGGTCTTGCCGTCGAACAACGACTTCCATCCGTCCGCTTTCAAGTCCGGAGCAGCGTCGAAGTTGACGTTGCTGTTCGATGAGGCAGCTTGTCCGTTGTCTTCCACCTCGGAAGCCTTGGCCGGATCGCCCGTCGCGGCTTCGTCGCTGCCCATCTTCGCAGCAGATACAGCAGGCAGAGTCACTTCACCTGTCGCGGCCCATTGAGTTCCGCGGCGAAGCGATGTTTGGAACGCGAGCCCGTTCATGGCGGGAACGTCGTGGCCCAGCGTCGTGTGGAAGACTCGGCCCTTTCCAAATTCAATCGTCATCAGGATGGGCTCGTGTTCACCGGTGCCGCCCGTGGCCGGGTTGCTGTAAGCCGTCGCCAGCACGTTCATGTTTTCGGCTGGGCCACGTAGTTTGCCGTACAGTTCATCAGCGACTTGCAAAAACGACTTTGGCAAACCAGCGGTGATGGGGTGCGATGCATCGCGAACAACCATCATGAAAGGAACACGTTTGCCGTGCTGGCCGCCGCCTCCTTTGGACATGTCGCGGGTGAATTTCTTTTGGTCTTCTTTCCAACGGACATACGGCCCGTCTTTTTCGTTTCGGCCGCCCCAGCCACCCAGGCCGATCATGCGGTTGTAAGCGTTCCAATTGGGGAACGAATTGTCGGCAGCGTGAACGGTGACGAACCCGCCGCCCGCACTGACATAGGCCTCAAATGCCTTTTCGGTTTCGCTCGACCATGCTTCGCCGTTGTAGTTGGACACCACGACGTCGTAGTCGGCAAACTTCGGTGCAAATCCTGCTTTGTCTTCCCCTTTGCCCGGCGCGGTCGCGACCGTGACTTTGGCGAAATCACCTGATTCCAGCGTGGCTTGGATCAGAGGCGTGGTCTCTTTCCACTTGTGATTGTTTTGGCCGTCGATCAACAGAACATTCAGCGGTTTGGAATCGGCTGAGTCTTGTGCGACGGCAACTGTGGACGAAGTGAGCACCGCGAAAGCGGCGAGAAGAGTGCAAAGTCGAAATTTCATCGGCGTTGAATCTGTGGGGTGGGTGGGGCGAGGTGAAATTCGAAAACGTCCCTTTCCGAACGTGATTGAGCGGGGGATTAGTTTAGCAGAACGGCCGGGTAGGCTTGGCACGTTCTGTGACGCAAAATGGAAACATCTCGCAGCGGACGAGTGTCCAAAGATCACGTCCGCCGCTGTTCCTCTATCGATTCTATGGGTGTTCGTTTTGTCCCAATTCTCCGGCTCTCCCGCTCCCCGTGCCGCTTTCCCCGCCACCCGATTGCGTCGCGTTCGGGCGACGGATTGGTCTCGCCGTCTCGTCCGGGAAACGACCTTGTCGGTGGACGATCTGATCTGGCCACTTTTCGTGATGGATGGATCGGGCCAGCAGCCGGTCGGATCGCTGCCCGGCGTGAATCGGCTGGGGGAATCCGAAATTGTCGCGGCGGCCAAACGCGCCGTTGACCTGGGGATTCCCGCGATCGCCTTGTTTCCCGCCACCGACCCGAAACTCAAATCGGAAGACGCAGCCGAAGCGTACAACTCGGACAATCTGGTTTGCCGGGTCACGCGGCAAATCAAGGATGCGGTGGGCGATTCGCTGGGGGTGATCTTGGATGTCGCCTTGGACCCCTACAGCAGCCACGGGCAGGACGGGCTGGTTCAAGATGGGCAAGTCATCAACGACGAGACCGTGGATGTGCTGTGCAAGCAAGCGATCGTGCAAGCCTCGGCTGGCTGCGACGTCATCGCGCCGAGTGACATGATGGATGGTCGCATTGGAGCAATCCGATCGGCTCTGGATGGTGCCGGGCATTCGGGCGTTCAGATCATGTCGTATGCGGCCAAGTACGCTAGCGCGTTCTATGGGCCGTTCCGAGACGCGGTCGGATCCGCGGCCAATCTTGGTGCGGCGGACAAGAAGACCTACCAGCAATCACCGTCCCAGTCGGATGAAGCGATCGCGGAAGTTGCATTGGACTTGGCTGAGGGCGCCGATAGCGTGATGGTGAAACCGGGGATGCCATACTTGGACATCGTCGCTCGCGTGAAGCAAACCTTTGGCGTGCCAACGTTTGCTTATCAGGTCAGCGGCGAATACGCGATGCTGCGTGGTGCCGCCGACGCCGGATGGTTGAGCGGTGACGCAGTGATTTTGGAAAGCTTGCTTTCGTTCAAACGTGCCGGTGCCGATGGCGTGCTGACTTACTTCGCCGCTGACGCCGCAGAACTGCTTCACCGCAGTTGATCTCGCTTGACAGCGTTTCCGTAGGATGGTCTTCCAAGACCGTCCTGCACATTCCGCAAGTCGATCTTCCAGAACGCCCATGTCGAACGCGACGGTCTTGGAAGACCATCGTACGGGCGACAAAACACTTCTCTTTTCATTCGAACTTTCGCAAACACAATTCAGCATGGCCGATTCACTCTCATTCGCTTGGCATTGGGAAGACACCT
The DNA here is from genome assembly GCF_000196115.1 of Rhodopirellula baltica SH 1. Classification (NCBI taxonomy): domain Bacteria; kingdom Pseudomonadati; phylum Planctomycetota; class Planctomycetia; order Pirellulales; family Pirellulaceae; genus Rhodopirellula; species Rhodopirellula baltica. The sequence goes on from NC_005027.1 coordinate 959,264, forward strand.
TGATCGCCGGCCAGGAGCGACCTTTGGCAGTGGCTTCGGATCCGGACGCGATGCTGATCGAAGCGTGCGAGCGACAAGACGCTGGCGAAGAAGGCGTGATCGATCCTTTTTGGGCGACGACATGGCGAGCGGCCTCGGGGTTGGATCGATTTTTGGATCGAGTTCCCATTCACAATCAAGACGTCCTGGAAGTTGGCTGCGGAACGGGGCACGCGGGCATCGCCGCCCTGCTGCGTGGGGCTCGCGTGACATTGACCGATGGCGTGGAAGACCCGCTGCAATTGGTGCGACTCAGTTTGTCTCGATTGGGTTTGCATGCGGACGTGCAAGTCTTCCGGCTGGGCGAGGATTCACTGGCCCCGAAGAAGTTCCCATTCATCTTAGGAAGTGACGTTACCTATTTGAGAACGCTGTGGCCGGAGCTATTGCAATCGGCCGCGGAGCATTTGACGGAGGATGGGCAGCTGATCTTGAGTGACCCTCAGCGATTGATTGCGACGGAGTTTTCTCAGTGGGTGAAAGACAAACCATGGGACTACACCGAGCACACGGTGGAAATGGACGACGATCCCGAGCACCCCATCCGCATCATGGTTTTGACGCAAGGGTAGGGTGCCATGCCCTCGTCGTCGTAGTAGCCGGATTCGCCAGAATTCGGAGTCACCAAGTTGTCGGATTTTGCGAGTCGTTTAGATCCGAATTCTGGCGAATCCGGCTACGAAGAATCGAGCAACGTCCTGCGTTTTTCTCCAAAGCAACAGAGTAGAACAGTTGTCCCCAACTGTTTGCGTGTCAGGGATGGAAGCATCGAGTCACGCGAAGCGAACGCGGTGAATCTTCGAAGTGGGGTGTGGTCCCACGATGTCATCCTTCGCGGCGGAACAATTGGGGGCAATTGTTCTACTCTGGTGAAGGCTCGTGCTTGCCTCGCTTTGTTCCAAAGCATCGGCTCGAGCGTCAGGTACAACCTGACCTACGCGGTGACTCACGCTCCCAAGCAAAGTAGACCAGGTTCCACCTGGCGGAGGTTGCTGGACGGTTAGCTTTGCACTCGCGCCAAGACTGCTTTCCGCCTCGCTTTGTTCCAAAGCATCGGCTTGAGCGTCAGGTACAACCTGACCTACGCTTCCAAACCAGCAGGCCAGGTTCCACCTGGCGGTGGTGGCTGGATGGTTAACATTGCACTCGCGTCAAGACTGCTTCTCGCCTCGCTTTGTTCCAAAGCATCGGCGTGGCCGCCAGGTACAACCTGGCCTCCGGGTTGTCCGGCGAAAAAAACTTCGAAGAAATCGCTTGACCCCACCACCTACCTGCTGTACCGTTTAACCAGTACACCAGTTAACCAGCTTTGGGCATCGGTGCGAACATGTTCTTTACAGTCGACCCTTCCAACGGCGTTCCGATCTATTCTCAGATCGTTCGCCAAGTGAAATTCGCCGTCGCGGAGCAAACCTTGCGTCCGGGGCAACTTCTTCCCAGCGTTCGGCAACTCAGCCAGCAATTGGCTGTCAACCCGAACACGGTGGCTCGGGCGTTCCAGGACCTGCAATCCGAGGGCGTGATCGAAACGCTTCGTGGACGCGGCGTTGTGGTTTGCAAGGGCGCCGTCGAGCGTTGCCGAAAACAGCGACGATCGATTCTCGCTGAACGCTTGTCGGCGGTGCTGACCGAAGCCCTGCAGGCTGGGCTGTCAGCCAAGGAGGTCCGCAAACTCGTCGACGAGCAATTGCGGACCCTCGACGGAACCATCGAAGCGATTGCCGAGTTGCAATGAGCTTGCCGTGCGGGCGAGCACAACTGCTCGAACGCGTTTGATTCGACGCACACTGACCACCATCTCATCGAAGCAGGATCGTCATCATGAACCCCGTCATCTCGACCGATCAACTGACCATGCGTTTTCGAGGCTGCGACGCACTGCTGGGCGTGGATCTCAACATCCTGCCCGGAACCGTGTTTGCGTTGCTGGGCGAAAACGGAGCCGGCAAGACGACTCTGATTCGAATCCTCACCGGGTTCCAGAAACCGACGTCTGGTTCGGCCTCCGTTTGCGATTTCGATCCGCTGAAACAACCACTGGAAGTCCGTCGCCGGGTCGGTTACGTCTCAGACAATCCCGCCCTGTACGACTGGATGACGGTCGGTCAAATCGGCTGGTTCACGGCCTCGTTCTACCCGGATGGGTTCTACGAAGCCTACCGCGAATCGGTTGCGAAGTACGAGATCCCCGAGGACCGCAAAATTCGGGTGCTCAGCAAAGGCCAACGAGCCAAGATCGCTTTGTCGTTGGCTCTGGCGCACGATCCCGAACTTTTGATCCTGGACGAACCGACGTCTGGTTTGGACCCAATGGTTCGTCGTGAGTTCCTGGAAAGCATGATTGGTCGGGCCGCGTCGGGCCGAACCGTGTTCCTTTCCAGTCATCAAATCAACGAAGTCGAACGGGTCGCCGACACGATCGGAATCCTGCACAACGGCAAACTTCAAGCCTGCGAACCACTCAACGATCTGAAGGGATCGATGACCGAACTGACCGTCTCGCTGGACGATCCGTTGGTGGAACTCCCGACGCTTCCCGAGCCAGCCCAAACGCTACTGGAAGAAAACCAAGGTCGCCAACGCCGGGTGCTGGTTCGCCACTTCGACCCATCCATGATCCCGCACATCGAATCAGCCGAAGGAGTCACCGGGGTCCGCGAGCGAGCGATGTCACTGGAGGAGATCTTCATCGCCCACACTCGAAAAGGTTTCTTCCGGCCGGCGGATCCGCCGGAGGGGTCCCATGTGTCATCTCGCCAGTCAGATGATCCCGAGGGCGGCGGTTCGCAGTCCGATTCGGAAGTGCTCAGTACGGGAGAGCGATCATGAACAAAACACGAATCTGGCAAGGACTGTTTTGGAAGGAGGCGAAGCAGATCATTCCGCTGATTGGAATGCTGTTCGCGGTTTCTGCCTTCCTGATCTTCATTTGGGCGTCTACCTCCCAGCAACTGAACATCACACTTCGTGCCGCAGGCGACATTGTCCCGATGATCATGCCCGCGTTGTTTGCCGCGGGAGCCGGTGCGATTCTGATCAGCCACGAAAAGGAAACGCGTTCACTGCGTTGGCTGGCGTCGCTTCCGATTCCAACGCGGCCGATTGTCATGACGAAATTGGCGGTCGCTTTCGCGGGACTGATTGCAATGTGGCTTGGTTGCGGCCTCCTGAGCTTGGTCGCCGGGCTGGACAGCGGTGGTGTGGGTGAACTGTCAGAGTGGCGACAAATCCATCCTGCCTTTTGGTTTCTTCATTCGGTTTATGTGCTGCTTTGTGGTTTTTACACGGCGTGGCGAAACAAGAATGCGTTCCCAGCATTGGTGTGGATCATTCCGCTGGCTCTGCTGCCGTTTCTATTCGCCGAGATCTGGTTCGCGCTGCCGCATTCTTCGTCCATTCAGTACACCAACGTGACACAGAAGACCTGGGTGATGAGCCTGGTGACGTTGGCAGCGATTCCGATCATAGGTTGGTTCGCCTACCGAGCAGGGCTCAGGGATTTGCAAGCCGATGAGCCGGAGGTTCTCCCCACTCGAAACACATTGTCCTCGGCAGACGCTTGGCGACCACCGGATGCCCCGGTACCAACAGCGATGCCTTTTCGCGATTCGCTTGCTTCGCTGGTTTGGCAAAACGTTCACGGTTCGCCTTGGATGTCGATTGGGTTGAGCATCCCATTGCTGGCTGGTGCGATGGCATGGTTGGTCCTGACGAATCACATCGGCACGCCATCCGATTGGACCATGGTGTTGATTCAGGTTTCCATTGGGTTGGCGTTGCTAGCGGTGTCTTGGTTGGGGGTCGCGGTCTTTGCGGGCGACGGCTCCGCGACACGACTGAAGTTTTTGGCGGATCGGGGTGTCGCTCCCTGGCGGGCTTGGGTGGGCAGGCACTGGTTTGCGGTCAGCTTGCTCTCGGCAATCACGCTGTTGATCGTGGGCATCCAGTCCTTTTTGGGGACACCGCAAAGCTATCATTCAAACGAACAGCCTTTGATGTTTGAGGTGTCTTTGTTCACGCTATTGGCAGTGTTTGCCATCGTGTATGGCGTGTCACAATGGACCAGCCAAGTCGTGCCGATGTTGGCGGCGTCTGCGTTCCTGGCTCCGGTGCTATCACTGCTCGCGCTACTGATGCTATCCATCGCGGGGGTGGGCAACGGCGTTCGGCTGGGGTGGTTGCTCCTGATCACGACGCTTCCATTTGTGGCCACCTGGTGGACGATGCGAGACTTTATGGATGGAAGACGAGGTTGGAAGTACTGGTCGACGATGGTGGTCGCAGCCTTGCTATTCTCCATCTTGCCAAGCATCCCCGTCTGGATTGCGAAATCACAGTTCCCGGGCATGCCCGAAGAACGCGTCGCGGAACTGTTGCCGGAAGCAAGAAGGCTTAGCAAAGGGAACTCCACGAACTTTGCCTCGATGCGGATGGGCGATCTTGATCTTCGCGACGACTTCTCAAGCGCGCTGGGAGATGTGGATGGCGAAACCGCAGTGCAACGGTTCCATCAGCGAGACTACACGTCGCCGGACACCTGGATGGTGATCGGAAATCAAGACGACATACCGCTGAGGGCCGACACCTGGATCATTCAAAACAGCTTGGAGATGGCTTCACTCGCCAAGCTGCGATGGAAGCAGAATCCAAATGAGACTTCAAAAGAGCAGTTCGCCGCTTTCGTTGATCGATTGACCACGGCCGCCCAACGGTTGCGACTGAGCGGCCGCTGGTTCGACCAAGAGATGGCCGACTATGTGGAAGAGTGGCTGGTCACCAATCTATCGGGCGAAGCCATGCAGCCGCTTCAGTCGGAGCCGTTTTTTCAGCGGGCGGCGGAACAAGTCGCAGCGTTTGACGACCGACAATCGGCTCGCCGGCGGGCATTGCTGGTGAGCTGGCACCTGGATCTCGAACTGTCGGAACCCGGCCAATGGTATGGCGTGAGTGCAAATGACGATTGGTTTGCTCGTGTTCCAGCGAATTGGCGAGCGGCCATTGTGCAAAAAGGTTTCGGCGCAGTGGTGGATCAGTGCTTGCAAATTTTGGAGAAGCAAAAGGTCGGCGGCGATCTGGAACCCGAGTTCCGAGCACTGCATGAATTGCTGGGGCGGCCCGGTGGCGACTTTGAAACCGGGCCCTACAGCGACAATGCGAGCTCCGCGAAAAACACTCTGCATCCTCGTCGGTTCTATGGTTATCCCGCGGTCAGCTGGTTTGAACCCTGGGAGACGGAAGGGCAGGAAATTTGGCAGCGTTCGCAAGCCAAAACACAGGGCGAGATCGAGACAGATTCCGAATTGAATGTCCCCACTGAGGAGGAAGTCCAATGAGCCAACGAGCATCTGATTTTCGATATCGCCTCTGGATGTGGTGCCCACCGATCCTAGTTGTCCTGGCGATCGCCTGGGGTGTGGGGCGAGAGTACTGGGCCAAGGGCGAATACCGTTCCGTGGTCAACGAAATGGCCGACAGCGGTGTCCCCATCACCACCACCCAAATTTACGATCGGTACACCGCCGCAGAAACAGACGAGCAATCAGCGGAATGGACCGAGCTATTTGATGCCGTGACTGCATTGCGAGAAATGTCGCGTGACTCGGTGGAAGGACTGGATGACCTCGTACCGCCAGATGAATCCTGGCCAGCCGAACCGTTCGCTGCACTGATGAGCAAAGAAGCTCAGCCGCTCATTCAAAAGCTCGAAGACCTGCTGAAAAGTGACGCTCCAATCCCCGGCGAAGTAACGTTTTCTTCGCGTCGCCTGTGGATGTCAGGCAGCAACTACGGCGCCATCCCGGAGCTCCTGGAGGACGAGTTTCAAATGGCATATCACTCCGGCGACACGGAACGTGCCATTACGCTGGTGCGACAATGGAGCCAGTTCATTGAACTGCTTGGGCAATCGAACGGGTTCCAGGCCTGGTCGCAATGGAGTTTGTCGAAGCGTTGGCTTCGCCTGGTTCGCCAATCGGTCACTCATGCATTCTGGAATGAGGAACAACTCACTGAACTCGTTGCTTTGACGAACGAAATCCGGGGCCCCGATCTCGACGAATGGAATGAATCTCTGTTGTCGGGCTTTGTGGCTTGGGATCCGCTGCAGGATAAGGGGTCCTGGGTTCGATTCACCGATCCTGACCTGCGATCTATACAACCGTTCGGAGCATCGGCGATTCATGCGATGGCGGCTCTGGAATGGATGCAGCCGCGCGACGCCACTGAATCCGATCGTGGCGGACGACGTGATCGCAATAGCGCTCAACAGAAACGAAAGACGGAACAAGCAATCATCGATGGGTCACGTAGCTTCGTATCCGTGCCCTTCGCAACGCTGAATCGCTGGATGCGACAGGACTGGGATATCTCGAGCGCATACGGAATTCAGCAGAATGACAATTTTCGCGATTCCACCAAATGGACGCTGACGGCTATCTATATGCGGAAATACCAAGTTGAGAACGGACGTTTTCCTCGATCGTTGGACTCGTTGCGATCGGCGGGAGCGGACGATCGTGATTGGACACTCAGCACCGGAGAACGCCTAGGATACCGAGCCGATGATGGATCGCAGGAAGAGGATCAAGCTATCGCGGTCTTATGGACCGACGATAAAATGGACCAAGGCGAGTTCAGTGAACCCGGGGTTGGACGCATTCCCTATAGCGAGCGGAAGTGGGGGGCCGGTCGCGCGGAAAATTATGAGATCTGGTTTGACCGAAACATGTAGACAGGCTCAGCATAGAACAGTTGTTCCCAACTGTTTACGCGGTGGGCGAAACCATTCGGCGGTTAGGTGCGGGTGGGAGAGAAGGTTGGGGGTGGAGGACTGCTCGGCGGTGCGTCGTGCTCAGACGGAACAATTAGGGACAGTTGTTCGGCACTGGTGACTCACCACCAGCGGCCGTCGTCCGTGGTGGGGTGGATCTCGCATCGCATGGAATCCATCGCGGAGGCGAGCTCGCCGATGGCCCAATCCAGGTCGTCAACTTCCAATCGGTATTCGGGCCACTTCCATCCGGCGGGCCAAATTTGATGCGGTGCCGGCCATCGATCTTTCTCGGTTGTGTGCTGGATTCGAGCGAGCAACCTGGGCAGACACTGCGACGTCGGCGAAGTGTCTTGGTCAATCTCCTTGGAATCACGCAGTGCCAATGGCGGATCGGCCGCGACCCATTGCTGCAAACCCTTTGCCGCATCGGGGCGATTTGGATCGATGACCGCGATTCCGTGTTCGGAAGACAAACGCTGGCAAATGATTTGTCGAAGCTTTGAATCTCCGCCCACCAAAGCGATGGATGGCACGTCCGCAGCGATATGATCTCGCAGGTCCCGAATTGTCCAACCAAAACGCGGGTCGCAGAAGTCGGCGGCGACATCGCAAGCCGGTTCCAAGACGAATCGTCGGGCGGTGTATCGAGGATGCGGAACGACCAATGCTTTCGCCGAACCGGCCGGCCCGCGACCGCCGATCAGACCGCGGCGCCCAGCTGTGCTGGCGGAACCTGCTAGGCGACCGTGAAGGACAACGTCCAAGTCGATCACGCGGGCGCCCCAGCGAATCAAACGCTTGCGGCCCAGGTCGATCTCGAGATGTTGCAGCACGTCCAAGACTTCCGCCGCAGACGCTTCTGTCGCAAACGCGGCGACCGCGTTCAGAAACGGTGATTGACCGCCGGGGCCGCCGATTGGTGGGGTTTCGAATAGCCGGCTGGTTCGAAGTCGTTGAACAGGTTCTTCGGCGGAACCGCCAGAAAGATCTGTACAAGGTTCGGCGATGACACCCGACTCAGCCACCCGACGTGCCGCTTCGGCGATCACGACGCGGCGGTCACCCAGGTTCGATCCGAAGCTGATGAGGCACTGCGTGGGCATGAACGATTCAGCGAATATGCGAGGCGAGGAAGAGAATGCTCGCGAATGATAGCTGGAACCCGCTCAGACACCAACGATGGCGATACGCCACATTGGATCGATCGTACGGCGATGTCAGCGTTGCATCGGGACCGCGGTGGTCCATTCGGGAAGTTCAGTCGCTTCGGAGGTGATGCCCAGCACGATCGTTGAAGAGTGCTGCGATGCTTTGCCGATCAGCAGACACTGCGAAAGCTGAACGCAATCGGTCAATCGTTCTCGCTGAAGTGTCCGTTCGCAACGACGAACGTGCCATTTGTTTTGCAAGGTGCTCCACCCAACGCCCTTCGCCGGTGCACACCAATCCACACGCAGACGAGGCATCGCGGATCGCTCGCCCGATTCCGATTGATGTGACGCGTTGGCTTCTCGCCAAGCATGACCCAACGCCACAAAGAAGGCCGGCTGAAGTCGCAGTTCGTCTGGCGTGACCAAGACCAACGTCTTGCCGTATCGAACGGCTTGTTCAACGGTTCGATGGAGCAAAGTTCGCAAAGTTTGATCCGGTTTGAACATTGACCACGTTGGGATTCAAAGCCCGAGAAATGATTCAAGCTTGATCAACAAACCGCGTTGGATTCGAGACGGATCTCGTTGCCATCGCGGTGAAATTAGACGACTCGGGAATGCGAGTCGTCGACATTGGATGAGTGGGTGGGGTGACGAGGCAGGTGCGATCGTCGTGGGGTTTATTTGGGCCGGCGGTGGTTCAGTGGTGTCGGAACCGGGGCTGACGTGCGTCGGCTAGTGCGATGTTGTGTTTAATCGGGGCTAACGCCAATTGGCACTTACTTCACCCTCCCTCAGGGAGGGTCGCCCGCTTCGGGCCGGGGAGGGCGAACCTAAAACCCGGTGTGCAGCCCTCCCCTCGCTTCGCTCGACCCTCCCAGGGGGAGGGTGAATTTGTAAAGTAATTGCCATTGGGCTAAGGCCCGTCGGCTGATGTGGTGACTCATTCACCGCGGCTAACGCCGGGCGGCTGATATAGGGTCGGTTCAACCGTGGGTTTGCCGGGTGGCGTATGCATCAGCCGTGGCTCAGGCTGGACGGCTGATGCAATCAATACATTCGGGTGATCAAGATTGTGGCGAACGCATCTTGGCCAACATCGCTTGGAAGTCGACGGCAACAGGACGTCCGGCGGACAAGTCCGCGGATTCGTTGTGTAGTGCTGCCGTTTCGACTTGCACGTCGTCTTCGATGACCAGCATGTCTCGGTCGTCATGGTTGACGGCAATGTCATCGCCATCTTCTTCCATCCATAACACGGGAGCCGAGGCTGCCATGGCGGATTGGTTTTGCATGGCACCCATGTCTTCCTCGTCGCAGATCTCGTCTGAGCAGTTGGCTTCATCGCCGACCAACGCCAGTGGCGAGTTGGCTGCACCACGCATGCTAAGGATCTCCTCATGCAGCGAGGTTTCCAGGTCGGAGGCCACTTCGTCATGCTCGGCGATTGACTCGGCCGTTGCGGTCAACGAATCAGCGGTGGGTTTGATTTCTTCTTCGTCATCAAACTCGCCAAACAATTGATCCGCCGTTGGCGTGGCTGCGATTGGTGTCTCGACCAGTTCTTCCGCGTCGCTTGTTTCAGGCAATTCAGCGGCCAGAGCCGAACCGATCACGTCGGAGACCATTTCGTAGTCACCTTCGTAGGACTGGCAGTCGATGCTCAACGAACCAAATTCAATATCGCCAGCGGATGCGTCGCACTGCGCGGTGGCTTCTTCGCAAACGAGTTGCTCGTCGATCATTTGCTCGTTCGATTCAGCAGATTTGAGCTCGTTTAGTTCGGCTTCCGCCTTCTCGCTTTGGCACTGGCCAGTGCTTTGGCAGGCTTGGTCTTCGCACTCGGATGTGCTGCAAGCTTGGATGTCGCACTGGGGGGCCGCCGTCGCGACGGGAGTTTCGTCTTCTTCTGGCAAAGGCTGGTCGTTCCAGCGGCGGCCGTGGTCGTTGGATTCTTCGAACTCGAACGACGCGGTGGCTGGTTGGTCTTCCGAAGCGGAGTCATTCCACGTCGAATCGTCGAGAGCACCAAATTCAACGTTGGATACTTCCGCACTTGGAGCAGCCATTTCTGGTTCTTCCATGACGGGGCTGGGCAGTTGTTGCAACATCGCCCAAGCGCGATCGACGATTTTGTTGTCGATGATGCTTTGATTGAGTGATGCGGCACAGTCGATCGCCGCGGTCATCATTTGGTTGATCAAGCGAGGCGTTCCGCTGCAAGCCTGGTGGATCGCACGAATCGCTTCGTTGGTGATCGCTTCGCTCGGGTTCGATCCGCAGTTTTCGATGACGCGGCGCACATAGGTTTGTGCTTCGTCGCCATTGAGCGGGTGCAGGTAGCATCGAGTCGCGACGCGTTGCACGAGAGCTTCCAGCGATGGCAATGCCAGGGTCTCGTCCAACTTTGGACCGCCCATCAGAACAGCGCTGACGCGAGGTTGGCCTTCGCTCATCGTGTTGGTGATGATGCGGATGGTTTCCAGGACTTCCGGCGTCAACGCTTGAGCTTCATCAACCAGCAACAACAAGCCGGGGAATTCCGAGGTGCTGCGAGCAAGTCGCTCGACCAAGGCAAACTGAGGGTCTTCGTTGGGCGCCAGCGGCGTCGAGTGAATTCCCTGAACCCGGTTGAGGCGAGTCAGCAGGTGTCGTTGGAACAACAGTGGGTTGTCCAGCATCGCGTCGCCAAACACCACGACTTCGCGGCGACCGGAGAATTGCTTGAGCAACAGTTGGCACAGCATCGATTTGCCGACACCGGGCGGGCCGATGACCAGCGAAATTGCTTCCCAGGCTTCAATTGCACGTTGGATTCGCTGCAGTGCCTCGTCCTGCGAGCCAACTGGAACGTATCGCTCCGCGCTGGGGAAGGGTGGGAATGGAGGCACGTGAAAAGAGTGTTCAACCGAAGACATGGTCGAAGTTTCCTTGGCGGAACAAGTGGGAGAATGCGGACAAGCCGTCTAATCGTTACAGTCGTCACCCAGACCGCAGGGTCTGAAGAAAATTTCATCCATCTCTGACGAATTCACCTCATGCCCCCTCGATTCGCCCCGTGACAAAGAGCACCGAATCCCCACGTTCGCCGAAGAAAAACTCAGTGAAGAGCAATTCCGCGAAAGAGACTCGAGCGTCAAAGGCACGAAAGCCTGCCTCGACCGCGACGATCGATTGGTACGACCGTCCTCAGTACTTTGACATGGTGTTTCGTGACGAAACGGCAATCGAAATGGCATTCCTTGACGAAGCGTACCAGCGATACGCGACCGGAACCGTTTCGCGAGTGTATGAACCCGGATGTGGCAGCGGTCGTTTGGTGGCCGCCTCAGCAGCCCGCGGGTATGACGTCGTCGGTTTGGATAACAACGACGCAATGCTCGCCTATCTGCGGCGTCGATTGCAACGTCGAAAATTGTCTGCCGAGCTCATCAACGGTGACATGACCACGCATGTTTGTTCGCCCGCTGTGGATGCCGCGTTTTGCACGTTCAACACGTTTCGACACATGATGGACGAAGCGTCGGCGACCGCTCATTTGCGATCCGTCGCGGAATCGTTGCGTGATGGTGGGATCTATGTGCTCGGGTTTCACTGCATTCCTTTGGACGCCGACCCGGACTGCATCGAACGATGGAAAGCTTCCCACGGCGGGACCAACATCAGCGTCACACTGAAGGTCATTGATTTTCAAAGACAAAAGCGGCGTGAAACTCTTCGGGTGTCTATCAAGGCAACTCGAAAGAACGGAACCGTCGAGCGAGTTCGCAGCGAGTTCCCGTTGCGGCTTTACACTCCCGCCCAAGCCTTCAAAATGCTGGAGTCCGTCAGCGACGTGTTTGAAATCGTCGGCGTCCATGACTTTGATTACGAGATCAAAGAGCAGCGAGAAATGGATGACGACCTGACCGACGCTCTGTTTGTGCTTCGAAAACGATAGCCTTCTTTAACGAATGTGATCATGGATTGTTTCCAAGCCACCTGTGCCGCGAACGGCGAGCTGCTTCCTGGCGAATTTGCGGAGGCGCCTGCGAACCAAATTGACGCCGCGTGCGAGCGTGCCGCGGACGCCGCGTTGGAACTTCGCGAATTGTCGCCTGAACAGCTGAGTGAGTTTCTGTCGGCGGTGGCGGCGGAAGTTCGATCACGCCGATCAGAGATCGTCGCTCGTTGCGAGCTGGAGACGGGCTACATCAACGCTCGCGTGGAAGGCGAGTTTGATCGAGCGACCGGGCAATTGGATTTGTTTGCTCGATTGGCAGTGGAGCGTCCTTGGGATCGAGTGACATCCGAGCCCGCGGATCCGGCTCGAAAACCGTTTCCCAAACCACGGATGACACGGCGATTTGTCCCCGTGGGACCAATCGCCGTGTTTGGTGCCTGCAACTTCCCACTGGCGATCTCAGTCGTCGGGAACGATTTCGTTTCTGCGATCGCGACTGGCAATCCGGTGATCGTGAAATCTCACCCCAGCCACCCGGGCACCTGCGAGTTGCTGGGTGACACGGTCAAAGAGGTGGTGAAGCGGATGGGGTTCCCCGCGGGGACGTTTGATCTTTTTCACGGGAGGAGTCCGGAAACGTCGATCCGCTTGATTTCGCATCCCGCCATTTCCGCGGTCGGTTTCACCGGCAGTCCACAAGGCGGGCGGGCTCTCGCCAAGGCGGTCTTGGAACGCGAAAACCCCATTCCCATTTTCGCAGAACTCGGCAGCACCAACCCGGTGTTCATTGGCCGAGATGCGATGGCCGCACGGGTTGGAACGATCGCCGAAGGTTTTGCTGCTTCGCTGAGGTTTGGCAACGGTCACATGTGCACCAAACCGGGTGTGGTGATTGTTCATGAGGCGGATGCCGACGCGTTCGTCGAGGCGACTTGCAAGACATTCGCCAAACAACCGAACTTGCCCATGCTGAGCGGTCCCGTGGCGGATGCATTTGACCGCGGTATTGAGCAGCTGCAATCCGCCGCCGACGTGGAACAGTTGTTTGTTGCGGAAGGATTGGATGGCGAAGGCCCGTGGCATCGCGGGGCTCACTGGTTTGCAATGAGCGCTGAAACAGCGATTCGCGACGGTTGGCTGCACAGCGAAACGTTCGGCCCGGTTTCGGTCTTGGTGCGGTGTCCAGACGAAGAGACAATGTTGCGGGTTGCGGGCGAATTTCATGGGTCGTTGACCACGACGTTGCACACCGAAACGTCTGATAATGATTTCGCAATCGACTGGCTCAAGGTATCCGAGCGTTTTGCCGGCCGAATCATTCTCAATGGCTGGCCGACCGGAATGGAGATTGGGGCAGCGACGCAGCACGGTGGTCCGTTTCCTGCCAGTCTTGACGGTCGCAGCACATCGGTCGGTCATGCCAGTTTGGATCGTTTTGTGCGCCCGATTTGCTACCAGAATTGGCCCGAAAGTCTGTGACGTTGCGATCGCCGTTTTCGCCTGCACTCCAATTGTCGCCCTTTCCAACCCTATAGATACCGTGGTCGACAGTGGGTGAGCCGGATTCCGAGCGTTTGGTAAATCGGAATCGTAGAACTGCCTCGAACGAGGCTGCTTTCTCGGCGAAAACCTGGTGAACAGACTAGGATGCGATGCGACGTTTGATACCATTGTTGCTGCTTCCCATTCGAGTCTTTGACTGGCTCCAAAATTCGTGCCACGCCCCAACGAAGATCCAACCGAAGTTCGTTCTTCGATCTCCGCTGAAATCGTTGCCAAACACATCGGCGACTATCAAATCGTCCGAACGCTCGGCACCGGCGGGATGGGCGAAGTCTATTTGGCTCGGCACACAGAAACGCATCAGGAAGTCGCACTGAAGGTGTTGCGACACCATGTAGCGGACAACCCACGTTTTCGACGTCGGTTTGAACGTGAAGCAAATCTGATCCAAACGTTGGACCATGATCACATCGTGCCGCTATTGGATGCCGGTGACGACAATGGCTCGCCCTATTTGGCGATGCGGTTTGTCGACGGTCAGACCCTCGCGGATTTGATTCTCGAACAGCGTGGAATCGATGATGCGGAACGCTCAGGAGTTGATTCTCAGACCGACACGGCCATTCTCTCGCATGCATTGGTAACGCCCGATGACAGCGGGAAATCATACGAGTTCATTGCAAACGCCATCGCTGATGTTGCTGAGGCGTTGCACAGTGCTCACGCAAACAAGGTGATTCATCGCGATGTGAAGCCGTCGAACTTGATCATCGATCGCGATGGCAAGTTGTGGTTGATGGACTTTGGGTTGGCGTTTTTGGAAGACGATCAAACCGCATTGACGATGACCGGTGATCTGGTTGGAACGCCGGCTTACATGAGCCCCGAGCAGACCATTGGATCTCACTCCGAGGTGACGCGTCGATCGGACGTCTACAGTTTGGGAGCGACCCTTTACGAATGGGCAACGTTGCATCGTCCGTTCAGTGGCAACCGGGAACAGGTGTTGGTCAACGTCGCAAACGGAAGTTTGGCGACGCCTCGCAGTCTGCGCAATGATTTGCCCGTCGCATTGGAAGCGGTCATTTGCAAAGCGATGGCACGCTCGCCCGAAGGCCGATATCCGACCGCGGCGGATTTCGCCGAAGACCTGCGACGTTTCGCGGCTGGCAAGACCGTCAATGCGAGAATGCCACGTTGGAGCGAACGTTTGTTCCGATGGAGCCAGCGAAATCCGATGGTTGCGTTGGCGTCCTTCATCGGTGTGGTCGCCACGATTGTCGCTGTCTTGAGCATGCAAGCGATTTACTCGGGCCAATTGGTTCTGATCAATGAACAACTTGAAAAGAGCAACGATGATCTGATCGCTTCGAATTTGCAGTTGGAAGCCCGCGAGGCGGAGCTGAGCAATCAGCTATTTATCTCGGACATGTCGCTCGCGTTCAACGCTTTTTCGGCCAACAACCTTTTCACAACCAAGCAGTTGGTTGATAAGCACCGGACGCAAGCATCTCCTTTTGGGACCAATCGATTTGCGTTTGAACTTTTAAATTACCTCGCCTCTCCGCCATCTTCGACCTTGCTGACTCAGCATGATTCGCCGGCCACCGGGATAGCTGTTTCCAATGATGGGAAGCTGCTGGTGTCTGCTGGTGAAGACGGCTCAGTTCACGTGGTGGACCTGCAGACAAACCAACGATTGCACCAGTACCAATTGCCGGGGCGGCTCGATTGCATTGCCATCAGCCCTGACAATCAGTTCTTTCTAACTGGGCTGAACGAGTCCATTGGGTTTTGTCCAATCAAGGTCTACCGAATTGATACCGGCGAGGAGGTCTTGGGGTTACTGGGACACTGGCATTCGATGGAGTCGGGAACCTTTTCATCGGATGGCAAATTGATCGCGACGGCGGATCGATATCGACAGGTGCAGGTCCACGATATGGACGGCAAGGTTGTCAAATCACTGGACGCGACGACTCGGAATGAATCTTTGGCATTCCTCGAAGATAGCCATCGGTTGGTTTATGTGTATGAACGCGAACCGCAACGTGAACTGCGCGTGTTGGATTTGGAAACCGGCGAGCACACTGTCATTCCCACCGACGTGACGGTGGCGCAATTCGCTTTCTCTCAGCCGCAAGGGAAGGAGAAAGCTTTCCGAATTGTGGCACAAGGGTATGGTGCTCTTTCTGTTTCTGACTTTGGGCAGTCAGCTCCGTTTGTCGAATTAGATTCGTTCAGTGCCACGTTCCGTTGCGTTGCAATCAGCGGTGATGGGAGCTTGGTCTATTCAGGAACCGATGAAGGGTCGGTCTATGTTTGGCGGTTGAGAGACCGAGACCATGCCAACCAGTTGTTCCGACCATTGGTTGTTCCTGCCGCGAACGGCCGGATCTACGACATCGTCGCTTTGCCGGAGCAAGCGACGACGCCGCGTTTTGTCACTGCGGCCGAAGATGGCAAGGTGGTTCTTTGGGAAACCGAAGAGAAAATGCCGATTCGGCCAAGCCATCAGGATGTTGCATACCGGAACACACGAACCATGGCGATTGCGACGCCTCACCAAGGTTCATCGGACGTGTTTCTTGCACTCACAAGTGGGAGAATCGGTCACTACAATCCGCGGATAAATTTGCATGGTATGTCGGTTATCACGCAATTCTCTCGAAAAGAATCGATTGAGCTTGCTGTCAATGAAGACGCTTCGGTGATCGCGTTATGCTCGGATAAAGAACTGAAGATCTACGACGTCAAGTCGACCAGGCTTGTGAAGACCGTCCCCAGTCCTGATCTGGAACGGTCCTGCCGCGGCATGCAGTACCAGGAAGATCGACTTTACGTTGTCTACACGGATGAAGTGATTGTCTACAAGGTTCCAGACTATTCATTGGCTGGTGTGATCAAACTTCCGTCTGACAATGCCAAAGCGATCCTTCCGATGCCAATGGATCATTCGCTTTTGGTCGTGACGGACAGGGCACTTTGTCAAATTGAGGGAATGTCTGCGAGCCTTTACGAAGAAGCTCAAACCGCAGCGGACCACTATCATCGCGTCGCGATTGATTCGCGTGGCAAGCAAATGGCGATCATTCGAGCCAATCGATTGATCGAGGTCCGTTCGATTCCTGAAGGGGAAACGATCGCCGTGTTGCGAGGCCACGTTCAAAGGCCGAGCGATTGTCAGTTCCTAGACAATGACCAGACGGTCGCCACGACTAGCGAAGAAGGGCTCATTCGATTCTGGGACATCGCCAGCGAACGCGAAATGGGAGCCATCGTCGCGGGCAAAAGTTCACACAATCGGCTTCACTATTTCAAAGACTTCGACATGTTGCTTTCGACTTCGCCCGATACTCCAATTGATCTTTGGGTGACCAATCGAAGTCAAACAAGTCTCGCCTCCGAGGAGCTGACGGAGAAAAAAGGAGCGAATGAAAAAGACATTGGTCTTGTGAGATAATTCATTCGCGATTGGAGTATCTTAGAGGTCCGGGACGATCAAACGTTTCGCGTCAACCTTCGCTCGCACGGAGGTGCCGTTTGTTGAGTTGAGCAATCGGCATCGACAATCCCGGCCGTGTTGTCCGCCCGGTGTTCAATGTTTGTGCAATGAACCATTGGTTATCAAGCACTCCCAAGCCTTTGATTCATTGAGTTCAGCACGACGTGAGTTCCCGAAACGATGCCCCCACGGAAGCCGTCCGCGTCGAGGACGATCAGGCAGACTCGTCGTCCCAACACTTTGGTCGCTATCGGGTCGTTCGGACGCTCGGCACCGGTGGCATGGGCGAGGTTTATTTGGCGGAGGATGCTGCGACGGGCCAGCAGGTCGCCCTGAAGTTGTTGCAACATCGGGTTTCGAAACAGTCCCGGATGCGGCGACGTTTCGAACGCGAAGCCAACCTGATTCAAGAACTTCGGCACGATCACATCGTTCCGCTGATGGAATCCGGTGTCGAGGAAGGCACGCAGTACTTGGTCATGCGCTACATCGATGGGCCGACGCTCGCCGATCGCATTTTGAAAGCCAATGGCGACCATGATTCCGGTGAGTTCTCGGTCGACGCCGGACACGGTGGCGGATCGCATGATGCTAAAGAAGATGACGTTGCGATAGCGGCAGATTCTTTTGAGCTGATCGCTCGATCAATCGCCGACATCGCTGATGCCTTGCAGGTTGCTCATGACGAACGAGTGATTCACCGAGATATCAAACCATCGAACTTGATTTTTGACCGAGATGGCAAGATTTGGTTGACTGATTTTGGGTTGGCACTGATCGAGGATCAAAACACGGCGCTCACGCTGACCGGTGATATTCTCGGCACGCCGGCTTACATGAGTCCTGAGCAGACGATCGGATCGCAAACTGATATCACCCGTCGGTCCGATATCTACAGTCTTGGAGCGACGTTGTACGAATGGGCGACGCTGCAACGCCCCTTTCAAGGCAATCGTGATCAAATCTTGGCCAACGTTGCCAACGGAAGCCTTGCGACGCCAAGAAACGTTCGCAGCGATCTGCCGCGGCCACTCGAAGCTGTCATTTGCAAAGCAATGTCGCGTTCGCCCGACGCCCGTTACTCCACCGCGGCGGAGTTCGCACAGGATCTCCGCAGGTTTGCCGAGGGCAAGTCGGTTCATGCAAAAATGCCGGGCTGGCCCGAACGTTTGGTGCGGTGGAGCCGTCGCAACCCATTGGTCACCTTGGCAACCTTGATCGGTGTGATCTCTCTTGTCATGACCGTGTTGGGGATGCAGGCCATGCATTCGGAGCAACTCACGCGAGTGAACGAAAAACTCGCGGAGAGCAACGATGAGCTGATCGAGACCAACCTGGAACTCGAATCTCGCGAAGCACAGTTGCGAGAACAACTGTATGTGTCGGACATGTCGTTGGCATTCCAGGCTTACAACGGACACAACCTGAAGGCCACCAAGGAACTGCTTGACAAGCATCGCCCGAAACCTGAGGAACGCGGTTCAAACCGATTGGCTTTTGAAATCCTCGATTACCTAATCACTCCTCCGCCATCGAAACTTCTGACCCAGCACAACTCGCCGGCGACTGAGGTCGCCCTTTCGCGGAATGGGCAAATTGCGATTTCGGTCAGCAAAGACGGCGAGGTCCATGTGGTCGATTTGCAATCGGAAAAACTCACCCATCGCTACAAGCTGTCCGGACGTCTCGACGCGATCGCGATCAGTTCTGACAACAAACATTTTCTGACTGGTCTGAACGGCGACGTCGGATTCAACTCGATCACGCTTCGTGAGATCGCAACAGGAACCGAGACGCTTGGATTGCTCGGGCATTGGCACAACATCGAGTCCGCCGCGTTCTCATCCGATGGAACACTTTTCGCGACGGCGGGCCGCTATCGCGATGTTCAGGTTCATCGTTTCGATGGGACGGCGGTAAAAACGGTTTACGGCGGCTCACGCAATGAATCACTGCATTTCGCGGGCGAAGGACATACGCTCGCCTACGTGAAAGAGGTTGGCAAGCAGCGTTTGCTGCATGCCGTCGACCTCGATACCGATCAGGAAACTCGCGTTCCGGTTGAAGGTGAAACCACTCATTTTTCCATCGTGCAGCCAGCCGGTAATCCCTATCGCACGGTGGCTTTTGGCGAAAAGTATATCAAGGTCGCAGATTCCACCAACGAAAGACATTTCGCACAAGCCATTGCGTTCGATGCGCCAATTCGCTGTGTCGCCATTTCTGCTGATGGTGAAGACGTCTATGCCGGAACCGATGATGGGGTGGTCTACGCGTGGACGCTGACCAACCGAACTGAGTTTGGCAATTTGCCGCCGCCGATGATCTTTCAAGCGGCGGAAGGTCAAGTCACCAGCATTCAGGTGGTCCCCACGAGCGACGAATCGGTACGGATCGTGACAACCGCAGAGGATGGCCAGGTTCGGATTTGGGATTTGACCGACAAGTTGCCGGTTCGTCCAAACCCTATGGGACGCACGTTTGTGACGGCTCAAGTCATCAATTTGTATTCTCATCACGAGCGACCATTCGATGTCTTCCTGAAGTTGGAGGACAATAGTGTTTGGCATTACGACCCCAGACGCGATTTGAACCGAATGCTGCCGATCAAGTGCGAATTGAAAGAATGGGGATTTCAGTTTGGCTGCGATTCGGATGCGTCAAAAATCGCCATCGCAAATATCGAGGAAGTCGAAGTCCGCGACGTGGCGTCGTCTGAGTTGCTTGCTCGGATCACTCCACCGTACGAAAATGAACCGATCAGCGATGTGAAGTTCGTCGAGGGAAAACTATGTGTCTTGTTGACCAAACAGTTGTTGGTTTACGACACGTTGGACTATTCGCTGATTGAAACCCACGATCTTCCGAGCGACAACAACAGTCTGTTGCTGAATATTCCGAACAGCGACGCGTTGATGATCCAAGCATCCAACATGCTTTGCACCTACGAGGATTCGATTGTCTCCGTTTTCGAAAAAGCATCCACGACAGCGGTGCGATACGTGCGAGTTGATTTTGATGCCCTCGCCAGCCGGGTTGCGGTGGTCTTTGATAATCGATTGGTGGAGGTTCGCAGTTATCCTCAGAACGAGACGGTCTCGGTGCTGCGAGGGTATTCCAAACCGATCGCTGACAGCGTCTTTCTAGACCGCGGACGAACGCTCGCCACAACCGGTGAAGAGGGATTGATTCGGTTCTGGGATTTGTCGAGCGAACGCGAAATGGGAATGCTTCCGACTGGGCAGCACTTGGGAAACGATCTGCACCTTTTGGGTGACACCGATCTCTTGATGGTCACCTCGAAACAATCACCTGCGGAACTGTTACTTACCAAACAGTCTCGGGCTAGACTGGCCGAACAACGGCGGGCGATAGGATTGGATTGATCCAACGGGTTCGCCGAAGCCGTTGAGATCAACCTAAGTTTTTCTCTGCTCACAACGGTTTGTCCATCGTTGAATTTTGGATCGACCAAACGCCCTTCTTCCGCTCACACTTTGTTTCGCACTGATGGTTCAGCACGACGTGAACTTTCCACCTGATGATCCAACGGAAGCTGTCACGACGGGAGTCGATGACCAAGACGGTCAACGACACTTTGGCAAGTACCGCCTGCTCAGCACGCTGGGAACCGGAGGGATGGGCGAGGTTTATTTGGCCGAAGATGTGGAATCGGGCAATCAAGTCGCGTTGAAGTTGCTCCGCCAACAAGCGTCGAGTCGACTTCGTTTGCGCCGACGTTTCGAACGCGAATCGGTTGTCGTCCAAGAATTGGAACACGATCACATCGTGCCGTTGCTCGATTCAGGGATCGAAGACGGTACGCAATACTTGGTCATGCGGTACATCGACGGTGTGACGCTGGCAGACCGGATCTCTCATTTGAGTGGCGAGAACATTAACGACACGGCTTCGTTCTCTTCTGGCATGCTGAACGGAACGACTGATCGTCCAGCAGGCGACGACATTGCCGGTCTCGAATCTGATTCGTTCGAGTTCATTGCTAACTCCATCGCTGATATCGCCGATGCTTTGCAAGAAGCCCACAACAATGGCGTGATTCACAGAGACGTGAAGCCGTCCAACTTGTTGTTCAGTAGCGATGACAGAATCTGGCTGACGGATTTCGGATTGGCATTCACGGATGACGAAAAGACTGCGTTGACGGTCACCGGCGACATTCTCGGCACGCCCGCCTACATGAGTCCTGAGCAGACGTCGGGTGTATCATCCAACGTCACCGCACAAGCCGATATCTACAGTTTGGGTGTGACACTCTACGAATGGGCGACACTTCAACGAGCGTTCAGCGGTACGCGGGAGCAGATCCTCAATCAGGTCGCTCTGGGCAGTCATACTCCTGCGGGCAAGTGCAGGACTGATTTGCCGAAACCGTTGCAGGCGATCATTGGGAAGGCGATGGCGGTTTCACCAGAACGTCGTTACGCGACGGCGTCTGAACTCGCTAGCGATTTGCGTCGGTTTGCCAACCACCAAACGGTGTCGGCGAAGCTGCCCGGGTGGAGTGAGCGATTGTTTCGTTGGAGCGAACGCAATCCGATGGTAGCGCTGGCGTCTTTGATCGGAATGGTGACCACAATCATCGCGGTGATTGCCACAATCTCGATCTATTCCGGTCGTTTGATGAGCATCAACACAGCTCTCGACGCCACCAACGAAGAACTTTCGCGAACCAACGTCGAACTTGCCACCAGTGAAGAAGAACTGCGGCAATACTTGTACGTGGCGGACATGACGTTGGCCTATCAAGCTTATGCGTCGCACAATTTTGTCGAGGCCAGAAAGTTACTTCAGAAGTATGCCCCGAAGAAGGACTCCTCCCGCGATGAGTCGATGGCGCACGCGAAGCCGCATTTCGCTTGGCAATTGCTCGATCGACTGACAAAAGAACAGCCATCTGCTTTGCTCACGACGCATGATGGCAAAGCGAATGAGGTGGCCGTTTCCAACGATGGGAAGCTGGTTCTTTCCGTCGGCGAAGAAGGGCAGCTACATGTGATTGACCTCGAAAAGCAAAAGGTCCTGCATCGTCATCAAGTCGGCAATCAACTCAATGCCGTCGCGCTCAGTCCTGACAATCAGCGTTTTGTCACGGGGCTCAACGGCAGCCTTGGTTACAACTTGGTCGTGGTGGGCGACGTGCAAACTGGTGAGGTGGTGGAGTCGATGGTTGGGCACCAGAACACGATTGAGTCCGTGGCGTATTCGCTAGATGGCCAATACGTTGCCTCTGCAGAACGATATCGCAGCGTGCAGATTCACAACATCGAGGGTGAATTGGTTGAACGCTACGAAAGTGACACTCGAAATGAATGCCTGGAATTTATCGGGGACCACTGGAACGTCGCTTTGCTCGAAAACCCAGAGGACACTGAAGCGCGAGTGTTTGTTTGGGACAAAGATACGGAGAAGACCTATTCGTTGCCAACCATCGTAGCGCCCTCTTCGTTTGCCTTTTCACGACCGTTACGCGAAAGCGGTGAGCTGCGTTTGGTCACCTGCAATTCCGACATGGTTCAGGTGGTTGACGGCAAAGAACGTGAGTTGGTTGCGTATTTCGAAGATATTCCAGGCCGGATCCGCTGCGTCGATATCACGGATGACGGTCGTTATGTCTGCGCAGGAGTGGATGAAGGAATGATCCTCCTGTGGGATCTCTACCAAAGAACTAATGGGAAGAGACTCATTCATACCCATGTGATTCAGGCGAGCGAGAAGGGGATCTCGAGCATCAAGTTCGTGGCGAGCGATCAGGGTGTCCCGCGAATCATCACATCGAGTTTGGATGGGACAGTGCGTTTGTGGGACGCATCGGACCTCATTTGGAAGACGCCAGGCAGCGATCTTTTCGCGAGCGAACAGTATCGGCTGCACAATACTTACACACCAAGTCAAGGCGATTCCAATGTGTATGTTCGATTCCGTGGCGGCATTGTCGGGCACTACAGTCATCAGTCCGGCGTCGACGACATGCGACGCATCGGAAACTACCCTTGCGAAGCTGGACTCGCGATCGCTCTCGCTCCTGACGGGCGGCGGATGGCAATTGGCAGTTCGAACGGGGTTGTGATTGCGGATTCGATCACGGGCGAAGTTGAGACGACGATTGCCCCGCCTGAAGCAGAGAAAACCTGCCGAGGTTTACTCTTCTTCGACGATTTGCTCGTCACGCTTTTCAACGATCGAATGCTCCTGCATCTCGCCGACGACTTATCCTTTGTGGACGAGTTCGATACGGAGGACGGGAATTTATTGGAGCTTTGTCGCGTTCCCAATGAAGATACCTTGATCGTCATGGGGGCAAGCCATCTCTACCGTTTCGCCGATCAGAAGTTGTCGTTGTTGGAACGTGTGGATGAGTCCGAAGCGTACGCGGGAATTTGCTTTGATTCCAAGGGGAAGCAATTGTTGACGTCACATCACAACCGCGTCATCCGAATTCGGTCCTATCCAGAGCTCGAGCCCATCGCAACTTTAAAAGGGCACCGTCACAACGCGATCGACCATTTGTTTTTGGATGACGACCAGACGGTTGTGACATCGATGGTTGACTCGACGATCCGGTTTTGGGATTTGAAAACTGAAAGACAGTTCGGGAACGTTGGCCTTGGGAAACCTGCTTTTCATAACCTTCAATTCATCAAAGAGAAAAACGCGATCTTCGCTGGTCATACGGATTCACCCGCCATCGTGTTGAGTGCATCGGCGGAATAGCTTTGTTGACGCACCGGGCGGCTTGCGCCGCTCTGCTAAGAACTGGGACACGATTCGTTCGGTAAAGTGCTGGTGAACCGGGAACTAACGATAGGCGGCTGATTAAATTCGCTGCGTGATGAACATGTGAACGATGCGGCGGTTCAGTGGCCGTCGAGAGTGAACACGCTGTGGTACGCTCCGGCGTCTTCGAAGTAGCCAAACAGTTCGGAATAGAATTCGTGGTTGCAGAGTGTAGCACTGTCGCCAACCACAATCAGTTTTCGTTTGGCTCGTGTGAGTGCCACGTTGCTGCGGCGTTGGTCGGACAGGAACCCGATTTCGCCGTCTGGGTTGCTGCGAGTCATGGTGATCAGCACAACTTCTTTTTCGCGTCCTTGGAATCCATCGACCGTATCGATTTCGATCCCGTCGAGGTCCAATCGCATGCGGAGGTTGCGCACTTGGGCAGCGTAGGGAGCGATCACCGCGATTTGATCGCCGGTGACACCGAGGTCGGCGAGTTGTTTAACGAGTTGCAGGATGACTTTGGCTTCGCCGTGATTCAGTTTGCTTTGCCCGTCAGGTTCCAATTCTTCTTCGTATCCGGCACCGGCGGTGTCGATCAGAAGCAACGGTTCGCTGGTGAAATCGTTCTCTTCGACGTTGGGTAGGTCGCACAACAAATGACGTTTCACGGACGCGTCAGCGATCAAGGTTCCGTCGTAGAAGTGATCGCTGCTGAACCGCATGATCGATTCGTTCATGCGGTACTGAACCGTCAGTCGGCGATAGATTTTTTCACCGTATCGATGTACCAAACGCTGCATCAATGAATCTCGCATGCCAATTCGAGCGGCATCATCGGACAGGACGGTTGGTGGCAATTGACAATGGTCGCCGGCCAAGATCAACCGATCAGCTCGGAGGATCGCTTGCCACATGCCCGGTTCGGTGCACTGACATGATTCGTCAACGACGACCAAGTCGAACGATTGATCGCTGAGCAGTTCTTCGTCGATGGTTGTTGTGGTGCAGATCACATCGGCTCGGTCGATCACCGCACGAACGATGCTGCGTTCTTGAGACCGAATCATGCCGCGAAGACGCCCGGCTTCATTGAACAGCTCGGCGCGTTGTTTTCGTTCTCGACCGCCGCCCTCGCGGATCGGCCGGTTGGCTTCTCGCAGGATTTGATCGAGCTCGCGACGGAGGTCTTTGATGACGGTGCTGGTCGGGTCCGATTCCACCAATGCATCGAGCGTGTGCTCTTGCAACGACTCAAAGACGCGAGCTGGGTGACCGACACGAACCACGTTGGGCATCAAACGAACGAGACGTTCCAGTAAATTGTCGACCGCCGTGTTGCTAGCCGCACACGCGAGGACTCGTTCACCACGTTCGACCGACTGAGCGATGATTTCGGCAATGGTGGTCGTTTTGCCGGTGCCCGGAGGACCATGAATGATCGCGACGTCATCAGCCATCATTGCGAATGCGACTGCATCACGCTGTGGCGGATTGAGCTCGGTCCGAAAGTCGATGTCATTGAGTTCGAACTGAAAGCTCTCTGGATCGATGTCGTGTGTATCGATCGGATTACCATCGACGCGTGGTGTTTTGATTCCGAGCAACACATCACGCAGTTTTCCCGAGCGGCCGCGAATTTCTTGGGCCTTGGCCATCGCGGCGAGTTGCCGAAGTCGAGTCGTTTCGTCCGGCGACATGTCCAATCGGAACCGGTCGGAGACGACGGCGGGACGTTGGCCGGACTTCCCGTGTTTGCCCACGCCCTTCTTCTTCAGATCGTCTTGATCTCGGATTGGAAAGGAATCGGTCGCGATTTGAATTGAGTGATTCTTTCGACGGCTGACGACTCCCGCGATGCCCTCGTCCGACGGATCGTCGTCCATCGATAGCACGACCGGTGATCCGACTTTCAAACGGTTCATCGGCAGGTCTTTGCCGCCGGGTTTGGCCAAGTCGAGCAGATAGCGTCCCGCCAATCCGGTGTGGTAGTCGACCATGTCGAGTCCCACGATGGCTTGTCCGGTGCTTTCGACATCACGCTGCGACCGGATTTGACGCAGTTTGGCCAAGCGGGCTCGTTCGGCTTCGGCTTCTAGATCCAGCCAAATGGCGAGTTGTTCGAAGTAGTCTTCGGGATCGAGCGGGCGGTCGGTTGGCAAACCGGCGGGATAGGGGACGTTTAGATTTTCCAAGCCAACTTTGGACGGGCCGGCACCGTTTTTCTTGCCGCCGGACAGAATTCCATCGCCAAAGGAGCCGGCATCGGAGTTTTTGAACGCGGTTTTGCCTTCTCTTTGGGACTTGGCTTTCGAGCGGGCTTTGCGCGAACGTGATGACATGCGAAGAACAATCTTAAGAACGAACCCGCGGCAAGATGCAACGGGAATGGAACACGCCTTCGGAGAAACGGTCCGTGACGCTCGCACTCATCATCGCCGCTGAGACGTTTTTTGCCAGTGTGTTGACCGCGGTTTTGTATTGGAAGGACAAACGGGCGGCTCGGGAAAAAGCTCGGCGGATCCCGGAGAAGACGCTGTTGCTGGCCAGCGTGCTGGGCGGTTGGCCCGGAGGCTACCTCGCTGGCCAGAAGCTAAGACACAAAACGTCGAAGCTTTCGTACCGGATCCAGTTTGTCATCGCGGCGGTCATCCACGTCATTTCAGTCGCCGGAATACTGTGGTGGGGGTTGCGCTGAAAACAGCGACCGCTGACAGAATCGAACAATAGACGCTCGCTCAGTTGCTCGCCCTGGAATTTTATGTAGCGGGACTTCCAATTAGCGGGAACGCCATCTCATCGCGAATGCCGTGGACGCCGAGCGATCATTCGTCCAATTGTTTTTCTTCGTTCTCTTCTCTTTCCGCGTCTGCGGCCTCGGTTCGCTGGCCATATCGCAACTCGCTGACTTTCATCAGCAATTGCAGTTGATGTCGGAGTGCCGGACGGACCCGGTCGGTCACCTTCACTCGCTGCGATCCATCGGCGGGGCCAACCGTACCGCTCGTCAATTCCATGTCGATCAAAGCCGGTCGAACACGTTGATAGTGCGGGTCAGAGAATTCCAAACGGACGACCATGGGCGACTGTTCTGGTTCACTGTCTTGGTTTTGCATTGCAGGAACCTCTGCTGCCAACGCTTCGACTGAATCTTTCTCGACCGTCGTCCATTGGTAGTGGCTTTGTTCCAACAACGCTTTGCGAAGGTGTCCCAGTCCAGGAAACGCGGTCAATTCGACTTGCTTGAAATTTGCACCGGGACCGGGAATCAACTCCACATGATCACCCAACTGGATCGCAGTGATGACGTCCGGTCCCCAAAATTCGGTTGTCTTTTCCAGTTTGGTCCGGCGAGCCGCGATGCTGACGACAGCGGCGATCGCGCCAATCACAACGATCGCCACCAATGCCAACACTTGGTATCGCGTGACGACGACTCGCGGATCGTTGTACTTGTCCGCATGAGGGTCGACGGCGGGCGATTCGTTTTCGTTCATCAAAGAAACACTGTTTGGAAGTGGCAAAAGTGCGGTGGTTAGATCGAAACGCCGGACTCGATTGGGTTTCGCTGGACCGCGGCCGGGTGGGCCACCGAGGCATGCCGCAAAAACAGGCCAACGGCTACACTATCCTAACCGTGCAACCAACTTTGCCCCAACCCATCGACCTCATGACCGAACCGATTGAATCAATCGAAGTCTCACTTGGTGATCGCAGCTATCCGATTTGGATCTCCACTGGATTGACCGAATCCGCCGAGCAACCTCATTTCGCGAAACACTTTCAAGCTGCCGTTGGCGACTGCACTCACGTCGTGCTAATACACGATGCCGCGGTGTCAAATACGATCGCTAGCCGAGTGGAAAAACAACTCGAGCAGGCCGGCATTCGCATCACCAGCATCTCGATTCCTTCGGGGGAAACGAGCAAATCGGTTTCAAAACTCGAGTCGATTTGGAACGTGATGTTGGAATCGGGGACAGATCGTCGCAGCGTCGTCGTCGCGGTCGGTGGCGGAGTCGTGGGTGACTTGGCCGGGTTCGCCGCGGCATCCTTCACACGTGGATTGAGGTTCGTGCAGGTTCCCACCACTTTACTTTCGATGGTTGACAGCAGCGTCGGTGGCAAGACGGGAATCAACCTGCCCGGCGGCAAGAACATGGTTGGCAGTTTCTGGCAGCCTCAGATGGTTTGGATCGACACGCAGTCGCTTTCGACGTTGCCCGATCGCGATTTTATCAGCGGCATGGCGGAAGTGATCAAGTACGGCGTGATCGAAGACGCCGAGTTCTTCTGCTGGTTGCAAGACAAAGCCGCCAGGTTGATTGAGAAGGATCCTGAAACTCTTCGGTACGCGATTCGAAAAAGTTGTGAATCGAAAGCTCGTGTTGTCGCCGAGGATGAGCGTGAAACATCAGGGCGTCGAGCGATCCTGAATTATGGTCACACGTTCGCTCACGCAATCGAAGCGACCGCAGGATATGGAGTTTGTCTGCACGGTGAGGCGGTGTCGATCGGAATGCAGATGGCGGCTCATTTGGCCATCGACATGGAACTGTGCGACCGATCTTTGCTAGAAGAACAAACCGCGGTGCTGTCCGCCGCGAAATTGCCGCTGGCATGGAAGGATGCGGATCCCGAAAAGATGCTTCCTGTCATGTCGCACGACAAAAAAGTTTCACACGGGAAGCTGAGGTTTGTGTTGCCCGACCGAATCGGACACGTTGCCATGGTTGGTGATGTTCCCTCCGAGAAAGTCATTGCGGCGATCCTTGCCTGCCGCGACGAGCCCAACTGATAGGGTGCAGTTCGCTTGGTTTTGTAAGCAGCATTGCTTTTGATTGATCACTCTCGACGCACTCACAACGGTTCATCTCTGACTCCACGGACGCTGTCTCTTCGATGCCCATTCTGCCTTTTGAACCCGACTGCTACCCGGACGATCTGATCGACCAGGAAGAATCCCTCGATTCGCCGTGGTGGTTGCTGTACACCAAATCTCGGCAAGAGAAGGCGGTGATTCGTAAACTGCGCGACGCCGGTGTGCCGCATTACGCACCGATGGTCAAGCAGCGTTTTCGATCGCCGGCCGGAAGGATGCGAGAATCGTTCGTGCCGTTGTTCTCGACCTACGTCTTTCTTCGAGGCGACGATCAAGCACGTTACGAAGCGATCTGCACGGGCTCGGTTTTGAAGGCGTCGGAGATTGTGCAGGTTCCCGATTTGATCGAGGACCTGCAGCAAATTCGTAGTTTGATCGTGATGGGCGTGCCCTTGACGATCGAAAGTCAACTGCAGCCTGGCGAGCATGTTCGAGTGAAGAACGGGACCTTCGCGGGTTACGAAGGCACGGTCATCCGCCGTGAAAACGAAACTCGCTTGCTCGTGTTTGTTCGATTCATGGAACAAGGCGTCAGTGTGAAACTCGAAGATTGCCAGCTCGAGAAAATTGACTGAACAGGTGATCGTGCTCGAAACGATCAGCGTCGGCTGTGACTTTCACTTGCCTCGTTGGATGCTCGGCTGGAAGGTCGCTTAAACGCCGGGCACGGATGCTTGCTTGCTAGGCATGCATCTGCCTCTCTTTTCAACGGCAGAATCCGCTCCGCCGTCATACGCGAAAGATGCGCCATCATCCATCGCCCCGAAAGATGCCCAAAGTGTGCATCTTTCGAGGGATGCGCACCCTTAGAGCGGCGATGGGGCCATTCCGAGCGTTCTGGCACGCATTCGGGCGGACATTGGAATGGTGTGTGCTTTGACTCGCCGACCAGTCCTGTTCCGATCGCTCGTTCGACCGAGTGCTGCGTGAACTGCCTGTTTCACGTTCGCACGCCGCTTGTCTGTCTATGCAAGGTGCTCCTCAACTCGCCGCTCCTTCCGTCGTCGATGTTCCATCGGCGAAGCGGTTGGTGATTGTCGGGGGCGGGATGGCCGCACACGGTTTTTGCAAACGAGTCATCGGCAGCACCCAGCGTTCGCGATTCGCGATCTCGGTCTACGGCGAAGAACCACGTCCCGCGTACGATCGGGTGAACCTTTCATCCTTGTTGTCGGGGCGTCCCGAATCGGATTTGTTGCTCTCGCCCAGAGAATGGTACGAAGCCAACGACATCGATCTGCACACGGGACGTCGCATCACGCGAATCGATCTCCAGCGCCAACAGATTCACGATGATCAGGGAGGCGTCCAATCGTACGACCACCTTGTGCTGGCGACTGGATCTTATCCGTGGGTGCCACCCATTTCGGGTTCCGACAGTCCCGGAGTGTTCGTCTATCGCACGATTGATGATTTGGAAGCGATTCAGCGGTACGTTCGCGAACACGGTGCCAAGACATCGGCTGTCATCGGTGGTGGATTGCTGGGTTTGGAAGCTGCGAAGGTGATCACGGATCTTGGACTGGCGACCACCATTTTGGAGGTTGCTCCCGGATTGATGCCACGGCAGTTGGATGCACAAGCCGCGAAGGTATTGCGAGAAAAGGTTGAGTCTTTGGGCGTGGATGTTCACGTCACACGACGCACGAAAGCGATCGAACCGCGAGACGGAAGACTGACGCTGCAGTTTGAAAACGCAGAACCGAGCCAAGTCGATATCGTTTTGGTCGCCGCGGGGATCCGTCCTCGCGACGAACTGGCTCGTGACGCTGGTTTGGAACTCGGTCCGCGAGGTGGCATTGCGGTGAACCGGAGATTGGAAACCAGCGACCCTCATGTTTTTGCAATTGGGGAATGCGCCGCTGTTGATGGCCACATCCACGGTTTGGTGGCTCCTTGTTATCGGATGGCTGATGTTCTGGCCGCGCGTTTGGCCGGCGAGCAAACTGAGTTCGTTGACAGTGAAGAGGCCGTCGAACTGAAGTTGCTCGGCGTTCCGGTCATCACGCTCGGCAAGGCCATCGGCGAGTCGACGTCGGGAGTTGTCGTCACCCACGACGGCAAAAACGGCTATCGAAAATTGATTTTGGAACAGGGCCGTGTTGTTGGCGCAGCATCGGTCGGCGAGTGGGACGACGTGAATCTGATTCGCATGTCCGTCGCTCAACACAAACGGTTGTGGCCAACCCAACGTGTTCGTTTCCAACGGACGGGGATGCCCTATGCCGGTGGCACCGGACTTCAGATCCATCAGTGGCCAGGACACGCGACGGTGTGTTCCTGCATGGGAATCACGCGACATCAACTCGGGATGGCGATTGCCGATGGACACGGCACTGCGGCGCAGTTATCCGCTGCGACTGGAGCCGGCACGGCCTGTGGAACCTGCACGAATTTGCTGTGCGAATTGGTTGGCGAAGGACCCGAGCAAGTCAACGTCCGAGGCAGCAAAGTCGTATTGGTCACCTCGGTTCTGGCTGCATGCTTAGCGTTGGCTCTGTTTTTGACGCCTCCGCTTCCGTTCGCCACCAGTGTCCAAGATTCTTGGCGGAAGATTGACTTGTTTTGGCGTGATGGCTTTATCAAACAAGTCACCGGGTTCTCGCTGTTGTTTTTGATGTTGGCTGCGCTTGTTTTTTCGCTACGAAAACGAGTCAAGCGAATCAGCTTTGGTGAATATGGATGGTGGCGGGCAGCTCACGCAGCGATTGGAACGGCGATGCTGTTTGGACTGATTGTCCACACCGGTGTTCGAATGGGGAGCAATCTGAATTTTGTTCTCAGTCTCACGTTCATGCTGCTTGCCCTGGTTGGTGGTTTGGCCGGCATTGCTTCATCGCTCGAATCAAAACTGTCAGGCGATTCCGCCATGTTCATGCGTGCTTGGCGACCCAAGTTGACTTGGATCCACATCGCGTTGTTTGTACCGCTGCCAGCGTTGTTGGCCGGTCACGTCTTTAGCGTGTATTGGTACTGACATGACAACGGCCAAACAATTGTGGTTGAGTTTGATCCTCGTCAATGTGTTGGTGATCGGAGGCATCGCGTACTCGGCATTCGCGCCCGGGGCATCGACCAAGACGATGTCGTTGCCCGGCAAGACATCGCACGGACACTATCAGATCGAAATGCGATGCGACCTGTGTCACACCGAGGGCAACGGACTGCGCGAAGATGCTTGCACCAGTTGCCATGAGGAAGAATTGCGATTGGCCAAGGACACACATCCGGCCAGCAAATTCAATGATCCGACCAATGCTGAGTTGTTGTCTGTTTTGGATGCCACCAATTGTGTTACCTGCCACCGAGAGCATGTCGCCGAACAGACGTTGCCGATGGGGCTGACGATGCCGTCGGACTACTGCTATCACTGCCATCAAGAGACGCTTGAGACACGCGCCAGTCACGCGGATTTTAAGTTTGACTCTTGTGCGACGGCCGGTTGTCACAACTATCACGACAACCGTGCACTCTACGAAAACTTCCTACTGAAGCACGTCGATGAAAACGATTTTCTCGACGAGATGGTCGGGCTGACTCGCGAGCCCATGTCGATTGAATCTGAAACATCTTTGTCGGTAGCGGATGCCGATGCACCCGGCGAATGGTCAGGCACCGCTTTCGATGACTTGGAACTCCTGAATGACTGGGCCAGCACGGCTCACGCCTCGGCCGGTGTGAATTGCAGCGGTTGCCATCTGGAGTCGCCCGGCGCAGAGACGGAGGCTGTTTCCACAGGCGACCAAGCTTGGAACCTTGAAGTGTCCGTGCAGACGTGTGGCGCTTGCCATACGGGACAGATGGAAACGTTTTTTCAAGGTCATCATGGAATGCGTTTGGCGGCGGATCTGCCGCCGATGACACCGGGTGATGCTCGGATCTCAATGCATGCCGATTCATCGCACCGTCAGCTTGAATGCAACGCGTGTCATTCTGGACATCGATTCGACACGGCGTATGCATCCGTCGATGCTTGCTTGAAGTGTCATGCCGACGAACATAGTCAGGCGTTTCTGACGACCAGCCACTATGCCGCATGGCAGAACGAGATTTCCGGGACGGCACCGGCGGGCAGTGGTGTTTCGTGCGCGACTTGTCACATGCCGCGATTGGAAGACGACGACGGAAACGTTTGGGCCAATCACAATCAAAACGACAATCTTCGGCCCAATGAAAAGATGATCCGTGATGTATGCATGCAGTGTCATGGAGTTGGCTTTTCGATTGATGCGTTGGCGGATGAACATCTGATTCAGAACTGCTTCGCCGACGCACCATCTGTACATGTTGAAAGTATTGACCTCGTGAAAGCGAGATTCGAAGAAAGACAACGCAAGAAGGAGGCTCGTTCGAAGAAGAAGTGACTCAAACAATCGATCCGTCAAATGGCGATCGTTGTCGCCTGATTTTCCGCGACGTTCTACTCGGCCGTTTCTTTCGGCCTATTCCAAGGCACGCCCAACCCTAGGACCTTTTTATGTTTTTCAGATTCAAACCCAACGCTTTCCTTTTCAGTCTGCTTTGCCTGCTCATCGCGACCTCCACCGGATGCGGCAGTGGTGCAAACGCTTCGGCAACACCATCGGAGCCAGCCGAACCGGGCATCCCGTACAAGAAGTTTGCCGATGCGGTGCATGCGGTGATGATGGCCGATCGCACGGTTTATGCATCAAAGGTGGTCACGCGGTTGAAAAAGCAAGATGCCCCGGTGACGCCCAGTGAGTACTGGGAGGACGAAGAGCACACGATTCCATTGCCGGCACAAATGTTTCGAATGGGGTCGGAGTTAGTGTTCGACAATCCCGAGGCCGGATTCACTTATGCACTCAAAAGCAAATGGCCTCTCAACGAACAGAACAAACCAAAGAGCGAACTCGAGATCACCGCGTTGGACTTCATCGCTGAGAATCCAACCGAAAACTTCTACGGCGAAGAAGAACTGGGTGGTGAGAAGTACTTCGTCGCCGCCTATGCCGACAAAGCCGTCGCGGAAGCATGTTGGAGTTGCCACAACGATCACCCCAATCGAGGCGATGACTATCCGGAGTTTGTCAAAGACGATGTCATGGGCGGCGTCATTGTTCGAGTGCCCATGAAGTAGCAGTCATTCATCGGCACGGCGCCCATGCCGTGATTGGATGAAACGAACCAGATCATTCTCGTGGGAATCTCGTTCCCAATTCATTTCAAAATCACTGATTCAAAGAGCACACTCGACATGACTCCAGAACAAGTCACTCTCGTCAAAGAAAGTTGGGAAAAGGTCAAGCCGATTTCAGAGCAGGCCGCGGAGCTGTTTTACGGAAGGTTGTTCACGCTCGATCCGAGCCTCCGGTCCTTGTTCAAAGGCGACATGAGCGAACAAGGCAAGAAGCTGATGAGCACGATCACGCTGGCGGTGACTTCACTCGATCGACTCGAAACGATTTTGCCGACCGTTCAAGCATTGGGTCGGAAGCACGCGGTCGAATACGAGGTGCCTGATTCCAGCTATGCAACGGTCGGCGAAGCATTGATTTGGACGCTCGGGCAAGGCCTCGGTGACGACTTTACCGAGGACGTGAAGGAGGCTTGGTTGTTGACCTACACCACACTATCGGGCGCGATGCTGAGCGGCAAATCCACGGCGGCATAAGCCATCTGGCTCCCAACCCAAATCCGACAAGGCCGCGTCACCTGGTGACGCGTTGCTTTGCAGTAGTAGCAAACATGGGATTCGGGCTTCAGACTTTGATCGCTTTTGTATTGTCGCCAATTTCTGGCTTGCTGGTGCAAATTTGGAATCGCTGACTACGCGTTGGCAGCGGATGCCGTGGATGGATCCATGGCTGTCGCCAAAACGGCCGATGCGATTTGAAATGCAATGAATCGTGGCGAATCCCCTGCGATGTGGCACAGTCCCACTTGGGAATCCTTCGAGGGGCTTGCGTTTGGTTGTTATTTCCGAAACCTGAGTCGGAACCAACGCGAAGTGTCTCGGTCAACGGGTGAGCACGATCGTGAATCGATATTGATCGGAACCGGTGGAAACGTCGTTCAAGTTTACGATGACTTGCCCATCCTCGTTTCGTTCCAACGCGACCAAGCCTCGACCTCTCAACTTCTGCAGCTGTGGCATTTGTAGAGAGGTTTCAACCGGCATGAAGCGAGTGACGCCGCTGTTTCGAAAGTAGGGCACATCACCTGGGATCCACGGCTCGTCGTTCAGTTTGACGTTGGAAGGCATCAATCCGTAGTGATGGATCCAACGGATTCCTTCGGCAGTGATTTCCATTCTTGCCGCTCCTTCCAACTCGAGTTCAAAGGTCAGCGATGTTTGCGGTAGGTTGAGTTTTCCGATCTGAGACTGAATTTGCTCACGTTCGGATCCCGGTCTTTTCGGGAGGGCTGCGAGATACCAATGACGAGCACGTTTCTTTGCGCCGGTGGCTTCCGTCCCGGTCAGCGTTTCAGATGCGGCTCGCCAATCGTCCGCCAACTCGAGATGGGCCTCTGTGTCGTCTGACGCAGCGAGGTCTTTTTTCGCGAGAGACTGAAATAACGGATCGTTGCCCTCAGCAATCAGAGGAAGCCCTCTCTGCCAGTCCCCACATGTGAGCGCGAAGAACTTTCCTAACTGTGTGTTGGGGGCGTCCAAGGCAGACTCCAATCCACTCATGATGGACGCCTCAGACTCAGCAATCGGTTGCAATTCATCCAGGCGACTGACGAGCAGTCGCGAAAGACTTTGAGGGGCTGTGTTTGGAACAGCTGGCTTTGCCAGGGATAGCAACTGCGTTGCGTTGACGTATTGATGTCGCTTGGCAGACTCGTTGGCCCAGCCAAGTGTGATCTCCACGATGTCCTGAAGGTTGTCAGTGCCGTTCTTGTCATCGGATGCCGATTCATCCGCGACCTGCAGCAATTTCGATCGAGCGTGGTGAAGATCGAACTGATATTCATTTGATAATTCCGATAGCAACATGGCTGCTTTGGCAAATTGTCCTCCCGTCGCAAATTGCTGGCAGGCGACTCGAAGAAAGACATAACGCTCGACCAAATCAGTGGTGGCTGTCGCTTCATCGACGATCTTTTGAGCGAGCGACTGATGTTGATCCGGTGCGTTCGCACTCGCAACTTGCGTGGCAAACAACTCTTGGAATCTAGTTTGTGCTTGCTGCAGGTCATTGCGGAGAAGAGTTGGGCCTCGCGGTGAGTTCCTAACCAACAACATCGATTCGGGAACGACTACAGTTTCATGGATCTGATTCGCGTTGGTCGGTGCTCCCTGAGCGATCCAGTTCACGACGATGGGGACGAGCCACATACCACTGGAATGTGGTTCAACCGGAGAGTAAGAGACACGTCCACGCTTGTATGCAATGGTTACCAAAGCGGGCGAGTCGGGGTCGTGTTCCGCTTTTCGATCGTCTGGATCGCCCGATTTGCCACGCTTCAACATGACAGCAAATTCACGGTCTTCGGCGACGATCACGTTACCGAACGAGTGCACCAACGGGGGCGATGGAATGGAGGTTTCGTATCCTTTGAATAGGACCTCTGTTCTGCCGGGAACTTGTTGGAAGTAATCGTTGTGATAGTGGGTGGTTTGAATGCCGAACGTTTGTAGTTGTTCGGAATTGCGTCCGTTGTAGGACCCAAAGAAAAAGAGATGTCCGCCTTGGGCAACAAAGCGTTCGAGTGTTTCAAATACCTCGGCCGTTCTTGTTTTATCTTCGTGCCAGCCCAAGAAATCGATCGCGTTGCTGCCAATGATGATGGCGTGCTCACTCGAGCAATCGAGCGGCAAGGACTCCAAAGTCGGAATGGATCTAAAGGGAAGATTCCTCTCATCACAGATTGCTTTTGCCTTGTCTGCTTCCGCTTGCCCCTGGCCTGCAACGTAGAGCAGTGCTTGATTCTGCGACCGATATTGCAAACGCAGTTGAGGCTTGGGCTCCTGTTCCGCCGCGAAGACTCGGGACCTGGAGATACCAAGCATTGAGAGGCCAGGCACGGAAAAGACGCAGGTGATAGCGAGACACGCCGTGAAGAGGAGGATTCGGGTTGACATGAGGTGCATTCAAGGCTTGGATCAATTGGTGCGAATACGTGGTGCAGCGAAGGCGAGCGGGACGGAGCGTGGGGAGACGTTGCGATCAGTTTTGCAATGCGTCCCAGACTCGGACGCTGCCGTCATCGCTGGCGGAGAGAATTTTTCTACCGTCCGGAGTGAAGGTGACTTCGTGGACGTTCATGCGATGTCCGTGCAATGTTTTGAGAACTTGCTGTCTCTTGATGTCGCACAGGATGACCTGGCCGGGTTTCGTGGGAACGCTGGACGACCACGTGCCGGCGACCAATCGTTTGCCATCCGGAGAGATTTCGATGGACGTGATGAATTCCGCT
The DNA here is from genome assembly GCF_000196115.1 of Rhodopirellula baltica SH 1. Taxonomy (NCBI): domain Bacteria; kingdom Pseudomonadati; phylum Planctomycetota; class Planctomycetia; order Pirellulales; family Pirellulaceae; genus Rhodopirellula; species Rhodopirellula baltica. Next base: position 996,188 of record NC_005027.1, read on the forward strand.
GACAGTTCGATTACACCGAGCTTTGAAAAGTCCTCCGCATTCCAAAGTTCGATCTTGTTCCCAGCGCCGGCGGCAGCCAGAATCTTGCCATCGGAAGACCAGTCAACGCTGTGGTTTCTTGGCGTGATTGTCTCGAATGTATGGACAAGTTCGCGTGATTCCGTGCTCCACATGCGAAGCGATTGGTCGCAACCTGCGAAGATCCGGTCGCCGTTTGGCGAGAGGGCTACGCTGGATGTTCCATTGGGAAGAGCGTCTTTCCATTCGTGCGGAATCGGTGCGTCTTCAATGAGCCAAAACTTGATGTTTCCACCGCTGTCCGACATGGCAACCACCTTTCCATCCTCGGTCGCTGTCAGGCTTTGGATGTAGCCATCGCTTTGTCCAATGATGACAAACTCCGCTGTTTCTGGATCACCGCGTAGGACGGTGGTGCGACCGCGAATTTGCATTCCGATGTCGATTAGATCCCCGACTGGTTGATCCGAGACGAAGGTCAGCCGTTCTGGCCAGACGGACCTGCGATAGGATTCATCACCTGTCTCGGTGTCGTAGGCAATGATCTCCGTCGCTTTGCGTTGCCGATTGAAAGCGATGAATTGCTTTCCTTCATTCAGCACACTCACCCGGGTAGTCCTTTTGGGACCGAGCTCGGCAACGAGTAGTGAATCCCCGATGGAGTCGGTGTCGAAGGCCCAACGCACGGTTCGTTCATGGCTCGCAAAGTCTGGAAACGTTCCGGTGGTCCAACGCCCCTCCAGTCGTTCGATCATTGCTTGCGCTGTTTCGCGATCGCCCGCGAGGTGAGCGAAGTGTGCTATGCCTCCCAAACGCATCGGTGAATCAGGCACCTGTTCGAGCCACTGAAGGACGCCACGTTTCATTCGTGGCCATTGAAACCCGTCTTCCGAGAAATGCGTCACGTCTCTGGAATTGAAAGCCCCCCAAGCAACCATGGCGTAGGAATAGTCACCGGTCTGCGATGCCATTTCATCTGACCAGTTCTCTGCGAACGCAAGCAAGTCTCCTTCTTCGCCGTACCAACGCGGTTGCAAGTATTGGCACATGGCACGGATCGGAGGCTGAAGCCAAGGATCAATTTTGGCGGATTCATTAAGGTACTGTTGCATCGTTTCGCGATCGGTACCGGTCAGCAATCCAACTCGCATGCGGTAGAGCGGAATCCCGGCATCAGCAATGTCCCTGTCAGCCGCGTACGCTTCGGCTTGGTCCAGCGCTGCTTCCGCCTGTTCCAGAGCTTCGTGCATGGGGACCAACCTCGCAGGCGGGATGGTGGAAGCAAACCCGCCTCCGCGATGTTCAAAGGCCAGCGTGAACATGCAGTCAGCCATGGCAACGTAGGCACCGACAGATGGCTCGGACGAAATCCAGGCATCCAGGACTTGTTTCCGATCATTGATCGAAACAACCGTTTGGCGTGTGGTTCGGATTGGCGATCCTAGATGCTCGTAGATGGCGGTGAGGAGCGGCGTACCATTGATGGAGTAGGCGCTCTGTTCTCGCGTTTTGGCGATGAGTTCGTTCAGCTCCGCGTATTCGCGGTTCAGAAGAAGCGAATTGACTTCGGAAAGGAGTTCATCAATGTCCGAGTCGAAATCGTGTTGCGCTTTCACCGGAATGGGGGAATTAAAAACGATTCCCAGCAACAGACAACTGATCGTTTTCAGGTAGAGCGGCTTGATGCAAGCAGGCGTCATTCGAGGAGTACCAGTCCGGAGGCTTAAAAACGGGGAGATTCGTAGCCACTCGATAGAAGTTATGTGATATCTGAGCATTCGAATTGTAGGTGCGGAATCGGTCCAGGTGGGACCGTGTCCTCCGCGAGGAGGCAATTTTTTTGCAGAGGAGGCATGCCGAACCCATCCGAGCCTTCGCCAAGTTTGCCGCGTTCTACGCTACTGATTTGCATGTCCGGAATCGAGTTGGCGATTGGAAGAGTCAGGCGAAGCTCCCAAGTACCACGATTCGGGGTGGGGTTCTTTTTCGGCTACAGCACGGTGCCTTGAACTAGTCTGCCTCACATACGGCGGCGTTTCCAAACCAGGTAGTTGGCAAACGCCGGGTGAGCTTTCAGTCTCTCGATCGTGAAGTAATCGCGACCCAATTTTTTTTCGTCGGGAATCAAATTGTGGATCGATCGATGACACATCTTGCAAACCGAAATCGTTCGCTGCATCTCCTCTTTTGCAAAACGTTTCTTCCACCAAGTCTTCCGGTGGCAATGACGCGGGATCAAATGATGCTCATTGAAGGCAGGATCGACTTCACACAACACGCATGGCTTCTCTGCTTTCATGCGTTTCTTCTCCAGCAAATGACGAATTCTAAGATGACTGCTGAGCTAGAGGGACTCAAGTTTGCACTTCTAAACCGATCCTTCATGGTACTTCGTTTGGACCGTTAGGCTTCTGCGAAACCGTTGCTCCAACGATGAACGTCGTTGCCAGCTTTTTGGCAAACCTCGCAGCCGGAGGCACCCCTCACGAATCGAATTACGACACGTTTTCGTTGAGCTATTTGGACGCAGGTTAGGACCAAATCGGGGAAATGTTGAGAAGCAAGGAACCACTTTCGCATCCCAAGTCTTGCCAATTCAGCGTGTTTCCACAGGCGTCGATGTGTCCGACATGAGATGCTTGTTGAGTCAATTGTTCGTTCTCCAGAATGATTTCCTGCGAAATTCAAGAGGTATTCAGTGAACCGCCCCACGAGGAGGGTGCGGGGCCCCTCGCTATGGGTGTTTGTTTCGCGTTATGTAGGCTTAGCGGTTAGCAACGCCCCAGTTGGCGGGCTGGCTTCGCTATTCTGGAGCCCTGACCAAACGCAGAACGTGCATCCAGGTGTCGGAGTGAAGATTGATGGGATCGTGGGTGATCAACGAATCGGGACGGCAGCGTAGCGAAAGAAGGTCCCGCAGACATAGGCGAGGCCAGCGTTACCGGCGTCAACAGCTTCGGATCGAGATGCTTGAGGACAGGCGGGTGCTTGCAGGCCCAGGGCCAGAAGTCTTGTCAATCGTGCGAGCAGATGCGAATCCGACCAATGCAAATAGCGTTGCATTCACGGTGACATTCGACGAAGCCGTAACCGGTGTCGACGCCTCCGACTTCATCGTTGATGCGAACGGCCCCACATTTGCCAGCGTCGAACCGGTTTCCGGATCGGGAGCAGTTTACACGGTCAACGTCGGAACAGGAGCTGGCGATGGTTCCTTGAGCCTCGATTTGATTGACGACGATTCGATTGTGAGTGCGGCGAACTCCAACAAACCTCTGGGCGGTGCTGGAACGACTGGCAACAAAGACGGTTCATTTACGTCCGGGGAAAGCTATGCGATCGACAAAACCTCGCCCTCGAGTTTCAGTGTTGCAGCTCTCGAGCCTTCTCCGACCAATCTTCAGCAGGTTCGCTACCAAATCGAGTTTGATGAACCGGTGATCGGTCTTTCAACCGACAACTTACAGCCGTTCATTTCCAGCTCGAACTCGACCGACCCAATCTCGGGCGTTTCTGTAACCGAAGTGACTGGGGCGGGTGACACCTACGATGTTTTGTTGAATACCGGAACGGGAACCGGCAACTTTGGATTGAGGTTGGTCAATGATGGCAACTTCAGCGATCTTGTTGGCAACAGTCCTTCGGTTGTCAGTGGTATTGGAGATGTTTATCAAATTGACCGCATCGCTCCAACGGTAGAAGCCGTCGTGTTGGAAGATGCATCTCCAACGAACGCCTCCACACTGAGTTTTCTGATCACGTTAAGTGAAAGCATCACCGCATTCGGTCTGGGAGACGTCAACCTTGACCAGGTCGGCTTTCCCGAGGCAGCGTTTGCATCCTTGCAGACGGTATCGGGCACTCAAAAACGTGTTGTCGTCACTCCGGGCGAAGGCGAAGGAACGATCTCAATCGATGTCACGCCGGGAGCGTTGGCGACCGATTTCGCTGGCAATCAACTGATCACCCCTGCGAATGTCTTCGATGCCTACGTGGTCGACACTCGCGTTCCTGAAGTGGAATCGATCACCAGGGCTTCGGCGTCGCCTACATCCAGCCAATCACTTGACTTCAATGTTCTGTTCACGGAATCCGTCGTGAACGTTGATCCCGATGATTTCGAAGTGGCTGCAACAGGTGTTAGTGGCGCCACTGTTAGCCAAGTTTCCGGCTCAGGTGCGGCCTACACTGTAACGGTGACCTACACGGGTGGAAGCGGAACGGTAGGACTTAATCTTCAAGCTGCGAATTCGATCAGCGACACGGTGGGCAATTCGCTGAGTGGTGGGGCCGTGACTGGGCCGCTGTACACGGTGTCGTCGGCCGCGTTCGATATCACCGCAAACGAAGCGAATAAAGACGAGGGTCATGTTGGGACGACGCCGTTCACATTCACCGTGACACGATCGAACGATGCCAACGGTACGGCGACGGTGGACTACGCAGTGAGCGGTACAGCGGGGGACGCGGCGAATGCAGATGATTTTGGAGGAACATTTCCAAGTGGTACGGTCAGCTTTGCTGACGGCGAAACAACGCAAGTTGTCACCATTGACGTTAGCGGCGATTTGATCGCGGAGACGGACGAAACCTTCACGGTCACTCTAAGCAATCCAAGTGCTCCCGCCGCAATTTCGATTGCTTCGGCGGACGGCGTGATTCGGAACGACGACGTGCCAGCACTCAGCGTTACGATCGATGTCGCAACGGTGACGGAGGGTGGAACCACTGCGATGGGCACCGTTCAACGAACCGGACCGGTCGATCAGGATCTGACCGTGACGCTAGCGGCCGATCCGTTGTCACGTTTGGTCATACCCGAAACGGTTTTGATTCCAGCCGGTTCGACTTCGGCGACTTTTTTAGTCGATGTCGTCGACGACGACTTGGTCACAGGCGATGAGACCATCCTTGTGACCGCGGCGACGGGACCGCCGATCGAGTTTGACTCGACCTATGGTGACGCCGGAGCAGCTTCCATCAGTGCGGTTGAGAATGAATCTTTTTATCTTCCCTCGTTTGGCGAGCATCTCGTCAAATCGGACGGCAAAGTTGTCACCAGTTACAACCGCCAACGTGACAGATTCAACATCGTGCGTTTCAACGTGGATGGAACTCCCGATACCTCCTTCGGCGATAACGGAATCGTTCGATATGACTACGAGTATTTCGTGGGTCTCGATGAATCCCCCGGCGACATCGTTCAGCTACCAAATGGGAAGCTTGTAGTTTCCTTCGTGCGTGGCCCGACGGCGCTCTCGCCCCCGAACAAACAATATCTCCTGCAACTCAATACGGATGGCTCCATCGACACCAGCTTCGGTGCGTCAGGGGTGTTGGAAATCGATGCAACCGTGTGGGGACTTCATAACGACTTGGTCGCATTGTCAGACAACTCGATCGTTGCAATTTCGACCCGACGTGTGAACTCGGCCGTCACGACCTATGCAAAGCGAATCCTGGCAAACGGGACTATCGATCCAAACTTTGATGACTCTGCGGTCACCCCGTTGCAACAAGGGACCATGATCGTTGCGTTGCCAGACGATTCCGTTCTGTTGGCCGGGAACGTTGCAGGTGGGGCATCACAAGTGGTGAAATTACAGCCCGGCGGTGGTGCGGACTCCAATTTCGGAATGTCGGGCGTGGTAACTATTTCTGGGCCTGCCAACGTTCTCGTCAAAGACATTGCGGTAGATGGATCCGGTCGCATCCTTCTTTTTGGCGCTCGGTCTGATGTTGCAGGCGATCAAAACGCTGAAGTGACACGGCTATTGCCGAACGGATCCGTGGATACTTCTTTCGGCACTAATGGGTTTGCCAACCTTCCAGGAGAGAACACCAGTGCGTTCATCCAACGAGGTGATGTTGATTCGCAAGGACGGATCTTAACGGCTGTCTATGACACCGGGCTGCTCCAGCTGATTGCACTGGACAGCAACGGTTCGGAGATCGCACGCAGCAATGGACTCGTCGATCACTTGTATTCGTATAGCGTTTTCGATTTGGATTTCGACGATCAGGACCGAGCCTATTTCTCGACTTACGACAGCGACTACCGGGTTTATCGGCTTGGGCAACTGAACTACCCGGAAACAATTCCATCGAACACACAAATCGATGTTGTCGAGAACGACGCCGCGACAGTCAGTCTTTCTGGCGTCGCCGATGGCAATGAAACAGCCGCATCAAATGGATCGTTCACCGTCGCGCAAACACTCGCTGCCGCCACGGACACGACGTTAACGTATTCGGTCAGTGGAACAGCTAAGTCGGGTGATGATTATTCGACGCTAGACGGTACGGTGACGATCGCCGCGGGAACGACGAGTTCCACCATCTCGGTGCCCGTGTTCGACGACCTGATTGTTGAAGGCACGGAGTCCGTCACCGTGACGCTGACAGGAATCACCAACAGTTCGCCCGGCGTATCGATTGAAACGGGCGCAAACACGGCAAGCATCGATATCGTCGACAATGACACCGCGACGGTCGGGTTTGTCGGCAGTGGGCCATTCAGCTTTGAGTCGGCTGACGGAACGTTCAACCCGAGCCTGTTCCAATCCACTATTGTCAACGATGCATTTTGGCAATCCCATCGATTCGAGGTGGTGGGAACGTCCACGACAATTGCGGACGTAGGCGGCTACTTTCGTAATACGGATCCAGCTTCAGCCACTTTATTCGCCGCGATCACAGCGCTGACCTCTGACTCTGACTATCCCGATTCCAACGATCTATCGACGACGGATGTCGTCGCGTCAACCACATTCTCGGTGCCAGGGAATCTTTCCGGTGGTGATGTGATGACGCCCTTTTCTGCCACGCTGGATCCAGGCTGGTATGCCCTCAGCTTCGGAACCAACGCCTTCGGCGGTCCCTCAGCAGGCTCTGGCACGACCGACGGCGTCGGAATGATTGTGCTCTCCAACGATCTGGCACCCAGTCAATTTCCCTTCAGCATTCAGCCGGGGATTCGATTCAACAACACGAATGCGGCTACGCGGTTTGTCGTCACCGGTGAGGAATCAACCCGTGCCAGTGAATCGGGACCCACCAATGGTATCGTCCACCTGACGCAGTCAGCAGAAGCGACCGCGGACACGGTGGTGACGTATTCGGTTGGTGGGACGGCGACATCGGGAAGCGATTACGCAACGCTCTCGGGCACGGCGACGATTCCCGCGGGCAGCACAAGCACCACCATCACAATTCCCGTGATCGATGATTCATTGTTGGAAGCAACGGAATTGGTATCGCTGACTCTAACGAGCATCAGCAGCAGTTCGCCGGGGGTGACAATCGACTCGTCGGGCACCAGTAGCTTGGTCAACATTCTCGATAACGAAACTGCCGAAGCAAACTTGTCTGTAACGATAGACGGTGACGAGGACGGGCCCGCGAGTGTCGTTTTCACAGTCACCTTGGACACGGTAAACACCACAGGTGCGCCGATCACGTTTGAGTTCGACGATCTCGGCACGGGCACCGCCACACCGACCGCCGACTACGTCGCCATTGCAGCAGACGCTCAGATCGGCGTGCCTGATGGTTCAACCTCTGGAACGTTCACGATCGATGTCGTCGACGACGGAATCTTCGAATCAACGGAGACATTGGTCGCGCAGATATCCTCGCCAAGTCTTGCTTCGGTAGCGATCGGCACAGCGACCGCAACGGCGAACATTGTTGACAATACACCGGCGACACTATCGATCGCCGTCACCGACGCATCCAAGCCAGAAGGCAATACAGGAAGCACCGCCTTCACCTTCACCGTGACAAGGTTTGGTAACACGACCGGAGTTGTGAGTGTTGATTATGCGGTTACAGGATCGGGTGCTCTGCCGGCCAGTGCGGACGACTTTGCGGGAACATTCCCAAGTGGCACGATCGAATTCGCCGATGGTGAATCGGCGAAGGTTGTCACGGTCAATGTCAGCGGTGACACGGATGTGGAGGCGGATGATGGCTTCACCGTCTCGCTGAGCAACCCAAGTTCATTCGCATCGATCGCGGACTCAACAGCCGAGGGGCTGATCGCGGATGATGATGCACCGCCCCTGGTCCAATCGATTGCTGCTTCCCAAAGTTTCGTTTCGGGAGATGACCCTGTTTCGTTCATTGTGACGTTCAACGAAAGTGTGACAGGCGTCGACGTGAGCGATTTCGACGTCGTTCAGTCCGCCGGTGTGACGGGGGCTCAGGTCAGCAGCGTGAGCGATCAGGGAGATGGAATCTCCTACGACGTTGTCGTCCAAACAGGATCTGGCGATGGAACGCTGCAATTGCGTCTCAATGACAACGATTCGATCGTCGACCAGTTTGGCGTTGTCCTGGGAGGGAATGGTGCGGGCAATGGCGACGCGGTCTCGGATGTCTTAACGGTGGAACGTGACCCTCGGCGTACCGTCCGCGGTGTCGTGTTCGATGATGCAAACGACAATGGCATCAAGGATCCAGGCGAGCCCGGTGCTGAGAACGCGGGGATTTATCTCGATTACAACCAGAACGGCTTTCGCGATGCGAATGAGCCTGAGATTCGGACGCCGGACGATGATCCTGCTACACCGGGTATCGACGAAGGCGGCGTGTTTTCCTTTGCCAATGTTCCCCTCGGCACGTTCGATCTTGCGGTGCGAGACTTTTGGTTCAGTTATCTTAGTTCGCCGGGGCGGCTGATCTCGGTGACCTTGGAGTTTGAAGACACGGAATTGGATGTCGACGTGCCAGCAACACGCAACCTCGCATCCGTTCGTGGGTTTGTCTATGAAGATCTCAATGCCAACGGCATACGTGATGACGGTGAACCCGGTATCGCTGGCCAACGCATCTATCACGACAACAATGGAAACGACGCTTTTGATTCGTTCGAAACCAATGTGATCACCCAGACAGACGATCCGACGACGCCGGAAGACGAAACCGGCGCGTACGAGATTGTTCCGGTTCCGTTTGATTGGGACCCGCTGTCATCAGACTTCTTTTGGTTTCGCTACGACGAAAACCTAGACTGGTTTGCGACGAGTCCCATTGAAACGGGACGGTCTTATTCCTCGCCCGATCAAGTCGAGATCTTTGATGTTGGTTTGGCGACAAACCAATCGGCGATATCCGGTTTGGTCTATGACGATGTGAATGCAAATGGCGTTCAGGAATTCGGTGAAGAACCATTGTCCGGATGGATCGTTTTTCTCGATGCGAATGACAATGGCGTCAGGGATGCTGGTGAACCGTCCACGACAACGCTGGCCGACGACCCTGCCACTGACTTCGATGAAACGGGCTCTTATCGTTTCGAGCAGTTATCGCTCGGAACCTATCAGGTCGCCATTGAATCGCAGGCGGGGTATGTCGTCACCAGTCCCATGCCCGTCACGGTACAGATCAATTCAAGTGATGATCAGATTGTGGCCGACTTTGCCGTTCATGTGAATGAAACCCGCGTGGAAGGCGTCGTTTTCGAGGACAGCAACCAGAACGGCATCCAAGACTCGGGCGAAGAGGGAATTGGTGGTGCAACGGTCTACGTTGATCTTAATGACAACCGTGTGTTTGACGCGGGCGAACCCAACGTCGTAACGCCAATCGACGGCTCTTATTTGCTGGATGCTGTGATGCCAGGAGATTCGGTCGTGCGAGTCTCGCTTCCTTTCGCAGCGGACATCGTATCGCCCAGCGTCAGCGATGAAGTTCTCTTTGCGATGGCTCAGGATAGCCTCATTGCCGAGATTGACCCGAGTAGCAACAGCATCATTCGCCAGCAGTTTGTCACTGGGCCTTTTGAAGGCCTTGTTGACTCGACCGCGTTGGCATTTGACGGAACCTGGTTGTACGCAGGTGGACGTACCCCGCCGGGATCTCCTGCAGTCGTTGTGATTGATCCGAGTGATTTCTCCGCGGTCTCATACTTCCCGGTGTCCACCGGCAACTCTCCGCCCAATGGAGCAGCGGTTCTTGGCGACGAGCTGTTTTTGCTGAACCACATTGACAATCTGATCACGGTTTACGATCTCAATTCTCGCACGCTTAGCCGAACACTCAATGTTCCGGCGGTGAACTCCGGCGGTTCCTACACCGCTTTGCAACTCGATCTTGCCTTCGCGATGGGCGAATCAGCCGACGGAACTGAGCTGTTGGTTCGCAATGCGGCAGACGAAATCCTTGTCGTGCATCCGCAGACCGCCGTAATTCTGGATGTCCTTCCCACTCCGCCTGAAACCTTGCGTCACCAGGGACTCGCCGGTGCCGGTGGCTCGATATTCATCAGTCATGATGCCGGCGAGCTATCCACGTTGGACGCCACGGGAAGTGTTCTGCAGACCGAAACACTTGCGATCTCTCCAGACTCCCTAGCCGCAAGAGTTTTCGAGGACAACTCGCACCGATTGACGCTTCTGCTGGATGCCGCTTCCATCGGGAACGACTTTGCCGTGTTGCCTCTTTTGCGAACGGTGTCAGGCGTTCAGTTTCAGGACGTCAACCAGAACGGGGTGCAAGATGCCGGCGATTTGCCTCTGGAAGGAGTCACTGTCTATGTGGACGCGAACAACAACGGGCTACTCGACAATGGAGAGTCCAACACAGTCAGTGGGCCGGATGGTCGATTTACGTTGACCGATGTTTCTATTGGTGAGCAATGGATTCGAAGGACTTGGCCAGCGGGTTACCGCCCAACCACTTTTAAGTCATCCGCAGACTTTCTGGTCGCAACCACCGATGTTCCTGATGCGGCCAGCTCGACCGGTGAATCCCTTCGTATCCGCTACTTGGATCCGCAAGACGGCTCCATTGTGGACGAGATTTCAACAGAAATTGAGGTCATTGACCCCAACAATGCAACAACGGATGGTCAATTCATCTATGCGATTGACAACGCTCGAGATGTGCTGATTCAGTTGACCGCCCAAGGTGGTTTGGTACGTGAGATTCCGATACCCCCGCTGATCTGGGGCACTCCTTATAGCCAAGGTCCGGCAGTTGTCGATGCCACGGTTTACTGGATCACTGGAAGCGACTTCAAAATAAGGACGCTGGATCCGGAATCAGAAACGCTCAGCAATGAGCGTTCGATCACAATCGCTTCAGGTCTTATTGGGCAACTTCCGTCGTTGCCGCCATCTGGGAACATTGTCGAATCGCCTGACGGCCAATCGATCTGGTTCTTCGCCAACGCCGACGACCGAGTCTTTGTGCTCAACCCGCTCACAGCGCAGATCGAGTCGTTCTTCAACTTTTCTGATACTGGCAATGGTGTTTGGTCGGCCGCGGCGTTGAACAGTCAGTTGTATCTACGAGGAGGGCAATCACAGGGTGCCCTGCGAATCTACGATGAAACGCTCGCCCCAATTGGTACGCTGCCCAGCACGGATTCTCAGGGACTGGGCGCCGCGAATTTTGTTGAATACGGAGTCGTCATCAGCGGCACCGAGGATGTCGCTCTCAATCAGGGTTATGTACCGACCGCGGGATCGATTTTGGGTCACGTTGGCGAGGATGCAAACAACGATGGCATCATCGATGGCGGTGAGCTACCTATCGAAGGCGTAACGGTCTACATCGACGCGAACGAAAATCATTGGCCGGATTCCAATGAGCTTGCCACGACTTCTGCTGCAGACGGTTCCTATACGCTCAGCGGTTTGGAACCTGGAGCATATTTGGTCAGCACGCAACCGCCGGTTGGCTACCGGCCCAGCGACGCATACACATCGACCGGACGTCTGTTTGGTGCGGAACTCTATTCAAGTCCGAGTTCGCAGACAGGATATTTCGCGGAGTTGTGGGAGTTTGATCCCAATACGGGTACCGTCGTCAATCGTATCTTCACCGATATTCCACTGACAACCGGGGCGATCGGTTTAGCATACTATCGAGATCGTTTGATCCTGACGGATGACTTTGGTGACATGATTTATGAGTTAACGCTGGACGGACAACTCATCGATAGCCGGCCGTTGGGCGAACCCTTCACCAATCCGACGAATGGCCAAACCGAGTATTCGTCGGTAACGGATTATGGTCCGGAAGTGTTCGGCGGGACGATCTTCTCCGTTCGCGACGGCCTGCATGGCTACTTGAATCTCGTCGAGTACGATCCAGCAACCAACGAATTCATTCGCGAAAGACCGCTGACCTACGACTGGGGATTGACGGAGCCACCTGGAACATTCAATCCGGAAACCCCAACTGCGCGTAAGTCCTTCTCAATATCGCACGATGGTCAATCGCTCCTTTTAGATACCGACGACGGTTATCGATTCACGATCGATCCGGTGACCGCGGTGGCATCGTCGCCGATTTCAACGGATCCGGCGTTCGGAAACTTGCCGCATGCGTCAGCGGTTCTCGATAGCGAACGATACATTGCAACTGGCGGGGCAATCGAAGTTGTCGATGCGAACTACGAATTCATTCGCGGTTTCAGTACCGCGCACACCCAGTATGGGCTGGCGTCTGCAAATCATCGGGTAGCCAGCGCAATCGTGAGTGTCACAACCAGCAACGCGGTTACACAGGACTTTGGTTTCGCAAAGACGCTGGCGTCGATCTCGGGCCAAGTGGTGCTTGATTCGAATGGCAGCGGTTCCTTGAACGGAAGTGAAAGCGGTTCAACTGGGCAATCCGTCTTTGTGGACCTCAATGACAACGGACTGTTGGATACCGGTGAGCCGACTGAAATCACTGACTCGGAAGGACGCTACACGATCTCTGGCGTAGCTCCCGGTGAATACGTTGTTCGAGTGGTTCCTCCAACGCAATCGAATGTTATCGCTTGGGGGGACTCCGTCACTCGCGTGTTCGTTCATCAAAACTTCAACGGCGAGGATTCGATCATTCAGGAGATTGATCCTGGGACCGGTGCCATCTTGAATTCGTTCGCAGCACCGCCGGATCCGACGGAGGTCGCGATTGGATTCGCTTCCGACGGTCGTTGGTTGTATCAGTCTGATAGTGACGGAATCGACATCCTATCGCCGGAAACGGGGCTGGTCGTTGATTCCATTGCCGGCCCGAGCGGCAGTGGTTTAGCGATCGTCGGGTCGAAGGCATTCGTTGCGAACCCAGATACCGACACAATCGCCGTCTTCGATCTTACACGTCGCCAATACTTGGAATCCTGGGAACTTGGCGAAGTCAATTTCAATGCACCAGGATCGATTCAGATTCGTGACTCGCTCGCCGAAGCACCTGATGGCGTCAATGTGATTGTTGGCTTGGAAAACAACAATGCATTGGTGATTGATGTTAGCACGGGGCTGATCGTGGCCGAGTGGTCGCAAGTTTTCTTCAACGCAGCCGCTGGTGGCGCTGGTGGCGAGGTCTTCGAACCGAATATCTACAGCGGTCAAGACTTGATCAGCCTGGGCGTACGCGACCACATGGGGTTGAAGATTCGGGTGTTGCCAGCACTTGGCAGCGGCGTACCTCACGGAATTGCAGCGGCTGAGTTCGAGTCGACGTCGCATCGATTTCGAGTGTTTGAAAATCAGACGACGGTCGACTTGGACTTCGGCATCGTCGCGGATACTCAGTCGATTTCCGGACAGCAATTCATCGATGCCGATGGCTCGGGTACGTTTGATATAGGCGAGGAACCGCTCGCTGGCTTGACTGTGTTTGCAGATCTGAATGCCAACGGATTTCTTGATGAAGGCGAGCCGTTGGATGTCTCGGCTAGCGATGGTTCGTATACGCTTGCGAACGTTCCCGTTGGCCCCGTGATCGTGGACACACTGCCGGTCGAGGGTTTGCGGCAAGCGGAGACTTTCGAGGCGACTGAAGCGCTCATCGGGATGCGTCGCATCAGTGACAACAATTTTCCTTCGGGTTATCGGTTGCAGCTCGTTCTTTTGAATCCAAACGGTGCGAGCGTCAGCACAGTTTTCACCGACGTTCCTACCCTCAACCCCGGTTCGCTAACCCAATGGGGAAATCGGTACTTGGTGATCGACAACGGTCGTGATTTGCTGCTGCAGTTGAGTCTGGACGGATCACTCATTTCGGAAACGCCACTGCCGTCCACCTCTGGCGGACTCCCTGCATTCGCGTACGGAATGACTGTCTTGGATGACACGGTCTATCTGAGTGTATCGGGGCCGAACCGATTGATTCGATTCGATCCGCTCTCCGATAGTTTCCACGGCGCGACACCGATCACATCGCTTTGGGATCCGGAGTTTGCTGGGTATCCATTGATGCCGCTACTTTCCGAATCGATGACGACCACCGTCGATGGCGAGGCTTTGTTGCTGTTCTCGCGCGATGACGAACGCGTGTTTCGTCTCGATCCGGTCACGGGACGGGTGATGGATGTCCAGGCCATTCCCAAGACGCAGGGTTTTGTCTACGCATCGACCGTGTTGGACGGCCAATATTACATCTATGGTCAGAACACAAACGGACTGGAGGCGTTTGACGCGAGTTTCAATTCCGTTGGACAGGGAATCACTCCGTTCGTGAGTGGGTTGACCAGTTCTGTTGCGCCCGTCTCCGGTAGCATCGTCGAAGTCAGCTCAGGAGAAGTCGCACCGCTCGACGTGGCTCACCGCTCAACGAGTTCGATGATCAGTGGGAGCGTCTCGCGTGATGCAAATGGAAACGGCGTCGTGGACACGGGTGAGGAAGCCGAAAACATCGTGGTTTATTTGGACGAAAACCGCAACGGAATTCGCGATCCAGAGGAAGCTTGGACGCTTACGGATGTAGCCGGCAGCTATGTGTTTATGGATGTCCTGCCCGGCGACGTTGCGGTGGCCGTGGACAATCTCGATCGCGCTTTGGCAAACCAGAATGACGTTTGGCTTTACGGAGTCGAGTTCGACAATGGCGTTGGCACGATCAATCGCCACGATCCCATCACGGGCGATCTTTTGAGCTCGTTTCCGACCCCCGGACTTCAGCCATCCGCGGCGGGGCTCGCTATGAACGCCGATTCGCTTTTCTACTCGGAGGACAACGGTGTCTGGAGTCTTGATCCAATAACCGGTCAGTCGCAAGTCTTTTACGACCTTCCCGATGGAAACTACCATGGTTTGGCGGCGGTGGACGACAACGTGTTTGTAATCGCTGCAAATGCAGGAACCATCACGCTAATTGACACGCGGCAAGGACTCATTGCGCCGCCGATGGACATCAATTCCATCAACGGCACTTCATACGCATTTGGGTTCAACCTCAGTCCATGGACCGATGGATATCACCTGTTGAATCGCACAATCTCAGGCGATGCTTTGGTTATCGATCCCATCACCGGATTGATCGTGGAATCCTATTCGTGGTCAGGTTCGTCGCGTGGCGTCGCGTTTGCAGCCAACGAGTTCTATCGTGCGTGGGGCGACACGATTCGCGTCCAGAATGACTTGGATATGGACTTGCGTGAACTTCCGATCGGCTACGTGGCGTTTGCCCTCGCCGCCATCGACATGCCTGGTGCTGCGATCCATTTGCGAGTATCACCGGATTTGGATTTCCAGGAGCAGAACTTCCATTTAGTCTCCTCACCGATGCAACCTTCCGCATCGATCACTGGCCGCGTCTTTCTGGATGCGAACAGTGACGGTACCCAGAACTACAACGAGCAAGGCCTCGCGGGTCGAACGGTCTACATCGACAGCAACGGCAACGGTCATTGGGACGATGGAGAACCATCGCAACTGACATCCGACGATGACCCTCAAACCCCGTTCAATGAAACAGGCGGTTATCGCTTCACCGAGTTGGCATCCGGTACACCATTGACTCCGGGGGCCTACACGATCCGCCAGGTTGTTCCTGAGTTTTGGCAATCGACCACTCCGGGAGACTCGGTTGTCGTAACATTCGCAACCGACACGGTGGTTGCGACGCCTGGATTGGGGAGCAACCCGCCTGATGCACCGACGGACATCGTTCCTTCCGAGGATTCCATCAACGAGAATCTGGATACTTCCGCTGCGGATTTGCTTTTCTCAACGTTGTCGGCGGTGGACGCCGACGTCGACGACACACACAGCTATGAGTTGGTGTCCGGAGAAGGGGATACGGACAATGCTCGTTTCCTGATCAGCGCGGACCAGCTTTATTTACGGCAAGGCGAAGTGTTGGATTACGAGTCGCAATCGACATACGCTGCGCGAGTCCGCGTGACGGATGCGGCGGGATTGGTATTTGAGAAGTCGTTGACGCTCGGGGTCAACAACTTAGTCGAGGTCACCAAGCAAGACATCACGGTGGGTGACGGCACGGCCCAGCGATCACGCGTGGAATCACTGTCCATCCAATTCGACGCTGAAGTAACGATTGCTCCCGGCGCATTCACCGTTGTCAAACGCGGCCCCGACGGCGGCACCGTCGACGTCGCCTATACCACCCGTCTGGACGAAGACGGCCACACCATCGCCGACCTCACCTTCAGCGGAACTTTCGTCGAATATGGTTCGCTAGTCGACGGAAATTACCAACTCACGATCGATGGAACTAATATCGAGACTCTTGATGGGTTTGGATTCGATTCAAATCAAGATGGGTTGATTGGTGACTTACTCTCCTTTGGACAACAAGAGTCAGACAACTTCTATCGCTATTATGGAGATGGTGATGGCGATCGTGACGTTGACTATGTTGATTTGCTTTTTTTCAGAAGAAGCTTGCTAAAACAGCCCGACGACCCCCTGTACAGGTTCTGGTTCGACCATGATCTCGACCAAGACGTAGATTACGTCGACTACATTTTTTTTCGACGAAATCTATTGAAAGCCATTCAATTCTAGTTTGAACTAGAGATAACCGGATGAGGAATCTCAAATGTGTAAATTCGCAATCCTTAAGCAGGTAAGTTTGCTGATTCTCCTGTCGTTGAGTAGTAACTTCTGTGAAGCTGCAGTCGTTGCAACTTATTCTGGAACGGACTTTGGAACAGCCACTTTTCCGTTTACAAGCAATGATAGCATTAGTGGTAGCGCGACTTTCGCGAACCTAGGCGACTCCACTCCCACCCAAATTAACCTCGAGGTGACTTTAAACGAAGGGCCAGGGTTTCAGATCGTTGACACTAGTGGTCTGACAGGTCTTTTCGTGTGGACAGGCACAAGCATAACCAGTTGGAACGTAACGCTTCTGGATGACGTCATTGGTGGCGTAGGCTTGGAGCAGTTGGACATCGACTCAGTGGCTGGAGATGTGGCGGCAGTTGATGATGGTGCCGCCGGTTTTGCTGTCGCTACTACGACAGGGCTTTGGGCTGTTCAGGCAACGGCGGTGCCTGAACCTTCTTCTATCACACTATTGGCCTCTGGACTTGTCTTGCTTGTCGTGAGACGTGTGCGTGGCTTGGAAGTAAGGTGGCAACATTAGCATTAAGTTGTTCTGATGTTCCTGATGGACAACGAACACATTGGAATCGAAGCATTTTGTAAGAGTGTTGGTGTTTCGCCTCGCTCTATTGCCTCTTGTGACCAGCCTTGATGAGTGCTGATGCCCTTCGCGATATTGCCGATCTGCTTAGGAAAGTTAGTTTAAACGCATAGACCTGCATCAATAAATAAGTGATTCGCGAGAAGCTAACTAGAAGCCCCAGGTCGGCGACTCGATCTGAGGTCGTGTCGTCCGAGTTGCTGGCCCGTCCCGATATAGTCAAGCTAACCATGTTGGTTTCAATTACTGGGATATGCTTGTTCGATCCTTCGGGATGCTAAGGCAAGCCGTTCGAGGCAGGCAATGCAATCGCGGGATTGGGCAATGGCCAAACTGCGTTGTTCATTGGCCACTTTTATCAAGCATTGGCGTTGGATTCAAAGTCACCTTCTGCGAATCTTCACTGAATTCGCATGGAACTCTGTGAGCAACGTTTGCAGCAACTTCATTTTTGATCGTCAGAATTCGCGGGACTTACATTGTCCCCCGTTCTTACCATCGAATTTGGATCACTCTCGTGGCAAAACGATTTCTTTCCCGTCGTTCGAACAAACGCCGTCAGCACCTGCGTGCGGGATTGCAAACACTCGAATCCCGCCAAATGTTGGCTTCTGATTTCTCGTTGCAACTGCTCCATGCCAGTGATTTGGAAGGCGGTGTGGAGGCGATTTCTGATGCACCGCACTTCGCGGCGATTGTCGATCGTTTGGAAACAGAAGCAGCCAATGACGGTCGCGGTTCGCTGCTCGTTTCGGCGGGTGACAATTTCATCGGCGGCCCGTTCTTCAGTGCCTCCGGTGATGGCAGTCTGCGAACTCCGCTGCAAGAAGCCTACCAAGGGTTGCTCAGCGAACCTGGCCTGAACAACATTCGTGAAGACGGGGGCCGCGTCGACATTTCGATCATGAACCTGTTGGAATTCGATGCGTCGGCTTTGGGGAATCATGAATTCGACTTCGGGACCGACACGCTCGGTGCCTTGATCGGCACAGATATTCGCGGCAACACGCCAGGAGATGTGCGTTGGTTGGGAGCGCAGTTTCCTTCGCTCAGTGCCAACCTCGATTTCTCTGGCGATCCAAGTTTGGCCGGTTTGTTCACCGCCGACATTCTACCCACCACCGAATATCGAGCCGATCTTGGTGATTTGGCCGCAACCGCCGCTGCGCCGAAAATCGCTCCCGCGACGATTGCCGAAGTGAACGGTGAATCGGTCGCGATTGTCGGTGCGACCACTCAGTTGCTAAGCCAGATATCGTCACCCGGCGGAACTGTTCCCAACGCGGGTGGAACCAACGACATGCAGGCTTTGGCCGATGTCCTGAACCCAATCATCGCTGACATTGTTGATGGCGATGACGACATCGCGGGAAACGCGGATGATGTCAACAAGGTCATCTTGGTCAGCCATCTACAGCAGATTTCGCTGGAGGAAGAATTGGCTGGATTGCTCAACGGTGTCGACGTCATTGTCGCCGGTGGTTCGGACACGCTGCTCGCCGATGCGCAAGACACTTTGCGTGCAGGCGATGTAGCCGAAGGAAATTATCCTTTGCAAACGACCAACGCGGACAACGATCCGACGCTGATCGTCAGCACCGACGGCGAATACAGTTACGTCGGGCGGTTGGTCGTCGACTTTGACGCCAGTGGTGTCGTGATTCCATCGATGTTGGACGCTTCGGTCAGCGGAGTCTTTGCCACTGACGAAGCGGGAACATTGGTCGTCACTGGTGCGGCAGACATTGCCACCGCGATCGCTGATAGTACCAAGGCGACCGAAGTCAACAAACTGGTTCAAGCCGTTCGCGGTGTTGTCACTGCCAAAGACGGAGAGATCTTTGGTGCCACCGATGTCTTCCTCGAAGGACGCCGCGCAGAGGTTCGAACACAAGCAACGAATCTGGGCAACCTGACCGCGGACGCGAACCTTGTGGCAGCTCGTCAGTTCGATGCTACAGTGGCGGTTTCGATCAAAAATGGTGGCGGCATTCGCGCGGCGATTGGTGCGATCGATGGATCGACCGGTGAAGAGCTTCCGACCGCGGCGAACCCAGACGCAGGAAAGGAAGCAGGCGAGATCTCTCAACTGGATATCGAAAACGCGTTGCGGTTTGACAACGGTTTGACCGTGATGACGGTCACCGCGATGGAGCTGAAGCGATTGATCGAACACGGCGTTGCGGCGACCGATACGGCCGGCAACGCGACACCAGGTCAGTTCCCGCAAATCGGTGGTGCCAAGTTCAGCTTTGATCCAAACGAACCAGCATTGGTGTTGGACGCTTCCGCCAACGTCGTTCAGGAAGGCCAGCGAGTTCGCAGCTTCGCATTGGTCGACGATAACGGTGAAATCATCGACGTCTTGGTGCGAAATGGCCAATTGATCGGCAATCCCAATCGCGAAATTCGTATCGTGACTTTGGACTTCCTCGCTGGGATCTTCTCGGGCGGTTCACCGATTGGAGGCGATGGCTACCCGTTCCCCGCCTTCGGTGATTCCATGACTCATCTTTCGTCGGCTGGTTTGTCGGATGGTGCGACGGATGTCTTCACGACCGGTAAGGAGCAGGATGCGTTGGCTGAATACCTGCTGGCCAACCACAATCCGGATGGTGGGACCGCTCCTTATCGAGAGAGCGAGACTTCGCCAGTTCAAGATCAACGTATCCAAAATTTGGCGGTCACCAATGACACGATCCTGACGCCATCCTCGATCGACAGTTTCAAAATCTCCGTTGCCGGCACCTTCGAAACGGGCGTGTTCGACGAATCGGCCGCGGAAATCGTGGCTCATGACCCGCAAACCCAGCGAGTCTTCTTCACGAACTCCGATGCCAACCACATTGGTGTGCTGGACATTGCCGATCCAACCTCACCAACGGAACTTTCCCCCATCACGTTTCCCAGCGGGACCGGTGGTGTGAACAGCGTCGCGGTTTCTGGTGGCATCGTTGCAGTCGCGGTTGCTGCTCCAACGCACACTGATCCTGGTGGAGTTCTGTTCTTCGACGTCGACGGCAACTTACTCGGCAGTGTCACCGTTGGGGCTCTGCCAGACTCACTCACATTTTCTCCCGACGGGATGAAAGTGGTCGTTGCTGGTGAAGGCGAACCGGACGATTTGGAAGATCCCAATCCGACCATCGATCCCTTGGGTACGATCAGCGTGATTGATCTGACTCGATTGCGTCAAGACGGCTTCATCACATCCTTCGACGTGACCACGCTCGACTTCACCGCGTTTGATGGACAAGAAGACTCGCTACGCTCACAAGGTGTACGCATCTTCCCGGGCCGCTCGGCGTCACGTGATTTGGAGCCCGAGTACGCCTCCATTTCTCCGGACGGAACGCGTGCCTATGTGACTTTGCAAGAAGCCAACTCCGTCGCAGTGGTCGACTTGGTTCAGCCTGAAATTCTGGAGATCCAACCGCTTGGTGTGAAAGATCATTCGCTGCCAGGTAACGGCATCGACCCAAGCGATCGGGACGACTCCGTGGTAATTGCACCGCATCCCGTCTTTGGGCTCTACATGCCCGACGCCATCACCTCATTCGAAGTCGGTGGACAGACTTTCTATGCCACCGCCAACGAAGGTGATTCACGAGATTTTGACGAAGACCGGATCAAAGACATTGTTCTTGACCCGACCGCTTTCCCCAATGCGGCCGACCTGCAAGAAGACGATGTTCTGGGGCGTCTGACGATTTCAAATATCGATGGCGACATCGATGGTGATGGCGACTTTGATCAGCTCTTCGCGTTTGGAGCTCGCTCGTTCACGATCTTCAATGCGTCTGGCGACGTTGTGTTTGATTCAGGCGACCAGTTTGAGCAACTCACCGCTCAGTTGGTTCCTGATCTGTTCAACAGCAGCAATGATGAAAACGAGTTTGATTCACGCAGTGATGCAAAAGGGCCTGAACCCGAGGCCATCACCACCGGAGTCATCGGCGATCGAATGTATGCTTTCATCGGATTGGAACGTACCGGTGGCGTCTTCGTCTACGACATCACGTCCCCCGAGGAAGCCACCTTCGTTCAATACATCAATAATCGTGATGCCAATGCGACGGACATCGAACAAGCTGGCGATCTGGGTGTCGAAGATCTGAAATTCGTTTCCGCATCGGACAGTCCCAACGGGCAGCCGCTGTTGCTCGCGTCCAACGAAGTCAGTGGCAGCGTCACCATCTTTCAACTCGGCCAGTCCGTATTGGACGTGGAATTGCGTGCCGTCGCGACGCCGAGCCTCGCTGGTTCGACCGAATTGCCCTCCGCGATCACGACCAGCCCCATCGGCGGGACTTACTACGTCGAAGCCTGGGTGCAGGATTTCGACAACCAATTCAATGGATTGGCCGGTGGACAAATTGACGTTCGGTACAACACCGATGTCGTTGACGCGGTTGGGATATCCAACGACGACTACAACTTGCTGCCATCGGGAACGATCGACGATTTTGTCGGGCTGATTGATGATCTTGGAGGCGGAACCTTGCAGACCGGGCAAGGCTTGGCACCAACTTGGGTCCGCTTGGGCTACTTCGAAGTGATTGCCACCGCAGGCGGAACCGCGACCTACACACTAGCATCCGGTGACCTGCCGTTTGCACGATTTGGCGGAGGAAACCTGGACGCTGGGGCCGTGGATCTGACCGATGTTGAATCCGTTCAACATGTTCAAGCCGCAATGCTTGATTTGGCCGTCGTTCGGAACGATACCGATTTGGAAGAAGGAGGCCGAGTGGACGCGGTGCCTGAATCGGTTGGCTATGTTCACGAATGGGAAGGCTTCGCCACCGAGATCTACCTGACGCCTGAAGTAAACACACAAGCCGTCGATGCGGTTTCGTTTGACCTCTCGTACGACACATCACTGACGAGTGCTTGGACATTCGAACCTGCCGAGTCGTTCAGTTTGGACGGCGCGGTGAACGTCGACGATGCCAATGGCATCGTCAGCAATATTTCGCTGAGCGCGTCCACACCAGTCTCGGATGGTGGTCCGATCCTGCTCGGTCGCGTTCGTTTTGCACCAACAGCAAACGATGACGCTCCCGTCGATGAGAACAGCAATTTCGTCGGTGCGTACGATTTGGAACTGGCGGTCGAAAATGCCACCGTCACTTCAGGTGGCATCGTCGGTAGCGCAGGCGTCAGCCAAGTCCCTGATACCGGCATGTGGGCGGTTCCTTACGACGCGGATGACAGCGACCAAATTGACTTCGCGGATTTCTCGATCTTTGCGAGCGTCTTTGGCGCGGTTGTCAGCGACAGCAATCATCTGGCCGCTTGGGCGGACTTTGATGGTTCGGGACAAGTCGACTTCGAAGACCTTGATCTGTTCGATGCCAACCACGGATTGCCTTCGGCGGATGGCGATCAGCTTGGGTTCAGCAACACCTACCCCACGCCGGAATTGGCGGGGCCACCCGTCGCGATCAAATTTGCTTCGGCAGCCGGCCAACAGCGATTGGCGAACTTCGGGCCTTTCAACAATCAACGCATGCAAACGGACGTCAATAACGATGGCCAAGTCAGCGCACTGGATGCTTTGTTGGTGATCAATGCTTTGAACCAACCCAATACGCAGATGTCTCGTGCGTTTTTGGATGTGAACGAAGACGGTGCCACGACGGCGATCGATGCCCTTCGTGTGATCAACGCTCTCGGCGACATCGATATCGTCGGCGATGCAGCGCCGTCCAGCGAGCCAAACGATGAATCAAGTGTCGAAGTGCTCGATGCCGTTCTCGGTCAAGTCGAACGTGAGGCACGCAAGCTGTTGAATGTGGCACCGCAAGCTTCACTCGACTACGCCGCGATCAGCCAGGTCGATTTGGACTCGGAAGAGGACCGAGAAGAACTGGAAAGCTTGCTCGAATCACTGTCGCTCGACCAAGGTCAATTACGTCTGATGTCGTAAGACTCACGTCGTTTCCAAACGTCGCAAACGCCAGCGAAGTTCGTCTTCTCTGGCGTTTTTATTTGATAGGTGTCCACACCGCGGAACGGTATAGAAAATTACTGCAGGGTTGTGCCGCACCCCCTACAATCGGATCGAATGTTTGAAGACCGTCCTTCGAGACCGTTCATTGCCAGAGGATTCAGCGATGCGTTGGAAACCAGTCACTAAATTGCAGTTCGTTTATTTGATGCTGCTCTTGATGGTCCTTCCGCAGGGTCAGGGGGCGTCGGATGAACTTCCGGATTCAGACGTCGACCGTCTCACTGAGATCGCTGGGACGGCAGTTGATGAAGCTGGCAACGCGGTTTCCAACGCAGTTGTAGAGATTCATTATTTCGACGGATCCAATCCGCAACGGAAGAAGGAAGGCAAAGCCGATTCCGACGGCAAATTCCAGTTCAGACTTCCGATCGCGAAGACGATGCTCGCCGCGACAACTTTTCGTGCGCAGAGCGAAGACGGTTCCCTGCTGACGTTTGACCGAATTAGCAGAGATGCTTCCAGCCAGCGTCCTTTGCCAGTTCAGTTGCAGCTCGAAAAGACCCGTCTCGGGACCATTCAGGTGGTTGATCAAGACAATCAACCAGTCGAAGGAGCCAATCTAATGGTCCAAATCGGCGCCTACTTCACGGTCGATGCTTTCGCGACTTCTGTTCCTGGGAAATACACGTTTTCCTATCCGCCTTCGAGCGGAATCCGATCGGTGATTGCTTGGAAAAATGGTCTGGGAGCGGACTACGAACTGTACGCGCTTTCACGAAACCAGCGAAACGACCAGAACGCAAAAGTCCCCGAGTTCCCAGAGGATGGAGCAAAGCTTCAGTTGGACGGTGCGGAGTCAGTCACATTCATCGTCAAGGACGGCGATGGAAAGCCACTGGCTGACGTTGAGGTTTATCCATGGCTACTGCAAAAGGAATCAGAGAACGACCAAGTCAATCTGAGTTTCGGCCAAACTAATTTCGTCGAAAAAACTGGGGCCGATGGGCAGGTGACATTTGATTGGATGCCGCAGTGGCAAAAGAGCCCAGTGACATTTTGGCTGTCTCGCGATGGCTTCGTCCATTCGCGAGGGAACTATTTCCCATCGAAGGGCAACAAGAATTTGTCGGTCGTCATGAACCGAACCGTTCCCATACGCGGACGCGTGGTCGACCCTGATGGCAACCCTGCACCTGGGATCACCGTGGTCGCAAATGGTCGAGGCTATGCCACCGACCCCGGGCGAGAAAGAGTCACGACCGAGCATGACGGAACGTTTGAAATGCTAGTGCCGGGAGAGCAGATTTACCTTCTTTCCGTCGAAAGCGAGAAGTGGGCCAGCGACGGAGTTCCGACATTCGTGGTCAATCAGTACCAACCTGTGGATGGTGTGGAACTGAGACTTCGCCAGCCCACAGTCGTCACCGGACGCATCACGGACGAAGTCACCGGCGAACCGATCGCCAACGAGCGAGTTGGTTGCTACTTGTATGGAACGTCACTGAATGACATGGAGGACGTCAAGATCGCCAATCCAGATGGTTCCAACCTCTACGTTCGTCCCATGGTCTACTTCAGCACTCAAACCGATGATGAGGGTCGATACGAGTTGAAACTTGGCAACGGCAACTACAGCTTGCGTCCACCACAACGTGCGAAGTCGGTCGAGTTTGAAGTGGCGGGTGAATTGGAAAAGCAAGTCGACGCGAGCATTGAAACGATTGAAAAGGTCGTGTTGCAAGGCATCGTCCGTAATGCCGCTGATGGCGTTCCCGTTCCAAACGCGACACTTGACGGTATCGCACGCGAATTCATCCGCACCGATTGGAAAGCCATATCAGATGCGGACGGAAAATTCGCGGTCGAGACGGACGGCAGCGCAGCCTACATCCACACGACCGATGAACACGGCAAACTCAGATCCATCACCAAGATTGATGACAAGGTGAAGTCAGTTGAGATTGAACTTCATCCTGTCGGTTCCGCGCGGGGTGTGCTGCACAAAAGTGACTCAGATGAACCGGCGTCTAAAACTGTCATTGCCTACGCCATTTATGTCCACGCGAAGAACAATCGTTCCTTCAGTCCGCGGTTTGGTGGGCAAGTGACCACGGACGATGACGGCAATTTCATACTCCCAAACCTGACCGCAAATCATGAGTACGTTTTGACTTTGGCACCTGACTCACAAGGACGCAGCGTTCGACTAGGAACCGTCTTCGTCGAACCAGGTGAAACGGTCGATCTGGGGGCGGTAGGTATTCCTGCTCCCCGGAAACCATACGTTCCACCCACGCTGGACGAGCGCATCCAGCGTGCGATGGCAGTGGACGGGACTCCCTTGCAGCGTTTTGGCCGCGCGGTTCCGCGAGTCCAGCGTTCCAAACAAATGTTGTTGATTGCATTTGGAACCATCAATGAACCTCGTCTGCACGACTTTATGCAGTGGCGATACGAAGACAGCGACTACCGCAAAGTTCGTGATGACTACTTGGTCATGGCGATCTCGACCGAAAGCCAAGAACAAAAGGAACAAGCACGCGAGTTGCTGGACGAACTTGGGGTCAAGAACCTGGATCAATCCATTGAGTTTTCGTTGGTGCTGGTCGACGCAGATGGCGAACTCATCGAACACGTTTCCGGGAAAGACTTCATTGTCGAAGAGCAGCTTTCGAAGTCACATGTGATCGATTGGCTTGACTCGTTCCGTCCCGATCCGATCGACGCTCGAAAGCTCTTCGAAACGACTTTGACCCAAGCCAGGAAAGAAAACAAACGTGTCATCGTCCAAGAAACGGCGACTTGGTGCGGACCGTGTCACATGCTTTCAGACTTCTTGAGCGAACACCAGGCTTGGGAAAAGGATTATCTGTGGGTGAAGATGGACCATCGTTACGTCGGTGCTCGCGAATTGATGCAAGAACTTCGCGACGGGGCACAAGGCGGCATTCCATGGTTTGCCATCGTGGATGCGGACGGCAACCGTTTGGCAACATCAAATCAAGGCGAAGGCGGACGCAACATTGGTTTCCCGTCGAGCGAAGCTGGGCAGCGGCACCTGGAACGCATCTTGATGCAAACCAAACTGACGATGACCGAAGACGAGATCACGTCGCTGGTGGATCAACTCAAAGAGGACGACTAACTTGAGTTGAACAGTTGTCCCCAACTGTTCCGCGAAAGTTTTCGCGATTTCCAATCGATGGCCATCCTCAATCCAACCACGAAAAAAGCCCGAGGGATTTCCCCTCGGGCTTTCTTCTGAATCCGTCAAGGCAGCGTTCACGCCGCATTCAAACTCACGCAAATGGTGAGTACTTGCCTGGAGTTGGCGTTGGGTACTCGCCGTTTTCGCCGGGCAGAGTTGGTGGAGTCGACTCGAGTGTGTACTCGTCGATTCCTGGGCAAAGGTCCTTGCCTTTTTCCATCAGGTCGTCCCATTTGACGATCTTTCCGGAGTAGCAAGCTTCGCGACCGAGGATCGCACAAAACGTCGATTTCGCTCCGTACTCACCTTCGTTGTAGATCTCGCCACGCATCAGAGCTTCGATCAAATCGTGTTGCTCTTGTTGGTGACCGTTCAAGCGTTTGCCTTCGAACGACCATTCGTTCTCGCCCATGATTTGACCCGATGGGTTGGCGGAACCCTTCGAACCGATGGCGAATTCGCCAACGTGGTTCCAACCGCCGGCCAAGTGACGGCCTTGGCTGTGCATCTTCGATCCGTCGGCGAAGGTGAATTCGCAGAACGTGTGGTCAAAGATTTGTGACTTGGTCGCGTCACCGCCCATGCGTTGCTCGCGTCCGCCCATGCCGTTGCACTCGACAGGGTATTCACCTTTGACCCAGCAACCGACGTCCAGGTTGTGGATGTGTTGCTCACAGATTTGATCGCCACAAATCCAGTTGAAGTGGTACCAGTTGTTGCACTGGAAGGCCATTTCGCTTTGGTCTTCGGATTTGTTGCGGTACCAGATGCCGCCACCGTTCCAGTAAACCTGTTGTGAAAGCACATCGCCGATCGCACCGTCATGAATGCGTTCGATGCACTGCATGTAGTGTGGCTCGTGACGACGCTGCAGTCCGATGCCGACCATCAGGTCTTTCTTCTTCGACTCTTCGACAGCCTTCAAAACTCGTTTGACGCCGGGAGCATCCGTCGCGACGGGTTTCTCCATGAAGATGTGGCGTCCCTTGTTGACCGCGTACTCGAATTGTTGCGGTTTGAATCCGGGAGGTGTTGCGATGACGACCAAGTCGCAGTCGACATCGATTGCAGCTTTGTAGCCGTCCAAACCGGTGAAGACGTTTTCAGGTGGAACGGCAACTTTGTCGCCGAACTTGCGAGTCAGGCCTTCGATCGTTCCTTCGGCTTTGTCACCGAATGCGTCGGCCACGGCGACCAACTTGACGTTGCCCTTGGTCGACATGATGTTGGCGGCGGCTCCAGTGCCACGACCACCGCAACCAATCACGACGAAGCGAATGACGTCGTCACCAGCCGCGTGAGCGTTGGGGATCGAAACGCCGGCCAGCGTGCTGCCGGCCAATGTGGTGCCAGCAATCAAACCAGAATCCTTGAGGAACGACCGACGGCTGGCGTCGATGGTGCGGCTGGCTTCTTTGGAAACGGGTGGCTTCGGCTGTGGCATCAGAGACTTCCTGTAGCAAAACGTGTTGAACGGGGCCCGAGGCAATCGGGACGTCCGCGTGAGGTCGGAAAACAAGGCGGGAACCACGACGAGCACCGAAAAGACTGGCTCGTTTTCAACAATCAACCAGCGAGTCAAAAGATGGGGATCGGGCAAAATGCGTCGCGACGGAAGTTGATTATACCCGAGATCACTCCCTGCGGTTCCCTGAGTGCGAAGATTTGGTCCGCAAGTATTGGGAATTGTGGACTAAAATGAAGACAAACGGATCTTTCCTTTCAACGATAACAGAGCAGTGACATGCGACGCTTTTTGATCGCTTCGGCCTTAATCTTTGGCGTCTTCGCGCCGACAGCAGATGCTCAAGGAGTGGTTGCCCGCTACCGTGGGGGCCCGGGAGCCGGCTTTGGATTTTATGGACCTGCCTACCGGACACCCGGTTATCTGGTTCCACCCCCGTATTTACCGAGCACAATGGCCGTCGTGCCAATTGGCCCGCCGGTGGTTCGGCCGGGTTCCTACCGAGATCCGCTCTATCGATATCGAGGTGTCGCTCCAATCGGGCCCGCCATTCCGGTGCTGCCGTATCCCCCGGCGCCGGCGATCGTTATTGCCCCGCCCGTGGTTGCGGGCCCTGGAATCGGCGGAGTTGAAATCAACACGCCCGGTTTCCGCCTCAGCATTCCCGGCCCTGTGCCTTATCCGGTGGAGCCGGCTTATTCGGCTGAGAGTGCCTACCCATCCGATCCGGTGATCTCCTCCTACCCGCCGATACCTGGGCCGGCATTTGACGTGGCGACACAATTGACCGAAGGCGTCGAGCGTCTCGCCGCATCGTTGAACACGATCGAGGATGGCGACATTTGGTGGGACTACCTGCAGATCGATGCGTTGCGACAAGTCACTGACAATTCTCAGGTCACTTCGGATGGTTCGATGACGGCTGATGCGGCCGCAACGATCGATTCCGCCGCTCGGGCGTATCGAGGTGTCACGTCGAACGGGCAACTTGGCAACATCACAAGGTTGGATGGGTTCGCCGAAACGAGAGACGCCCTGGTGGTTCTCTCGCAGTCGCAATCCATTTTGTCTGATTCAGCCAACGCACCCGTCGCCTCTCCGTTGCAACCAACGTCGACGATGGCGAACGAGCCCACGTTGGCTCCGTCACCCGATGAAGCAAATGACTCGGACGTGTCGGAAACAGACGAGGAAGATGACCGAAGCATTGAAGGCTCGGTCGAGGAATTGCCGGCGCCGCCGAAGATCAAGATTTGATCAGGTGATTGAATTGGGCGGCGGCGAACGGTTGTTCGCTGTTTGTCCGCGTGTTGATGGCGAGGTTGGCGGGGTGCACGCCTCGCTTTGTTCCAAAGCATCGGTTGGGATGCCATGTGGAACATGGCCTACGTCCAATGCATGTCAAGGCATGTGGGACATGGCGTACGTCCCATGCATCATGCGAACGCATGTGGGACGTGGTCTGCGTGCTTTGTCGCTAAACACCGGATTGTCGGCGAGGCTTACTTTTGCGTGGCAAGTTTGCGGAAGTAAGCTTCGATGGCTTCGCGGTAATGCGTCGGCAAATCGCGGCTGATCTGTTGCAGTGATTCCTGACGTTCCGCGGGAGGCAGATTGCCCCAGCCATTTTGGTCGTCCATCTTCTTGCGATCCGCATCACCTTGGCCATTGGCACCTGCGATCCGGCTGTCATCCATGGGTGACGCTTGCCCATCGCTTTGGCCGCCGTTCCCACTGGCGCTTTGTTGTTGCTGCTGCTGTTGTTGCTGTTTCTGCTGCTCTTCTTCGATCTTGTCGATCAGCTTGGTGAGCTTGTCGATCACCTCTTGCTCGCGATCCTTGGTCGCTTCGTCGGCACGTCCCAAATCCAAGCGACGCGTGACATCGCTCATCAATCGAGAGATCTCGTCCAGCGAATCTTTCTTGAGTGGTTTGATATCCGCGACCATCATCTCGGCGGTACGAGCGTAACGTGAAGGAATCTCGTCTTTGCGTTGCAACAGACGACGCAAATCCGACAGTGAGTCTTTGATCTTCAACTGCGCGTGGTAGCACGCACCGCGATAGAACAACAGCGTCGCGGGATCGGGGCACACCATCGGATCGACTTCGGCAAAAATCGGCAGGGCTTCGTCGTAGTAACGAGCACGCACCAGTTCACGGCCGATCCAAGTTCGAAGGGCCGCTCGCAATTCGTTTGGCATTGATTCAACGATTGCGTAATCCGGACCGTTGGGATCCATGCCACGTGCGGTGGACAACAAATCGCCGTTCAGTCGACGCATCAGTTCAGACAACACATCGAACTGTGCCGACGCGGCATCAACCCATGCGTTGAGCGGTTCCATGTCGTCACGCTGGACTCCAATCAGAAAGCTCTCGGTCGCTTGGTCCATCAAGTCGGGAGCGACGCCCAACGCATCCAGTGCTGCGCGAAGCTGTTCTGCCATTTCGTCCGAGTCTCGCAGCGGCCAATCCGCGTTACTCTTCAAGCCGTCATTGGCTAGGCCGGATTCCAAAGGTTGGGCTTCTGATTCCGGAATGATTTGGACCAAATCAGAACGTAATGGTCGAGAAACCGAATTGGATGAGAACGATGCTTTCGAAGCAGCCGAGACAATGGCGAGTTCCGACGCGGGTCCGATTTCGGCCATGGCGGGAGACGCCAAAAAGGAGGCCGGCAACAGAGTCCAGAGCGCAGCAGCGAAACGAATTCTCATCAGCAATGATCCATTCAAGGTCGCGGGAGGTGGTTCCCTATTTGTTCCGCTCGGTCACTAAATCACGGGTGATTTGATAAAGCCGATCTTGTCTTTGCGACAAATCGCGGAGCAATGGCAAGACGTCTTCGGCAGAAGTCTCCTTGCCATCCATCAAACTAGCATAGCGATCCGTGGAGCCCTGGATGCGAGTTTGCATCGTACGGATCAATTTTAACTCGGCCAATTTCTGGACAAGG
Organism: Rhodopirellula baltica SH 1; assembly: GCF_000196115.1. Classification (NCBI taxonomy): domain Bacteria; kingdom Pseudomonadati; phylum Planctomycetota; class Planctomycetia; order Pirellulales; family Pirellulaceae; genus Rhodopirellula; species Rhodopirellula baltica. The sequence goes on from NC_005027.1 coordinate 1,027,188, forward strand.
GGTTCTTCTCCAGAACCCGACGGTTGCCCCCCACCGTCGCCCTGTTGTTCCTGTTGTTTCTTTTTTTCCAGGTCACGTTGTGCTTTGGCTAATGCCGCAATCATTTCCTCCAACCCAGCCAAGATGTCGGATTGCAGACCCTGAGTGACCAAGTCAATTTTGCTTTGTCCCAACCGGGTCGAGACCCGAACGGTGTCTTCACGCAATTGTGAGACGACTTCTGGGAACGCGACACTTGAGCCTTCTTCTCGCAAAAGCAGCATCGCGCGGTCCGCTTCCAACGTGATTTTCTGTTCTTCGAACGCCAAATCACCGGCCTTCAAATCCGTGGCACGATTGCGTTGGACTTCGGGTGTTTTTGCCAGTTGAACGGTTTGGTCCAACACGGATGATTGCATCGCCGCCATCTTGCGCAAACGTGCTTCGAGTTTTGCCAGTTCACGTTCCATCTCTTCTTCGCGAAGTTGTCGAAGGATCTTTTCCAATCGATCGATCGCGCGACGCAACTCTTCTTCGGCTTGTCGTTGTTGTTCGGTGGCTTCTTTTCGTTCGTTCTGAGCGAGTTTGTCCTGAGCTTCTTTCATCCGCTCGATCGCGCGTTCGAGCTGCTCCTTCGCCTGTTCTTGAGGCGATTGGGGTTTGGGTGGTTGCTGTTGCGAAGACGACTGCTGTTCGCCGGACTGCTTCTCTCCAGATTTTTGCTCGCCCGATTGTTGCTGCCCTTCTTCGGATTGCTGTTCCCCGGAAGGTGACTGTTCACCTTGCTCTTCGCCCGTTTTTTCTTCGGCGGGTTCACCATCTGGTTGCTCGCCATTTTCGGAAGCTTCTTTGGGCTCATCGCCTTCAGGTTGCTGTTGCGAGTTCTCGTCTTGTTGTCCGCTTTCTTTGGGCTGCTCGTTTTCCTGCGGCTGTCCGTTCTCGTTTTGCTCGCTGCTCTCTTCGCCAGGTTTCTGTTCGCCGGACTCTCGTCCCGCTTCCATCTCGCTCTTGTTGCCAGATTGGTTTTCGGAATCTTCGTTCTTTGATTCTTGTGATTCGCTCTTTGACGATTCGCTTTCGGATGGTTCGCCGCTGGCGTCGTCGGATTCTTCCTCGAGTTCTTTGCGAAGTTCTTCAGCCCGTTCGGCGATCGCCTTCTGCTCCTTTTCAACTTCACTCATCTCGACACCGTTTTCGGTTCGAGCCCGGACGCTACGTTCGTTGCGCTCGGTCAATCGAAGTTGTTTGATGAGTTCCGAAATGCGTTTCTTCTCATCGCGAATTCGGGAGCTTCGGTCTTCGCTCATCAACAGTTTCAGAATCGACTGCAGTTCTTCCGTCGCCGACTTCTGATCCGTCATCGCTTTGGATAGTTGGCCGTCGCCGATCATCTTGCCGGCACCGCGAAGTTTTTCCAGCACGAATCGTTCGCGAGATTGTTTGGCGACGCGTCGCAGTAGGGCTGAACGTTCCGGGTTTTCGCTGGCTTCCATGTCAGCCAATCGAAGCAACAGTTCTTCGAGACGCTCGTAGCGGGTTGCAACGCTGGATTGGCGTGACGCGAGCGTTGTGACTTCATCGTCCGTCGATGATTGAGCAAAGGACGGTTTCGCGGCGATTGAGATCACCAACACGGCCGAAGCCAACGCGAGTGAGTAAGCGAAACGAATGCGTGCGTTTTTCATCGGCCAGAGGATTCGGCGGGGGCGGTCAGCTTGGTTCATGCAATAGGCGTTCATTGAAGTGGCTTTCCATCCGCGGTTCACGTCGCGAGGATGCGTCCAGAAAACGAACCCGGTCGATCACCCGCGTTCCTTTCTACTTGAACAGATCTTGAACCTGCTGGTTTCGAGTTTCTTCCGTTTCCTCGATCAATTCTTCCTGATCGCTGATCAACCCTCGGACCAAATCCAGAATTTCGTTGAAACTTTCCAGGTCAAGCATCTTTTCCAAGACGGCGTTGAGCGACAGGAGGACTTCGTCGGTTGTTGCGATTGCCGCGGTCGCTGCTTCCGTCATCTTGTCCCCAGACGATTCGGCGGAATCTTCCGCCATCAAAACCCGTTCCATCGAAGTGATTTGACGCTGCAGGCGTGGCAAGGGTTCCGTCACCACCGCCGACAATGGGTTACGGACGCCGTTTTCTAATCGTTCGCGGCGGTCAACCGAATCGACGCGGTTCTGCACCATTTCGAGAAGCAGGTCTTCGAGTCCGACGACAATCCCCGCCAACTCTTCCGTGGATTTGGTTGCCTGCAATTCCGATTGGCGGATTCGCAGCTGGACTCTTTGTCTCGCCCGGACGTCTTCCTCGCCGTCGTCGTCAGCGGATTCGCCGTCACCAGTCGAGGCGGATTCCTCGGCAGATTCACCCTCATCCGGAGTTTGCAAAACATCCAACGCGTCGTTTTGCACCGCGGCCAAACTCTGGCGCAAACGTTGTGTTTCATCGATCGCTTGTTCCAACCGCGAACGGAATTCAAGTTCGCGTCGTTCGAGTGTCGCGAGCAGTGTCTCTGGTGTCACGACTTGCAAACGAACCACCTCGCCGCGAATCGAGTGTGGTTCACCCAAGTCGAACCGGTCCTTGGCCGTCGTGAAAATTTGCACGCTCGCTCCGGGAGCCAACCCATTCACGGTGCCGTCGTCAGATAGGTCTCGCAGGTCAAACGTCCAAGCCGCGTTTCCGTCACGATCCAATTCGGGCGAGACGGTGTGTTGCTGTGGTTCCCCATTGGCCGCCGCTTCGCCATCGCTAGCCCCGTCTGCGTTTTCCTCGGATGCTCGGACCGCCATCGTCAGGCTCAACGATTCGACGCCGTAGTCATCCGTTGCAGTCGCTTGAATTGGCAACATCGCGATAGGAGTGATCGACGAGCCGATGCCCTTCATCGTCATCGATGTCTCGGGAACTTGGTCTCGGACGACGCCAATGAAGTATCGATAAGATGCCTGAGCGGAAATGCCAGTTTCGTCTTTAGGAACCAATCGAACGGAGGTGGGTTCTCGCAAATCGGACACCGACCATTCAAACGACATGCGGTCGTTAGCGATTTTAACGACAGGTTCCGCACGTTCGGTGGACCCATCGCTTGCACCTTCGGAAGTCGTTGCGACATCGACGGCACCGAGTGGTTTACTGCTGGTTCCACGAAGCGTGAGTGAGCTGCCCTCGCGAATTCGGAAGCCGGCTTGGTACTTCAGGATTTGATCAGCGGCGTCGGGCGATGCATCTTCGGCGTTAAAGATGCGTAGGTAATCGGGATAACGAATTGCCAATTCCATGTCCGCGATCGCGGGCGGATCAACCGCTTCGATACGGTAGTCGAGCAAGCGATCGTCCAAGCCTCGAATGGTCATCGTCACGGACTCGGCCAACGAAGCGAGCGGTGGCCCGTCGAGCACAAACGATTGATAACCATCTTGAATGCGGCCAACTCGGCGAAGGTTGCTTTGACCACGGTTGCCGGAATCATCGACGTAAGAAACGGTGCAGATCTCGGGAACGGTGTGCCCGAGTTCTTCCGTTGCCGCACGAATGCGAAGCGTTGTGCTGCTCCCGCGAGCCAAGCGGAGCGTCTTGTCCTCGAATGTCAAAAGTTCGGTGCCGACCTCTTCGGTGTCGTCCGCGGTGATGATCGGCGATTCCACGCCAATCATTTCAAGCTCAGCTTTTCGTGGCCAAGGTGAATCGGAAAACAATGACAATCGTCCGACCGCGCGAGCGAACGTATGTGGGCTGGCGATCGCCATCACCAAAGCGGCCAGCAACAACGGGATGACCAACATCAACTTTCGGCGAATCGGTTCCCACCGAAAGACACGTCCGAATTCAACTTGGTCGACGGCCGCGGCGGCTTCCTGGTGAACGTGTTGCAACAACACGGGGCTGTGCGAATCGTAGGTGCGATTCTCTTGAGTCAATTGAACGGCGGTAACCAAACGTCCGCCAAGACTCGGATGGTGACGTTCGATCAGCAACGCCAATGAGTCATCGGGCAGTTCTCGGTTGAGTCGGCCCCACAACCATTTGGCCAGAATCACAACGACCAAAACCGCGACAACAAACAGCACGACCGCGCGGGCCGATCGAGGCATTTCGCTGCCGCCGATTCGGACTGGCAGATAGTCGACCGCAAGTGCCACCCAAAACACGACCAGCACCAGCGCCGCGATTGCGAGCAACGAATCCCAAACGATGTAGCGTCGCACCCGTTCGCGTAGTCGTGACAATAAATCACGAAGTCCCGGATCCAACGATTCAGTACGACCCATCCGATTCCCAATTCGATTTGTACGTGTGTCCGTCGTCCCCATGGTACCAACGATCCACGAACCAGCCTATCGCGGCGGATTTGGCGTCGAATCTTGATCGTCGGGAAGCGTGTGGTCGTCTCAAAACCAACGTAAACGCGATGTCGTCGCGAAAGAGCGTGCTGGCAACACGGGGGAGATGGCAGTCACCTGAGCCGCAGCCGAACTCCCAAGACTAGCTTCGTTTGTCGGCCCGCGGTTCACTTTCACGTTGACCGTAGATCACCGTGCGAACGCCTTGTTCGTGACCCACCAAGGCTCGGTCCCAATCCGTTCGCATGGTGGGACCGCCTGCCACCGAAACATCGCCTGCAAATTCACGGATCATCCAGCCTCTTTGGGCGGCCGGTGAATCTGCCGGAGCGTTGCGACGACGCATCTCGATGTCATCTTCGTCGACCAGTTCATGTTCTCGGTGGTCAGCAATGAATCGAGCGAAGTAACCCTCTTCGGACAACTCGTGGTATCGAAGGTCGATCTTCTTTCGAGTCACCCAAGATGCGTTCTCACCGGGCATCTCACCGGCGGCTTGATCCAGCATCCAACGTTTGCCCAGCCAATCGATGCGGCCGAGTCCCTGCGCCGTTTGGTTGCCATCTTTTCGGAACTGGCGAACCAAACGAATCGACTCGGCCCAATGTTGCAGTGCCCGATCGGCTTCGTCCCAACCGGACGTTTGGCGAGATTGCTGTTGTTGCTCGCGGACGAACTTCGCCGCCGCGCGGTAGTAGTGCGTTTGCATTTCCAACGATGTCATCTCACCGTGGCTGGTTGGAACTCGCCGCAGCAGATTCCAATCGCGATTGAAAACATGCAGAGCTCGAATTGGACGACGTAGTCGTGGCAGCTCCTTCGTTTGCTTTGCTTCGATCATGTCCAGCACCAACGCGACGCTGCCGACCTTTGCCCATTGCGCCAGATCGCTGAGGTTGGAATCGGACAACCCAATTTGCAAACGTTGTCTGCGTTTGAGCAAGTGACGAGTCTCGGCAATCGATCGCCAAGAACGACCACACAACTTTGACAACCAGTGACCGTAAACGAAGATTGGTCGTTCGCCGTTGAAGCCACCCATGTCGGCGACCCGGTCAATTCCCAACGCTTTGCCTGACAAGAAAAAACGGCCGTCATGATCCAGGTGACCGGTTCCCATGATCGCAACTCGCGAAACCAGCAGGCCGGTCAGATGGCGACGTTGGGTTCGGAATGCGATGTGTGTCCCAATCACTCGCAAGGACAACACCAGTGGCAGGTGCAGCATTCGCAAGCAGGCGATGGAAAGCCATTGAAACCATGATGGCAGTGCCACAAAAGTTTCTTCCGAATCACTGGTGTCGGGATGGTCGTGCCACTGCAGATCATTGTCTTGGTCCGTGGTGTTCAGTTGTGTGTCAAAGCGACCACCACGCCGGTAAACTATCGATCGAGCTTGCCGAACCGAGTGTTGAATCAGCGATGCAAAGACGATCGCGACCACAATGGGAAATGACATCAACACACAAATGATCTGCAACGCCCAAACGAAACATATCGCGAGTCGGTAGACCAGCAAGCCAAAGCCGGATGCCACATCGGTCTCGTAGTTTTCCTGACAACCATAGAGATGCCCGGCCGCGTCGCAGCTGTTCTTCAGAACTCGAAGTCGTCCGACGTTTTGATCGTCTGACCACCGTGCCTCGTTCGATGCGTCTCGCATGATTTCGTCGATCGCTCGTTGACACGCGACCAGATCACTTGGGCGATACACTTCCGGGGTCGCCATCTCAAACAACCCGCCCGGTCCGTCGCGAAATGCCAGATGGGTCTCCAGGTTGATGGCTGAGCCGTTTGCCAAGAAACGGCGATCGCCGCCATCGAGTCCTTCCACGGCCGGCAAGTGGCGACAAATCGCATCTCGCAGGCCAGCGTAGACTTCGCGAGCTGTAACGCTGGAACTCAACGAACCGTCGCGAGGTTCGACGACGGTGGCGAACTCGGTTTCCATTCCCATCAACCGTCGGCACAAACGCTGGCGAATGGCAATCCTGGCTGAGGGCGATGTCGTCTGGGGTGGGGGCGTTCGAGGCCTGGTCATTCTGGGGCCGGGTTCATTCGCCGTCGTGATGCGTGTTGGCACGATGCAGATAGATTGCGGCATCGTCGCAGGCGTCCAATCCAATCGACAAGGCGAATGATTCCAGGCTGCCCGATTCGTCTTTCGCAGGAAAGGACGTCGCGGGTGCGTTCGATTCAGCTGATTGCGTCCGTGAAGACGGCGACGGTTGACGACCGCTGGATGTTTCGGATGGCTGATCCAACGGTTTCGTTTCAGTGACATTCATCGTTCAAAGACCTTCCGTTCGACATTGCGAACGATTCCATTTGCTCGGGCCGTTTCATTCGTTCATTCGTTGCCGGCATCAGTCCACGCTGATGCGTATCGCGGCTTCGGTTCGCGTTGGCTCGTTTCGGTGCCATCCAGTTGGCCACCTTGGTCACCAAGAGCATCAACGCGGGATGTGTCGTCATTCTAACACCACGGCGATACCTGGTTTCACCTTCGGAGAGCGAAATTCGATTCGATCGTGCGAAAAAGTGCACTGGCTCGAGGACACGCCACGTCGACGAAACTGTGGTCTGTCCGGGTTTGCTCACCGATCAGGTGGTCTGCTGAAACCGATTTGAGTCCGCTTCGTTAGAGCAATTTGAGAACCACAAATTGCGATCCCAGCTCCCGCTCACAAAATTTTCGAGAGAATTTTTTTGCGAATTCGGAAAAGTTTTTTCTCGTCGTCTCAAAATTTTGTGGAATTTTTACCTGCGGGGATCACTTCGGGGCCTTCTGGAGACCGGTTGGGCCGACCCGACGGCCCTTGACGTTTTGGCCCAAACGCACGTATTCTCTGGAAAAGTCGCCAGCGTAGCTTCAATTGGCAGAGCATCGCATTCGTAATGCGAGGGTTGCCGGTTCAAATCCGGCCGCTGGCTTAGACGAGCAGAAAATTTTCCACTTTTTTGCCGCCGAGCGTCGGGAAAAATTGGCATCACAATTTGTGCGTCGATTTTCTCGACAAATTTTTGTTCCTGCAGAGCACATTTTTGCAGAGCAGATCGCCACCTGACTCCTTATCCCTCCTTTCGGATCGCTGTGCGAGCGAGCCGAAGTTAGCCCCGGACAAAACGAAGATGAGCGAAGTCGAACTCGAAGTTCTCGACCTGAAGCAAATGGTTCTGGCGAGTAACTCGTTCGGCCCCAGCGACGTCGCCGAAATTCGGCAGGCGATCACCGAAAACTACGGACACTTCGGTGAACTGCGCGACGCGGTCAACGAAATGGAGCAGGACGACGCCCTGACTCCCGCCGGCAAAACCAAAATGGGTGTTTGCCAATTCATGCTGGGCCGTTTCAAAGACGCCTCGGAGACCCTCTCCGCGGCCGACGGCAGCGCAATGGCGTTGTTCTACAACGCTCGTTGCCAGTTTGAACTGTCGAACTTCGACGGGGCGATCGAAGGCTACGAACAAGCCAAGACGTCAGGATACAACGAAGATCAATGCAAGATTGGTATCGCGGAAGCCAAGCGTTACCAAGGCAAGATCGAAGAAGCGATGGCGATCTTGGACGACATCTTCGGCCCCGCCGAGCAGACCGCTGACTACATGTATCAGCGTGCTGCGACCGCCGCCCAGATCGGTGGACGGATGGAAGAAGCGATCAACTTGTACCAACGAGCTGTGTCGACCGACGAAAACCACGCTGGTGCGTTGTTTGGTTTGGCACTCGAAAACGACCGCTTGGGCAACGACGACGAAGCCCTCCGTCTGTACGAGCGTGCCGCCAAGGCATTCCCGACCGGCATCGGTGCCCTGATCAACTTGGGCGTGATGTACGAAGACAACGGGCAATACGACAAGGCTCAGCTTTGCTACAAGCGAATCCTGGACTGTCACCCCGATCACCCTCGTACGCAGCTGTACATGAAGGACGCTTCGGCGACCGGCAACATGCTGTACGACGAAGAGGCCCAACGTCGCAACGATCGTTTGGCTCAAACGTTGAACATGCCCGTTGCAAACTTCGAGCTCAGCGTTCGAAGCCGCAACTGCCTGCAGAAGATGGGCATCGAAACGATTGGCGATTTGACCCGCCACAGCGAACAAGAATTGCTCTCGAGCAAGAACTTTGGCGAAACCAGCTTGGTCGAAATTCGCGAAATGCTGTCGCAGAAAGGTTTGTCGCTCGGCCAGTTCGCTGGCGAGAAGAAATCCAACGACCCGCCTGTCGACACTTCGCACATGTCGCCCGACGAACAAGCGTTGCTGGAACGTCCCATCGCAGACCTCAACTTGTCCGTTCGTGCTCGCAAGTGCATGACCCGTTTGCAAATCAACTCCATTGGCGAGCTGATCCGCAAGACCGGCGATGACATGCTTGAGTGCAAGAACTTTGGTGTGACCAGTTTGAACGAAGTTCGTGAAAAGCTGGGTGACCTCGGATTGAAAATGCGGGGCGACTGACCCGCTTGTTTCGCTATGAATTGATCGGCACCGATGGAGGTGCCCGGCGCGGTGTGTTTCATACGCCGCGCGGACCGGTCCGCACGCCTGGCTTCATGCCGGTGGGAACGCTTGGAACGGTCAAAGGCCTGACGATTGATCAAGTTGCCGCCACCGGTGCGGACATGATCCTCGGCAACACGTACCATTTGCGTTTGCGTCCCGGACACGAAACCGTGGCGGCTCTCGGCGGTCTGCACAAAATGTGTGGCTGGGACGGGCCAATCCTGACCGACTCGGGCGGTTTCCAAGTCTTCTCACTTGGTGCAATCAACAAGGTCAACGAACACGCCGCGACGTTTCGTTCGCACATCGACGGCGCGAAGATCGAACTGACCCCGGAACACTCGATCGAAATCCAACAGGCACTCGGCAGCGATGTTGCGATGGTGCTGGACCACGTCATCGCCTTGCCCGCTCCGATGACTCAAGTCGAAGACGCACTTGCGAGATCGATCCGCTGGGCCGCGCGTTGTCGCATCGCCGCCGACCGAGAAGACCAGGCGCTGTTCGCGATCGTGCAGGGTGGTTTGGATCGAACGCTGCGGCAGCAGTGTGCTTCTGAATTGGCCGCGATGTCCTTTGAAGGTTACGCCGTTGGTGGTTTGTCGGTTGGGGAACCACCCGAAGACATGTACACGACGACCGGATTCACGACGCCTCATTTGCCGGCGGACAAGCCACGGTATTTGATGGGTGTGGGAACACCGCGTGATTTGCTCGAAAACATCGCCCGCGGGATCGATTTGTTCGATTGTGTGATGCCAACTCGCAACGGTCGGAATGCTCTCGCGTTCACCGACGAGGGTCCGCTGAAGCTACGCAACGCGGTGCACAAGCTCGACACTCGTCCGCTGATGGAAGATTGCCCGTGCTTGGCTTGCCGGCACAGTCGTGGCTATCTGCGCCATTTGTTTGTTGCGGGCGAGATGCTTGGGCCGATCCTGCTCTCGCATCACAATTTGATGTACTACGGTCGTTTGATGCAGGCGACACGCGACGCGATCGAAGCGGGCGAGTTCGAAGCTTTCAAGAATGCAAAGCTGGCGGGCTGGGGACACGAACCGTTCCAAGAGACGGTTTAGCCCGTACGATGGACTTCCAAGTCCGTCTGCCCCAAACAGTAGCCGGATTCGCCAGAATTCGGACGAGAATTGGAACACCGAATTCTGGCGAATCCGGCTACGTGGCGCAAGCAACGCGACTCACGACTCGTTGAGATCGTCGTTTCTCAAAACGCTATCACCGGCCGACAGGCTCCCATCGGCCAGCTTTTGTTTGATCTTTTCGCGAGTTGCCATCAAACGCTCGGTGCGTTCTTCGTTCTTGGCTTCGCGACGTTTGAGTTTCGCGTAGCGCTTTTGGATGCCTTTTTCGGCTGCTTCCAATTCTTCCAAGCGGTGCTGCAAATCAGCCGGCAATTGGACGGACTTTGAACCACCATTTGGATCGCCACCCAGCGATGTCATCACCCCGGAAAGGGATGCGTCGTCGCTCTCATCTTCGGCGAGGTCGCCGAGTCGTTTCCGGCGAATCCAATCGGGCGAAACAAAGATTCCGTTGGCTCCGATCATCATGATTCCGAATGTCATCATGCCCAGGAACAATGCTATTCCGCCGTGGACGGCTACGGCGAGAGCCAGTGTGATTCCTCGCGTCAGTCGCGGCCAAATGATCGCACAATAAAAGATTTCCCAGAACATCGTGATGTGCGACAAAGCCGTGAAGACCCGCGGAAAACGTCCCAGGAATGTCATGTCGAGCGATTGATATTCGTAGTTGGCGACGGCGAACCAGACCGCGGTCCCATCCCACCAAAGCTCACCGCGTGCCTTCGCGATTCCGCCGAACAAGTAGATCACGCACAGGTGAATTTGCAGCAAACGCGTCGCCACGTTGGCAGTGATGGTTTTCTTGTCCGCCGGAAACAACCAAGCTTTCAGGCCGGTCAGCGTCTTCTCGCCATCATCCGTGAATCGTCGTCGCAGTTTCGCGTCGATGGACCACACCGCTCCGCAGGGAGTGAAGGCCACGTACATTGCGCAGTAAGTCACGATTTGGTCCAAACCGAAGAGGCTGCCGAGCAATCGATGAATCACCATCAATTGAAGGAACCATGTCAGCGGGCCGGTCACGCGTGTGAGGAAGCCGACCATGAAACAGGCAGTGACCAAGATCGTCGCGATGTGGTTCAGCCATAGAACCGTCGCGTTGTCGACCAGCCAAAGGTAAGACCACGCCGCGGTTTGTTCGCCAAGCGTTCCATCGTGCAGTCGCGCGCTGGTTTCATTGTCGATCCAGGCTTCCGTGCCGATGAAGGATGCAAAGTCGGTGGCGAGAACCAAGTGCGAATACAACAGCATCGCTCCGGTCACGATTCGCAGCACGGCAAGCGTGTCGATGTGGCGCGGTGTGAACCAGAATCGATCCCAAGCATCGACCCATGAAGCGGCGTACTGTTTGAAGGATTCGATCATCATGATGCGTCCTCCTGTGTATCGTCTGGTTGATCCGTTTCGACGATGGGGGAATCGGCGTCGGTTTTACGTTCGCCGTCCGGCACGGGGACGGGTTCCGAGTTCGATGGATCGATGGGAGTCGCGTTTTCGGCGTCTGGTTGAGGCAATGCTTCGGCGGTACCGAGCAGTCCTTCCAACGTGATCGGAACGTCGGGCAACTCGACGTAGGATCGTTCTTCGGTCAGAGACAAGTTTTCTTGAGCGAAGAGGACGAAATCGGCCAATTGGTGTTCCAGACGCACGATCGCGACATCCGATTTGCCGGTGGACTCCAGGTGCCGGACCATCGATTCCAGGATGCGTTCGTATCGTTTGCGGCCCAGTCGAAGCGTTTGCAATTCTTCAGGACTGAGTTCGGGGCCGATCAATTGACTGACCTCCAGCGGCAATGCGGGCTGGTAGGAGTCATTCAGGAATTCAGCCAGCATGAAGTGCCGGTGGTATTTCAGCCGGGGCCACTGCTCGTCGAGGTCGGGGAACACCTGAACCGTTTCTCCGGCATCGGAAGACGCCCGGATCAGGTGGCTGGGGCCGGGATCGGGAGCGAAAAAGGCATACCCGCGATCCATGTAAAACATCTGGGCGATCGGCGAAATCACCGAAAGCAATGTTCCGACCGATGGGGATAACCCGCGAGCCCCACGTGCTTGAAAAGCGAGCGGCGGCAGAACGATCGTCAACAGCATTCCGATCAGCAAGATGCTGATCAGAAATCGATTTCGGCGTGAAAGCGGCAAGGAATCGGGGTGAGTCACGTTTGTTTGGTGGTCCCGGAAGGATTGGCAATGGTGGAGCGGTCGTTGATTGTCAGCGGCAATTTGGCCGTTTTTTACGGCGTGGTTCACGCGGCGATACAGTGGAACGGATCGGGGGCCGCTTCGATTTTCGCCCAACCTTAATCCGTCCGCATCCCATGTACAGATGACGGCCTTCACCAGCCACAGCCGCTTTCATGACACGCCCACGACCAAAATTGTTGGAAACGACCCCCGCGGGGCTGCATTGTCCCATCGGCGGATTTTATGTCGATCCCGTTCGACCGGTCGATCGGGCCGTGATCACTCACGGACACAGTGATCACGCGAGATGGGGTTGTCGCCACTATTTGTCAGCCAGACCCGGCGAACCCATTTTGCGAATGCGTCTGAGCAATGAAGCTGAATTTGAGTTCCTGGAATATGGCGAGCCACGCACGATTGGCGGCATCCAAGTTTCTCTGCATCCGGCCGGGCACATGCTCGGTTCGGCTCAGGTGCGACTTGAATATCAAGGCGAAGTCGCCGTCGTCACGGGAGACTACAAATTGCAATCGGATGCGACGTGTGCCGATTTCGAACCGGTGCGATGCCACACTTTGGTGACGGAGTCGACCTTTGGGTTGCCGATTTACCAGTGGCGTGAAGATGTTGAGATCTTTGCCGACATCAATGATTGGTGGCGAACATCGGCGGCGGAAGGAAAGTGCTGCTTGCTGTACGGGTACGCGGTTGGGAAGTCGCAGCGATTGTTGTCCGGTCTGGATCCTTCCATTGGTCCGATCTACACGCACGGTGCGGTTGAGAAAGGCGTGCAGGCTTATCGTCAATCCGGAGTGGAATTGCCGGAGACGATGGCGGTGACACGTAGAATCGAGATGACGGGGCAATCGAGTGAAACAAAACTCGATTCGGACGAGTCCGCTGAAAAGTCGCCGAAAAAACGATCTCGCAAACGAACAGCGAAACTGGATTGGGCGGGTTCAATCGTGGTCGCGGTGCCGAGCGCTCATGGCACACCGTGGATGCGAAAATTTGGAGCGGTCAGCACGGCGATGGCCAGCGGTTGGATGGCGGTCCGAGGTGCGAGGCGGCGTCGGGCGGTCGACCGCGGATTTGTGCTGAGCGACCACGTGGATTGGTCGGGGTTGATGAATGCGATCGTATGGAGCGAAGCCGACGATATTTGGGTGACACACGGAAGCACCGCCGTCGTCAGTCGCTTTTTGAACGAGGGTGGACTGACAGAGCGTTTGATCGCGGAACGAGAAACTGACCGACACACGATTCGTGCTTGCGAGATTCCTTCCTACTGGGAAACCGCCACGGCAGATTCAGATGTGGACGATGACTGACGAGTTCCGCAGTTTCACACGAGATCCGTTTCACGCGTTCGGCGAGTTGAACATCGCGTGGTGAGCGGGCGAAGCAATAAAATCACTCATTCTGAGCGACAAACCTCGCATCGCGGCGATCGGTGGCAGAATTCATCTTGGTTTGGAGAGCCCATTTTAGGCATAAGCGTTTGATCGGCGCAAATCGTCTCGTCGCCGGCCTTCTCAATTGCTCTCTAATATCAGTCATCGAATGCGTCAGGATTCCCGACGATCGCTGTTGTTGTGGCCAATCACGGCATCCATCGCCGTCATCGCAGCCACCACTTCGCCCTATCTTCTGAAGTCGACCGGTTTGATCGACCCGGACGCTGTGTTCGCCAAAATTGGATTCGACCGATCCGTCGATGCCGATTCGTCTGCGACACCTGATGACGGTGACACATATCTGACATCGGAAGAAAACGTTCTCGCGTGGGACGCCGACACGCCCAATCGGCCCGATGATTTTGCTTCGTCGACTCAGCACGGGTTTGGCGCTCCTGAACCGTTGACGCCGCTCAATCAAGCGGACGTGAAATCGCCTGAAACGCCCGCTGAAGATGCACATCGTCCTGACCGTGGCGGTCGAGGATTGTCATTGCCCGAGCGTTTGGCCGACGATGCGCCGGAATCACCCGGTGTGTTGCAGGCCCCGGTGATTGACCTTGAAACGGAGCTGGCTGGATTTTCTGAAGCTTTGGAGCTGGAACCTGCTCTGGAACAGATTTCCGCTGCGGTTCCCGCCTCGTTGTCACCCGGATTGGAAGACCCGACGACAAAGCAATCCGAATCGGTTTCGCTACCCGCGGAAATGTTCCACACGGGATCGCAAGACGCGGGCGACAAATCCACTTCATTGATTCCCGATTCGGTTGCGGTCCTGGCAAAACCAAGCGTGCGAGCCGCGGACGTTCCGCAATTGAATCTGGACTTGCCCCGTTTTGTCCGTCCACCTGTTGTCTCGCCGGCCGAAAACGCGAGTGCAACGAAAACGCACCATGCGACCGGTTGGCCACTTCCGAAACAACTGCGATTGGAATTGTCGGAGTTGTCCTCGCATGCGAATTTGGCTTTAGATGCCAATGAAGAGCTGAGCGATGTGTTGCTGACTTCGGTCGATATCGAGCGAACCGATTTGAAGACCGCTCATGACGAAATGCTTCGGACAGGAGACCTGCATAACGGATCGATCTCTTCCGCCGAAGCGATGCGTCGTCAGGCGACCTCGATCGTGATGGGACGCTGGGCCGAGGAAGTCGACGAGCGACTGAGCCAGCTTCGTCAACTCGCTCGATTGGGCGAACAAGACGCTGGGCCGATCCTGCGTGAGCTATCATCGTTGGCCGCTGCTGGATTGCAGTTGGCTGAACGAGCTCCTGAACGTGACCAGCAAGTGCGTTGGTTGCAGGCATCTCATTCGTTGTCGCGTCGCACAAGTGTGTGGGCATCGATTTGGCAGTTGGCTCGCGGCCATGCGGGTTCCTTCGAACCGTCCGGCACCCTGCCGAATGAGACGTTGACCTTGCACAGTCAAAACAAGGTGCATGAACGGTTTGATGTGCACCAACTGATTCGCGATGTCCGTGAAAAATTGCCGGAAACGGGTGATCCAAATGGTTGGACGACGTTCCTGTTGCTCGACAAAATCCAAACACTCGCTTCGTCGGATGACATGGACGAGCGTGCCTTGACGGCCCAGCGATATCTTTCGCGAATCACGTCGAAGCGATTGGCACCCGAGCACGAGGAATGGTTGAGTCAAGCTGCACTGTTGCAATTGACCGAAGCCATGAAGACGTGGAGTGCGATCCCGATCGACTACGTCGCGTTGCTGCAAGACTTGGAACGAGCCGAAGCCGACGCGATTGATTTGGCGGCTGTGAAGGTCACCAACGCGTTTCAATCACTGCGGTTTTCAGACGACGCTCACGCGGCTCGAGTCGCCAAAGCAATTGATCTGAACTACCGAAATGCAAATGTTCGAACCGCGATCTCGGCGAAGTTGATCGAGCGATTGATCCCATCGGTTCCTGATCGCACGTCACCAATCGCGACCCGGGTTGCCGGAACGCCCGTGCGAGGAACCAGCAACGTCAGCACCGCGATGGATCTGCGTTTGAATCCTGTGCCTGGACAATGGAGCATCGATTTGTTGACGCGAGGTGACGTGTCGACACGCAGCTACGCTCAGCAAAGTGGCGTGACCGTTCATGCCAATGGTTGGGCCGAGTTTGATGCGTCGACTCCGATTCGTATCACGCCCGGTGGTTTGACCGTTGGCGGCACCGAAGTGCAGGTCAACGCCGACAACCGATTGCAGCGAGTGGATTCCAAGGTCAACCAATGGCCGTTGATTGGATCCTTGGTTCGCGGCATTGCGGAAAAGAAATACGAAGACACCAAGTCGTTGGCGAATCAACGAACACGTCAACAAATTCGAGATGAAGTCACAACGCAGACTCAATCGGAATTGGGAAGTCAAACGTCAAAGGCGGAAGAAAAGTGGGACGACCTCGTACTCGGACCGCTTGGACGTTTGGAGTTGTCACCGACGGTGATCGATTTGGAGACCACGTCGGAACGTTTGATCGCTCGGTATCGTTTGGCCGGTGATTGGCAACTCGCCGCTCACACGCCTCGTCCTCGCGCGTGGAATGACAGCTGGTTGAGTTTGCAGATGCATCAATCGGCAATCAACAACACGTTGGAGCAAATTCTTCCTCGCGGCGAAGTCAAAACGTTTGATCAGCTTTACACCGATACGTTTGCTTTGTTTGGCAAAGAAGGTGCGACGTTGCCGGAGGAAGTTCCCGGTGATGCTGAAATCGCGTTCTCGCCGACGCGGCCAATGACAATTGAAATCGAAGACGGCAAGATGTGGCTGACGCTGCGTGTGGTTCGATTGAGCCAACCGGGCAGTCCGAAGCTGACGCGATTCATCGTTCGCGCGGCTTACAAACCTGAGATCGACGGGCTCAACGCGAGGCTGGTTCGAGATGGGCACCTGCGAGTCAGTGGCCCGGGCATGTCGATGCGACAACGACTGCCAATTCGAGCGGTCTTCAACAAAGTGTTGGCGGAAGATCGAGTGATTCCGTTGACGACGCCAAAGTTGGTCGAGCATCCTGCGATGCAGGATTTGGTCGTCAGTCAGTTGGAACTTCGTGACGGTTGGTTGGCTCTGGCATTGAGCCCCGACGCCGCACCAAGCGTCGCCAATCGCCCGCAAGCCAACAACCGTTAGGCGTCAATCATCTCAGGCCTGGTTCACACTCACCGCAACTGTGGTCCTGAGCTTCTGAGTCCCTTTCGACTTCCTACTACATCATCTGCATGTAGCAGGCGGCGAAGAGGACCGAGTGGGCAATCAGGCAGAGTGCGGCACCGACGAGTCGGGATGAGAACATTCCGAGGATCGAAAGGCCGCACCCAAGTCCCGTGACCAGGATGCCGCCAGCCGGGAACAATCGCCAACAGGCGACCGAGAACACCAGCACGATCAGTGCGGCGATGACGCTCGCTTGCAGAATGCCGGACTCGGGCACCCAGACTTCTTCTTGATGAAACGGAATGGTCGCGGCGATGACGGGGCGATCGGTTCCCGCCGCGAAGGGGCTGCCACGCCGGATCTCGCTCGATTCAGCGCTCGCGGACAGATCGCCTGCTGCTTGCGAAGACGAAGCGGCCTCGGAAGTGGCTTGATCCGATGGTGGCGGCGAAGGGTTCGGTTCACTCATTGAAACGGTGACTTCGGGATGGAGACCAAGAAGTTTGACAGGCAAATATTCGGTTGGAATGCCAGATGCTGGACGGTTAATCCTTGTCCATCTTTCCAAGCCCCAGTTATTCTATACATACCGCTCGCCGCCGCCCAATGAGGTCTCTTATCAGCACTATGTCGTCGCCAATTGCTTTCCCCTCTCGCTCGTTTTCCCGTTCTTTGCGTCGGTCGCGGCGTCCGTCTTCCTTCATTCGCTCCGCGATCGGGCTCGGCCTCATCGTCGCTGCGATGCCGGTCTGTGCCGTTCTCAGTGGTACCGATTCGATCGGCTCGGTGAGTGCCGACGAGCCAGCTGCCGCGGCGGTGACGAATACCAAACCCGAAGCGCTGGAACCGGAAATCGCCGAGGCGTCCGAAGAAGCGGCCCAGGCGATGGCGGGATTCAAGATCCCTGAAGGCTGGGAAATCAAACTTTTCGCGGCCGAGCCCCAAGTCGCCAACATCGTCGCGTTTGGCGTGGATTCGAAGGGCCGAGTCTACGTTTGCGAAAGCTACCGGCAGAATCGCGGCGTGACGGACAACCGAGGTCACGACGACGAATGGTTGCTGGCTGATTTGTCGGCCGAGACAGTTCAAGACCGAATTGATTACCACAAACGGTTGCTCGGTGAAGCGGCGATCACTTACGCACAACATGACGATCGGATCCGCCGGTTAACGGACACCGACGGCGATGGTGTCGCCGATGAGTCCACCGTCGTGGCCGATGGCTTCAACGGTTTGGAAGAGGGGACCGGCGCGGGAGTTTTGATCAACGGTTCGGATATCTATTACACCTGCATTCCCAAACTGTGGAAATTGACCGACGCGGATGACGACGGCGTCGCGGAAGATTCGCAAGTGTTGTCGGATGGGTATGGCGTCCGAGTCGCTTTCCGTGGTCACGACATGCACGGGTTGATCCGAGGCTATGACGGGCGTTTGTACTTCTCGATCGGAGACCGTGGTTACCACGTGACGACTCCCGAAGGAAAGCTGTTGTCCAACCCAGCCGTCGGCGCTGTGTTCCGTTGCGAAATGGACGGCAGCCAGTTGGAAGTTTATTGCAACGGTTTGCGGAACCCGCAGGAGTTGGCCTTCAACGACATCGGCGACTGGTTCACCGTCGACAACAACTCCGACAGTGGCGACAAAGCTCGTTTGGTTCATCTGTTGGAAGGTGGCGACACGGGTTGGCGGATGCACTATCAGTACTTGCCTGATCGCGGACCTTTCAATCGTTTGAAGATTTGGGAGCCGCACCACAACGAACAACCGGCTCACCTTGTTCCGCCGATCATCAACTTCACCGACGGACCATCGGGACTCGCCTTTTATCCGGGCACCGGATTCGGGGAACTACTCGACAATCAATTTCTGATTTGTGATTTCCGTGGCGGCCCATCCAATAGCGGCATCCGGTCGTTCTCGGTGGATCCCGATGGGGCCTTTTACAAAATGGGCGCCGATGACCAGCCGATTTGGAACATTCTCGCGACCGACGTTGCGTTCACTCCTTCGGGTGAGCTTTTGGTCAGTGACTGGGTCGATGGTTGGGACGGACTTGGCAAAGGGCGCTTGTACAAGCTGAGTGACCCGGCACAGCAAGACACCGATGTTG
Organism: Rhodopirellula baltica SH 1; assembly: GCF_000196115.1. Taxonomy (NCBI): domain Bacteria; kingdom Pseudomonadati; phylum Planctomycetota; class Planctomycetia; order Pirellulales; family Pirellulaceae; genus Rhodopirellula; species Rhodopirellula baltica. Next base: position 1,046,048 of record NC_005027.1, read on the forward strand.
TGACGGAAGTCAAGGAACTGCTCAGTGGTGATTTCACCTCCGCATCGGTGGAGGATCTGACCGAGCAACTTCGCCACATCGATCGTCGAGTGCGTTTGAATGCTCAGTGGGAACTCGCCAGCCGCGGTGAAACGAAACCCCTGATCGACATCGCGTCAGCGACTGACTTGGATGCTCGTTTGCGTTTACACGGCATTTGGGGATGCGAGCACGCGGTGCGTTTGGATGGTTCGAAGCAAGCGGATGTGTTGGCCGCCAATCGCGGTTGGTTGACCGATTCCGACCCGGTCATTCGTGCCGCCGCCTGTGCTTTGGCCGGCGATCGGAACGATGCCGAATCAGTCGCGAAGATCAGCGAGTTGTTGGCTGACGAATCGCCTCGCGTGAAGTACTTCGCCGCGATGTCATTGTCCGAATTGTTGACTTCGCAAACTGGCAACGCTTCTGTCAATCAGCAAGCGATCGGCAGTGTCTTGCAGATTTTGGCGAAGAACGACAACAACGATCCTGCCCTCCGACACGCGTGCACGTTTTTCCTGCGACGTGTTGCATCGGAAGACTTGTTGGCGGGATTGGCGACGCACAGCAGTGTTCCCGTTCGCCGAGCCGCCATCGCCGCTCTTCGTGGTCAAGGCAGCGAGAAGGTGACGGCATTTTTGTCCGACGCCAGTTCACTGGTCTTGGCGGAAGCCGCGATGGCAATTCACGACCGACCAATTCCGGCTGGCGTGGACGAGTTGGCGAAGCTGATTTCGGTCGCGGATTTGCCGCTGAATTCGGAGGCGTTGTTGCGTCGCGTGTTGACGGCCAATTACCGAATTGGCACGGCTGACTCCGCTGCGGCTCTAGCGTCCTTCGCTGCGTCGGGTGAAAAGCCGACGTGGGCTCGAATCGAAGCGATCGACATGTTGGCCAATTGGGCCACTCCGGAACCGCGTGACCGAGTCACGAACGAATATCGACCTTTGGAAAGTCGTCCTGAAATCGTCGCTCGCGAAGCGTTGGCCAAGCACATCGAAGTCTTGATGATCACCGACCAAACGGTTCGCGAAAAAGCGATCGATGTTGGATCCAAACTTGGGATCAAGAAAATCGCTCCGCAGTTGATTGCACGCACCAATGACGCTCAATCGCGACCCGCATCACGAGCGTCGGCATTGACGGCGTTGGCTCGTTTGCAACCCGCTCAAGCGGTCCAGATCGCTCGGGCGATCGATATCGAGCAACCGACTCAGTTGGTCACCGCCGCACTCTCCGTTCTGGGCAAGCACGATGGCCCCGCGTCCGTTGATCGCTTCATTGCCGCGACGGCGACCGAGAGCCAACTCGTTCGAGGATTGGCTTGGGACTTGTTGGCCAACGTGGAGTCGAAAGAGGCCCTCGAGCACATCATCAAAGGTGTGAACGCTTACCTCGAAAATGATCTTCCGGCCGATGTTCAGTTGAACCTGGTCGAAGCCGCCGCGAAACGTTTGCCTGAAGACTGGAACGCGAAGATCGCCGCTCATCGAGAGCAATTGGCGACGACGGAACCATTGGCGAAGTGGATGGATTCGTTGCACGGTGGTGATCCCGACAAGGGAGCGAAGCTGTTCTTTGGCAAGACCGAACTTTCGTGTGTGCGTTGCCACAAAGTGGATCGCGCGGGTGGTGAAGTTGGTCCGGTCCTGACAACGATTGGCAAAACGCGAGACCGTCGCACGTTGCTGGAAGCGATCGCTCTGCCGGATGCAAAGATCGCAGAAGGCTTCGAGACGGCTGTAATCGCGGACGAAGATGGACAGGTCTTCACCGGGATTGTGGGAGCGGAGACCGACGATGTGATTGAACTGATCGCCGCCGACGGGTCACGGTCTCGGATCGAGAAGGACTACATCATCGCTCGGAAGAAAGGCAAGTCATCGATGCCGGCTGGATTGACTGAGCAGATGACCGCCCGCGAATTGCGTGATTTGGTTGCCTATTTGGCGAGCCTTCAAGTCGACCCACGGGCCGGCGAGGAAGAAGGCCACGAATGAGATTCGCAGCGGCTTGGTCGCCGTCCGTCCAAACGGCGGACTGCCACGGCATCCCATCGTGAATTGAGATAGAATTGGCACCGAGGAGCAGATGTTCCTCGGTGCTTTTCTTATTCAAACGGAGGTCACGATGAAGACTTGTCTAGCCATTTTCGCGATCCTGGCAGTCACCGCGACGTCTGTAATCGGAGCTGAGCCTCTCCCGCCGGAAGGATGCTCGCGAGTCAAACTGTTCTTTGTCGTGCCCCAAGACGAACCACCAGCAGACAGGCAAACGATGGTCAATGTCGGTGGTATGGTGCTTCCGATCGATTCCATTCGGCCGATCTCCATCTTCGTCGATGGAAAGTTCACCGGGCACGCGATGACATCGCCCTATTCATCGGTGCAGCCGGGACTTCACTTGCAGGCTGGTGACCGTGAGTTTGAATTCAAGTGCGACGGCTTCGCGCCCACCAAAGCCAAACTCACGGTGTTGCCGAACCAGTGCACTCAGAATTTGATTGTGAAAATGACCAAGGAAGCGGAGGAGAATACGGCGAAGTTGATCGACTCCGCCCGTCGATCCGCTGCGAGCGAAAAAGCGAAGGTTGAAATCGCGAAGTGAGCTCCATTCAATTGCTTGATCAGGGGGCGGTTTGTTGAGCGTCGTCACGACATTGAACTTCGGTGGTCGCACGGAAGAAGCGGTCGAGCATTACCAAGCGGTGCTCGACGCCGATGTGTTGATGCTGATGCGTTTTCGCGAATGCCCCGACACGTCATTCGCGAAATCCGGGTTTGAAGAAAAAGTCTTCCACGCGACGATTCGCATTGGGTCGACGGAGTTGATGGCGAGTGACGTCGGTTGCGACGACCCGTCATTCGAGACTTCCTTCGCCGGTTTCGCGTTTGCTGTGAGAGCGAGATCAATTGAAGATGCCGAGCGGCACTTCACCGGTTTGAGCGAACACGGGCAAGTGATCGTTCCGCTCTCAGAGACTTTTTTCGCCACGCGTTACGGAATCGTGAAAGACCGATTCGGCGTGTCTTGGAAAATCACCGTGCCCGGTGAAGCAGAGTAAAACCGAAGCAAAGTCGAACTTTTGTCTCAAATGTTCGGGTGGGTGAAAGCCTTTGTGAGACTTGTCGATTGGGATCAGACTTTGTCTTGGAAGGCTCGTCGCAGAGCGTCTTCTCGCGATGTGAGTTTGCCGTCGAGTTGATCGTCGCGAATTGATTGCAGAATGGATTTGAATTCCGGACCGGGACGCATCCCGTTGGCAATCAAGTCCGCTCCGGTCACCAGGGGTGGCGGATTGAGTTTGTTCGGATCGCCAAAGAGAGATCGAGCCGCACGGGCGACGCCGCGGGACTTCGGTGCCAAGGCTCGCGCGGTCGCGACGATGGTTTCAGCATCCTCGTCGATCAAGATCGGCTGCAGTCGTGACCATGGTAAGCCGTCACACTGGGTGATCGTTTGGGCATGTGTCAGTGCGGCTTCGATTGCACGACGCTCCGCGACGGAGAGTTTCCAATCATTGAAGAGCAGGCGTAGGCACTGAATTGAATCGCCGGGTAGGTGAAACAGTGCGAGTGCCATCGCGACTTCGAATGAGCGATGCTTCGTCGTCTGGATGGCTCGTGAGTATTCCGTCCAATTCATGGAACGCAGTTGTGGCCAAACGTGCAACGCCAATCCGGTGTCGACCAATGTTTCCAATCCGAAATCGCTGGCGGATGACGTCATCACGCGACGCATTTCGGCACCGATGCGTTCGCCGCTAACGACGCTGATGTCGCTGGCGTGGTTTTGGATCGCGGCAAAGGTTTTGTATTCGATTGAAAATCCGAGAGTCGTCGCAAAGCGAACCGCTCGAAGCATTCGGAGCTTGTCCTCTTCGAAACGCTGTACCGCTTTACCGATCGTTCGCAGATGGCCTTTTTCGAGATCCTGGATGCCACCGACGTAATCGATCACTTTGGATTCGAACAGGTCGTAGAACATCCCGTTGATGGTGAAGTCACGACGCATGGCATCGGCTTCCGCATCGCCATAGGTGACGCTGTCAGGCCGGCGGCCGTCGGAGTAGTTGCCATCGGCGCGAAACGTCGCGACTTCGGTCGGCATCAGTTTGGCAGAGGGCTCTTCCGTCACTGCGGATCGCGGAGGCAGCACCCCGATCACGCCGAAGGATTCTCCAAACGCTAGCGTGTTGCGTTTGCCAAAGACTTCACGCACGGATTCGGGTGTCGCATCAGTCGCGACGTCGAAGTCCTTGGGTTTGCGACCCAGCAACGCGTCACGGACGCAGCCTCCCGCCAGGACAGCGACAAATCCGGCGTCTTTCAATTCGGTGATGATTCGAACCGCTTCGGCGGCTTCGGGCGAATTCAGAATTTCGGTCGGGAAGTCAGGCATCGAACAGCGAGAGTCGGACAATGGGAGGTCGAGGGTCGTGGAGCGACGATTTCACGGAGCGTCGTTCCGCCCGAGTTTCGAAAAGACGCTACCATACCGAGACGTTTGATTCTGCCGATCGTCGTCGGTCCATTTCATTTTCTCGCACCTTTGAATTTCCGTTGTCCGCTGATTCCGCTTCTTCGCCCGACCGATTCTCCGACGCGGAATTGGTCGCTTTTCTGGATGAGCAACTCGAACCGTCGCGGTCGTCCGAGATCGAGCAGGCGGTGCGGGAGGACGAAAAACTGCGTCAGCGGCTGATCCAATTGCGAGGCCAGGATGTCGCTGGATTGCACACGATCGGTGCGATTTGGCGTCGTCAGCGGCTGTCGTGTCCCGACCGATCGACGCTGCAGGCGTACGTCGCGAATCAGTTGGATCACGAGATGGCGGACTACGTCCTGTTTCATCTGACCGAAATCGGATGCCGCGTTTGTCGGGCCAATTTCGATGATTTGAACCAGCAACTCGCTCGCGGCCGCTCCGCCGAAGAAGCCGCCACTCGGCGTCGGCGATTGTTCCAAACCAGTGCCGGGCATCTGCGTCGTCACGACTGACCGCCGGGACGTTTGTTGAGCGTGTCGATCTGGCGATGGCGCGGCGTGTCCCGACCAAGCCCCAAACGGTGCGAAAACCCCGTGATTTTGCCGGTTTCGGACGTCTTAACTGATTGACCTAACTACGTGTGCCAAATACGCTTTGCGGCCAAACGTTCTTTTGATTTCCAAACCCCACACAGGGATTGACAGCGACGATGGCAAAAAAAGACAAGATGGTTTACTACTTCGGCAAAACGAAGACCGAAGGAAAAGGCGGAAGCAAAGCCATCCTGGGCGGCAAAGGCCTGAACTTGGCCGAAATGACTTCCATCGGACTGCCGGTCCCTCCCGGGTTCACGATCACCACCGAAGTTTGCGATGGCTACTACAAAGCCGGCAAAAAGCTTCCCAAGGGATTGATGGACGAAATCCAGGACGCCGTCAAAATCCTCGAAAAGGAACTCGGCAAGAACTTCGGCGACAATGAAAACCCATTGCTCGTCAGCGTCCGCTCCGGTGCCGCCGTCTCGATGCCCGGGATGATGAACACCATTTTGAACCTCGGTTTGAACGACGAAGCAACCGAAGGTTTGGCCAAAGCGACCAAGAACGAGCGTTTCGCTTACGACGCTTACCGTCGTCTGATCAACATGTACGGCGACGTCGTTATGGGACTGCACCACGAGCAGTTCGAAGCTGCGTTTGACAAGGTCAAGAAAAAACACAATGTCACCGAAGACACCGAAGTTCCCGCCGAAGGTTTGCGAGAACTTTGCGAAGCTTACAAAGCGGTCTACAAGAAAGGCACCGGCGAAGACTTCCCACAAGACCCGATCAAGCAACTTCAGTTGGCCATCGAAGCCGTCTTCGGCTCATGGAACGCTGACCGTGCGATCAGCTATCGCCGCATCGAATCGGCCAAGGGCAACACCGAGATCAACAACTTGATCGGTACCGCCGTGAACGTCCAAGCCATGGTTTATGGCAACATGGGCGACGATTCGGGAACTGGCGTTGGTTTCACCCGTGACCCCAACACCGGACAAAACAAGTTCTACGGTGAGTTCCTGATCAACGCTCAGGGCGAAGACGTGGTCGCTGGTATCCGTACCCCACAACCTGTCGCTCAAATGGCGAAGTGGGACAAAGCGGCTCACAAAGAGTTGATGGAAATCAAGAAGAAGCTTGAGGACCACTACACTGACATGCAGGACATCGAGTTCACGATCGAGCGTGGCAAGTTGTTCATGCTGCAAACTCGAAACGGCAAGCGAAACGGCATCGCAGCCGTGAAGATCGCTTGCGACATGGTCAAAGAAGGTTTGATCACCGAGAAGGAAGCTGTTCTTCGTGTTCCTGCGTCCGACCTGACTCACTGCTTGTTGCCATCGTTCAAACCCACCGCTCGTAACGCGGCAGACGTGTTGTGCCGTGGTCTGAACGCATCGCCAGGTGCCGCGGTTGGCAAGTTGGCCTTCACCGCTCCCGAAGCTCGTGAGCGTTTCGAAGCTGGTGAAGACGTCATCCTGGTTCGTCGCGAAACCAGCCCCGAAGACGTCGAAGGCATGTCGGCTGCTGTTGGTATCTTGACCAGCACCGGTGGTGCGACCAGCCACGCGGCTGTGGTTGCTCGCGGTTGGGGCAAGTGCTGCGTCGCTGGTGCCAGCGAAGTGGAAATCAACGAAAAGGGCAAGACGATCACGGTCGGCGGACGCAAGTTCACCGCCAAGGACACGATCAGCCTGGACGGCACGACCGGCGAAGTGATGGCCGGCGAAGTCGAAACGCAAGAGCCCAAACTGTCCGGCGATTTCGCCAAGTTGATGGAATGGGCCGATCAGTATCGTCGCCTTTCGATCCGCACCAACGCGGATTCGCCTGCCGACAGCAAGCGTGCCCGTGACTTCGGTGCCGAAGGCATCGGACTGTGCCGCACCGAGCACATGTTCTTCGAAGCCGATCGCATCATTCACATGCGTGCCATGATTTTGGCCGAAGACGAAGACGCGCGTCGTGCAGCACTGAAGAAGTTGTTGCCATTCCAACGCAAAGACTTCGAAGGCATCTTCAAAGCCATGAAGGGTTGCCCAGTGACCATTCGTTTGCTGGATCCACCATTGCACGAGTTCTTGCCCCACGAAGCAGCAGCTCAAAAGCAAATGGCGGAAGAGTTGGGCGTCAAACCAGCGGAAATCAAAAAGCGTGGTGAGGCTCTTCACGAGTCCAACCCAATGCTCGGTCACCGTGGTTGCCGTCTCAGCGTGACGTATCCCGAAATCCTGGAAATGCAGGTCCAAGCGATCGTCGAAGCAGCCATCAGCTGTGCCAAGAAGAAGATCGACGCTCAGCCTGAGATCATGATCCCATTGGTCGGTACCGCTGCTGAACTTCGTATCCTGCGTGAAAAGGTCGAAGAAACGATCGAAGCCACCAAGACCGCCAAGAAGTTTGAAGGCGAGCTGAACATCTTGATCGGTACCATGATCGAGATTCCTCGTGCTTGTTTGACCGCAGACGAAGTTGCCGAGTACGCCGACTTCTTCAGCTTCGGCACAAACGACTTGACCCAAATGACGTTCGGTTACTCCCGCGATGACGTCGGCGGATTCCTGCCCGATTACATCGAGGCAAAGATCGTTCCTGTTGACCCATTCCAATCGCTGGACACCAGCGGCGTTGGACAGTTGGTTGAAATGGGCGTTACCAAGGGCCGTAGCATCAAGAAGAAGCTGAAGGTTGGTATCTGTGGCGAACACGGTGGTGATCCAGCCTCGATCGAGTTCTGCAACTCGGTTGGTTTGGATTACGTTTCGTGCAGCCCGTTCCGCGTGCCAATCGCACGTTTGGCCGCTGCTCAAGCTGCTTTGAAGGCGTAGTGAACCGAGCCAAACTGGCACCATTCCACGAATGATTGATGGGCCGCGAGACCGGAGAAGCCCTCCGCCTCGCGGCTTTTTTTGTGCGTGGGTAGCAGGCCGGGGATGGCTTGGGATCGCTAGAATCCTGAAGTGGTCCACGTAGGCCATGTCTCACATGGCATTGGTGAAATGCCGTGACAACCGACGCTCGCGAGAGATTGTTGGTTCGTGTGCTCGCCTCGTTTCTTACGAAGCATCGGCTCGAACGCCAGGTGGAACCTGGCCTACGGCTGGTCACCACTGCCAGGTGGAACCTGGCCTACTGGATTCGCTAGAGTCCTGACGTGGTCCACGTAGGCCATGTTTTACATGGCGTTGGTGAAACGCCGTGACAACCGACGCTCGCGAGGGAGCGTTGGTTCGTGTGCTCGCCTCGCTTCTTTCGAAGCATCGGCTCAATCGCCAGGTGGAACCTGGCCTACAGCTGGTCACCATTGCCGGGTGGAACCTGGTCTACTGGCTTCGTTACCATAGAATTGATGGTGGTGACCGAACACGGACGCCGGCCAACAAATCTCCATCCCAACCAGTCTGCCACATGCCACGCCGCCGAGTCCTGTTAATGGCCAGTTCGATGCGTGGCGGCGGAAGCGAACTGCAAACGGCGATGCTGGCTCGGCATCTCGATCGCGGACGATTTGACGTGCATCTGTATCTGACCCAAGCGGTCGGTGATTTGCTAAGCACCATTCCAAACGATGTCACGATTCATCATCCGCCCGAATCCTTTTCGCCTCGAATATCAGATCGAATTCCCGGCGGGTTGCTAAAACGTCAAGCCGAATGGTTTCGCGATCTGATTCGTCGGGCTGACGTGGATGTGATCTACGACCGGACGTTCCACATGACGCTGATCGCCGGACATCCGATCGTCCAGCGCGGATCCTCGGGGAGACCGTGTCCACGGGTGTCGACCATCGTCAGTCCTCCCGAAGTTGCATTGCCGCTGGTCGAAAAGCGATTCGTGTGGTTGAAGCGTCAACGGCTTGCTCAGGCGTACCGGCGGAGCGCTGCCGTGGTTGCGGTCAGCGAGGCGGCACGTCGGTCCGCCATTCGGTATTACGGGTTGCCCGAATCGCTCGTGCAGACGATTCGCAATCCGATCGATGTGGATTCAATTCGCGGCTCTGCGGGCTCAAGCGAACCTGGTCTCGAACCGGATGGTTCGCTGCGATTGGTCGTCGTTGGACGAATGACTCCGGAAAAAGGGCACGCCACACTGCTCAGTGCAATTGGCATTCTGGCGAAGGATTGGCCCGAGCAGTTGCCGGCGCTTCGTTTTCGGTTGATCGGCGACGGGCCGCTTCGCGGTGATCTCGAATCTCGATGGAAAGACATGGTGTTGGCGGCCGGGCCGAAGGATGCGATCCACCGAGTCGAGTTCGCCGGCGCGATCCAGCCGGCATGTTCTGAAATCGCTGCGGCGGACGGATTGGTCCTGCCTTCGCATTTTGAGGGATTGCCCAATGTGGTCCTGGAAGCGTTCGCTTTGCAGACCCCGGTCATCGCGACTCGGGCCGGGGGAGCCGTCGAACTGCAGAAATCGAGCGACGAGCCGACATGTCACTGGGCCGTTCCAGCCGACCCTGGTTCACTGGCGAGAGCCATTCGCGAATTCGCGGAACAGGCTGATCAGAGGCAGTTGCACGTCGCCAATGCGGACCGTTTGATTCGCGAAAATCATGATTTGCGATCCGCGATGGACCGGATCAGCGATCTCTTGATGCGGGTTGGAACGTAGAACCACACCCATTTCCCGCTCAATGCTGAGTTGAACGGCCGGTCGTCGAGCCGGTTCAACTCACGTTGTGCTCAATCCACGCCGGTGCGATTTCACCACGAGGCCTGGTCCTCATCTGTGGCGGGGTATGAACACACATGGACAACCGTGGCGACCCTTACAATCGCTACACTTTCCATTGAAATGGTGGGTGTCGTCAATTGCGACGTGTTTCAGGCAATTTTGTTGACACTCATTTTTGGGCGTAACTATACTTTGGAATGAAATTCCCGACCTCTTTTCTCCATCCGGAACCGACCACCCATGACCCTACTCGGGAAATCCTTTTCGGTCATAATCCTGCTTCTTAGCGGGGTTTTCATGGTACTGGCGCTCGCCGTCAACGCGTCTCATCGCAACTGGCGTGATGTCGTGCTCGGACCTACGGGTTTGAAGGCCCAGATCGAAACCATCGCTCGCACCAACGAACAACTTCGTGATTCAAGAGCACGCACACAAGCGTCCTTGGATCGCGAACAAGCCGCTCGTCGGACCGCTTTGGCTGCTCTGCAAACTCAGCTGGATCAGTTGGAGTCGCAGTTGCGTGAAAGTGAGTCGACTGTACAGCAGTTGCAGGCGAAGAGCACTGAACTGGCTCAGACCGACCGGGCTCGGGCGGAAGAGTTGGAGAAAATGACGGCAGACAATGCTCGTTTGCGAGAGCAAATCCGCACCGAGCAACAAGACCGCGACACCTTGTTCGCCCGCACGTTGGAATTGACTGACCAAATGAACAGCCTTCGCGGCGTGGTTCAATTGCAACAAGATCGCAACGATCAATTGCATACTCAGGTGACGCGATACAAAGAAGTCGTCGACGCCGCTGGTTTGAACATGAACGATCCGCTCGATGGTGCTCCGCCCGAACGCAACGGCACCGTCTTGGTCGTCAACCGTCCTCGCAAGTTGGTCGAAGTTTCGATCGGCTATGACGATGGGCTTCGCAACGGTCACTACCTAGAAGTCACCCGTGGTGGTCGCTATGTGACCCGTTTGAAAGTGCGTGAGACGGAACCTGATCGTGCGGTTGCCGAAATCATGCGGGACTACAGCGAAGGCGTAGTGGAGGAGGGCGATCGTGTCGACACTTCCATCGAATGATGTACCGACGGGCAAGCAACCACCTAGTGTTTACACGGTGATGTTGTTGCTGGCGATGTTGTTCATGTTGATCGCGGTCATCGCGATGTTTGTGGAACTGAATCGCTGGGGACCCGATTACTACAAAACCAACACGGCTCGTCCGACCGTGATGCTGACGACGAACAGCCCTTTCATCGGCTGAGTCTGCGGAGCAAGAAATTGATTCATCGCACCCAGGCCATCGTGCCTGGGTGTTTTCGTATCCACTCGGCTTGGCGTGTGAAGAACGTTCCGCGGCGATAAGAAATTCGCGTCGCGGTGGAAAGTACCGAAGCCACATTTCCGCCCGCAACATTTCCGTTCGGGCATTGATAAACGCCCGAACGGTTCGATCAGTTAGCCCAATCCGTCCCGCTAGGAGGTCGGTGGTGTGGTTGCGAGCCAGGTGTGTCTGGTGAGCAAACCTTCGACGTCTACTGCCCGTTGGTCGATTCAGTGGACTCAACGTCGGTTGGGTCCGTCGATCCGGTGATCACTTCGAGCAAACGGTGAGTCAGTTCGGGTGACTTCTTGTGCTTCGCTTGAGAGGCATCGGTCGGCCAATGTGTGATCGCCGCGGCACCGCCGAGTGGCGAGGCATCAAAACGGATGGTGCCTCCGCAGGAAAGCACGAGTTTGCGGACCATGGCCAAACCCATCCCGCCTTTGCCGCTCGCCCGGTCGTTCTTCAACGTTTCGAACATTCGGAACACTCGTTCACGGTGTTCCTCCGGAATGCCTCGGCCATCGTCTTCCACGATGACTTCCGCGGTTCCGTCCTCGGCCACTCCGCCTCGTATGACGATGGTTCCAGAGGGCCCGGGGTGGTGTTTGACAGCATTGTCGATCAGGTTCACCATCACTCGCATCACCGGCGACGAGTTACCGATGATGGTCGGCAGTTCTGATTCCAAGCGGACCTCAAAGTCCTCCGGAGCTTCGACGAAAGCGATTGCTTCTGAAACGATTTGGTTCAAATCGACTGGTTCGGTCGACGTGTAGGTTTGGTCGATCCTGGCGTAGGCCAGCAAACCGTCGAGCAAGGATTGCATGCGGGCGATCTGTTTGCCCATCGTGGAGCAGTGTTCCAGCACCGACTCAGGGACTTCTTGCCCCGCTTCCTCCATGTCCTCGCGAATCCACGCGGTCAGGTTTTGCAAACCTCGAAGTGGTGAACGCAGGTCATGGGAGGCGACGTATGCGAATTGTTCGAGTTCCTGGTTGCTTCGCTGCAGCGACTCGTTCATGCGAATGCTGTTTTCGAGTGCCGCGTCGAGCGCCTGCTCGATCTCGATTCGCCGTGTGATGTCTTGGTGGGTTCCGATCATCCGGACCAAATCGCCATTGTCATCGTAGATGAAATCTCCGATCGACTCGACCCAGCGATATCCGCCGTTGGAATGTTGAAGGCGAAAGACGTTGAAGTATTCCGTCGGCTGCCCGTCGGTCACTGTTGCCAACTGGGTGATCGCCCGGTCGTAGTCATCCGGATGCAGTCGATCCTTCCAACTCTGAAGGGTCCATTTGTAGTCCGGCGGAAGTCCCAATTGATTGAGAAGCTCTTCGGACACCTCCACGTGAGAGGACTTCACGTCAAAAACCCAATAGCCGAGCTTCGCGGTTCGCGTGGCAATGCGAAACCGAAGGTTGGTTTCGATCAGCTGTTTTTCAATGTCCGTCGTCATGGTTGAAAATGTATCACAACGTTGACCCACAATGGGCCACAACTGTTCAGATCGTTGGTTCTGGCGAGCGTTGCCGAATCTGGTAATCTGGCGGCATGAATGATTCATCCAACGAGCCTGATTTGGCTTTCGATATTGACGCCCTTTTCTCGCATCTGGTCGACGAGTTGGGAGTTGATCTATCGATCCCCATGGACTGGACCTTCACGCTTCGAGGATCTGATATTGGGCAATTGAAGTCGATCGCCGATACGCTTGACGATTATCAATGTGAACTGGAAGAGGCGGTCGAAGAAATCGATAGCCAAGGTCGATTGTCACTCGGACGTCCAATGCTCAGCGTCGTCAAAACAGGCGCTCTTGTTCCCAGCGAAGTGAAGAAGATCGCGGACCAGATGCAGCAGATCGCTGGGCGGACCGGCATCGAATACGAGGGTGTCGAGGTATTCGATGCGATCGATGACGACGAGTTGTTCGATTGGTTGAGCTTGGATGAAGCCGTTTGGCGACTTCGGCATTTCAATGACAGTGGATTGAACCCGGGCGAAGTGCTGCCGTGGGTGTTTCTGCTGATGGGGAATTCATTGGAACAAATGCAATCGCTCGCAGAAGCACTCGTCACCGGCGGGTTTGACAACAGTCAAGCGGACGAAGATCCCGATGAGGACGGACGTTTCGGCGTCTTCGTGTTTCAGGAAGGCAGCAACGACGAAGAACGATTGGTTGCCGCACATCGGCAGATCACAAAAATCGCGACCGAACACGGGGCCGAGTTTGAAGGCATCCAGTTCTTGTCGGAAGAAGATTTCATCGACGTGACCGTCGATTTGGACGACTAATCGCAAGCCGTCGCCGGTCTTGGCATCATGCGGATCAGTCGGCGAAGCCAGCATCTTGGTTTCTCGTTCTTGTTGTCAGCGCATAAAAAAACGTGCGAGGATAGAAATCCTCGCACGTCTCGATTCGCTTTCGCCGAGCAGTCTCCGACTTGGAACCCCGGACAGTTATCAAACCGGAGTCCACCCGGCAGAACCTACCGCCTATCAGGAACTGGAAGCTCCTGCCGAGTTCAGCTTAGAAGTCGATGACACAACCGAGGTCGATGCCGTGGGTGTACAAGGAACTGTCCTTGCGTTCTGAGGCTGGCTGAGCCAGTGCGGCGGGTGGCGATGTGATCGCGTCGCCGTTGTAAACGTTGTTGATGTTGTCGCCTGCCAACAAAACGTCATCCCAGTAGATGAAGCTGTAGCCGACGGACATCGAAACGTTCGGACGGAACTGATAAGCCAGCTTCACGTTGGCTTCAGGTGCGAAGGTGAACTTGTCTTCGTCCAGTGCGGTCGTGTTGAACGTGTCGCCCAAGGCGAGCACACCACCGTTGGTCGAGTCAGCTGGAACGCCACCGCTGGTGAACGTACGCAGGCCGGTGCCACGATAGATCTGTTCCATGTTGCCCAAGTGAACCTTGGTCAACGTCTTGAACGACCACTTGCCACGATTGATTTGGCTTTCGAAACCAATTTGACCACCGAAGAATCGGTTTTCGGTTTCGATCAGGTCGCTGATGTCAGTTCGGTCGCCGACGAGGCCAGCTATGGCATCCGTCGTTTGAATGCTGGTGCTGTTCACGCTCAAGGTATCGTCGATACCAAAGTGCGAGAAACCACCGATCAGGTCAGTACGGAATCCTGAACCGCTGAGCATTTTCATGCGAGCGTAGGCTTCCGCGGCATAGATGTCGAGCGAGCTTTCCGCTGAGAACGACCCTTCGAAGTCATCGCTACCGGCGACTCCCGTGTTCGCAATCAGAATGCTGTTATCCGACGGGATGTTGGTGTCGTAGAACGGGCGACCAAACGAGTTGGCTGCACCGTCGACGATTCCACCTGAGCTGGCACTTTCGCTGCTTTCGCTGAGCCACCAGAAGCGGCCGCCGACACCGAAGTCATCGCTGAGGTTCTTACCGAAGTCGAGGCGGAACCCAGCCGACAGATCGCCGCCCAGAGATTCGTCGCCACCGAACACGGTGGTCGTGCCGGGGACATCCAATTCAGGAGCCGCACCAGCCGTGTTTTGCGTGATCAAAGGTGTGCTCGAGCGAGCTTGTGTGAACCACAGCAATGCTTCGGCTGTCATCCACATGTCATGCTTTTGCATCATCTTACGAATGGGACGCTTGCGGCATTTGCCACAGTTTCCACCGCAAGACGATCCGCAGCTGCTGGCCATCTCGTAGGAGCTGCCCATGTCGTAGCTGTTGCCGCAATCGCCAGTGCTGCATCCGCTGCCGGTGCTCATGGCGTAGGGATCGTCCATCATAGGAGCAGGCGTTGGAATGCTGCTTCCTTGATGGTCGCCAACAAATGCAACAGGCTGAAGCGATTGAGCTTCGTCGCCGTAGAATGATGCCGCCATGTTGTCCGCGGAGTAGTCGACATCGTCATAAACGATTTCGCCTTCCTCTGCGGTCACTGGTGCAGCACCGGTGTAGTACTGATTGATGTTCGAGTTGCCTTGATCGGCCGCCGAGGCAGATCCAGCTGACAGCATTGCTGCCAACGCGAGCAACTTCCATTTCGTCGTTTTTTTCGTTTCCATTGGTACTCTCGTGTAGTCCGGGAACACGGGATTCATCTGGTTAACTGTTTCGACCAGATTCAGCGGACCATTCAGAACCAGCCCTACCCTAGGAACAGCCGACGCAGATTGCCTGTTTTGAACCCCACCTGTGGTACAAGTTCGCTATCTTTCCTCAAAGTCAGATAAAATGGTGTTTCACGGCGATTGGAGGTCGCTCTACGCGCGCTCTCGTGCGTAAAAATGGTAATTCTTTGCATCGCTTTTCTTCCCGTTGGCCCGCTCGATGTCCGAATCTTCCGCTCGCGAAACGACCAACCCAAACGAATTGGATCCATCAGGCGTCCCGCTTTCTTCCACCTCGACGGAGGAAACCGGTCCTGACCCGAATTGGACGCCGCCAGATCCCGTCCTTTCCGAAGCCACTTTGCTGGATCCATTGGCACCCAACGCGCCATTGGAAGACGCTGGCAACGACGCCGAAACGACCGCGCAGGCAGTCGTGCGTCGATCCAGCGACCCTTCGGCGAACAAGAAGAAGTGGACCAAGGCTTCGAACTGGCGTCCGAGAATGGTCCGTTGGCAACGCCAATTGGCCCGCGTCAACGCTCTCGAATCAACCTTGCAGGCGGAAGACGACCAAACGATTCGAAAACGTAGTTTGGCTCTTCGTTATCGCGCGATGGCGGGTGAGAAACTCTCCGAACTGTTGCCCGAAGCCTACGCGCTTTGTCGCGAAGCAGGCCGGCGTAGTTTGTCGATGCGTCATTATGATGTACAGATTCTTGGTGGCATCGCTTTGTTCGAAGGCCACATCACCGAAATGCAAACCGGTGAAGGTAAAACGCTAACCGCGACGCTGCCGCTGTACTTGCACAGCCTGGTTGGCAAAGGTGCTCACCTGGCGACGGTCAACGATTACTTGGCCAAACGAGATGCCGAGTGGATGATGCCGCTGTTTGAAATGCTGGGCGTTTCCGTCGGCATCATTCAAACCGAAGATGACCAGGGCGGCCGCCGCAAAAGTTACGGCGCTGCGATCACCTATGGAACGGCAAAGGAATTCGGTTTCGACTTTTTGCGTGACCGTTTGTTGTTGCGGGCCCAAAACCGAATGCAAACCGAAATGCTGGGCTCCGGCGACGGCGGTTTCAGCAACTCGGGCGACCAAGTCGTGATGCGAGGGATGCACTTCTGCTTGGTCGACGAGGCCGACAGTATTCTCATCGATGAAGCTCGTACGCCGTTGATCATCGGCAGCATCGAAGACACCGTTCGCGATCAGATTATCGAAACCTACAAGTGGGCGGCGGAGAACGCTCCGCTGTTTGAACTCGACGAACACTTTGAAATCGACGACGAAACCAAACGTTACGAATTGACCGCCCGCGGACGAAGCAAGGTTCGAGCGTTGCCAAAGAGCGATCTGGTTCGCACGATGGGTTTGGTTGATATGTACGAGTACATCGAACGATCCATCAAAACACATCGCGAATTTCTGTTGGATCGCCAGTACGTGATTCGTCCGAGCGAGAAGGATCCCAATGTCGACGAGATTGTGATCGTCGATGAGTTCACGGGACGTCTGGCCGAAGGGCGTAAATGGCGAGACGGCATTCACCAATCCATTGAGGCCAAAGAGGGCGTTGAAATCAGCGTTCCGACTGGGCAAGCCGCTCGGATCACCGTTCAGGATTTGTTCCTGCGATACCCGCACTTGGCGGGGATGACCGGTACGGCGGCGACCAGTGCCGGCGAACTTCGGAAAATCTATCGTACCCCAGTCGTTCGCGTTCCAACCAACCGGCCGCCGCAACGCATCCAGTTGCCGTCTCGCGTGTTTGGAACGCTCACTTCAAAGTTCGAAGCGATCGCGAAAGAGGTCGAGGAAATTCACGCGACCGGGCGACCGGTTTTGGTCGGAACTCGCTCGATCGACAAAAGCGTTCTGCTGTCGAAATTGTTGGATGATCTGGGCATCGAACACGAGGTCTTGAACGCGAACAACGTGGAACGCGAAGCTGAAATCGTGGCCGAGGCGGGTGGTCGTGGCAAAGTGACCGTTGCGACCAACATGGCGGGACGTGGTACTGACATCAAGCTTTCCAACGACGTTGAGCAAATCGGCGGGATGCATGTGATTTGTACCGAGCTTCACGATGCGGCACGGATTGACCGCCAGTTAATCGGTCGTTGTGGCCGCCAAGGTGACCGCGGATCCTACCGTCAATACTTGTCGCTGGACGATGATATTCTCAAAGGTGGCTACGGGGCGATTAAGTACGAGAAGCTGAAGAAGCGTGGTGAAGCGACCAGCGGTAGTGTCGATCGCTTGGCAGCCATGTTCCACAAGGCGCAACGCAAAGTCGAGCGTCGTCACTTCCGTGATCGAATGGTGTTGATGCATCACGAGAAAGAACGGAAGAAAATGCAGCGTGAAATCGGCCAGGATCCCTACTTGGATACTCCGGACTGATTCAGGTCTCGGTCGGTCGATGGCTGAATCGTCTCGCGTTGCCGGATTCGCCAGAATTCGGACGGCGGCCGAGCGAATTGGCTCCGGATACGCTATCGCCGTAGCAATGCGGAACATTCGGTTCAACGAAACGAGCCGCACAACCGATAATACCGGCAAGGTTTTGGTCAGTTTCTATCGCCTTCGACGGTCATCGGCTCATGAATTTCGATCGCATGTGGGAAGTCGTCAAACGGAACGTCAATCCGTTCAAGGGCGCTAACAAACCGAAATTGGTTGCTTTGGATCGACTGATCCAAGAAATTGGCACGAACTTTGGATCGAGCTTCACGCGGCTGCGTGAAGTCGACTGGGCCTACGGCAAATTCAACTTTGTGTGGGTCCAGTCACTGACCGAGTCCGAGTACCAGGAATTTCGGGGGATGTGGCTGAGCTGTTTTCAATCACACAATCGGCCTGGACCACACGCGTCTCAAGCTGCTGCGTCTCCAAATTTCCACCAGCTCGCTGCGGCTAATCCTGCTCTTCCTGCCACAAAGTTTCCAATTGCTGCGGCGAGTCATCGATTCGCCGATGTCGTCAGCGATGCTGATCGAACTCGAATGCTGTCGACGTTGACCAACGATGACTTTTGGAACGGCCTTCAGTTCTTGAAAGAGAAGTATCAGAAGATTGCGTCGGATCGAAACATAGGGAACCTTCGCAGGGCATTTCTTATCGTTCAGGGGATCGGCAATTCTGCGTCGGACAAGCTGTTTCAAAACAAGTACTTTGGCGAGTACGCGGCCAAAGCCGATTTGATCAACAACATTTATGATGACGCGGCAGCGAACGGACCGCAAAGCAGTTTGGAGAACAAACTGCTGGTAGCCGGTGGACTTTGGCGAGTCGTCAAGACAACGCTTTCACTGGCCTTCGGTGGCATTGTGATGCACGCCACCACCAGCCCGATGAAAGTGCTGAAAAAGTCACTCGGTGCGCTCAATGCACTGGCAGGGATGGTCGCGGGAATCACCGATTTGCTTCTCGGAAAAG
Organism: Rhodopirellula baltica SH 1; assembly: GCF_000196115.1. Lineage (NCBI taxonomy): Bacteria > Pseudomonadati > Planctomycetota > Planctomycetia > Pirellulales > Pirellulaceae > Rhodopirellula > Rhodopirellula baltica. Next base: position 1,064,641 of record NC_005027.1, read on the forward strand.
ATCCAAACTTTCAACCACTGACAGGCCGCCTGGGGATCGACGCGGCAATCGAAAGGTACAAAAAGAAATTGCTTGGCCCTGGATTGCACCAGGATGGCGACACAATTCGGCGTCAGATGGAAGATGGTCCAGCACGACTGATCAAGAGTTCTGACATCACGATTTACGACTTGGACAAAGTCCGTGATCTGGTCAAGCGTTCGCTTTGGTGGTGCAAGGTTTGGGAGAAGGACATTCAAGAACTGCGTCGTGACTCCACCAGCGATTTTGGAAATTCGGCTCTGCAAAGTGATTTGAAAGAAGCTGTCGGCGATAAAGCAGCCGGCGATGTCTCGAAGCTTAACGCTGCCATTGATGCTGAGAAAGCAAGGCAGAGCGAGAAGATTAAGACCTTGGAAAGCAAGGTTGCTAGCTCCAAGGCATTCTACGGCGAACGTCTGACAATCATCAATGATTTGCTGGCTGCATCGGAAACGCGATTGAGCATCGCACGCAAGCAAGCCAAGGCTGCCGCCGCTGGACACTCGTTTGACATCATGCGGCAAATCGCCGTGGAGGCATCTGCGTTTGATCGATCAAATTTGAGATCTGTCGCATCATCGGATGTTCGGCGTGAGAACAAGGTCTCGCGAAAACCTGTGGCATTGTCACGAAAGAGCATGCTCGAAGAAATCGATCTGGCTGTCGAAAATCGAGATCGCACCCTATCGATTGCATCCTTCACGGGCGGCGATATCGCGTTGGAAGCGGCTGCCTAGCTGGGACCGAAGACCCTTCAGTCGATGCTGCATTAAGTGGTTGAAGTTGGAGTAACGTGTTGATTTCGAGATGGACGTTGCGGTGGCAGCAGCGTTTGTTGGGGGCCAGAAACGGTCGCCATGCGTTGGAGGGTGATTGTGGGACTCCTCGCTTTGTTCCAAAGCATCGGTTGGGACGTCAGGTGAGACCTGACCTACGGTTGACACAACCTGTAGCTCGGTGGTCCCCCACCGAGACGAGCGCTATCCAGCACGAGATTCTATTTCGCTGACTCCTCGCTTTGTTCCAAAGCATCGGTTGGGACGTCAGGTGAGACCTGACCTACGGTTGACACAACCTGTAGCTCGGTGGTCCCCCACCGAGACGAGCGCTATCCAGCACGAGATTCTATTTCGCTGACTCCTCGCTTTGTTCCAAAGCATCGGTTGGGATGTCAGGTGAGACCTGACCTACGGTTGGCCGATCTGTAGCTCGGTGGTCCTCCACCGAGACGAGCACCATCCAACACGAGATTCTATTTCGCTGACTCCTCGCTTTGTTTCAAAGCATCGGTTGGGATGTCAGGTGAGACCTGACCTACGGTTGGTCAACCTGTAGCTCGGTGGTCCCCCACCGAGACGAGCACCATCCAACACGAGATTCTATTTCGCTGACTCCTCGCTTTGTTCCAAAGCATCGGTTGGGACGTCAGGTGAGACCTGACCTACGGTTGGTCAACCTGTAGCTCGGTGGTCCCCCACCGAGACGCGCACTGATCAGAATTTTGTGAATCACGGTGGAGGACCACCGTGCTGCAAATTCACTGCGTTTCGATTCGATCTTCGAAGCGTTCGATTGAGATCGCTTTGCCTTCGCCGTCGGCTTCGATGATCGCCCCGCACAACCTGACGTCTCGTGTCGCAACGTGGAAATGAGACGGCTCAAAGCTGATCGTCGCGTTGGTCACGCGTTTGATATCTCGACCGATGATGCTGTCGTACGGTCCGCTCATTCCAACATCGCACTGGAACGCGGTGCCGCCCGGAAGAACGCAACTGTCCGCGGTTGGGACATGCGTGTGTGTGCCCAACACCGCGGTGACTCGGCCGTCCAAATAGCGGCCCAGAACCTGTTTGTCGCTGGTCGCTTCGGCGTGCACATCGACCAAGATGCAACGTGGGTTCTCGGCTTCCATTTCGCTGAGGGCCGTGTCGACCGCCGCGAATGGGCAGTCGACCGGACGCATGAAGACTCGGCCCAGCAACGAGATCACGCCCAGCTTGCCGCCGGAGGTTTGGACCACGGTCCAGGTTCGGCCGGATGAGCTTTCCGGGAAGTTGGCCGGACGGACAATCCGCTGACTCGATTGCAGGATCGGAATGATTTCTTTGCGACGATACAAATGATCGCCCATCGTCATCGCGTCCACACCAGCTTCGATCAAACGTCGGTACTGGCGAGGCATCAGGCCCGCGCCGTCGGCCGCGTTTTCCGCGTTGACGACCACGGCATCGAGTCGATGTTGTTTGCGTAGTTCTGCGGTCCGCGCAAGCACCCCGGAATAGCCGGGTTTGCCTACGACATCGCCGAGAAACAAAAAACGCACACGGAGTCCTTGCGGAGAAGGTCGTACCCAATCTGCACGTCATCCCAAATGCCGTGCAGCAAAATCCTGCTGGGCCTTGTCCAGAAATGAGGTGGAACCCCTTTCGAACAACGCCCGGAAGAGACCTACCAGCGGAGGCCGAATTTCTCGCCGCCGCTCGGACGGTCGTTGCCGCCTTTGAGTGGCCCGGAGTGCGAAGCCTTGACCGCCAATTCACGTGGTGGCTCGACTTCTTCTTCGACCTGCTTCTCGCCTTCCGCTGCCGGTTTGGCATGAGCGGCTTTGATCGACAACCCGACCTTCTGCGAATCACGATCGAAGCTCATGATCTTCACGTCGACTTCATCGCCGACGTTGACCACCGAGCTGACGCGAGACACGCGGTGCGTCGCCAATTCGCTGATGTGACAAAGGCCTTCGACACCGGCGGTCAATCGAACGAAAGCACCGAACTCGGCGGTACGAGTGACTTCGCCCTTGTGGACTGAACCGACGGCGAACATCGACTCGGCCGAATCCCATGGGTTCTCGAGCAAATCACGATAGGTCAGCGACATCTTGCCGGTTTGCTTGTCGATCTTGTCGACGCGAACCTTGACGTTCTGGCCTTCTTCGATCACTTCGCTTGGATGTTTGATCCGTTCCCAGCTGAGTTTGCTAACGTGGATCAGACCATCGAGTCCACCGACATCGACGAATGCACCAAAGTCGCGAACGCTTCGGACGACACCTTCGAGGATGTCGCCTGGTTCGATCTTCTCGAGTTGTTCTTGGCGTTTGACTTCGCGTTCACGTTCCAAAATCGCACGTCGCGAAAGGACCAGGTTGCCACGGCGAGCGTTGGCTTCGGTGACCAAGCAGACCATTTTTTGGTCGACGAATTCGCTGCAGTCTTCGACTCGGTATTCCGAGATTTGGCTGATCGGCATGAAGCCACGAACGCTGCCGACTTTGCATTCCAAACCACCGTTGTTGTGGCCGGTGATGGTGGCTTCGACAACGCTGCCTTCGTCGATGTCGTCCCAGTCCGAGACTTCGGTCGCTTTGCCAGGCAGGCTGCACGAGAACAGTCCGTCCTCGGAATTGATGCCGCGAACGATGACTTCGATCGATTGGCCGGGCGTGGGTTCTTCTTCGGTGAATTGTTCGAACGGAACAGTGCCTTCATCGGGACCGCCCAAGCTGACGAACACGTTGTCTTGGTGGATCTTGATCACTTGAGCGTGAACGCGAGCACCTTCGCCGAGCGGTTCGCGGCGATCAGGCAACCCAGCGTTTCCGCCGAGGATCGTGTCCAAATCGGCTTCCGCCAACGTGGCTTCCAGCTCCGCTTGCAGATCTTCGCTCAGTTGGTCGCGAACGTTGGGAACCGCCGTCTTTTTTTGTTGCGGAACGTAAGGCTTGTCGCCTTTGTCGCGAGGTTTTTCGCCGGCCAAACGAGGCAACGGGGCGTCTTTGCCGCCGGATTTGCCTTCGCCCTGTTTGCCGCCGCGTTTCGGTTTGTGTTTGACCTTGCCGCCCTCGAGCTGCTCCGTCGAAACCGCTGCGGGGGAAACCGGTTTGGCAACTCCTTGGCCGCGAGCTGCCAGAGGACCGCCGCCAATTCGCGGCAGCGGAGCCTTGTTTTTCTTTGGCCCGGTCGGTTTGGGGCTGCTCGGTTTGGCCTGCTCCGCGGGGGCTGGCGACGCCGATTCAGCCGGAGCCGATTCTTGCGAGGCCTGAGTGGCCTCCGCCGAGGCTTCCGGGGCGGGGGCGTCCGAAGTTGGGGTTTCGGCCGTTGCGTCGGTGGATGGTTCGCCGCTGCTCATGGACAGTCAGGGGGGATCTGAGAAAGAGTGAAATGGCAATCGCGCCAAAGGCGTCCCGCAGTCTAGCAATCGGGAGGGCCACTCGGTAGCCTTCCCACGTTCTGTCCCAGCACAATCCACCGACAAGCTTCGAGACTATGCCCAACTTTGACGATTGCACGTCTTCTGCCGCATCGAATTCGAGCGACTTGCCGTCCTGGTTGACCGATTTGGACGCTTCCGTGGCTCAACCGTGGATCCAGGCCATTCAGGCCGCGGAAATGCCTGGGTTGGGCGACGGTCCGGCCAATCGCGAATTGGCTGAGTTGCTGAAAAGTGATTCGGCGAAATCTTTCACGCCGCTCCAGCGAAGCGGTTTGTGGTTGCTGGCCGGGGATTTGGATCGGTCGCACACGATCAGCCAAGACGAAAGCTCGTCGGAGGGAAGTTTCTGGCACGGCATCATGCATCGCCGCGAAGGCGATTTTGGCAACGCCAAGTATTGGTTTCACCGAGTCGGCAGGCATTCGATCCTGAGCGATCTGTCGGGCATGTACCCGGAACTGCATTCTGATGCGGATGAGTTTGTCGATCGCGTCGCAAACGCTGTGCGAACGGGCGAAGACGTCGAGGCTTGCCAACAGGTCCAATGGACCGAGTGGCAATGGTTGATGAGCGTCAGCTGAAAGGTTCGTCGCCGCAAAAACGCGTCGTCGGATTCGCCAAGAATTCCTACGGATGCCCAATCTACCTGTCGCTCGGTGGTCCCCCACCGAGACGATCGCCATGCACGCGACGCGAGTTGATCTAGATGGCCCGGCGTGGTTAGTTGTTTGCTGGGAGGCCTCGCTTTGTTCCAAAGCATCGGCACGGGCGCCAGGTGATAACCTGGCCTACGGGAGGCGGTGGCGAACCAACCTGTCGCTCGGTGGTCCCCCACCGAGACGATCGCACACACAAGTCAAATCAGTCGAACCAATCCCGCGGGCTCGCCAATCGGATTGCTACTTCCCAGCGACGCTGGCCTTGGTGGGACGTTGGACGTCGGTGATCAGTCCCATCATCTCCCAGACGCGGATGATTCCCCAGGACATGTCAAACTCGTACCACTTGTGTCCGTGGCGAGCCGAGCGTGGGGTCGCGTGATGATTGTTGTGCCAACCTTCGCCGTGGCTGATCAAAGCCACCAACCAGTTGTTGGTGCTGTGATCGCGAGTGTCGTAGTTGCGGTAACCGAACACGTGGCTGAGTGAGTTGACCGACCAAGTCCCGTGCAGCACAAAGACGGTTCGGATGGCAACGGCCCAAACGGTCCATGACAACAGATAGCGATAGGCAACCGCCCAATCGCCACCGCTGACCGCATAACCGACCGCTCCACCGATCAGCGAGATGATGATTCCGTGGATCAGGAAGACGAAGAACCATCCGTCTTTGCGTTCCAGCTTCAGATAGAAGCGGTCTCGCAGCAAGTCGCGAACGTAACGTTCATAGTGGCTGGTTTTATCCAGATCCTTGTGGCGGCAAACGACCCATCCCATGTGACCCCACAGGAAATTGACCAGCGGCGAGTGTGGGTCAGGTTGGTGGTCGCTGTGTTGATGGTGCATTCGGTGAATAGCGACCCATCGAGCGGGGCTGTCCTGCAGGTTGCACATGCCCAAGATCGCGAGCGTGTGTTCCATCCACTTGGGGCATTTGAATCCGCGGTGGGTGAGCAGCCGGTGATAGCCAATCGTGATGCCGAACATGCCGAAGATAAAGTGCCCGGCGATTCCGGCGATCAGTCCCGACCAAGTGAACAGATACGAAAACCACGCTGGGACAAACGCGGCCAACGCGACCAAGTGGACCAGCGACAGCACGATCACGTACTGCCACATGATTCGCAGCGGCTGAGTCTCTTCGGGGCGCGGGAGCCGTTGAGGATCGATTCCGGTTTCGCCGACGGCCATTGCTTCGGTCGGGACGGCTCCCGAACCGTAGTCGTTGGACTCATCGCAAACCAGCTTGTCGCGTTTCGCGGATTCAGGTGGTGCGGGTGCTTCGGAAGTCGACATCGTCAAAACCAGGGTGAATTGGAATTCATGGCCCAAACGGAAGCGAGACTCCCGGAATGGGCGGCTGTTTGCGGACCATGCTAGCTAGCTTTCGAACCGCTCGGGAGGGTGATTTGGCAACAAATGCCCCACATCGGGCCCATCCGCTCAAAAAGGCAATCCATTTGGAGCGTATCGCGGTGAGGGGTGGGCCAATTGGCGGAATCCGGGTTGAAACGCTCACTCGATCCGCGAACCGCCGGATCAGAACCGCAGAATCAGGACGGCTTCGCGTCGGATGCCCGATTTCAACGCAAAAAGGCGACACACCGCTGGGTGAATCGCCTTTTGTTGTATTTGCTGGGAAGGAGCGAAATGCTCCGGCCGCGACTACTTCTTCTTCTTGTCGTCGGCTTCGTCGGCCTTTTTGACCTTCTTTTTCTTCTTCAGCGAGACTTTGAGTACACGCGTCTTCGGCATGCCAATGATGCTCGACTCTTCGTTGAATTTGTCGAGATCCTTCATACGCTCGACACGTTCAGCACGCGTCAGGACGTTGCGACTCTTAATGGCCCCGGCTTGCACCTTGAGGCTGCGATCCATGGTCATGGCGAAATGTGTCAAAATCGAGGGGGAATTCGGATGGTCAAGTCGAACAGGTTATCGACAGTTTGATTTGCTGGCAAGTCGTAAGTCCAGCGGTTGGCCGATGTCCTGTCACAATCGGCTACTTTCCTTGGCCGGCCCCCGAAATCGAGTCCGAAAACGGGGGCCAAAGTCAATCGGGGCCGGTTTAGGCGGCTTGCAACGATCGGTGTTGGGCAGCGTAGGTCACCCATTCAGTGACTTCTTCCAGGTCCGGAAGCTTGCCGCCCCGAGCGATTCGCTTTCCTTCCCGCGAATGTGCGATCGCGTCGACCTCGCCAAACAGTGTCACAGGATTCTGCTCGGCCAATTCCTCGGCGGATGTGACTCCGGCGGCAACCAAAAACTGAGCGTCATGGCCTCGCATCATCGGGACGCGGCATACCAACGTGGTTTGTTGTTGCCACGCCAGCACGGTTTCCGCTTCGACTCGGCGGTGGTTGAGCTGCTCGGCAACCTTTTCAGGATTTGATTTCAGCAAATCATCGACGGTGTAAATGCCAATCTCATTCAAACGCTCAGCCATACGAGGACCGATCGAGGGAGCGTCGACAACGTCGCTGGCTCGTTCCAAGTAGAAACGCAGTTCAGTTGTTTTGCTGGAATCGCGATCGCTCGAACGTTCTTCGCGTTCACCTCGCTCGTAGCGATTGCTTCGCGATTCTCGTTCACCACGTGCTTCACGTTCGGCACGCGGTTCACGTTCACTGCGCGAGTCACGTTCGGTCCGCGAGCTTCGTTGTCCGCGGTTGGATTCGTGGTCTCGCATCGACACGACGCCTTGCGAGCGGTTGGCTCGCCCGGTGCCTGAACCGTTGCCATTGCCCGATCCATTGCCAATGCCTGAACCGTTGCCGGATCCGCTTCCGTTGCCGTAGCCGTTACCGTTCCCGGAACCATTGCCGGACGACGAACCATTTCGAGTGCGGGTGCTGGACGAGCTGCGACTCGATGTGCGAGTGCGGCTCGATCGTCCGCTCTCGCTGCTGCGGCTTCGCAGGGTGCGAGTGCGAGTTCGTTCGCCTTCGCCGCGTTTGCTTTCACGAAGCGATTGCATCTCGTTGGCCAGTTGGCGACCGCGACGGGCTGCTTCGACTTCGTATCGTTCTTGGTCAAATGCATCGTCGTCGTAGTCGTCACGAAGGTCCAAGTCATGATCGATCACGTGGCGTCCGTTGACGGAGGTGCCATTGAGCGAACGAGTGCTTCGCGAGCGGCCGTTCAACGTGCGACCGTTGACGGTGCGGGTGCGAGTTCGTACGTGAGCGGTTTGGTTGGCCGATGCAATCCAGCTGGTGATGCGGGAAAGTTCGTAGCTCGATCCGCTGAGCAGAATTCGCTGGCCGCGTTCGGTTGCCAGGAACGTTTTGACTTGGTCCAGCAAATCGCTGGGGTGAATCGCTGCCAATTGGGCTGGATCGGTGACGCCACAGCCGACCAAAACGCGAGCGTCAAAGCCACGCAGTTGTGGGACTCGGCACATCAAGCGACATTCCGATTGCCAACGGCGGATCGTGCGAGCGTCGACACCCGCCAATCCCAGAGTATCGGCCAATCGGTTGCTGTCTTGGCTCATCAAGTGAGTGATGTGCGAGATCCCGATTCGGCGGAGACGTGCCGCTGCGACACCATCGATCGAAGGTGCCGAGTCAATGGGGCTGTCAACGGTCAAGAAGAACGGTGTCTCGTTCACTTCCGATTCGCTCGTGTGCCCATTTGCGACAACACCATGTTCGGTGGTCGCGTTGGTGGCGACAGGAATCGTCGAAGTGGTTTGGTCAGCGTAGTAGTACCCGTCGCGATAAGCGGTTCCCGAAGGAGCGTGATCGGTGGCGGATGCGGGATGACTGGGGACGAAACCATTGTGGGTGGCTCCGTTCGCGTCGGCGTGAACCGAAGCGGCCGGATAGACGGCGTGTTGCACGGGACCCGTTGTCGAACCATGGATTGCGGTTGGACCGCCCACCCATTGGTCTTCATCGAGTCCTGCCGTTTCGCGGTAAGCGGCTTCGAATTCGTGGTTGACGTCCGCGGAGGCACCATTGAACCATCGTGAACGTTCGCCGGTTCCGAGTTCGGTTTGGTTGTCCAGTCCATGAGGACCGACGTAGCGATCGTGGCGACGGCCGTTTCGCCAAACAGGTTGGTGAGCGTGGACGATTCGCGACGCGTGCAATCGGAAGGTTCGTGCACCGCTGCGGGAAAGCGACGAAGCGAGTGGCTCGTGGCTGGTCAACAGCACAATTTGGCGGCCAGGCGATGCGTAGTCGGACAAAGCCGATGCGATTGCATCGCCGGTGACACCTTCAGCGGTCCAAGGACGGAATGCATCGTTCAAGCCGTGGAGGTCAGTTCTGCTATCGACCGCCGTGAATAGTTCGCGATGAGTTTCAAGGATCAATGGAACCGAGCGTCCGGTGCGATCCATCAATTCGCCGGCAGCCATGCGAACGGCCATTGCTGCGATGGCACGAGTGACACCAGGCAGACTCATTTCGTCTTGGTCATCGATTCGGACGTGGACTTGGCGTCCCGCAGCGATCGATCGAGTGTTGGTGAAGCGATGTTCAGCTTCACTTCGCTGCAACGTGTGTGGGTCCACATTGACAGCGGAAGTGGTCCAGGTCACTCGGCGATGACGTCCGCCGGACAAGCGAACCAACCAACGACTGGCCAGTTCCACCAGTGACGATTCGGCACGTGTGGCCGGACGGTATCGATTCAGTTCAGTGATCAGCTCGTCTCGACGACGAAGCAATTCAGTACGACGCGAGTTTCGGACCACTGGACGAGCAGCGGGGCGAATCGGATGCGGAACGGGGGTCAACTCCAATTCATGCTGGCGAGTTGCAAGTGCTTGCAGTTCTCGATCGATTTGACGCAGTCGATCGTCGACGGCTGCCAAGTCAAACGCCGTTTCGGGCATTCCGATTGGGTAGTCGGCATCGACGATTGGCAGCGTTCGAAGGCTGCGGCGAACACGAGCGGATTCGTCCAGCACGCTTCGCAGTTGTGTCTCGGTCTGATGCAGTTCGCTTAAACGAGCACCACGTTCGGCCATCCAATCGGGATGGTGACCCGTGATGGTCACAAAGTCGTGCAGTTCGCTTCGTGACGCGGCGAGTTCTTCGACGATGCGTGCTCGATCGCGAAGAAGTTGGTCCAGAGTGTCCGCGAGTTGACGTGTGACGTTGTCGACGTGATCGCCAACCACGTACGGCGAACGGCGAAGTTCGGTACGGATTTGACGGAGAGTCGACGCGAGCGAGCTTTGTCGGTTCCAAGCACCACGCAATGGTTCGAAGGTGACCGGATCAACTGAGCCCGCAGCAGTGGCAGCAGTTTCTCGTTCAATTCGATTCAGCAACCAATCGATTTGTTGTGTCGCCGAGTTGATTCGCAGGTCGATGTCATCGATCTGGTGCAGCGGACGATACGCGTCGCGATAGAAATCGTCCCACGCGTGATCGACTGAGTAGTGATCAATCGCATTGATGAAATGGTCGTAGCGGCGGTTGCTGATGCCATCGACATCGACGGAATAAGCATGTTGGCGAGCGTTGGCAATCGAATCGCGAAGGCCACGGATTTCGGCCAATGTGCGACGCAGTTGAATGATCTCCGAATCAGCCAGACGCAGTTGGTCTCGCAGTTCATTTGCCGACAACTTCGCCGCGTATCGCAGGTCGGTCGTTAGGTAGCCGCTGCCGGTGTAGTGATCGCGATGAGTGGTGCCGTATGCCAGGGGATCGATGCCATAAGCGTAGGGCCGCGTCGTGGAACCGGGGGCCGAGTAGGCTTTTGCATCCAGGTCGGCGATCCACCGTTTCAAACCGGACGCACGAGCTCGCAACGAGTCGGCTTGCGTGTGTAGTTCGTGCAAACGTTGGGTGTGCTGACGATGTCGCTCCGCATGAACGCTCTCGTAGCGAGCGGCACGTGAACGATGGGCTAAGATGACGCTGCGACGAGCGGTCAACGAATCGCGAAGCCGCACACATTCCCCGCGTTGACGATGGATGTCAGCAAGTTCGCGTTGGATTTGCTCGGCACGTAAGTTGGCTTCGTTCCACTGGGAGCTTTCGTCCCATGTGCTTCCGTACCGGTCGGATGCTTCTAAGTCTTGGCTTGGCAACGCGGCTAGCTGAGCTTCAACGTCGGCCAATTCCGAACGCAGGGCTCGGCGGCGTCGGTCGTCCGATTCGGTGAATGAATGAACGGATTCGCCCGACTGAACCGAATTGCTGTAGGCGTGGTGATTGTGCGTGTAACGAGCCGTTTCGGATTCGTACGGCAGGGCGGCGAATCCTTCGCGATCAAGTCCCGATTGAATGCATGCGGCGACCACGCGGGAAACGCTGGTGACAGTCGTGTCGACCATCACACCATCCACGATTGATTCAGGCATTTGCACGCTGCGGAGAGCACGTGCCGCCATGGTTGTGCTGTTTTTGGTCGGGACAACATCGTCTTGGTTGCCGAACCATCCGTCGTGATAGCCTTCCCATGCGGCGGTCGTTTCGCTGCGTGGTTCGAATTCCACGGTGCGGCGGCCATTGGAAGTGCCGTCTGCTTCGCGGCGGCAGTGAACCCAGCCATTGTTGTCGACCCAAACAACTCGTCCGGTCGAACCACTGAGCATTCCATTGGGGTATTGTCGCGAAACGAGTGAGTCGCGAATGAAGCGGCTGATCGCGGTTTTGCCGGATCCGATCGGGCCGAGCACCACATTCAAGTGATGAGACAGCGGTCCAAGTTCCACCCGGTTTAACGGGCCATGATTGTCGATTTCGATTCGATCCAACAACATCGCAAAACGCTCCTTCCGTGGCTGCGCGTGATCACGCCCTGTGAGGGTCCAAGGTCCTTGGCAAAGAAAAGAGGGCCATCCTGCCCACTTGCGGGAACCTTTGCCGGTTTCCTTTGTTCACCACTGGAATGGGTGAACACGCGGAGACTTTAGTCGAATCGGCAAATTCGTGGAAAGGCCGATTTCGTGAAACTGCGACAAGACCAAAAAATCATTTTGTGGTCAGTCGAGCGAACGCGGCGTTCTTTCCCGGGAGCGTTCCGGGAGCGCGGCGAGGGTCAGGCAGCACGCCGCTGGCGACGCTTCTGCTTCTTCTTTGACGCCTTTTTTCCGGCGTTTTGGCGTGTCAGGCGAATGGCTTGAGGAACCCACAACTCGCTCTGGATCCGTCCGCCCAAGTTCATCCAATTGTCAAAATGGCCGATTTGCTCGGACGACCACGCTGCAATTTGATGGTGGTAGAAAATTCCGTGTTCTTGCAATTCGGTTTGCTGAACCGATCTGATTCCCCAGATTTGAGTCAGATCGTCGGGTGATTTTGGACGCGACATATATAGCAGTCCAAGTTCGTCGTGTTGCCGAATTGGAATACCGTTTTCATCTCGGGTTTCGCCGTGCGATTCTGGCGGCGTGGGATGGACGAGTGCAATCGTGGTCGGCACGGAGGATCCATTTGCCGATTTCGATGCCGTCGCCAAATCGACCGTCGCCGATTCGAACGGTGTGGAGTTGTCGTTGGCGGGCAACTTTGACGAGTCGTTGGCGTGCTGCGTTGGGTAAGCGTTCGGTTTGACCGAATCGATTTGGTTGTGAACTTCCAGATGCTCTGCCAATTCGTTTTCGAGCGTTTCGATTCGCATGCGCAGCGCGGCGACTTCCAAATGCAGGTTTTGGGACTCGTTCGTGATCGAAGCGGAGACCTGGATGAACCTGGCTAGTTCGGAACGAAGCAAACGAATCTCTTCTGTGTCCGCGTTTGTCTTGCGTGAATCATTGTTGGCCAATTGGTTTCGGCTTGATAGACGCTTGGCTTGTCTCGTCGCTCGCAGTTCCCGCAGGCGTTCTTCGCGAGCTTTGCCTTTGCTGGATAGCACCCCATAGAGAACGACGAGTCCCAAGCACGAGTATCCAGCGGCCAATCCCAGCACCACGAGGTACATCGGATCGGCAGTTGCGGATTCGATCGTGGGCATCACAGGACAATCCTCGGGGACGCAGGTGGGGCAGGGGTTCCGGTCGACGGCGTCGCAAAGTTCAGCTCAACCGGAACGCGAAGCTTGTTTCGTCCGGGCGGATCGTTCGGGACGAACTCCGCATCACAGGCTTCGTTCTTCTTTTTTCGGAAGATTCGGAACAGCGCGTTGAATCTTTCTCTTGTTTTCGCACCTTTGGCTGAAGAAGGCTGCTTTGTCGTCGCTCGTGATGTCGGTTGCCGGGGAGGTTTGTTTCCTTGTTTCGAAGTGTTTCACATGCTCATAGGTTCGAGTGGATTGCTCGTGTTGATACAGAACGTCCGTTGCGTTTGGTGGTGTTTGTTTGCTAACCCTCAGACCGTTGAGGAGATCCTCGACCGGTTTCATGTCGAAACCGCCCACCCAGACACCCCGCCCTGCTACACCCAGAACGCTCGTCCGATGTTTCGGAATCGGCTGCCTATACGATTCGCCACCCCGCACACCGATCACCGCTGCGCCCAAAAAAGGTGTCAGGTACCTTTTTTGCGAACGACCGAAGAACTCAACGCGATTCAACCTGGGCGAAAGCCTTCGGCTCGTCCATTGAAGATGCTGATTGGCCTCGGGGTGATGTTGGCGTTGTTCGCAGGATGTGGCACGACCAAAGAGCATCAAGCAACGGAGCAGTTGTTGTTGTCGGATGCTGTTGACCGGAGCGTTTCAACCATCGACTTTCGGCCATTGTCCGGTGAAAAGGTTTATCTCGACACGAGTTACCTTCGGTCGGTGAAAGCAACCACGTTCGTGAATGCGGACTATGTCACCAGTGCGCTGCGTCAGCAGGTCATGGCGGCCGGTTGTTATCTGCAAGATTCCAGTGCGGAAGCGGATATCATCATCGAAGCCCGGATCGGAACGTTGGGGTATGACGATCACCGAGTCACGCTTGGTGTTCCGGAGAACAGCGCGATCAACTCGACGGTGTCGTTGTTTCCGGGGTCGCCCAATGTGCCTCAGATTCCCGAAATCGCGGTGGCACGCCGTGATGCTCGTGAAGGTGCGGCCAAGGTTGCAGCGTTTGCTTACGACCGAGAAACTCGCGAAGCGGTTTGGCAATCCGGAATCAGCCAGTCTCGATCCACCGCCCGCGATACATGGGTGATGGGGGTCGGGCCATTCCAAGGTGGATCGATCCGGGATGAAACGCGGTTGGCCGGGAGCAAACTTTTGCGATTCGGACGCCGTTCAACGGGCTCTCCGCCAAAAGTTTTTAGTCGTCCACCAGTTGACTACACCGCAGAGACCCGATTCGACGGTGGGTACCCAGTTCTCCGCGATGAAAACCAAAGCATGATCGGTGGCGGGTTGTTGCCCGGCGAGCCTTTACCGAGCGTTATGGCAACGGAAATGCTTGCGAAGGATGACGCTGGTGATAGCACCGATGTATCGGAAGTCGAGAACGAAGCGTCAGATGAACCGACATCAAAGAAGGCACAGCCGGCCGAGAAGATTGCCGCGCCGCCGCTGAAGAAGAAGCTGCGCTGATAAAAATTCCTCTTTCGAGGGCGCCAGTGCTTTTGTACACGCAGCTTAGAAGATTTGTTCAGTAGGTGCTTTGAGCGCCGCAACTTCATCGACCAGACCGAACGCCAAACGCACTGTCAATTGAACGCGTTTTCAATTGGCAGTGAGCACGTGGGCTTCCTTTGGATGAACTTGTTCCAAAGAAGAGAACCATGAATCGAATTCATTCCATTAAACCCATCGTTTTCGCGTTGGCCGGTTGGCTGGTGTTGTCGGCTGGTGCGCAAGCACAAACAGTTCCGAGTTGGCAGTCCGGACAACCCGTGTTCAATGGGTCGGGGTACGAACTTCCCAAACCGCCCGCTGCAACATCACCAATGCCATCGGTTCCAAAGCCAACGGCGGTTGACTCGATGGGGTTGCCAGCCGATGCGCCGGGGAACGGTTCCTCTTTGAATTTGAACGAACTGCCTTCGGGATGGAACGAAGAATTTGGGTTGTCGCCCGCGAAGTTGGAATCGCCCATCCTGGATGCTCCTTTACCGGACAGTGCGATCGAATCGGCCAGCTATTCCGATGTGGTTGCCTCGGGGCAGGTCGTCGAGTCGCCACCGCTCGAAGAAGAAGTTGTCAGTTGGTATCAACGACCATGGGTTTGGATGACAAATGGTTGGACGAACCACGCCGAGTTTGGTTTGGATGGTAGTTCCGGTAACTCGGACACGCTGGCGCTTCAGACCGGTTTGGAAATGAAACGCAAAACAGACAGGTACACATTGGCGTTGGATTTCGACTATCGGCAGGCCAGTGCGAATGATGTGACAACGGAAGAGAACGGGCGGTTCAATTTGGACTACGACCGTTTGATCAAGGAATCCAAATGGTCACTGTTTGGAAAATTCGGAATGGAGTTCGACGAGTTCAAATCCTTTGACCTGCGTTTGAACCTGAACGGCGGTATTGGGTACTACTGGATTCGCAACGACAAGACAAACTTCGTCACCCGGGTCGGTGCTGGTGCGTCGAAAGAGATCGGATCGCCGGATGATTCTTGGATTCCAGAAGCCGTGTTTGGCGTCGAGGCGGATCATCAATTGACTTCGCGTCAGAAGCTGAAGGGCAAACTGGACTTCTTTCCCGCTTTCGACGATTTCAGCGATTTTCGTTTAGTGACTGATCTGGCTTGGGAAACCTTGCTCAGCGATTCGGACAACTTTTCGCTGCGTTTGTCGGTGACGGATCGCTATGACAGCACGCCACAGGGTGCGCTCAAGAACGATTTCTATTACTCCGCTCTGCTGCTCTACAAGTTCTGATTGCTGAGTATGCGTCTCAGGCTGTCTGCTCAACAGCGGCGGTTGCTGCGATGATCGAAACCCCTGGGCAACGCATTCGCTGAAATCGCTTTGTTGTTCAGGCACCAAGTGGCACGGTTTCATGTCCGTCGCTACCGACGACACCGGGTGATCGCTTCAGTCGTTGAGATTGGTGCAATCCGCAGAGTCGTTTGGATCGATTGACCAACCGATGGATTGGGTGCTGAGAAACGCTGCTTCCGGGTGAATGCTGGCCAAGGGGTGGCTTTTTGTGACGTAGGATGCATTTGTTCGCTCAAGAGGCGGGCATCAGTACCTTTCCTACGCGGGGAACCAATTCCATGGTCACTCGAAACAAATCATCACATCGCAGCGGAATCGCAGTCACGGAACTTGCCGTGGGATTGCCGTTGTTGTTGGTGGTCATGATGGGCACCGTCGAAGCGTGCACGATGATTCGGTTGCAACAAAAGATGAAGATGGTCGCTTACGAAGGCGCCCGCGTCGGTGTGTTGCCGGAAGCCAAAGCCGAAAACGTTGAATGGCAGTGCGACACGCTGAGTGCCGATCAACGGTTGAACAGCATCGTCGTGGTGATGGACCCAATGGATCCGACAACGCTCGATTCAGGTGAGTGGTTCACGGTCGAAATTCGGGCTCCTTTCTCTGACAACGCTTTGATGGGTGGTTGGGGATTCGGAAACTACGACTTGTCCGAGTCGGTCACTCTTCAAAAACCGTGAGATTGGAATCGTTCAGATGACCCTGCTGAAAAACCAACCAAAGCAACGTTCCGGCGCCGTCATCGTCTTGCTGGTGATCATGTTGCCAGTGTTGTTGATCCTGGCGGCCTACGTGATCAACGTTGCCTACGTCGAAGCCGTCACCGCGGATAGCCAAGTGGTCACCGACGCCGCAGTGTGCGCGGCTGGCCGCGTCTACATTCAAACCGGCGACAAAAACGCCGCCCTGGCAGCTGCTCGCGACGCCGCAGAACGCAACCCCGTTGCGGGAAAAGTTGTGCCCATCAACATGTCCGATTTGGAATTCGGAATCAGTCTCCGCGAGAGTCTCGACGAAGGCTACAGTTTTCAGCCGTTGTCTGACGACGATGAGTTTGGCAACGCCGTGCGATTGACGACCTTGTCGCTTTCGAATTCACCTCAGCCTGTCTTTTCGCCCTTGTTCCCGACGATGGGAACCAACTTGGAAATCCGTCCTCAACGTGTTGCCGTCAGCACGCAAAGCACGATGGATGTCGCGCTCGTGATCGACCGCAGTGGTTCGATGGCCTACGCGAACGATGAGGCTCCTGATCCATACGTCAATCCGGCCGCCGCTCCGCCCGGTTGGACTTACGGCGATCCTGTTCCACCGAATTCGCGCTGGTTGGATTTGGTCGCTTCGGTCAACGCGTTCAATGGATTCTTGGCTGATTCACCGCAGTACGAAAAGCTTTGTTTGGCGACCTATTCCGACAACGCAAGTCGCGATTGTGATCTGACGCACACCTACGCAGAAATCTCGAATCAGTTGGATGCGATTTCGTATCAATTCAACGGTGGAGGAACCAGTGTCGGTTACGGGCTGGAACACGGGTTGGCCGTGCTGACGGATGCCACTCACGCTCGTAAGTTTGCGGTACGCGTCATGGTGTTGATGACGGACGGTCATCATAACACTGGCAAGAGTCCTGAGAGCATGACGTATCACTTGCAGAACCACGGAGTGACGTTGTTCACGATCACGTTCAGCGACGACGCCGATCAATCAAGGATGTCGAATTTGGCGAACGCGTGTGGAGGCGAGAACTTTCACGCCACCGACGCAAGCCAATTGCAAAACGCTTTTCAAAAAATCGCGAAAAAGCTGCCGTCTTTGATGACGCAGTGATCTCGTTGCCCGACCTTGTTTGACTTTCTACTGTGACATCGCACCATGTTTGAATTGCTGCACTCAAATTATCGCTCTCGCGCTTCCGTGCGTATGGGGGCGACAGTGGTGGAAATGGCGATCGTTTCAACGGTCTTATTCACCATCCTGATTTCGGGCATCGAGTTGACTCGTGTCACGATGCTGCGACATTCAGCCGATCACGCCGCGTACATTGGTGCCCGTCGAGGAATCATCACAGGCGCCACTGCGGAGAACGTCGAAGAAGTGGTCCAAGGCCACATGGATGCGATCGGTATTCGCGATGCGACCGTGACCGTTATTCCTGAAGAGATCACTGAAGCGACGACACAAGTCGAAGTGGAAGTGGGCGTTCCTTTGGCGATGAACACTTGGATCAGTCCGGAGTTGTTTGGGAAAAAACTCAAAGGACGAGCTCGGTTGCTGACCGAACGTGCAGCGATGGTGATGAGTCAATCGATGCCGACGCCTCCGCCACCACCTCCACCGCCGCCAGAACCTGAGCCGGAACCAGAACCAAATCCTGAGCCGGAGCCGCAGCCTCAACCCAACCCGGATCCCGAACCAACTCCAGAACCGGAGCCGGAGCCGCCACCACCGCCGCCGCCACCATTGCTGTAGGCGAGCATGGCAGAGCGTTTAACCAAAGTTTGCGATCCGCAAAAGCAAACGAGTTGTTTTTGCGGATCGCTCTTTGGTCAAGCGTTCAGGCATCCATGACCGGGTGCCAAATCAGGACGCAGGGTCGTGTTGGTCAAGCTTCATTCGAAACGTTGTTTTCCAGCACATCGCGAAGACCTTCGCGATAGGTTGGGTAGCGCATCTGCGGAAGCAAGTCGCGTCGAACGCGACGGTTCCAAATTCGCTTGTCCGTTTCACTTCGAAAGCGAACCCCTGAATCCGCCGCCGGATCCACGAACGTCGGTTCCGCCGAACGTGTCGCACGTGCGATCTCTCGGTAGAACTCTCGACGCACAACAGGTTCGTCGTCCGCGACAACATAAAGCGGTGATCGGGCACGCGATGCAAAACGTTGGTTGTCGAAACTGTTCATCACGGCGGTCGCGGCATCGTCGACGTGAATCAAATTCAGGTGCCCATGTGGTGGCGACGCGATCGGACGTTCGGCAATCACATCGGCGGCCCGAGGGACTCGATCGGGGCCGTAGATGCCTGCCAGACGAAGTGTTGTCGTTGGGCGGCCGACTCGGAGTGAACGCAACTTGGCCTCTGCTGCCAAATGAGCTTTGCCGCCTTCGCGTGTTGGATGCGTGGGCGAAGTTTCGTCAACCCAAACGCCGCCGGTTTGATGATAGACACCGGTCGTGCTGATGTAACACACATCGGCGGATTGGTCGGTTGGGCGACCATTGTCCAAGTGCCGAATCAGTCGCGCCAGACCATCGACTTGGGATGCGTATCGGTCCACTCGGCTGTGTCGATCGTATGCGACGGCGATCAATACGTGTGTCGTCGTCGGCAGGCGATCGAAGGTGCGTGAATCGTTCCAGTCAAACGCGATGGGGTGAAAGCCTTCGGCCGCCAAAGTTTCGAAACGACTGCGAGTTGTCGCGTGAATTTGCCACCCGGCTCGCTGAGCCAACCGGCCCACTCGTCGACCCAAGTAACCGCAACCGACGATGAGCAACGAATTCGACATGGGGTGAAAGTGGAGTGCAAAAAGGATGTGGAGACGCGTTGGCTCACCAAACTGTCGCGATTGGCGGCGGATTCGCGAGAAAACGGCAACTAAACTGAATGAACAGCGAACGATTGTTATCGTGCGGGCATCCAAGGGCATATTCGCGAACATTGTTCGCCAATGTGCAGTCGACCCGCTGGATTCCGCCGAAAGTGTTGATTCGCGACGATAGGGTGGTTTGGTCCGATTGCACGTGTTGCAGCGGCACTTTATCGCCTGAACAAGATTGTCGCGACCGCCGAGACCTTGAACCAAGGACTGGTTGGTGGGGTACAATGGGAACCGTCCGTCTTTCCTCCTGATGAATCACGCGATGCCATTTCACGACACGCTCGGACTGAGGCTGGTTGCCAGTTGTTTTCTGTTCGCTCTGGCGATGCCCCACCCAGTGAGTCCCGCGCAGATCGTCAACGGAGTTCCGTCGGCAATCGGCGGTCCACCTCCGTTGCCACCCGGTGCGACCTTGGTGCCTCCGCGGCAAAGTTCGCCTGGGGCGATCTCGGGACAAAGTTCTTACGGAGCCGCTCCGGACATCACTTCGCAAAGGTTGATCCCGCCTGGATCAATCAATCAAAATGCTTTTGTTGAAGAATCCGCTTCGGACGCTTTCGACAGTCGATCAGGTGGCACTTTCATCGAGCCGCCAACGGAACTGCGGCGATTGATTTCGGATGGTGGAGTGCCAACATCGTTGGATCAATTGCGTTCGCTGCAGCGGCAACAACAAAATGTCGCCAAGGCGGCCGAAGCATGCACGGTCAGTGTGCAAATTGGACCGGCTCAAGGTTGCGGCGTGATCATCACTCCGAGCGGCTACGTTTTGACCGCCGCCCACGTGGCGATGCGTCCGGGCAAGTCCGCTATGTTGACGCTCAATGACGGTCGGACGGTATCCGCGAAAACGTTGGGGATGAATCGTGGTGTTGATGCGGGTTTGATGAAAATCGATCCCGGGCAAAACGCTCGCGACTCGGCCGGACGCGAGATCGGATGGCCACACGCGTCGCTCGGCACCAGCGAGAACCTCAAATCGGGAATGTGGTGCATCGCGACGGGGCATCCCGGTGGTTACGAAGCCGAACGAGGCATGGTGACTCGGGTTGGCCGCATCTTGGCCGTGTACCCAGATCGAATTGTGACGGATTGTGCGCTGATCGGTGGTGATTCCGGTGGACCGTTGTTTGATCTGTCTGGCAAACTGATCGCCGTGCACAGTCGAATTGGGAATGATGTCGCCGACAACTTGCATGTTCCCATCGATCACTACAATGAACACTGGGACCGGATGCAGAGCGGCAGTGCCTGGGGCTATCTTCCGGGCTTTCGTCCGGTGCTGGGCGTTCGTGGAAACAGCGAAGGTGGGATCGCCAACGTTGTTCGAGTCGGTCCGGGATCGCCGGCCGACCAAGGTGGCATTCGAGCGGGTGATCAAGTCATCACGTTCGGCGAAGTGGATATCACCGATTTTGAATCATTGAAGGCTGCGGTCTCAGACACGATGCCGGGTGAACGAGTGAAGATTTGGCTGCGACGTGACGGCCAACCTGTGAAAGTGATTGTGGAGATTGGCCGTGGCGATTGATTTGCGAATGACATCCTGGAAGCGATCCCTGCGCCGCACGTTCGCCGTGGCGGTGACCGCTGCGTTGGTGAACGTGTCACTCGCCGGTGTGGTTGCCGCGCAAGAAGAAACATCGGTGCCGGCTTGGTTGCAAGAACGCTTGGTCGAGCGCGTGATGCATCGCCGCGACAACGGCGAGATGATGCAATTGGTTCGTCCAATTGCCGAAAGCGTGAACGACGGAGTGGTCGGGGTGATCTGCGGCGGACGTCCTGTGTCCTTGGGGACCGTGGTCGCGCGATCCAGTTTACATGTGGGCGCATCGGTTCCAACGACGGACGCGTATGTGATCACCAAGCGAAGCGAATTGTCCAACGATCCGATTCGAGTCCGTCTGCGCGATGGTCGGATGTTTCCGGCACGAGTCGCCGCGGTCCGCCGTCGCAGCGATTTGGCTTTGTTGGTGATTGAACGCGATAGCACTGGCACCCTGCCAATGCTTCGCCCGGTGACGCTCACGTCAAAGGTTCCTACTGTCGGCAGCTTTTTGATCAGCCCGGACCGCACCAATCGTGTCATTGGTTTGGGTGTGATGGGTACCGGACCACGCCGAGTTGCCTATCGAGGAATGCTTGGCGTTCAGTTGAATCCGGGTGGGGCGACCGCGGGCGCACAAGTCGAACAGATCCTACCCAACAGCAGTGCTTCCGAAGCCGGCTTGGAATCAGGAGACCGGATCATCGCGATCAATGGCCAGATGCAAAACAACCGCGATTCGGTGATGTCGACGTTGCGGATGGTGTTTCCTGGCGAGATCGTTCAGCTCACGATCGTTCGCGACGGTGACACGAAGGAGGTCTCGGCAAAGATGCGTGAGGCTTCGATCGTGCAAGAATCCGAAAACGATGCTCGCGTGAACGGTGCTCGAAACATTCGGTTGTCCGGATTCGAAGAAGCCTTGCAGCACGACACGGTTCTCAATCCCGATCAGTGCGGCGGACCTTTGCTCAATAGCGACGGAAACGTCATCGGAATCAACATCGCTCGTGCCGGACGAGTTGTCAGTTATGCGTTGCCGTCGTCGTTGGTGACGGTGGAAGTTTCCAGCATGATCGCGGAAGCGGGTGGGAAGTGATCGTTGGTTGACGAGGCATCCTCCGGCGGCGATTTCCGACCTTTCGCAGTTCAGTGCGTCAGTTGCCAGTCTCGATTGAAGGTCAGCAATCCGAGCTTGATTGGTACGATTGTGAATTGCCCCAAGTGCAATTCCTTTGTGCAAGTCGATCCACCGCAGCACGCACCCACAGAGGCCCATCCCAGTCCGCCTTCACCTCCACGCGTGACGCTGGGGGATGAATCGATCGGCAGCGAGGCGATGACGGAAGCAGGGATGTCGGTCGACGATTTCCCGACCGATTCATCTGAGGCCGCTGGTGATTCCGGCCCGCTGGTCGCTCCTCCGTTGGCGGGTGAAGCATCGTTTGCGTCCGACGAAAGTGGAGTGCGCGAGACGACAGGTGTTTCGGAATCTGGTTCGTCGGAATCGGCGGTCGGAGTTGATCCGAGCGAGTTGTATCAAGCCCGTCGAAGCGGGATATCGAAATCAGTCGCGTTGTGGATCGTCGGCTCACTGCTCAGCGTTACGCTCATGGCAGGTCTGTTCGTTTGGTTTCGCCAAACTGATCAAACCGCGGGTTCGCCCGCGGCGGGACGCGGTATCGACCCGGACGCGTCCGATGAACCCATCGAAAGCGCACCCGAGAATGGTTTGGCTGGTTCCAATGCGGATGCCGATTCAAATGAAGGCGATCCGGCGCCTGATTCCAACGTCGATAACAGTGATTCAAATGCAACGGTGGCAGACGGCCCAGACGCGGTAGAAACCTCGGCAGACACCTCAAGCGGCAATTCAAGCTCCGACGGGATGATGGACGCTGGTATTCCGGGGGCGGACGGTCCGGACGAGTCGGGAGTGCCAAACGACTTGATGCCTCGAAGTCCACTGGATGGTCCCGCTGCTGTTCTTGGACGCGATCAACCAAACGCCGGCCCCGTAGCGAAGCCACCAGCAACGGAATCCGCACCGGATCCGGTGATGGAGTTGCCGCCCGAATTCGCTCAGTTCCAGATGTTGTTGGAGATGCCTGGACAGGCTCCCGATGCTCCGCCAATGTCAGAAGCTCCGGTGTTGGAAGACGTTGTTTTAGACATCGCGGCGGAAGAGTTTGTCGATCCGATGTTGATCGCGACACCGCCCGAGGAAGTCAACATCGAGACGGCGCTGAAGATGCGTTTGGCGGTCAGTACCAAAGGCTACCCGTTGTCGGATCTGATTTTGTTTCTCGGTGAGGCGACGTTGATTCCGATTCAATTGGATTGGGTATCGATGGATTTGGCGGACGTGGATTTGCGGCAGCCAGTCGCGACGGATTCCAAAGGAATGACCACGATCGGCCAATTGCTCGGCAATGCCGCTCGGTCGGCGGGTTTGCAAATCGAAACTGAAGAGGATCGGTTGACGTTGACCCTGCCGATCGAAATGCTTCAGGCAAAGACGAAGCAGCTGATCGATCTCGAAGACTTTGGGAATGAACGCGGTTCCGCTCAAACGCTTCTGGATCAATTGAACGCGGTGGTGGAACTGGAACCCAGAGACGCATTGCATCTGCGTTGTTTGACGACCGAATCTTTGCGGCGGTTGCGGCAACATGAGCCCCTGCTCAGTGACGATGTGATGTCGCGATGGTCGGCTGCTTATGTGCACCAACCCACTGAAAAGCTTGTCGACGATGGGCTACCCCCGGCATGGCGAGTTCTCAGTGAGGGCAAGACAGGGACACAACTCGACACCGCAATCGCGATGGCTGGATTGTTGCGACGAACGTCTAGAATCAACGACGCGACTTGCGTGATCAATTGGAACGATGCACAACGCCGTCGTTTGTCGCCTGGGCAGTTGGTCATGGCTTACGCGGGCGAAGCTGGAAACGAAGTCACGGCGGGCGAGATGTTGGAGCGAGTGCTGGACCCGATGGGTTTGCAGGTACGGGAAGTTGATTCGTCACATTGGTGGGTTGGAACATCGGCGACCTATGACCGTTTGCCGGTCGTTGTCCGAAGCGAGCCCTTGGGGCCACGCCGTGATGATGTTCTGCACCGAATTCGCGAATCGGCTCGGTTGGTGGGCGCCAGTTTGGCGATTGAGCATGATCCCGTTTCAGATGGCTTCTTGGCCGTCATGCCAAGGTTTCTCTATCGTCAATTGCCAAAGATCATCGGTCCCGAACTCTGATTCGGCGATTGATCGATTGTCCGTATCAGGATGACAAGAACGATTCGCTCGGCAGCGTTGGTTGCTGCGGGCTGCCAAGCGTTCCGGGAAATGAAACCGGGAAGATAAGAAAGGGGCGGTTGTTGACAACCGCGCCATTCATTTCGTTTGAATTTTCAGAAACCAACCGTGGCAGAAGGTTGGTGATCGTTCGCCAAAGATTGGGTTTGGCGGTTTAGGTAAGACGCGTCGAGCGTAAGGATCCGAGAATGGTTCTGCTCGACTCCGTCGAATTACTTAGCAGCCAGAGTGCGAAGTTCTTCGAGTTCGACAGTCAAACGGTGACGCAAAGGGCTCTCGTCACGCAATTCACGCTCGAGCAATTCTTCTGCTTGGTCGAAGGTTTCGTCCGTGCATTTCTTGGGTTCGGAGACAAGTTCACGAAACATGCGTTCGATGGTGGCTTCGGTTAACACTGTGGGAGACCTGAAACGGGGATGCGGGGATGGGAAAGCGTCTGTCCATCTTAAGATGGCGCAGAGTGATCGCAAGTGCAAACAATCAGTCGACTTTCAACTTGGATCGGAATGTTCCTCAACCCCCGCCAATGAGGAGATCGATGCATCCAGTCCCGACGACAGATGATCTTTCTCGCGATAGAATAGCGTCGGTTGTCTCCTTTCGCTTCCTTGCAATTGCGGTCCCGATGAATTCTGACACGCCTTCTGAGCCTCCATTTGACGGTCCACCCAACGACGATGATGGGGCCGCTGGAAAACCACCGGGCGGCGATCTACCTGGCGGCGGACAGTGGGGTGACGGAGTGCCAGAGGGCGGACAACCCGCCGATGGCCAACCCGGAACTCCGATGCCAGGCAACAATCCGGCCGCGGAGAATCCTGCGGTTCGAGCTCGGGTGCCGGATCATGTGGCTGGCGGTTGTTTCAGCACCGGCGCGATCGTGATGACGGGGCCGAGCGAGTTCATCGTCGATTTTTTACAGACGGTGGGACGACCGCACCGAGTCGCCGTTCGCGTTGTGATACCTCACGCCGTGATGCCTCAGTTCGTCGATGCACTGCAAAAGAATCTGGATTTGTACAAAGGTCGCTTTGGCGATCCAGTGATGCCAACTCCGACCCCCAATCCCAACGCGGAACAGCGTCGGCCAACGCCGCAAGAAATCTATGACGACTTGAAATTGCCCGATGAAGTGCTCAGCGGAACGTATGCCAACGGAGTCATGATCGGTCACGGTGCGACGGAATTTGGCTTGGATTTTTTGACCAGCTTTTTCCCGCAGTCGGCCGTCAGTGCTCGAGTCTTTTTGGCGGCTGGGCAAGTCCCACGTTTGCTTGATTCACTGCGAGGTGCAACGAAGCAATTGGAAGACCGTCGCAAGGGCAACGAAGGCAACCAGTGACTGGGGTGCCATCATTGAAGGTCTCAGTGTCATACGTCACCGTTTGATGCTACCCATACGCTGCTACTCGTGCGTTGGGCTTCCAAGCCCGACGGAGCGGTCAGCCATTCGGCGATAGCCCACGGTTCCCTTGGAAGAACTGAACGCGATTGCATTCTGGCAGACTCAATCACCCGGCTGTGACTCGACAGGCTTGGAACCCCATCCTACGTTGACGGTGCTCACCGAGCCCAATTCATTCACGCTCGAACAGCAGCGTTGTTTCGGCGATAACTTCTGCTGATCCGGTGAGTTTTGGGATCACGGCGCCCGAGTCGTTGATCCGATAGGTTGCTTCGAAACAACTGCCGGTGATCGATTCTTGCCGAAACGTTTCGCCGGCTTTGAGTTTGCCAGCCGCGGCCAAACAAGCCACTTTGGCACTGGTGCCGGTACCGCACGGGGATCGGTCATAAGCGTTGCCGGGGCACAACACAAAGTTCTTTGCGTCGGCTTTCTTGGATGGGCCGACCAGTTCGACATGGTCGATTTCGTCGCCGTTTTCGCCGGTGATACCTTGTTCGATGAGAGCCGCTTTGATGCTGAGCGTCGTCGCCATCAACTGACTGACATTGCTCACTTCCAACTCCAGCCCATGGTCATCGACCAAGTAAAACCAGTTGCCTCCGTAGGCGATGTCGCCGATGACGAAGCTGTTTTCGAGACTAGGTGAAACGGGAACCTCGACGCGAACCGCAGATCGGTAACGTTCGCTCGCCACGTTTTCGAATGAGACCGTTTTGCCGTCCGAATGCAATTCGATTTCGATGATTCCCACGGGCGTTTCCAGGCGATGAATCCCCGGCGGCAAGACTCCCTGCCAAGCGAGTGTCGCGATGACACCGATCGTCGCGTGCCCGCACATTTGCAACACGCCCACATTGTTGAAGAAAACGACCCCGGCGAAACAGCTGGGATCAACCGGTGTGCACATCCATGCCCCCACGATGATGTCGTTGCCCCGAGGCTCGTTGACGATCGGAGCACCCAAGGCCTGGAAATTTTCGCGGAGGTACAGGCGGCGTTCTGCCATCGTCTGCCCTATCAGCGTTTCTTCCATTCCGATCACCATGCGCGTCGGTTCCCCGCCGGTGTGAGAATCCAACACCCGTACGCGTGCAGGCAGCATCATCGTTCCCGAATCAATGAGGGTAGGAGCAAGATTTCGCCATTGTCGGGCGAATCATTCAAAGCGACGCATCGCCGCGTTCTGCTTGACTAAAGTGGACGCAAACCCGCGAAATCAATGGACTTAAAAGGCTCGTTCGAAGTGGGGGCCGAAGAGAGCCCGATTTGCGGGGACGCAGCCCACTGACTCACGGTTCCACAGAACATATAGACATGAAATTGCCGTTTCACAATTGGATGCCTGGAATTTTTGCCGGACGATTGTCCGCGAGCGTCTCATTTCAACTCGCGGCATTGCTGCTCGGATTGGCTTCCATTGCGGTCGCTGCTCCCGCAATCGCCCAAGAATCTTCGTCGCCGCGACCTCGCGTTCTTCAGCAAACGCTGACGCCCAATTGGACCAGTGACGATTCATTCTGGTTTCGACGTCAGAACGCGGATGGGTCGTTCACTGGGATTCGAGTGGATGCCAAAACCGGCGAGATGACGGAAGTTGATTCGGCCAACAAAGACATCACGCGAGACGCTGTGCTTCGCGGCGGTCGGGCACCACGGTCAGGTCGATCATCCGAAGCCCACACCGAAATCACTTTCGTCAACAAAACCGATCAAGCGTTGCAATTGTTTTGGGTGGACAGCAGCGGAAAACGAGTCAAGTACGAGGTGATTCCAGCGGGAGAGACGTTTGTCCGAACGACATTTGCCGGGCACGTTTGGGAACTTGTTGGAGACAATGAAACGAAATTCGGATACTTCGTTGCTGACATCGAACCGGCACGGGTTGAAGTCTCAGCACCCGCCCGTGTGACGCAAGTCGAACCAGAACGCCGTGGCCGTCGCCGTCGTGATTTTCGACGTGGCGATGATTGGTCCGCGGGAGTGCCCGCCCCTGACAACGACAAAGTGCTGGCCCGACTGTCCGATGGTCGCCTGCAATTGAAACATGCAGAAGTTGATGACGATGCGGCGGAATGGAAGACGTTGATCGAGGAGTCGCGGCTGGCAGAATCGTTTGGTGACCACGCCGAAGAATCCGCTCAGCCGATGAAGTTGGAGTCACCGCAGTGGTCGCCCGATGGAACCGTGTTGCTGACGCGAGCGGTCATTCCTTACGAGACTCAACCGGTGCACCTGGTCGAATCTTCGCCCAAAGCGGCCGGACGAGCGGTCCTGAAATCGCGACCGTATTTGTTGCCCGGTGATCCGGTCGACGAGACTCGTCTGCTCGCGTTTCATGCGGAAACGGGCGAACCAATCGAACTAGAATTGCCGTGGATGTCTCAGCGTTTTTGGGATCTGCGTTTTGCCGGACCACATCGGATCTTGGTGGCGGTCACTGAACGCGGCCACCAACGCTTTCGATTGTTCGATGTCGATTTGTTGACGGGCAAAGTCACTACTGTCATCGATGAACAATCAGAAACCTTCATTTGGACAACCCACAAGACGGACCTGCCCCGATGGACATTCCTGGAAGACAGCAATGAAGTCATTTGGGTCAGCGAGAAAGACGGCTTTCAACATCTTTACTTGGTTGATTTGTCCGGCAACAGCGAGATCCGCCCGATCACTAGCGGTGAATTCGTGGTGCGTGGGATTGAAAACATCGACGAAGAAAACCGCCTGATCGACTTGGTGGTCAGCGGTGTGCATGAAGGACAAGATCCTTACTTGAAGCATTATGCCCGCGTGGACTTTCGTGGCGAGAATTTCACGTTGCTGACTGACGCCAACGGAACACACACCGCTACTTTCTCACCAGACCGAAGTAGCTTGGTCGTCACTCATTCGCGAGTTGACTCGTTGCCGGTTCACGAGCTTCGATCCGCCGATGGCAAACTGATTCAAACGCTCGCAAAGGCGACTGTCACACCAGACGACGCCAAGCTGAATTTGCCGCAGGTGTTTTCCGCCAAAGGCCGTGACGGAGAAACGGACATCTGGGGATTGGCGTGTTTTCCTGAAGACTACGACGCGAGTTCCGACAAAAAGTATCCGGTTGTTGAATACATTTACGCCGGGCCTCACGATTCGCATGTGCCCAAGTCGTTCCGTTCCGCGCCGTGGCATCGTGACTACTTGGACGCAGGATTCGTCGTCGTCCAGATCGATGGCATGGGGACGGCCAACCGGTCCAAGGCTTTTCACGATGTGTGCTGGCACAACCTGAATGACGCAGGCTTTCCTGATCGCATCGCGTGGATGAAGGCTTTCGCGAAAGAACATCCGGCGATGGATTTGGAACGAGTCGGTATCTTCGGGACTTCGGCCGGGGGCCAGAACACGGGTTCCGCGTTGTTGTTCCACGGTGATTTCTACGACGCCGGAGTGGCTGCCTGTGGTTGTCATGACAACCGAATGGACAAGGCCTCTTGGAACGAACAATGGATGGGGTATCCCGTCGGCGAGCACTATTCCGAATGCAGCAACATCGACAACGCGGCCAACTTGGTTGGCGATCTGTTTTTGATCGTTGGCGAACTTGATACGAACGTGCCCCCGGAATCCACGCTGCGTTTCGCCGATGCGTTGATTAAAGCCGGCAAGGACTTTGACATGCTGGTCATGCCAGGTGTCGGTCACAGCGACGGTGGAGCGTACGGCAAACGACGCACGCTGGAATTCTTCATCGAGAAATTGAACCCCGGAAACTCAGCAGAGAAGTCCACTTCCGAGTCGACACCCGAGATCGCGACGCCGCTGATTCAAACCGAAAAGCTGCAACCGCAAACGGCGTGGATGGACATCCAGAATCACTACCAAACTGACCTTGAGACTTTAAAACGTCGTTTGCCGGTTCGAGTTTCGGAAGAACGACTTTCGCAAACCTCCGCGTTTTTGAAAGCTTGGGAAAGCAAATTGCAGACGGCCTTGGACGCAGAAGGCGACGAGGCGTTAAGCGAATCAGATACCGAGGTCGCTCGTGAAATTCAGTCGGCAATCAATGATGAAAAGAACGTGCTGAAAACAGATCTCGACTCGTCCGAGAAACTGCGTCAGTTGGCTCCGTTTGTTGATCAGTTGATTTCGCTAACGGATCTCTCCAATCGTGTGAAACCATTGGATGGGCAGGCCATGGCGGCAGACGTTCAGACGCTTAATGAATCACTTCCCGCTTCTATGGAAGGCAGTGATTCGGGCGAAAACACGGAGCCAAATTCTGTTTCCGTCAGCCAACCTGTCTTGGACGCCGCGGCCGACTTGGTGGATGCCTATGAGTCTTGGCAGACGTTCTACGAAGGCTATCACCCGGACTTCAATTGGTGGGTGCTGGATCTCGCCAAAGATACCGGTGACAAACTTCGAGCCTGGAAGGCGACTTTGAAAGTCGACGAAGAGTTGACGAAAAAACAATCGGAGCAAGTGGCCAGCGACTCGTCCGCTCTACCGGCGCCTGCGGAGACGTTTGTGTTCGGCGAAGCGTATCCACCGATTCAAACGTGGTCACAGCGAGAAGCGACCTGGATGCCAACCATCGTTCGTCGTTTCACGCGTCGTGGACGAGATCGTGAAAAGAAGGCCGCCCAGTTGCCACGTTGGAAGGAAGAGCTTGCCGCACTGGAGCTGGATGGCAAACCGTTCGAGAAATGGTCGCTGGATGATCAAGTCGATTGGCACTTGTTGACCGCTGAGGTCGATACCCAAATCGAACGCAAGCGGATTGAAGACTCGGGTGAAAAACTTCCTCCGGCAACATCGTCAGTCGAGAAGGACTTGTCTGGAACACCAGTTGGCCGCGAACGAATCGAGTTGGAATTGCGTCGCCAGTTCATCGATCATTCGCCGGAGGAATTGATCGAGTTGGCTGAACGGGAGTACGCGATTGTGCGATCCGAAATGGTTCGCGTGGCTCAAGACATGGGGTTGGGCGACGACTGGAAAGCCGCGGTTGAACGGATGAAGAATCATCACGTCGCACCGGGACAACAACCTGTTTTGATCGGTGAAATGGCTGATCAATCCGTCGACTGGTTGCGAAAACGGGATTGGATCACGGTCCCGCCGTTCGCCGATTATTGCTGGCGGATGATCATGATGACTCCCGAACGACAAAAGGTGAATCCGTTCTTCACCGGCGGCGAAGTGATCAGCGTTTCGTTCCCGACGTCGGAGATGTCCCCCAGTGACAAACGGCAAAGCCTGCGAGGCAATAACATCGGTTACGCTCGCGCGACGGTGCATCACGAATTGATTCCCGGGCACCACCTGCAGATGTTCAGCAATGAGCGGTACCAACCTCACCGTCGGACGATGAGCACGCCGTTTTGGTTGGAAGGGCTGGCCGTCTATTGGGAACTGAAACTGTACGATGACGGGTTCGCCCGCACTCCCGAAGAACGCATGGGGATGCTGGTTTGGCGAGCCCACCGGTGTGCTCGGATCATCTTCTCGTTGAACTTTCACCTGGGACGTTTCTCGCCGGACCAGTGCGTTGATTTCTTGGTCGACAACGTTGGATTCGAACGACGCAACGCGACGGCGGAAGTTCGGCGAAGCATCGGACCGAGCTACCCACCGCTGTACCAAGCCGCGTACATGTTGGGGGCTCTGCAGATTCGCCAGTTGCACCGCGAGATGGTTTTGTCGGGTGAGATGACCGAACGTGAATTCCATGATGCGATCATGGAAGCCGGGATGTTGCCCATCGCGATGCTGCGTGAGGTTCTCAAACAAGAACCGCTCCAGCGAGATGAACCCCCGCGTTGGAAATTCAACTGACCACGCCCCCGTACGATGGTCTTACAAGACCGTCGTGCTTTCTACCACTGTACGATGAACTGCCAAGACCGTCGCGTCAGCCTCTCAACCCTCGCCCCCGGCCAGCGTCTCCGCGGTCAGCATCACTTTGCTTAAGTTCGCAACCGGGAAAAAGTGATCCCCCGGCAAGACTCTTAAAGAGAACCCAGCCGACGTGAGTGATTGCCAACCCTGCATCTTGGCTCGGTTGGCAACATGGTCTTCTGCCCCGGCCATAGCCCGGATGGGAACGGGGATGACGGGATGTTCCGCGGACGCGACTCCTCGGGCCAGTTTCAAGTCCGCACGCACGATGGGCAAGAACATCGCCAGCGCGTCGGGATGCTGTTTCAAACCGGCTGGCAACCCGCCATAGCGACGATCCAGTTCATCCGCGAAATCTGCGTCGTCCCAGTCCAACCAATCGCGGTTCTGCGTCCATTGGCTGGGCGACGAGGCTCCCATCACGATCAACCCCTTCACGCGGGTTGGAAGGGACGATCCTTGCAACAACCGATTCGCCAAGCGGTACGCGATCAAAGCACCGAGGCTGTGGCCGGCCAGCACCAACGTGTCGTCATCGTCAAACGTTGGTTCTGTTTCGGTGGCAATCGATTCAACCAACGAGTCCATGTCGGTTTCCAGCGGATCGGAAAAGCGAGACTCGCGACCAGCCAGCCGAACGGCCCACAGATTCACGCAATGGGAAGCATTCCGAGACGTTGCAAGACTGCGAAATTGTTTGAACAGGGGAGCAGTTGCACCGCCTGCATGCGGCACCCACAACAAGTGCGTCTTCGAAGTGGAGGGGGGACTGATTCGACAAAGGGCGTCATTCGACGTCATCAAGCATTCATTTCAACAAGCGTATCTAGTTTGCAGTCCAGGAGAGTCACCGCCTGCGACGCTTTGTAGCAAAGCACGCAAGCAGCCCCAAGTGGCATAGGTTTCTAGCCTGTGATTCCCCACCAGCCCAACGCCCCGCGCATCCACCCAGTCCCCCACAACTTGCCGAAGTTTCAGCTATAACGAGAACCCCCACAAAGATTCATTCCCCATCCCGATTCCCACCATGCACGCTCTCCGACCCCGCTGTTTGTTTCTCGGCTTGATTTGCCTTTTCTGTTCCGTGCCGATGTCCGCGTCGGCGCAAGAGACCTCGCCACCGAAGCCACTCAACGTGTTGATGATCGCCGTCGATGACTTGCGACCTGAACTGGGATGCTACGGCAAATCGTACATGCACTCGCCGAACATTGATCGCTTGGCCGCATCGGGCATGCGATTCGATCGGGCCTATTGCCAAGTCGCCGTGTGCGGTGCTTCGCGAGCGAGTTTGATGAGCGGTTGCCGACCGGAGACGACCCAGTGCTGGAACTTCAAAACGTTGCTGCGTTCTCAAATGCCCGATGTGCTGACGCTGCCGCAGCATCTTTCTCGCAACGGTTATGAGACTGGGTTTCTGGGGAAGGTCTACCACAGCGCCAGCGACGATGCGGCGGCGTGGACCGTCGATGCCAACGAGTGGGCACCTCGCGATCGCAGCAAGGGGAAAAGCTACGTTCAGGAATTGCCTCGGAAACGCAATCCCGCCAACTCGAGCGAGAAGAACGGACCGTCGATCGAAAACGGAGGCGATGTCCCCGACAGTGCTTACACCGATGGCCACAACGCAGACCGAGCCGTCGCGTTGCTGGAACGTTTTTCAACACAAGACAAACCGTTCTTTTTGGCGGTCGGATTCTTGAAGCCTCACCTGCCGTTCAACGCACCGGCAAAGTACTGGGACCTCTACGATCGCGACGACATCAAAATTCCTTCTCGCGAAGATGTCGTCGATGGTCTGCCGTACGCGCGTTCTAGTTGGGGCGAGCTGAAGAACTACACCGACATTCCGGCGAAGACGGACATGTTGGACGACGAGAAGACTCGCGAGCTGATTCATGGCTATCGTGCCGCGGTCAGCTACATGGACGCACAGGTTGGTAAAGTCCTGAACGCACTGGAAGCCAATGGGCAACGTGAGAACACCATCGTGGTTCTGTGGGGCGACCACGGTTGGTACGTCGGTGATTTTGGCGATTGGTGCAAACACACCAACTATGAAATCGCGACGCGAGTCCCGTTGATTGTGTCGGCACCCGGGGTTCCAGCCGGTGAAACCAAATCCTTGGTGGAACTGGTGGATTTGTTTCCAACATTGTGCGAGCTGACTGAGTTGCCCGTTCCAGAACACTGCCAAGGGAAAAGCATCGCGGGTGTGGTGCACGATCCAGGACTGTCGGTTCGTCCGGCAGCCTTCAGTCAATACAAAAAATCCAAGCTTGGCGTCGGTCCTGTGCTGGGGACGAGCATTCGTACGGATCGATTCCGTTACACCGAGTACGTTTCGACCAAGACCGGAAAGCTGGAAGACATCGTCTTGATCGATTTTGACAAAGACCCCGGAGCGACTCGCAATGTCGCGTCCGACCCTGCCTATCAACCCTTCCTGCCGCAATTGCACGCTTGGTGCGAACAATCCGCCACAGGACTATGACCACGAACTCAAGCAAGACTCCTTCCAGCCATGCCACTCGCCAGCAAAATTCAAACAAGCTCAGCAGGACTAAAAAGGCCTGCTTTGGTCTCATGACAACTGTGCTTGGTTTGGTGGCGATCGAGTTGACGCTGGCGTTGCTCGGCGTTGGACGGTCGAACGCGGACGGCGACCCGATGATGGGGTTTTCCAAGCAGGTTCCGTTGTTGGAACGCTATGTCGATGAAGACGGCAAGGCGTGGATGCGAACGGCAGAGAACAAACTGGTCTGGTTCAACGACCAACGTTTTCCGTTGACCAAGCCAGCGAACACACAGCGGATATTTTGCCTGGGAGGATCCACGACGTTTGGACGGCC
The DNA here is from genome assembly GCF_000196115.1 of Rhodopirellula baltica SH 1. Lineage (NCBI taxonomy): Bacteria > Pseudomonadati > Planctomycetota > Planctomycetia > Pirellulales > Pirellulaceae > Rhodopirellula > Rhodopirellula baltica. Next base: position 1,098,953 of record NC_005027.1, read on the forward strand.
TTACGACGACAACACATCGTTTGCAGGTTGGTTGCGTGAATGGTTACCGCATGTCGATGCCAGTTCTCGCTATGAAGTTTTTAATGCGGGTGGGGTCAGCTATGCGAGCTACCGCGTCGCGGCGGTGATGGAAGAATTGGCGAATCACGAACCGGATCTGTTCATTGTCTACACCGGCCAGAACGAGTTTTTGGAACGAAGAACCTATGCAGACTTCTTTGAGCAAACCAAGGCACAACTTTGGTTGACCGGATTGGTGTCTCAGACTCGAACGTACGCGGCGATTGATTCCATCCTGCGAAAGAATGCCCCGCAGGAAAGTGATGCTGACTCGATCGTATTGGCGGCCGAAGTCGACGAACGCCTGAACCACACGGTGGGGCCGTCCGATTATGTTCGCGACGATGAATGGAGCGACAAGGTCCGCGAACACTTTAAATTCAACATTCGGCGGATGATCCATATCGCTCGATCGGCAAACGCCAAGATTTTGTTCGTCGTTCCGGCATCCAACGAAAAGGATTGCAGTCCCTTCAAACCGGATTCTGAGGACGGTTCATTTGAAACGGGGCAGCGATCATTTGATGCAGGCGATTTTGCGTCTGCTCGAGCGGCGTTCCAATTAGCCATCGATCGCGACATCTGTCCGCTTCGTGCTCCAAGCAATTTCGCGCAGTTCATCCGCGACTTGCCCGAATCCGATGACGTTCGCGTGTTGGATTTCGAATCCGAGCTTCGCAACGTGTGCATCGACGAGCATGGACACGACATCCTGGGCGAAGAGTACTTTCTGGATCACGTTCATCCGACGATCGATGCTCACCGCCAGTTGTCACGATGGCTGATTTCAGAAATGCGAGAGGCGGGATGGATGGCCGCTGATTCGATCGCACTGAATGAATTGTCAGCCGAGACGGTCGAAGGTGTGGATCAGTCCATTCTCGGCCGCATCGATCGCACAGCGCAAGGAATCGCAATGCGAAATCTGGCCAAAGTCATGCACTGGGCTGGCAGATTCGAGGTCGCTGCACCGCGGGCTCGAGACGCGATCGAATTGCTTGATGGCGATGCCGAGAGCCAATTCATTTTGGCCGATTGTCTTCGGTGGACCGGCCAGATCGACGAAGCGGTGGTCGAATTTGAAAAAGGCGTCAGCGCTTACCCGACTTACTTCCGCGGGGTTCAACGCTACGGCCTGCTGTTGTTGGAATTGGGTGACAATGATGCTGCTCGCGAGATGTTTAGCATCGCGACGCTTGGTTGGCCGGAAACGGATCCGCGTCATTGGGCAGCCCGCTTTCAACTTTCGATCGCTCATTTGGGAGCCTGCGATTTCGAATCAGCGCATCGCGAACTGCAAGAATGCCGTGAGCACACTCCCGGTGACATGGATGTCGTGTTTGCTATCGCAGAAGCGAGTGTGGGGATCGGAGAACCTGAGAAGGCGATCGAATTGTACGAGCAAGTCTTGGACGAGTTCCCCAACGACGTTGATACCCACCTGAACCTCGCTCACACGCTGCTGAGCACCAAGCAAACCGATCGAGCCGCTGGGCATTTCGCCACCGCTTTGTCGTTGGCACCGGACAACGAACGAGCACAAGCTGGAATGATGGTCATCGATCAGTTGAAGCAATCGGCGGAGTAGAATCGGAACAATCGACGTGCACGTCGTGACGACACAGCCATTGGAATTATCAGCAGGAACCGACCATGCAACGCATCATCTTTGTGCTCATCGCAGCCTTCACGTCGGCGATGTCGGACGGAACACTTTCGGCGTTTGACCCACCCCTCAACCGTGACGTCGTTCGTAGCACGCCGGGACTGGTTGCTTTTTGGGACTTCGATCTGCGTGAATCTTCGGGCAACGAGCGTTTCATCGCTCACGTGCCTTCTGGATCATCTGACAATTATCCGTTGGATGCGGCGAACTATGTGCGGGACTACTGGGGCGAAGGCAGACAAGCGACCTACGCTGACTTTCCGCTGCTGAACGATGGGCCGTTTGGGCAAGCGATTCGTATTCGCGAGGAATCCGATCCAAACTTTCGTCCTTTTCTGTTCATTCCCAGGTCGCGTTTGCACGACACTCCGCTGGACATCAAAGGAGACGGGAAATCAGTGACCGTCGTTGTCTGGGCGATTCGTGAAAGTGGCAATCATGCTCTGGCGGGCATTTGGCACGAGGGAACCGATCTCAAGCAATCGTCCACGGCATCGATCAAGAAGGTCGAACGTGGACAGCGGCAGTACGCTTTGTTCGCTGGGCTGAATAAGCCAGGCAGCGCGTGTGGCCATGTGTCAGAGAATGGAGCCAGTTCCTTCCTCAACAAGTATGCGTTGCACAAGTGCAATTCGCTTGGTCAATCGCCTGCCGTCGCTGCCGATTCGTCGCCGGAAAAGCTGGCTGCGTCCTGGCAGTGCTTTGCGATGACTTTCGACAATGAGAACAACGAAATCACCGGTTGGCTCAACGGTATTTCGGGTGAGCGATGGCTCATGAACCCAAAGTCGAACAATCTGTTGTCGTACGCACACAATGCCTACCTGCAAGGGCATTACGCTCGAACGCCCGGAACGCAGGAAGGTGAAGACAGCGACTTTCCCAAGGCCCAGTACTACAATCCGCCGGAAGGTGAAGCGTCCGAGGTGGAAGTCTTGCGTGAGGATGAAAACCAACGCGTTGAACGCCGTCGCTATCGCTACACCGAAGTGGTCGTGACGCTGGAGAAAGACGGTGTCGGTGAATGGGGTGAGACCGGACGAGACCTCGTGGGCCTGCGTTTGAACCCGTGGTGGTACCCGCACGGCATCTACTCGCCGCCGGACGCGGAACAAGGCGGGCCGTTCACGATTGGGCGGGTGATCCACAGTAGTCGCAGTGTTGGTTTCACCGGATGGATCGGAGGCGTCAGTGTGTTTGATCGGGCACTCTCGGAAGCCGAACTGAAAACGCTTGCTGACCTTCGGAACTGATTGTCCACGATGGGAGTTCTTCAGTCGCATGCCAATGTCGGTTGCCACTGAGGAATCAAACCTGCGATAAACGACAGCCTTCCCCTTCTTCAAATGCACATAGGACGAGCGTCATGGTCGAAATTTCTGACGAAACAATGGAACAAGTCCGTGCTCTTCTCCTAGAAGGAAAAAAACTCAAGGCGATTAAGCTGTACCGCGATGCCACGGACTCGTCGCTTCATGAATCCAAGACGCAAGTCGAGAAGCTCAGCGAAGAGCTTGAAAAAACACACCCGCGACAAATGGCCGACAACAAACCCATCGGCTGCGCCGGAGTCATCCTGCTCGCAGTGATCGGCGCAGGCGTCGCCGCCAAGAGTGGCATAGGCTTCTAGCCTTTTTATACCCCACATCTCGAAACACCAAAGATTAGTGTCCGATTAGACTGGATTAGTGTTCTACCAGAGCGGCGAAGGGAACACTAATCTCCGCTGATCGAACACTAATGGTTTTTGGACAAGGGATGATTGGCTTCAAAACGCCTGTATTCCCAACGCAAGCGGCTCGCCAAAGATGTGGGGTACAAAAAGCCTAGAAGCCTATGCCACTTTTTAGGGCAGGTCGTTGAAGGTGTAGAACCGGAGGCCTCGTTGCTTGGCACTTTGGAGGATGCGGGTGAGGGCTTCGGGGGTGATGAAGTTGCCGTTTCCGGATTCGGCAATGCGATGGGCATAGAGCACGATGATCTCGTTGTTTTTGGCAGCGCGATCGAACGCGCCGTCAATCTGTTCATACGTTCGATCGGGCCGAGTGGGCGCGAAGTCGATTCCTTTGCCGGGCAAACACCCCTGCTCGGCGATCTTGGCCGCTGGAACGAAGAAGGCATCTTGTTCGCTGAGTCGTTCGTTGGCCGCAATGCTTTTGCCCGTCCGCAAATGCCGGAACACTTTTAACAACGCCTCATCCGTCACGGCATTGTTGCGACTCATCGGGTAGGCGAAGCAGACCGCAGCGACACCTGCGACCTGAAACTCGTTCAGCTGAGGAGTGATCTCACGTCGCAAGAAAGTTTCGGCGGAGTTTTCTTCGAAGTACTCCACCGCTTTGAGATGGTTGACGCTGTGCGAACCGATCGCATGCCCGTGAGCATGGAGTTTCTGAATTGCTTTGAGCGCCGGGCCGTCAATCTTCCCACTGATGAAGAAGGTGGCTTGGACGCCAAACTCATCCAACAGTGGCAACGCTTGGATCCAGTCCTGAAAGTTGCGGTCGTCAAAGGTGAGCACCACACCGCCTTCGGTGAGCGGTTTTGGTGTTTGGACGCGGCTCGGGACGTTTGTCAGTGACTGCGGTTCGCCTGCGCTGACGAATGCCGCGAATAGTAGGATAAAGAATGTCCAAACAAATCGTCGCACTGGGATGTCTTTCAGTTTTTGCTGGCGGCGTTGACAGGTGACTTCAGGCCCAGGATTCGGGCTGCGTTGCCGCGGTAAACCTTTTCAAGAACGTTGTCAGGCAGGAAGATGCCGTAGATGTTCCAGAAGCCTTGCCGGTGGTGCGATTCGGCGGTGTCGAAGTACTCGTCGTCGGTTTCCAGGAAGCGATAGTACAACCGGTAGGCGTTGGGATCAGGAGTCGTGTCGGTGCCGAACATGATTCGGTCTTGGTACTTGAGAAAGAACTTACGGCTGCTGTACGGTTGCCGTCCCAGTTCGGAGATCCGAGCGTCGATGTCGATGTGGAAGTTCGGGTACTGGTCGAGCCACTGCCCGACGGTTTCCAGGTCTTCCGGATTGTTGCCGAAGTGAGCCCCGATGAAGGTCGTGTTGGGATGCTTCGCGATCGCTCGGTTGCGTTGTTCCAGCAGTTCTTCACGCGACGGGTAGCGGTCGCCATGGAACACCCAACCTGGGTGCGCGTTCAATTCGTGCCAGCGTTCGTTGAACCGATCCAGGGGCGTGAAGAAGGCGGCTGGGTCAGCGGTATGAATCATCACTGGGCGTTTCATTTCTCCGCACAGCTCCCAGATCGGATCGAGCCGTTCGTCATCGATCGTGAGCAGGTTGCCGGCTTGGTTCCGGTAGGACAGCCCCAATGATTTATGGAACTTGAGCCCCTTCGCACCAGCTTCGAAACTTTTGCGTAGCCGCGCGGTTTCTCGCTCGGACCAGCCTTCGGTTTCGAAATCACGCAGGTTGATCAGTGCGAAGGTGAGGAACCGGCCTGGGTGCGCGGAGTCCAAGGCGGCGACGGTTTCCTTCAGCTTGTCATCCCAGCCGCCGTCCAAGTTGATGACCGTTTCCACGTTGGCCTCGTCCATGACTTGCAGGTAACGTTTGACGCGTTCTTCCGTCAGCACGTTGGCACCGCCGCCGAGATGGTTGTGAACGTCGATGACTGGATACGAGGGCGTGTTGACGCGAGTGACCTTGGTCTTCAGCATCGACTTTGGCTGCCAGTCCGCAAGTTTCAAATCACGGATGTCGTCCTGGGGTTTTTCGGATTCGACGACTTTGCCGAAGACCAAGGTCCCGAAGTTTTCAATGTCGTGGAAGCTGGGACCAACCCGCGCCCAATCCCAACCGGTGGTTTTCTTTTGGTCGTAGTCAACGCGGTAGAAGTTGGCCCGCCACTGAGTTCCTGTTTTGGGCGGGACATTTCGAAGTGGTTCCAAGACTGCATAAGGAAAGAAGACTTCAGCACGCCATCCGGTGACGGTGCTCATCGATTCGTTTTTGCCGCCCGTTGCAGAGACCTTCTTTTGAATCCTCTTATCGCCTTCGTAGTGCCAGGGACGCCAACCGAGGAACTTCCCATCCAAATTAGGCACCAGGATCGGCAGTTCAAATCCGAGCGGCGAGATTTCGTATTCGAAGTAGACCGGATCTTTTTCGTTGGTCCAGAAGAAACATTCGAAAACGTCTTCGTTCCAAAGGTCCAAGAAGTCTGCCTGCATCGTGGCGGTCAGCCTTTGGTCAGCACCGTCGAACAAGACGTAGACGCCGTTGTCTGAGTACAGCATCTTGAACCGCGATTGGTAATCGAGTTGCCCGTTGCCACGCCGGTTCAGCGAAACCCAGTCGCATGCTTCCCAGGCCTGGTTGTCGCCATGGCCGGTGACCTCGAAGTCCTCGCATTTCTGTACGATCAAGGTGGGTGGTTCGGCTGCGAATGCATCCGTTGAACCTGCGATCGACAGCAGGGTTGCTGCGACGACGATAAACGATGCGGGAAGCCGGTGGTGAAAGAGAGGTGTTCGGACGGCGCAAGAGGGCATGTGGTTTCTCTGAGTTGTCTGGTCTGCTGGTGGCATCGAAGTGGCATCGGCATCCCGCCGTTTTATACCCCACATCTCGAAACACCAAAGATTGGTGTCCGATCAGAGTGGATTGGTGTTCCGCCAGAGCGGCCAAGGAAACTCTAGTCTCCGCTGATCGAACACTAATGGTTTTTGGACAAGGGATGATTGGCTTCAAAAGGCCTGTATTCCCAACGCAAGCGGCTCGCAAAAGATGTGGGGTACAAAAAGGCGAGAAGCTTATGCCACAGGTGGGAAGCCTATGCCACTGGCTAGGACTTGGTGCCGATGTTGAGGTAGGCGTGGACGTGGGGTGCGCCGCGGAAATGCCAGACCATTGATGGACCTTCGACTCGCCAGATGTCCCAGACGCGATCGTTGTCGACGTCTTCTTGTTGATAGAAAGCCATGTGCAGTTGGTCGATGCCTCCGCTGCTGTTTAGGATCTCCATCACTTCCTTCGAATCGTTTTCGCGATACGGGGCGAGCAACATCTTGAGAGTCGACTCGACCAGTTCCTTTTGATCGCTGGAAAGTTGATCGACGCCGACGCCGGGGAATTGACCGCTCTCGCCTTTCAATTGCACCGCGGTTTCACTGGGGGCCTTCTTTTGCAACGCCAGTTTGGCTTGGTCGGCGTCCAAGGCTTGGAAGACCTTGTTGGCTTGCAACGTCTGCTGAAAGAAGGGGCTGTCGGGGAGATATTCCTCGCCGTGACCGTAAACAACGGGTCCGCCAAATGCGATCTTGTCGAGTTGATTTCCGTCGGCTCGCATCGTCACGTGTCGACCAGTCAATTCGAATTGGAACTGGTCGGATCCCGGTTCGCCGAACAACGCGAAACTGTAGCTTTCCAAACCGCCGTCATCGTATTCCATTTGTTCGATCAAACGTTCGTAACCATCTTTGGATGTGATATTGCGAACGATTTGATCGACCAACGTCTTTTGTTTCTGTGAAAACAAATCGTCGCCGATGGTCGTTTTACTGACGTGCCAGTTCGGATTGATTTTCAAGCGGTCCGCATGATCGAACGGTCGCCAAACAGCGGTTTTCTGCTTGTCGGACAAGGAAGCGTACAATTCCCCCACGTAGGTTTCTGCCGACGTGGTGGGCGAACCCGCGGCATGAGCAAAGCGGGCGTCGAAGAGGTTGGTCGTCGCGACACCGGCGGCGATGGCTCCTCCCAGTTTGACGAAGGTTCGTCGGGCAACGCGTTGGCCATCAGGACGTTGGGCGTTCATCGGAAAGCTCATGAGGGTTGGGGGGAAGGCAGGCGGGGACCGTCTGTGTCAAACGGCCGCTTTCGATTCTACCAAATTCAACCCCAATAAACACAAATTGGATCGTTCCGGACGCACCCTTGTCGAACTCCGAAAGTTGCCGAACTCAGTTTGTCGTTCATTGTGGCCAATCTTCGATTTCGTCGATGGCCTTCATGACTTGAGGAAGGATGGTTCCGGTCACTCGCGACAGACGAGCGGTGACACGTGTGTTGAACAGCAACGCAACGTTCTTTCCATCCGAACGACGAACGAGAATCGTGTTGGTCCCGGGGAGTGAACCGCCATGGGAAGCAGTCAATTCGCCAGATTCGTCGGTGACGACTGACCATCCCTGGCCGTAATACTTGGACTTGGGGGCACCGTTCTTTTTATGTCCCGCCAACCCGTCCGGCCGAGCGAACATGTCGGTGATTCTGGCCGACGACAGCAGCGGGCTGTTCTCGTGATCATCAAAGGCGCTGGCGAAGCGAGCCAGATCACTGGCCGATGCAATCCACGCTCCGTGTGAATCCATTGCTTCCAGGTGCCAAGCCCCATACGTCTGCGGCACACGCGAATTCAAGTCCTTGGCGAAGACGGAGTCACCTTGGTGCGGATCGTAGTAACGGACCTCGTTTGGTTTGCGACCTTCCAAGCGAGTCGCACCGACAGACATCGATGTCACGCCGATCGGTTGCAGAACGTGTTGTTGGACATAGTCTTCGTATGCTTCGCCGCTGATCTTCTCAATGACTCGGCCGAGCAAACAGTAGCCGTAGTTGGAATACGCGTATCTCTCGCCGGGATCAAAGTCGAGCGGTTTGCCTCGCATGACACGGATGATGGTGTCGGGCGTTGCCGGGTGGGATGCACCGAGAGCGTTTGCAAATTGGGTGGAGCGGAACATGGCGTCGAACGATTGGTCTCGGTCCCAACCACCCCGGTGCTGCAACAGATGTTCAATTGTGATTTGGTCCTGTCGCTCGTCGATCTTGGAGCCCTCTTCGACATGAGGTTCATGGTCGAGGATTTCGAAGACTTTGTCGTCGAGTGACAACTTGCCTTGATCAACCAACTGCAAAATCGCGACGGCGGTGATCGGTTTGGAAATGCTGGCAATCCGAAACAGGCTTTCAGGCGTCACCGGCTCACACTGTCCCACATCGGCGTAGCCAAACCCACGTGCGTACACGACGTTGTTTTTGTCGGTGATCGCCAATGAAGCACCTGGAATACGATGCTCGCGGAGGAAAGACTGCATCACCGCATCGACTTCGCGAAACGCCGGTTGGTTGTCTCCGGTAATGATTGCATGCGGCGCGGTGGCAGGATCAAAACCGGGGCCGCGGAGGACTTTGCCGGGACGTTTCCCTGTGAATTTGCCATCCTCGAGCACGGGGATTCCGTTGACGACCACATGTTTCATTCCAACCGACTCAGCGTGCGGGTTTTCGAAGTCGGCTCGATCGGCGAGTTCGTTGAAATCGAAAACGATCACATCGGCGGCCAATCCTTCGGCGATTCGGCCGCGGTCATAAACCATCACGGCGTTGGCCGCGGCAGCGCTGGCTTGCGAGATGGCTTGTTCCATCGAGATCGCGCCAAGGTCGCGAACATATCGTGACAACATCCGTGGGAACGCTCCGTAAGAACGTGGGTGTGATGCACCTCGATTGCCACCGGCGGGACCGACATCCGTGCAGAACGAAACGAACTCTTGTTGCATCGCCAAAATTTTGTTCGCGTCGCTCATCGTTTCAGGCAGAGCAAACGTGGACGCATTGCACAGTCCAAAGAATGTGTCCCAAGCGTCTTCGCCTGTCGCTTTGGCGATCGCGGCAACCGACTGTCCGGTGTACTCGCGGTAACGAGGTTCCGTGGTTTGGCCGATGATGATGCGGTTCCAATCCGATCCCGCGTGGCGAAACCAATTTTCCCAACCGCTTGTGGATTCGATTTCCTCGCGAACTTCGGCACGAAGCTCTTCGTCGTTGGACAAACGATTGAGGAACTTCGCTCGTCCTTCGCCAAAGTGTCGCGGATGGATCAGTGCATCGATGCCTAAACCGTTGTTGATGTAAGGGTAGATGTCTGCGGTGACTTGATGACCTTCGCTGCGAGCGGCCTTGATTCGGGCGATCGCCAATTGCATCTTGCCCCAGTTCTGACGTCCGGCGGCCTTCAAGTGAAAGATGTGAACGGGGGTGTTGCCGATGCGACCGATTTCCAAGGCTTCGTCGATCGCTTCAAGAAGCTGATCACCTTCGTTGCGCATGTGTGTGTAGTAACGTCCGCCGTGTTCGCCGGCGACTCCGGCCAAGGCACCGATTTCGTCGGTCGATGCGTAAACGGCCGGCGGATAGATCAGCGCGGTGGAGACTCCAATCGCACCAGCACGCATGGCTTCGCGAACGTGTTCCTTCATTGCCTCCAGTTCATCGTCGCTGGGACGCCGGTCGTCTTCGCCCATCACCAACCGGCGGACTTGGGTGTGCCCAATGGTCTGCACGGTGTTGACGGGCATGCCTTTCAGGTCCAGCAACTGAAAGTACTCCGCCATGTTTTGCCAGCCGACCGATTCGGCGTCACGGTCTGAAACCGGCGCGGCGGACGATCCTTCGCCCGCGTTGATGGTCGTGATGCCTTGAGTCAGCAGGTTCATTGCCGTGGAAGGATTCCGCAGCATCGGCGTGGCGGTTTGGCCCATCATGTCGATGAAGCCCGGAGCGACGATCAACCCTTCGGCATCGATCGTGTCGACCGCAGACGCTGGATCGATGCGGCCGATGTGGGTGATCTTGCCATCGGTGATTCCGACATCGGCTTCGTACCAAGGGGCTCCCGTGCCATCGACGACGTGCCCATTCAGAATTGCGAGATCAAATGTGGGCTTGTTTGATTTGGTCTCGGCGTCGGTGTCGGTTGCAAAGGTTGCCGATGATGTCAGCCAAACAACCAAAAAACAAACGACCACAGATCGGCGCGGCGCAACGTCAGAGGGCTTCTTCCACACAGGATTGACTCAGCAGGCGGGGAGGGGCAGGCGGGACATTGATCCGAGCCGAGGATGCGGAACGGATCAAATTGCAGCCACCAGCTTAACTGATCCGAGAGGGGGACTCGGCCTTCCGCAATCGTTGCCGGATGGGGGTGGGCCAGCGAATCAATTCTGCACCGGTTGACAATTCAGTGTCGAATCACAGGGGCCTTTCCGCGACGGTGGGTTTGTTTGTCTCGAATGGGTGGCGTCAAAGCGAGTGCACTGTTTCTTTTTCTTGCCTAAATCCTCACCGTAGCCAAGATTGACACCGGGATTTGCTAGTAAATGCACAGCACACACGTCCCAGAATGCAAATCATTTTTGCGGCACCCGTGGAAGGGGGGTTCGATCTCTCTTGGCAACCTGTAACGATAGGGCATCTTGAGAAGTTTTGGAGTCCCGCCATCCATGACGATTGTGCGGTAAGCAAGGATGCCCCCCTGACGAATTTTGACCTGTCGTCAAAGAAACGCCATCATGCTTTCCATCCACCTAGCAGAGTTATATGCTAGGACGAAAGACGACCCAAACTCACTATCCTGCCCCGGCGAGCCAAACAGTTTTCGAGTTGCCCACCTGATCGGCCATCCGCCCGAGACCGTATGTTACGCAAATCAGAGATCACTGATTCCACGACCCGCGAGCCCAATGAGACGCGATGGAAATCGCTCGCTCATTTGCTCGTTGATCGTGCCGCGCGGCATCCCGATCGTCCGGCGCTGACGTTTTTGCCCGACGATTCGTTGGACGGGGCTGAGGAACCGCAGACGCTGACATACGCCGAATTGCATCGTCGTGTTTGTGCGGTCGCGAATCGTCTGTTGCGTGATACGGGGGCGACGGCTGGCGATCGAGCGATGTTGCTGTTCCCGCCTGGTTTGGAATTCATGGTCGGGTTCATGGCCTGCGAGATGGCTCGGTTGATTCCGGTTCCGACCAGCTATCCAAAACCCGGACGTGCGATGCCACGTTTGGATACCTCCGTCGCGGATTGTCGTCCTTCCGTCTTGATCAGCGATCAAGAAACCATCGCGGGCATCGATCCGCATCGTGTGTCGCCCGAGACCGCGGCGCTGCCCAAGATCGCAACCGATGCTTCGGTCGAAGAAGATCTGACAACGATCGACATCTCGGAAGATGCACTGCCGCTGGGCGAAATTGAATCAACCGACCTGGCGTTGCTGCAATACACCAGTGGATCCACAAGCGATCCAAAGGGAGTGATGGTTTCGCACGCCAATTTGCTGAGCAACCTGGAATCCATCCGTCATGCATTCGGAATTGAATGGTCCGATGACGATGGGGACAACTTTGAACGTGGTTTGTTCTGGTTGCCACCCTTTCACGACATGGGATTGATTGGCGGAATCCTTGAACCGTTGTATGTCGGTGGTCATGCGATTTTGATGTCGCCGCGGTCCTTTCTTGCTCGGCCAATGCGTTGGCTTCGAGCGATCTCGGATTACAAAGCCACCATCAGCGGCGCCCCCAACTTTGCGTATCAACTGTGTGTTGATCGAGTCGATTTGGCTCAAGCCGAGTCGCTTGATTTGAGTGGTTGGGAGCTGGCTTTTTGTGGTGCCGAACCAATCAACGCGGACACGTTGCAGCAGTTCACCGATCGATTCTCCGACGCTGGTTTTCGCGGCGAAACGTTTTGCCCGTGTTACGGATTGGCCGAAGCGACATTGATGGCGGCGAGCTGCCGGTCTGGGCAAGCACCCAGTTTGCTGGACGTTGACAAAGACGAATTGGCTCATGGTCGAGGACGCGTTATCCGCCAGACCGTGCTTGGCAAAACTTTGCCGGACGATGCGTCGATCGCGAAACCCGATCCCGCGACCTCGCGTCAATTGGTGAGCTCGGGAAGTCCCGCTCACTCAATGACCGTGTTGGTCGTCGATTCAGAAACAAAACGCGAACGTCCCGACGGGGAGATTGGCGAAATCTGGTTGGCTGGGCCATCGGTGACCTCAGGTTATTGGAAACGCGAAACCGTCAACGCGGAAGTCTTCGGTGCGACCCTCGCAGACGGAGATCCGGCGGAGAAATTTCTGCGAACCGGCGATTTGGGATTCATCCACGACGGCGAAGTCTACGTGACCGGACGTAGCAAAGACGTGGTGATTCTGCGCGGTCGAAACTTGTTCCCGCAAGACATCGAGGCCACGGTCAAAGGTTTGCTGCAGGCGAACGTATTGCAGTGTGCTGCTGTCGCAACGACCGGACGGACCGGGGATGCTTTGACGGTCGCCGCCGAAGTTTCGCGACATGTCGATTCAGAAGAGTTGCCTGACATCGTGCGTCACATTCGACGGGCGATCATTGATGATCATGAAGTCGACGCTCGCCAAGTGTTGATCACACGGCCAGGCGGGATCCCGCTGACGACCAGCGGCAAAGTCCAGCGACAACAATGCCGTGCGATGATCGAAGCCGGCGAATTGTCGGCACGCTACCAGTGGTCACGCAATCGATTCATCGACGATTCGGAATCTGTCGCCCTGCCCGAATTGCCGACTCGCGTGACTCGGGAAGAGATTCCAGAAGCGACCGAACAAATCACCGCTTGGTTGCTGGCTTGGTTGTCGGGTCACAGTGGCGAACAAATTCATGAGGACGGTGAACGACCGGTCCGCAACGCTTCGCTGACACCGGAAACACCGTTCGCCGAAACCGGCATGGATTCGCTGACGGCGGTGGAGCTGAGTAGCGAACTGGAGGACTGGTTGGGCATCGAGCTGACACCTGTGTTGGCGTTCAACTATCCGACTTCAGCACGTTTGGCGGCGTATTTGGCGGAGACGTTGGCCGGTGGTCCCGAACAAGATTCCGCTGCGAATGAGTTTGGTGCTTCGGAAGGCGACATTCAGTCGGATATCGAAGCGTCGGATTTGTCGCCCGAAGAGTTGGAAGCTTTGTTAAGCGAAATCGAAAACGAATCGTAGTCGATGGAAGTTTTCAACCGAGTCGAACATTTGTCCCCAAATGTTTGCGTGCGTGGTGCACGTTGAGCGGTTGGTGTTGAGTGTTCGGCGAGGGTAGTGTGACCTCGCGTTTCACCTTGCCAGGTGGAACCTGGCCTACGGGATGGGTTGTGGTTTTGGACAACATCGACTGACAATCGTGACTGCAATCCAGACAGGCAGCCAAACCGCAGCGGCGTCTGAAAAGCGTCCGATTGGCGGGCTGGTCAGTGACACAAACGCAATTTTGAACAGCCAGTAGCTGAATGCCAACCAAGTCAGCGCGGCCAGTCCAGCTTGGTTGGATGTGTACTTGCGAACTGGATCCGCCGTCTGCTTTTCATTGAAACGGATCGACGCGACACAGGCGGCGACAACCAGTCCCATGGTCGCGACAAAAAAGATCGGATGCATCAGCATGTCCGCGACGGAGCCCCAGACTCCCCGTCGGATCGCCAAAGCAATCCAGCGCATGTACCGAACCGGATAGCTGCGAACGATCGTGCGGTCGAGTTCCGCAAGCATCTGGTGCTGGTGGACTCGTTGCATTCCAGGTGCTAAATCGTCAACTTTCAACGTTCGGTTCGCGACTTTTTCGGCGGCGGGGATCACCACCATGTAGGTCATCGCGTCCCATCGATTTTCGATCGTCGTGTACGAGTTCGCTCGTGGTACCGCGTCCGCAATCGGGCGAAGGTCCAAACCATCGGCAGCAGCACGGTCACCGGCTGCCAATTCAATGCGACGGTCGGCAATCTCTTTTCCAAGCTCGCCCAGGCGGCCAGGCAGGTTCTCGAGTTCCTCGGCGTCGAGCAATTGGGTGGTCACAGCGGCCATGTTTTGGTGGCCAAAGGGAAGAATGCCGAAGTCGTCCACCGTGATGGATCGAAAGGTGCACCATCCGAACAGAGCAAGGATTGGGATGGATCCGATTGAGAGTGCTAGGATCCAGCGATTTGAGATCGCGATGTTCGGACGGATAAAAACGCTGAGCATCAACCAGGGGATCAGGAACAGATACGCCGGGCGGAGGGCGATGACCAAGGTGGTCAGGACACCTATTGCGATGCAAAGTCTTGGTGTCCATTCAGTTCGCCAAATTCGCAGCACGCCGATTCCGATCATTGCGGCCAGCGACATCGCGGGCGCATCGGTTGCGATCGTGTTGACGTGATCCCAAAACGTGCAGCCAATCGCGAAAGCGATCGACGCGATGATGATTGTTTTGGTTGAGAACTTCCAGGCGGCGAGCTCGATCGCAAAAAAGCCAACCGCAATGGCTTGCAATGCAATGTGAAGAATCACCAATGCTTGGTTTGCGTTGGAACTCGCCAGACCATTCGCGAATCGAACCAAGATCGGGTAACCCGGCGTTCGAATCTGAGTCGCGATCGCTTCGGCGGACTCAAAGGAGTATTCGGTGTAGCTGGGTGAATCAGGCACCAAATGAGGTGCGAACCGATTCGTCGCCCAACATGTCCCCATCAGGATGATGAACGCAACGAGCGATATCAAAGCGAAGTGTTTCATACCGACCAGCTTAACCTGCCAGCGGATGAACGCGATAAGCCCTCATTGCCTCACTTCCGCCGAGCATGGTCTGATTCGTTTGAATGTGGACTTGCCTGCGAATTGGAGCTGCAACCTGTCCCATCCATTCCGAATTTTTGGCGAATCAGGCTGCGTTTTGCCTGGCCAATGGAAGCGACGGTTTTGCTCTGACGCCGATTCCCGCCGACAATCCCCTTCCTCTCCATCGTCTCCCTCATGATTTCCGCGCTCAAGGAAGTTCTTCGCGTTGCGGTTCCGTTGATGGTCAGCACCGGCATGTTTTCGCTGGTTCTGTTCGTCGACCGAACGTTGCTGCTATGGCACGAGCCTTCTCAAATGGGCGCGGCGATGGCGGCTGGAAACTTGTTTTGGGTTTCCGTCTGTGTTTTCGTCGGCATCGCGTCGATGACCAGTGCGATTATCAGTCAATACATTGGAGCGGATCAGCCTAAACGAGTGGGTCAGCTGCTGTGGCAAGCGACTTGGTTTTCCGCGGCAACGTTGCCGTGGTTCGTTCTGGTGGGCAGCTTTGGTGAGTCGTTGTTTCGATTGACGGACCAGCCCGAGCATCTGATTCCGATGCAGGCCGCTTACTTTCGCATATTGATGTGGGGTGGTGCCGGCGAAGTTTTGCAGACGGCGCTGTCGGGTTTCTACAGCGGAACTCACCGGACTCGAACGATCATGTTGGTGTCGCTTGCTTCTGGTGTGCTGAACTTATTGTTGGACCTCGTGTTGATTTTCGGTGTTGGCTCGGCGGACCCCGAGACCGGATTGCGATTCCTCGAACTCGGCATCGCTGGGGCGGCGATCGCGAGCACGCTGTCGTTTTGGTTCAAAGCGGTCTGTTATGCCGTGTTGCTGATGAAGCCTATCGAACGGGAACGTTACGGCATCCTGCGAGGTATCCGGTTGAATCGTCGAATGATGAAGCGACTGATTTACTTCGGGTTGCCGGCTGGTTTGATGTATGTGACCGAAGCGGGCGGTTTCACCGTCATCGTTTTGCAAATTGGTCGACTTGGCGACGTTCCACTGCAAGCCACTACGATGGCTATCAATTTCAACATGATCGCTTTCATTCCTTTGGTCGGGATGTCGATCGCCGCGTCGGTTTTGGTTGGTCAGCATTTGATTCGGACTGGCCCCGGTCCCGCGATTCGTTGCGTGATCGCGGCGTTGGTTGTCGGTTGGGCATATTCGTTGGCATGGGCGATCGCATACGTCTTTGCGCCGGGCGGCTTGATCGCGCTGTATTCGCTGTCGCCAACGGGAGTGGACAGTGAGGTCGCTTTCGAAATTGCTGAAAAACTGCTGGGCTTTGTCGCGATCTACGTGATTCTGGATGCCACTCAGTTGATTCTCGCGGGAGCCCTCCGCGGTGCGGGTGACACCTGGTTCGTGCTTTTGGCGGGACTGTTTGTGTCCGCCGTGGCCGTTGTCGTGGGGACGGTGTGGCAACCTGTCGCGGCTCGTTTTCAGGACCCGGATGGGCAAGCTGCGGCGTTAGTGGCGTTGGATTGGTGGTGGTGGGTGATTACGGGTTGGGTCTGCACCCTCGCAATCGTCATGGCCGGACGTTTCTTGCAGGGCAAATGGCAGCGGATGCGGATGGTTTGATTCCACCACTACGGTTTTCCGAGACGCATTGCTAAACTGTTGGCCGCTCAGCACTTTTCGGCAATTCGACAACAGGAAACCATGCAGTGACTGCGGATATCTTCGGCGCACGCGAACAATTTGAAACCGGATCCGGCTCTGCAGCGATGTATCGCTTGGAGGCGCTCCAGAAACGAGGCTTGGGGCAAATTGACCGTTTGCCGTTTTCGATTCGCGTGCTGTTGGAAGCCGTGCTGCGGAACTGCGACGGTTTCCAAATCAGTGAGGACGACGTCAAGAACCTCGCCGGTTGGGACGCGAAAGCGGTTGCTCCTCACGAGGTGCCGTTCAAACCTTATCGCGTTGTCTTGCAGGATTTCACGGGCGTTCCCGCTGTGGTCGACTTGGCCGCGATGCGTTCCGCGATGGAACGAATCGGGGGCGATCCGAACAAGATCAACCCGCTGATCCCCGTCGACCTGGTCATCGACCACTCGGTGCAAGTCGACTTCTTTGGCAGCGAAGGCGCGTTGGTTCAAAATGTCGAGCGTGAATTCGAACGCAACAAGGAACGCTACGAGTTCCTCCGTTGGGGCCAACAAGCGTTCGACAACTTCGGCGTGGTTCCTCCTAATGTTGGGATCGTTCACCAAGTCAACCTGGAATACCTCGCTCGCGTCGTTGCCATGGGCAAAGACGAGCAAGGCCCCGTGGCGATGCCCGACACATTGGTCGGTACTGATTCGCACACGACCATGATCAATGGTTTGGGTGTTTTGGGATGGGGCGTTGGAGGCATCGAAGCCGAAGCCAACATGCTCGGCCAACCGCTTTACATGTTGATGCCCGAAGTCATCGGGTTCGAACTGACCGGTGAATTGCCTTCCGGAGCGACCGCGACGGACATGGTGTTGCGAGTCGTCGAAATCTTGCGAGCCGAAGGCGTGGTGGGCAAGTTCGTGGAATTCTTCGGGACCGGCATGAACGCGATGAGCGTCGCTGACCGAGCCACGATCGCGAACATGGCACCCGAGTACGGTGCGACGATGGGATTCTTCCCGGTCGATGATCTGACGCTGCATTACATGCGTCAAACCGGCCGCAGCAAGGAAAACGTCGAGCTGGTCGAACGTTACTGCAAAGAACAGGGTTTGTTCCGTCTCGATGACGGCCCCGCATTGAACTACACCAAGACCGTGTCGCTCGATTTGTCGACGGTTGAACCCAGCATGGCTGGACCGAAACGTCCGCAAGATCGTGTGCCGTTGGCATCGATGAAGAAAGCGTTCAACGAATCGTTGACGGCTCCCGTTGGTGCCTCCGGATTCGGTCTCGCTCCCGAAGCTCTCAGCCGCACCGGTCACGTCTCCAACAACGGTGCCAGCACCGACATCACGCATGGTGCCGTCGTGATTGCTGCGATCACATCTTGCACGAACACGTCCAACCCATCGGTGATGGTTGGTGCCGGATTGCTGGCCAAGAAGGCAGCGGAACGCGGATTGACCGTGCCGTCTCACGTCAAAACATCGTTGGCCCCTGGTTCGCGAGTCGTGACGGATTACTTGAACAAAGCTGGTCTGTCCGAATCGCTCGACAAGCTTGGTTTCAACACTGTTGGCTATGGTTGCACGACCTGCATCGGTAACTCCGGACCTCTGCCAGAACCCGTTGCCGCGGCCATCCAAGAAGGCGACTTGATCGCATCAGCGGTCCTGTCCGGCAACCGGAACTTTGAGGGCCGGGTCAATCCGCTGACCAAAGCCAACTACTTGGCCAGCCCACCGTTGGTCGTTGCTTACGCTTTGGCGGGAACGACAGACATTGATTTGAACACCGAACCGCTGGGCAAAGACACCAACGGCGAAGACGTTTACTTGAAGGATGTGTGGCCATCGGCCGAAGAAATTCGCGAAACCATCGCGGCTTGCATTCAGCCCGAAATGTTCACCAACGAATACGAAGCCGCCGTGTCGGGCAACGACATGTGGAACGCCATTGAAGCGGCTGGCGGAGCGTTGTACCCGTGGGACGAAAAGAGCACCTACATTCACCACCCACCATTCTTGGACAGTGTCACCGCGGAAGCGGTGCCGGACATCGCTCCGATCAAGGGTGCGAAGGTGTTGGCATTGCTGGGCGATTCGGTCACGACCGACCACATTTCGCCTGCCGGTGCGATCGCGACCGACGGACCTGCGGGCCGTTACCTGCAAGAAAACGGTGTGCCGATTCGCGAATTCAACTCGTTCGGTTCGCGTCGTGGGAACGACCGAGTGATGGTGCGTGGAACGTTCGCGAACATTCGCATTCGCAATCAACTGGCACCCGGCACCGAAGGCGGCGTGACGCGATACCTGCCGACTGGTGAAACGATGAGCATCTACGATGCTTCGATGAAGTACCAAGCCGACAATGTGCCATTGGTTGTCTTGGCTGGCAAGGAATACGGAACCGGCAGTAGTCGTGACTGGGCCGCCAAGGGAACGATGATGTTGGGTGTCAAAGCCGTCATCACGACCAGCTTCGAACGGATCCACCGCAGCAACTTGGTCGGGATGGGAGTGTTGCCTTTGGAATTCGCCGATGGCGGTTCGTGGCAATCACTCGGTTTGACCGGTGAGGAAAGCTATGACATCGACGGCTTGTCCAATGACCTCGAGCCTCGTTCGTTGATCACCGTTGTCGCCACGGCGGAAGACGGCAAGAAGACCGAGTTCGAGTGCCGCGTTCGCATCGATACGCCAGTTGAATTGCAGTACTACCAGAACGGTGGGATCCTCCCAACGGTTCTGCGAAACCTTCGCGGTTGAGCTTGATTGACTAGCCAGTGATTCATCGCGCCCCGCTGCACCTGCTGTATCTCAACGTGCTCGTCATTGCGACGTGCGGGTTGATCTACGAGTTGTTGGCGGGGACGTTGGCGAGCTACCTACTGGGTGATTCCGTCACCCAGTTTTCGCTCATCATCGGCGTCTATCTGTCCGCATTGGGCTTTGGTGCCTGGTTGTCTCAGTACGTGACAACCAAACTGGCACGCGTGTTCATCGAAGTCGAACTGGCTCTCGCGTTGTTGGGCGGGTTCTCGACACCGCTGCTGTTCCTTGCGTTCCCGATGATCGAGTGGTTTCAGTGGCTGCTTTTTGGCAGCGTGATCGTGATCGGGACGCTGGTGGGTTTGGAGCTTCCGCTGTTGATGCGGATTCTCAAGGAACACCTCGAGTTTGAAGAATTGATCTCTCGGGTTCTCGCGTTTGATTACTTGGGGGCTCTCTTCGCCTCGCTCTTGTTCCCGATTTTTCTGGTCCCAAGACTTGGTCTCAACCGGACAGCGATCGTGTTCGGATTGCTCAACGCATTGGTTGGGTTGTGGGGGACGTATTTACTGCGTCCACTGCTAGCGAAGAAAGGTCTGGATGGGCTTCGAGGCCGTGCATTCTTGGTCATCGGATTGCTGATCGCCGGCTTTATCAAAGCTGATTCGATCACCAGCCTCGCGGAAGAAAACACGCTGGGTGGCCGAATTGTTTACGCTGACACGTCGCCCTATCAACGCATCGCGGTGACTCGGAACGAAAAAGGGTTTCAGCTCTATCTGAACGGGCATCTGCAATTCAACAGTGTCGACGAATACCGATACCACGAGGCTCTTGTGCACCCGGTCATGTCCGTTTGCAAAGACGCTCGACGAGTCTTGGTGCTGGGCGGTGGCGACGGTCTGGCCGTTCGTGAGATTCTGCGATACGATCACGTCGAGTCGGTTACATTGGTGGACCTGGACCCAGCGATGACGCGTTTGGCGACCCAGTTCGAACCGCTGGCGGAACTCAATGGACGATCGCTGGAGAGGGATCGCGTCACGGTCGTTCATCGAGATGCGTTTTTGTGGGTGGGCGAAGGCGATGAGCAATTCGATGCGGTCGTGATCGACTTCCCCGATCCCGGCAACTACTCAATCGGCAAACTGTATTCCTCGCGATTTTACAATCTGCTTCGAGAGCGGATGACGGAGGACGCGGGTTTGGCGATTCAGTGCACCTCGCCGTTGGTGGCCCCAAAATCCTACTGGTGCATCCTGCGGACGATGCAGGCATCCGGGTTTGACGTCACGCCGTATCACGCACCGGTGCCCACGTTTGGGATCTGGGGGTTTGCTCTGGCTCGAATCGCTGAAGATCCAGAATCAGATTCGGATTGGCGGTTGCCGCCGGAGTTGTCGGCCAAGGTGGCTGGTCTGCGATATCTCACGCCGTCCACCATGGCGGGGTTGTTCGATTTGCCCGCCGATCAACAGCCCCGCGACGTGCCACCGAATCGATTGAACGATCAAATTCTCGTGCGTTTTTACGACGAGGAATGGGGCCAGAACCAATAGCCACAACACCGTAGCCGGATTCGCGAAAAATTCGGGTGTGTGAGTTGTTGTGCTGCCGTAGCTCACTTCGTTCGGTACGGCCTACTTTGAAGGTCTGGCGATGTAGCCGGATTTGCGAAGAATTTGGTGTTGTGAGACGTTGGGCAGCTTCGCACTCGTGGTTCGGCGATGGACGCCGACTTCGTAAACAGTTGTGGGCAACTGTTTGCTGTCGTGCTGCCGTAGTTCACTTCGTTCGGTACGGCCTACGTTTGGTTGTACTGCCGAAGCTTACTTCGTTTGGTGAAGGCTACATTGCGTTGAGTTGTTGGGCTCGTGCCATGGCGTCTTCCGCGGCGGCGATGTAGGCCTGGTTTTGTGTTCCCGCCCAAGCGCGTTGGTAGGTGACGCTCATCGCGGTGAAATTGAACGCGTCATCGGGTTCCAATTCACAAGCCTTCTTGCCATGCGCGATCGCTTCTTCGTGTTGGCCGGTTTTGGTGTACACGCGAGCGAGGGCCAAGTGAGCCAATACAAAGGTCTCATCTTCTTCCACCAAAGGGGTCAGGCCCGCGATGGCTTCTTCGTATTTCTCTTCATCGATGAGTTTTTCGACTTCGTTGTATCGTTCGTAAAGTTCGTCGCTGGCCATGGGATTTAAATCAGAGAACTAGGTGGATTGAAAAGCATTCAAAAATGGACGTCACTGCAACTCATTCCTCGGGTAGCGAAACTCGTCAAGAGTTTCGAGTTGCATGATGGTTCGCCGAAAGTCTTGACGACTTCCGCTACGAATTGGTCCCGAAAACCAAGCGTAAACAGAAACCTATTGCTTGGCGGCGATCAGATCGTCGAGTTCCTGCTTCAATTTTGGCAGGATCTCGTCGTACCCAAACGCGCCCAGAGCTTCCGGGCCACGCTTTAGATTGACTTTTGCAGGCCCGCACCACAACCCGAGGTCCGCGTCGTCGGTTTCGCCGGGGCCATTCACGCGGCATCCCATCACCGCAATGGTGATCGAATACTCTTGTGCAAACGTGGTCATCTCTTTGACCTTGGCGGCCAAATCGATGAACGCCTCATTCTCGACCCGCGAACAGCTGGGGCAGCTGATAATGTTCAATTTCGAATCATCGAATTTCACAACGCTACGTACACGCCCTGCGTGAATGTCCTCGACGATCTGTTTGCCTGCGTCGATCTCTTCGGGTTTGCGAGGGTTCGGCAACGTCAGCGAGACTCGAACGGTGTCGCCGATGCCTTTGCCAATCAATTGCTCAAACGCGATTCGCGTTTTGATGATTCCATCCGGCGGCATACCAGCCTCGGTGACGCCCAAGTGCAATGCGACATCGGGACGCTTTTCAGCAAACAACGTGTTCACCTGGACAACCTTGGACGGATCGCTGTCCTTTAGCGAAACGACAAAGTTGTGAAAACCCAGGGAGTCGACCAATTCGCAGTGCTCAAGAGCCGATTCCAGCATCGGGGTGATGGAATCATCGTGGTCGTATTTTTCTTTCTTTGCCGGGTCAACGCTGCCACAGTTCACGCCGATACGAACCGCGCAGTTGTTGCTGCCGGCGGTATCGATGAGGTAGCGAACTTTCTCCTGCCATGTCAGTTCGCGAGCGTGGTGATACAGGTGGCCGGGGTTGTAGCGAATTTTGTCGACGTGGGGCGCGACCTTTTCCGCCAGCCGAAAGTTCTCTTGCAAATCGACGGCGAGATTGGCTTGGGTTTGCTTGCGAATCTCGGCCAACGCCTCCGCGTCCTTGTCGCTGTCGACCGCAATCCGGACAACTCCGGCACCGCGAGCATGAAGGGCTTCGGCTTGTTCGACCGTCGCGTCAATGTTTTGCGTTTTCGTCGCTGTCATGCTTTGAACGGCGATCGGGTGACCGTCGCCGATCGTGATCGATCCGATGGTGACCGGGCGAGTCGGGTTGCGGCGAATTTTCATGAACGAAAGCAATCAGTCGAGAAAAGTGTGGTCGTTAGTGGTCATGGACGCGTCATGCGAACAGCCGATCGGTCAAATCTTCATTGCTGGCGAATCGGAGTTTGTGCGGTCACTCATGTCGGAACAGTGAGTTTTCAGACGGATCCGCGTCTGACAAGGCACCCTACTGGAGAAAACCGCAATCGAGCGTGGTGAATCACTCGTTCATCTCTTCCAATTCGCGTTCGTAGAGCCGCCGGATCTCATCCAAGTCAGCATCGATCTTTGGCAATTGCGGGTCCATGTCACGCAGCGTGTCGCGAACGATCGCCGCCACCGAGGCGTCGCGGTACCATTTTTTGTCGGCCGGGATGACGTGCCAAGGAGCGATTTTTGAGTGGCATTTGGCCATCGCATCTTCGTATGCCTCGCGGTAGTCGCCCCATTTGTCGCGAGCGGCGTAATCGCCAGCGTTCAGCTTCCAGTGCTTCGTCGGATCATCGAGCCGTTTCTTGAATCGCTCGAGTTGTTCCCGAGGACTGATGTGAAGGTAGAACTTCAGGATTCGAGTGCCACGATGAGCGAGTAGCTTTTCGAAATCGTTGATGATCTCGTAGCGATCCTTCCAAACCGACTTTGGTACCAAATCCTCCACTCGCACGACCAAGACGTCTTCGTAGTGCGAGCGATTGAAGACGGAAACCTTGCCGGCCGCGGGCGTCGCCTTGTGGATCCGCCATAGGAAGTCATGAGCTCGCTCTTCCGAAGATGGCACCTTAAACGGATAAGTTCGGCAGCCCTGCGGGTTCATCTGGCCGAGCACTTTGCGGATCAAGCCATCTTTGCCCGCCGCGTCGGGAGCTTGCAAGACAATCAGCAGCGATTGCTTGCCTTCCGTGTACATGCGGTATTGCAGGTCACGAATTTCGATGTTGGCAGCTCGAGTGAACGCGCGACCGTGGTCCTTGCCTTCAAACGGTCCTGAACACTCGGTGTCGATCTCCTTCAACGACACCTTGTCCTTCGAAAAAGGCAATCGATGAGCGTCAACGAAATCAAATTTAGGATCGAGATCCCAATCTGGTTCGTCGAGTCGTTTGTCTTCCGTGCTCACGTGGTTTTCTCGATCAGGAGTGTGGAGGTGTATCAGGCGGATGGGATTGGATTTGCCAAGCTGGGCAATGCATCCAATCAGCCGTTTTGGCGTTCGCGGGTTGTTGATTGAATGAGCCGTACCGCGTCAGCGGCGGTTGATCAGACGCCAACCGGGGCTGATGCCCATCGGCTAATTCAGTTGTTGCTTCTGCGGGTTCCCTTTTCGGAGCCTCCCGGGCATCGGTCACTGCAATTTGCGGATCACGACATCATCGAACTCGTTCAAGTCATCGAACGATCCCAAGCCGACTCGTCCCGCACCGAAGGTCTTGTCGACGACGCTCATGTGAGGCGTTTCCATGTCGTCGAAATAAATCTCAATCTTGCCGTTCTCGATATCTCGACGGAGCAGCACGTTGTGCCAATCATTGTCCCACGGAGTCAGCTTTTCGTTGGTTGTCAAAGCCAATCGGGGAGCGTCGTTGACGATCATGATTTGACCGCTGTGTGGGTCGGGCTTGGCACCCAAATGGACGTAGTAGAAATGGGCGGAATCTTGATAGCCAAAGAACACGCAGCAATCTCGGTGGTTGCCAGTGTCCAGCGTGCTGCGGACGCGGAATTGAATTTCAAAACTGCCAACCTCGAGGTCTTTGACCAACGCCACATGTCCAGGGCTGCGGGTTGGTGGCGTGTACTCGGATTTTCGATCGGTGATCTCGATCGATCCATTTTTGGATTCTCCCGAAGGTGTATTCAGCTTCCAAGTCTTCGGATCGAGGTATTCCCATTTGTCGTCGCCACTTTCAAAGTCGTCTTGGAAAACGACTTTTGCCGGCCGAGTGTCTTCGGCGGACACCAGCGGGGAGTAGG
Organism: Rhodopirellula baltica SH 1; assembly: GCF_000196115.1. NCBI lineage: Bacteria > Pseudomonadati > Planctomycetota > Planctomycetia > Pirellulales > Pirellulaceae > Rhodopirellula > Rhodopirellula baltica. The sequence goes on from NC_005027.1 coordinate 1,123,897, forward strand.
CGGAGAGAGTGGATGCCGCCAAAGCGGCCGACAGAACGTTCGCAAAAAGAGGTCGCATGGTGTTCGTGATCAGGTGGGGACGTGGTGGGAATGCGGCGGTTCGTCAAATTCAACGAATTCGCGAATCGACGTGGAAAGAACCAGTGTAGTGCAACGAAACAGCCCGCGGCAGAGTTCACAGGACAGCTAATTGGAACGGATTCCTCCTGGTTTGGGTTCCAATTGAGGCGACTGAGTCGGTTGCGACATCCGGTGGGGTTCCGAACCTCAAAAAAGTTCCTCGTGTCAGGCTGTCAGAGGCCAGAAAGGGTTGCAGCGGAAAGCGGAATGAAGCACAATCCCGCCTGACCGAAACACGTCACGCGGCGGCAACGTCCCGCGGGCACGTTTCCACCAGGAGCGGTGGCTGAGTGGTCGAAAGCGCCGGTTTGCTAAATCGGTGAACCGGGAAACTGGTTCCGCAGGTTCGAATCCTGTCCGCTCCGCTTGAACTCGGTCGGCCAGTTTGCTTCTGCAATTGGCAGGTTTCTTTCTCTGATATTCGTTCTCGAATGTTGGTGAATTTTGCTTCACCGTTTCGGTCTAGTTCAAACCGGCGATTCGTCGTCGGTCGAGAGTGTAGCTCAGTTGGCAGAGCATTCGACTTTTAATCGAATGGTCCTGGGTTCGAGTCCCAGCACTCTCACTTCTTTTTCCTTGGCCCCGACGTGGGCGAGCGGCCCAGCAGCACTTGTGCGTCGCGTTTGCCGCAAAAAGATGATTGGTTGATCGATCAACGAGCTCAAGTGGCGCGTTGGTCGAGATGGCACCAGGCCAATCGCGAGAGTACGCCCCACGCCGGAGGCTGACGCCGCTACGGATCGATGCGATCAGCGTGGGCCGTCACTCGCTTGAGCAGCACGCGGACTTGGCGGCCTTCGCCATCTGCGTGCAATATGAACCTCAGGTCATCTGCCAGGATCGGATGGTTGCCAACTTCGAGTTTGCCAAGAACCTTTGCGACTTCATGTCCTGCCTCTTGAATGAGGACGTATAAAATTTCTTGTCTGCGAGCCACGCGAAGAAGCTGAACATTGGAAGCGGGGTAGTTTACCAGTTCGGTGTAATCAAACTTGCCGGTCTCTGAAACCTGGCGAAGCTGCACCTCACCTGTTTTCCGGTTGCTGGGCGAGATCGCGAACTTAGCGTGAATCGATGTCTTCTTCGGATCGCGAAACTCTGTCTCGAGGAAGACAACACTTTCACCTCTCCCAGCTGGCGGATCCAATCTCTCCACGTCCATCTCAGCCGCCACATCGAAATCACCATGCAGTGCGAATGGAAGCGTCAGCCCATGGCCAGTCCACGTATCCGATCCCGGTGCGGTGATGAGCAAACCTTTCTCGGTCGCTTGAAGCGATGAGGATTGGCCGATTGTTTGGGTCGATCGCTGCACGTCCTGATCCGAATAGTCCAGCGTTCTCGATTGCGCCAAAGCATCGCGTGATTGTCCAAGCTGTGCGACAGAAAGTGAGGGCATGACCGCGGGCCCTGAAAGTCGATCCGCGCGAACGGTCAGAGATTTCCAGATCGCTTTGGCGTGACCATTCCTGGTGGTCTCAACCACCAAGCGTATTTTTGCCGAACCGGCGGACTTCTTCGGAACTGTTTCGCTGTACAGATATCGAAACTGCGTCGAATCGTGGGCTGCAAACAAATAGTGGATCTGATCGCCGCGTCGAACTAAACGTAGCTTGCCCGAAGTCGCTGCTTCGCTCGTTCGGAACGGAAAGTGAAACGTTCGCTCTCCTTCTCGAATCGTGAAAATCGCCGACTGGACAATCTGTTCCCCGATCTCTTTCTTTGCGTATCGAGTGAACTTTCGGTACAGAACGCAATCCGTTGATCGCTCCGGCAGTGAAACCTTGAGGTGCACGCTTGCATCGCCACCCTCTTCAACCGCCGCTTCGAAACCAGCAAACTCAGCGGTCAGGTCAAAGTCACCTTCCGTTTCCAAATTGGGCGAGATTCCATACTGAATGTGCTTTCCGCCGGGATGCTCGCAATGAATTCCCTCGTCCACCTGTAAGAAGTGCTTGGTCCAATCGTTCCCTGTCATAAAGAAGCTGTCCAGAGGAAGTCCCTCCGAAAACTCGTGGTGGAAAACGTTCATGCGCTCCGTTCCTTGGACCAATTGTTTCACCGTGTCTTCCGCGAGCTCCTGCTGATCAGCAGTTGGCAATTGCATTGGCCAGTCTCCGCTTAGTACGACCTTGCGAACGAGAGCGGTCGTTTGATCACAAAAGTGAAACAGGCCGAACTGGTGAGTCTGTCCTGGATCGATGGAAGCGTGGAAGACGCTTTCACCGTTCAGATGCAATTCAATGCTTTCACCAAACCGAACGATCTCCGCTCGGTTCCACTGATCATTTCGAAGCAAACTTGCGGCGTTTTGGTTAATGGGATTGAACCGCAACTCGCCGGTTTCTGGAAGCCAAGCGATTCGGTCGGAATCCAGCAACACAACGTCTCGACCGATTGCGGGATGAACAGAATGACTGCCTCGACGATAAAAGAACTCGTAGGAGATCGTTTCTTGATCACCCAGCGGTCGGCCATATTGCAACAAGCTTTCTTGGAAGGATCCTTTGATCAACCCATGCTGGTCTCCTTTCAAAACCGGCGTTTCGCCGGAACCGTCGCCGTCCAGTTTGGCAGGCGTTTGCACCTGCCAATCACCATCCTTGCCGATTGATTCGTCGAAGTAACTGCTCCATCCGAGCAGACGTTCATCTTCCACTAAGTTCACCATCGCCGGGACTGTTGGATCGCCGGTGATCCTCAGATCACGAACCCATCCGTGCGTGTACCATTGACTGAAAATGGTGACCCAGGGATCAGCCGATGAAACCCGTTTGCGGCAAACACTCCGACCATTGATGAGCGTTTCGCAGAAGCCATTCCGGATGACCAAACGAACTCGCATGGAAGAGCCAATGTCGTCGAGCGGGCGAGGAAGCGAGATCGTTGGATCGTCCCCTGCGAAGTGACCGTTGAGTATCGCGAGATGATCGTGTCCAGGTCCGGCCCAATGCCCTCCGTATCCAAGGCGTGTCTCGCAATAGTCGAACCCGCTCACGATGGCCTCGACTTCGAAATCCCCAACTACAGGAACATCAAAGTACAAGAAGTCGCGGTCGTGCCCACCGGTCTTTTCAAAGTGGCCGCGTTCAAAGGCCCATTGAGCGGCGGGGTAACCTCCCTCTTCCGACAAGGCAGTTGACCTGGAGGTCGCATACCACCGTTGAGGAGTGAAGACCTCTCCGACCTGCGCATCAGGACCCCAGACGGCGTGCATTCGAAATTGCCGCCAATGCAGAGAATAGTAGGCAGCAAAAGCACGTCGCTTCCACCTTTCTGGGAGAACCGACCCGCTTTCACGCCCAAATTCATAGAAGCAAAACAAAAGCGCTAAGCAGGATTCATGCAATGCTGGCAAACGCTCTGCCTTCGCAATCAGTTCTAACGTGGAACCGATGAGCGACTCAACCCGATTGCGGTCGCAGACCAATGGCTCAAGCTCACCGAGCAACCGGACAGCCTCGTCGCTTTCTTCCCGTGCGATGGCGATCAAGGCCTGAGCGATCAAGGCGTGAGCCAGGTCGGCGTCTCTCTCTCCGAGACGCTGCGCGACAGATGCTTCCACTTCGTCCAATTTGCCCAACTGAGTCGCAGCATCGATGAGCAGAGACACAGGCACTACCGATCGAGTTTCACTCGGTGTGAATGGCACGCGGGCCGAACCAGGCCGGCTGCCGCGTTCGCCAGCCAGCATTGCAGCATCCACCAAGACGCTGTCACACCGAATCACGCTCGTGCCGGCAGGGAAGACATGTCCCTGCAGCAGGCGGTACTGTTCCAGTTCGGAAAGATCAGCCCATTGCCGAAACATTCCAGCACTGCTTTGCAGGTTTCCCTCACCAAAGATGTCGTGCAATGCCTGCTTGTCGGCCCGGAAGTCGCTCATTGCAACTCCGTGCGAACAAAACGCGGCCACCAAGAAAATCACGATTCTGAGCAGTGATCGGCTTGGTGATGAGAGAGCGTTTCGGCAAATACCTTCACTCATAATCCCACTTCATGATCCAGGGGTCGTCGTACTTCTTCTGCAGCTTCTTCAGTTTTGCTTGGTACGCCTCCAGGACGTCCGTGTGACTGCTGCTGGTTGCCAGGTTGGTGGACTCATTCGGATCTGCCTCGATATCGAACAGCTCGAATTCGGGACGATGGATGTACTTCCCAACCGTTTGCTGTCCGTACGGTGCGTCCATGCCCTTGGCCAATTGAGCCTGCCACGAACTTGCCGCCCACAAATCGCTAGCGAAGGGGTAGTCCAACGCGTGAGCGATGTTCCAAATCAGTTTGTATTTGCCATCACGAATCACCCGCATCGGGTAGTACATTTGAATTTCGTGGAAGGTATGTGAAGCGAAGATCTCTTCGTGATGTGGTTTGGCTGGATCAGCCAACACGTCCATCCAGCTTCGACCGTGGTAGTGGTCCAGTGGTTTGTTGCCATTGTGGTTGTCCATCGGCGAGACCCCCAACTCGTTTCGAAGTTTCTTGGCGGGAACCAACTTCTTCGGCGCGTTGGTTTTTCGGTCCAATCCGCCGGCGAAATCCAAGATGGTCGGCGTGATATCGATGTGGCTGATCATCGAATCGCTTTCGACGCCACGCTTTTCCTGGTATGGATCGCGGACAACCATCGGAACTCGAAGCCCACCTTCATAAACCGTGGTCTTTCCGCCGGCGAACGCCATTCCATGATCGCTTGTGAACAGAATCATGGTTTTGTCGTAGAGGTCGGCTTCTTTGAGGATCTCAATCAATCTCGCGACGCCTTGGTCAATTCGGGCACATGATTGGTAGTACTGCGCCAACTCAGCGCGTGTTTCAGGAGTGTCTGTCAAAAACGGCGGGATGACCACATCGGCCGGGTCAAAGAAGACCTCTTCGACGCCCGGAAACGAACCACGCCGAGGCTTGTTGCCGAACAAGTCTGGTTTCAGTTCCAGATCCGATGTTTTGTCAACGCCGCCACCGCGGTGTGGATCCGACGTCGCGAAATAAAGGAAAAATGGACGATCATCTTCTTTGTCTGTCAAAAACGGTTTTGCAACTTCGGCCATTTCGACGGCGCTGCGGGAATTGGCCTTCATGTAGGTTTCGTAGTGGTAAACCGATTCGGGCGCGACGTGATACTTGCCAATGTGTCCGGTGCGATAGCCGGTGTTTGCCATCACACGTGGCAAAGCCAACCCAGCGACGTCGTTGAACGAAGCAAACTTGTGATAATGATGTTGATGTCCAAACTGTCCGTTACGATGGTTGTGCAAACCACTCATCACCACACTTCGGCTGGCACTGCACGATGCCGTGGTCGCAAACGCGTTTCGAAAAACCATGCCATCGGCGGCAACGGCATCGATCGCGGGAGTCACCGCTGCTTCGTCGCCATAACAACCCAACGTTGGGCTTTCATCGTCCGTGATAATGAACAAGACATTTCGTTCTGCTGCGTGCAACGACGTCGATGCGAAGAAGCAGACGGCGGCGATTGCTGCTGCGAACACGCAACGGCCTGCTTCGGTCCAAAGATTTTTCATGTTGAAAAAGTGGTTGGGTGGGGGTGAGGTGGGGAAGGGATTCGCGAACACATTCGCGAGGGCACCACTATACCTGATCGTCCTGGCTTTTTTGTCGATTTCGCAGGCACCAGCAATCGTACGAGCCGACGAGGATTTGCAATCACCTTCCAGCCCAAAGCGGGACTCTGGTGACTCAATCGATCGAGTGACCGCCTTCATTCCGTTGCCTGCCGCCGCGGATCCGATCGCGTTGTCGAAACCCGATTCTGCGGGGACGCCCTTGTTTTTGACCCCCGACGTTGCCGCTCGATCGGATTCTCCCAACGCTGCCGACGAGATTTGGTCGGCGTACATCGACCTGTGGAAGGCTCATCACGCGGATCCGAGCCAAGCCGAACTTCGCACTTTGTTTGGTCTGCCGACCGGTGCGGATGTCTTGATCACTCAGCGTCGTGGACGGGTGGCTCCCAGTGAACTGCAATGGCGGCCCGGTTCGTTTCGGGTCTGGCAAACCGATCACTTCGAAATCCTCAGCCAAGCCGACGACGTCGAGTCCCGTCGTGTTGCTGAGTCGCTCGAACGTGAGTACTGGGTTTGGACGCAAGTCTTCTTTCCGATCTGGGCCGGTCGTGACCAAGTCGCATTGGTCACGAACGATTGGAATCGGCAATCCACCACTGCCGATGCGCATTTGAAGTCACTTTCTTCGCCCGCTCGAATCAAGCATGGGCAACGGCACCGAGTCGTTTTGTTATCGGACGCAGAAAGCTACCGAGCCACCGTCGCGTTGGCGTTTCAAAACACCGACTCCAATGCGGTTGCCGCGTCGACCGGTTTCTACAGCGACACGTTGCGACTCTCGTTCTTCTTTCCCCAACAAGATTTGTCGAGTTTGCATCACGAAGTCTGCCATCAACTCTTTACCGAAGCATCCGCCAACGCATCCCGGCGCCGGCCAACTCGCGGGCAGCTGTTCGCAACGGCGACGACGAAGGACTTTTGGTTGGTTGAAGGCATCGCGGGTTATTTCGAATCGTTGCGTTACGAACAATCGTTGGCCTACGTTGGCGGGTGGGAATCGCCGAGATTGCAGTTGGCTCGTTATCAAGCCTTGATCGGTGGCGTTCCCATCGCATCGCTGGGAAATCTGCAAGGAATTCGCGACGACATACAATCCAAACCTGATCTGGCACGATGGTACTCTCAGGCGAGCCTGCGGACGCACTTCCTAATGGACTCGGCTGGCCCCTCCGTTCGCCGATCGTTGATCAAGCAGTTAGCAGATCTCTACTCGCCGTCAAAGAAAGCTGCCGAAGTGGATCCGCCGGCTACGGCAGCTGAAATCAACCCGGCGGGAATACTGCGTTCGCTTCGCGTTGACGACGCTCACATCAGTCAGAATCCGGTCAAGGGCGATTTGTCAACGCTGTGCTTGGCCGGTTGCGAAGTCACCCGTGAAGGTCTTTCCAAACAGAAACCGATCAGTGGTCTGACTTGGTGCGATCTTTCTCGATTGCCAATCACCGACGTCGATGTTCGGCGATTGGTTGCGGACACAAATCGGATGGACCAACTCAGTTTGGAAGCAACCGGCGTCTCGAACGAGATCGTGCCGCTTTTTCGTGGGGCAACGCAATTGCGGGAACTTGACCTCAGTTACACCGCGATCGACGACACCGCAGTTCAGTCCATCCCGTCGTCGGTCGAAACGTTGTGGTTGACGGGCACGAATCTGACCGACCAAGCCATCGACACGCTGGCGGCACTTCCGCGTTTGCAAACGATCGACATTCAACGCACCAAGATCACCGAACAGGGCCTGCAGCGTTTTCGGCAAGCCAAGCCCAACTGCCAACTCAACCCGCTGAACATTCCTGAGTGATTCGCACGCGAAAGTCGAACGCTGATCCACCCAACCTGGACAAAGCCAATTGGGCGCCATGGTAGCTGGCATCTGGGTTTCGCCCCGGATGGCGTCGAATCAACCGCCGCTAACGCGGTGCGGCTCAATGAATCGACAGCCTGTTAGCTCGGGGTGGAAGTCCCGTGAGACCTACCATCTTTGGTCTCTACCGAGATGATAGAAGCCTGAGCAGCAGAACCGTGGCTAACGCCAAAACGGCTCGCGCCGTTGCCTCCAACCGACCTGGTCAAAATGGCAACTCGGGCAACTCAACTTCGACGGCACGCCCGTTGGTCGGGTCTCGGAACGACAACTTCGCCGCAACCAGACGCAGTGCGGACTCGTCTTCCGCGGTTCCATACAGCGGATCGCCGACGATCGGATGCCCGCGGTGAGCCGACTGGATTCGCAATTGATGCATGCGTCCGGTGACCGGCCGCAATTCAATTCGTGAGGTGTCACTCTCCGAATCGTATTCCAGGAAGCTCACCTTCGTTTCCGCTTGCCGTCCATCGGTGGAATCAAGGCCGACGATTTCCACTCGAGCTTCATCGGTCAGCTTTGCGATCGTGTCGTGCCATGGTTCTTGTTTGCACGCTTCCAAGGCATTTCCCTGGACCATCGCAATATACTTTTTCTGAACGTGACGCAAACGAAATTGCTCGCTCAGCAAACGGGCCGCTTTCTTGCGAAGTGCGATCAAAACCAATCCCGACACCGGGCGATCGAGCCGGTGAACCGCGGTGAGGTAGCTGACCGGGTTGCCCGCCTGAGCGAACTGTTCGCGCAAGCACGACTCGAGGCTGTCCGTTCCCTTGGGTGAAGTGGTCGGAAGTCCCACCGGTTTGTTGACGACGACGCAGGCATGGCACTGCCAAAGAATTTCAATCATCGCAGGATCTTGATCACCGATCAGAGTTGACGCAATGCCAAGCGTCCCGACCAACCGAGCTTTTCACGCAAGGTCCGGTAATCATTTTGCCCCGGAACTCGAAGCATTTCGAAGGACACCGGGGCACGGTGCACACGCACTCGATCGCCCGATTTCAGTTGTCCCAAAATGCGTCCGTCGACGACGATGCTGGTCGATTCATTGGGCTCGGTCACGGCTAGTTCCAACCGCGTGTCCGCTGAATCCACCAGTGGGCGATAGGTCAGTGTGTGTGGGCTGATTGGCGAGATCACGATCGCCTGAAGCTGTCGCCTCAGAATGGGACCACCGGCCGACAAGTTGTGTGCGGTCGATCCAACCGGAGTCGCGACGATCAATCCATCGCATCGATACTGGGTCGCCAGTTCACCGTCGGCATACAAGTCGATGTCGAGGATTGCGAACGGGGGGCCGTTCAGAATGGCGGCTTCGTTTAGAGCCATTGATTGTGCAATCACTTCGTCGTCACGAATCAGTTGCACTTCCAGCATGAGGTGACGAATGATCGAGAAATCGCCCTGGCAGACCTTGGGCCAAGCATCCAGGAAATCTTCGGGCGAAAGAGCGGCCAAGAATCCCAAGCGACCGCAATTGATTCCCAGGACGGGTGTTTGATTTTCGCCCATCTGGCGTGCGGATTGCAAAATCGAACCATCGCCGCCGATGACGATCACCAAGTCGACTTCTTTGTCCGAGAAGTCGTAGGTGAATTCAAAGTCCGCCGCGATCAATTCGGCGTGCGACTGGATCGTCGGACGAAGACGCTTCCACGCGGAGGACACGTTCAGCTTGTCAGGGGCACCCAGTACCACGATTCGTGGCGGACGCCCACATCCGCACCAATCGAGTTTCTCTCCGCTTGAGGATGCCATTAAATACCAACCTGTGATCCGACCTCGGAAGCGGCTTCGCGACACACTTCAGCAATCTTTTGAGCCGACAAGGTTGATTGATCCAACAATTGCGATCGATCACCGTGCAGCACGAACTCATCCGGCAATGCCAGTCGGTGGACGGCCCGCGTGTCCAATCGCTGGTCGACGGCGGATTCTAGAAACGCAGATCCGAAGCCACCAACCCGCGTGCCTTCTTCGAGCGTGACCACAAAGCGTCCATCGCTGAGCGTTTTGTGAACCATCTCGGCATCGATCGGTTTGACGAAGCGAGCGTTGACGACGCCGATTTCCAGTTCGCCTTCGAGTTGTTCCGCTGCCGCGATGGCTTGTTCCAGCATCGCTCCGTAGGCCACGATCGTGCCGTCCGTTCCTTCGCGAATCCATTCCGCCTTGCCGATTTCGATTGGCGCCGGTGTGTGGGTTGCTTCGAGAGCGGATGCTTTTGGATAGCGAATGCCGGACGGATGATCGAGCGTCAAAGCCTTGTCCAGCATCATCGACAATTCTTCCGCGTAACCCGGTGCCATCAAGACAAGGTTCGGGAACAAACGCATGTAGCCGATGTCGTACACGCCATGGTGAGTCGGCCCGTCCGGTGCGGTCAGTCCGGCGCGGTCCATCATGAAGACAACCGGCAAATCCTGCAGGGCAACTTCCTGGAAAATCTGATCGTAGCTGCGCTGCAGGAACGTGCTGTAGATATCAACGATCGGACGCATGCCGGTTTTGCATTGCCCCGCGGCGAAGGCGACCGCGTGAGACTCGCAAATTCCAACGTCAAAGAAGCGTTCGGGGAACTGTTCCCGGACGGGCTCGAGTTTGTTGCCTTGGCACATCGCCGCGGTGATCACAGTCACTCGCGAATCGCGTTTCATTGCCTCGCCAATCGCATCGCGAGCGTGCGTTGTGTACGGCGGGCGACCATCGCTGCCGCGGGTGACCGGCGTGCCGCCGCGATCTTCAAAGGCTGGCGGGGTATGGAAGAAGACGGGGTCTTCGGCGGCAGGTTTGTAACCGTGTCCCTTTTCCGTCACCACGTGCAATAAGACCGGACCGGGAGTCTCCTTGCACAGTCGCAGGTACTTCTGCATCAGCGGGATGTCGTGGCCGTCGATGGGACCGATGTAACGAATGCCAAGTTCTTCGAACAGCATTCCGCCCAGCAGTCCGGCTTTGACACCTTCCTTCATCTGAGCCAGCAAACGTTCGGCTGGATCACCAAACATTGGCACTCGGTCGAGTAACTTCGTGACTTCGTGTTTCAGTCCCGTGTAGAACGGATTGCCGCGAAGACGATCCAAGTACTGAGCCACCGAACCGGTGCGATGGCAGATCGACATTTTGTTGTCGTTCAGAATGATCGTCAGATCGTCGCCAAGTTCGCCAGCGTTGTTGAGGGCTTCGAAGACGACTCCGCAGGGGAACGCACCATCACCGATTACCGCGACCGTTCTTCGGTCCTTCTGGTCCATCAAGATGTCGCCGCTGCGAAGCCCAACCGCGGTGCTGACGCTGCAACCCGCATGTCCGGTCATGAACAAGTCATAAACGCTTTCGTGCGGGTTCGGGTAACCCATCAATCCGCCGGCGGTGCGAATCGTTTCGAATCGGTCATAGCGACCGGTGACCAGCTTGTGCGGGTAGACCTGGTGGCCAGTGTCCCAGATCAATCGATCGGTTCGAAAATCAAACTCGCTGTGCAACGCCAAGCAGAGTTCCACGACGCCCAAGTTCGACGCGAAGTGGGCGGTTCGGGTCGCGAGCAAGTTGCACAGCACGTCTCTGATTTCGACGGCGGCGTTGCTCAGTTCGGTGCTGGACCAATTGGCCAATGGCGTTGCGTCCTGCAAGCCGGCCAGCAATGGGTGTTTTTGATCAGTCAATTCGTACGCTCCAAGACAAAGTCCGCCAGTTTTCTTAACCGCTGGCCAGCTGTTCCGAACAACTGCAACGATTCGTGCGCCATGTGGATGGTGCTTTCCGCGTGGGCTCTCGCCCGGTCCAGACCCATCAACCCCGGGTAAGTCAGCTTGCCACGGCCGTCGTCTTTGCCCGTTCGTTTACCAAGTCGCTCATCCGTGGACGTGCAATCAAGTAAATCATCCGTGATTTGAAACGCGAGTCCAAACGCTTTAGCGTAATCGGTCAAGGCCGAAACAGCATTAGTATCCGCTCCGGCGGAAATTGCGCCCATCGCCGCACAGGCTGTAAACAGAGCCCCCGTTTTGCGGTGGTGGATTGCTTCGAGGTGTTTGAGGGCAGCATCCGCCCCCCCGAAGTCCTCGACGGTGTACTTCTCGGCATCCAAGTCGTCCGCTTGGCCCCCGACCAACCCGGCCGGTCCGGCGGCGGTCGCCAATGTGCCGATCAGAGCGGCTGATTTGGTGGCGTCCGATGTGCTGTGGTGCAGGTGAGCAAATGCCATCGATTGCAGGGCATCGCCAGCCAAGATTGCCGTCGCTTCGTCGAATTCGATGTGCGTCGTCGGTCGACCACGCCGCAAATCGTCGTCATCCATCGCTGGCAAGTCATCGTGAATCAACGAATAAGCATGAATCATTTCGACCGCGACAGCCGACGGCATTGCCGATTCCGCATCGCCACCGCAAGCTTCCGCGGCCATGATCGTCAGCATCGGACGGAGCCGTTTGCCGGGCGCCAGTACCGCGTATCGAATCGCCGCGGCCAGACGCTCGGGGACACCCGGCCGGTCTTCGCACGCAGCTTGCAATGCCGCTTCCACCGCCGGTCGGCGAGCGTCCATGTAGTCCTTCAATGATTCATTGGAATCGATCGGTTGTTCACGACGATCCCCCGACGCTTGCACGCTCACTCATCGTCCTCCGCTGAATCGAGGTCCGCAGAATCAACGCCCGTTGTGTCGCTTGCGGAATGATCCGGCGCGACGGCTCCGCGGCGTTTGCCTCTGGAGGCCTGCTTTTGAACGAGTGACTCGCCACCGGACATGTTTTCCAGTGGCTCCGTCACGGGTCGACCTTCGGCATCGACGCCGGCCAACACCGAAATTTTTCGTTCGGCAACGTCCAGTAACTGATAGCACTGTCGCATTTTCGCCACCGCGACCTCGTACTGCTTTAGCGAATCGTCCAGCGTCAATGCACCAGATTCGAGCTTCCGAACGATCGTCTCCACATCGCCCAGCGTCGTTTCAAAATCCCCTAATTCTGCTGCCGTTTGCTCGCCGTCGCCGGCCTCTTCAGCAGAGGGGTTCCGTTTCTTCTTAGCCAAAACTGTCTTTTTCTGGATTGGGTGAGGATGGTCTGTGTGAATTTTTGACCAGCAATTGTTTGTGATCTATTGTTCCGAAGAAGTGGTGAGAATGGACTATAGCAGACAGTCCATCACACCCATCAGGCCATGCCTGTCCCGATTTGCCCCGGAAATGAATCTCTAGCCAAATGGCTCGAAACAACCGTAAACGAAAGCGACGTCTTTCTTCACCTGCACCGCAGCCGCGGCCGCAGGTGGAGCAATCCACTGCTGGCAATATCGAAGGGACCGAAAATCCTTGTGATCAGGTCCCTGAATCGGCTTCCATGTCCACCAACGAAACCAATCCAAACGATCTGAACGACTCGCCGGAGGCGGATTCTCTCACGAATCCCGCTGCCATCGGCGACGCTTCTGCTGAACCAGCCGGCGCAACCGGCTCCGCGATCACTCGCGCCGACTTGGTCGAAGTCGTGTCAGATGCTGCGACGCCGATCGATGAACGCTTGCAGCAAATCGTTTCACTGCTTGGTGAATTCGAAGGCCGCCTGACATCACGTCTGGACGAATTCGCGCTCGCGCCGCTGACGCCTTACGAATCCGAACAATCGGCAGATCCCGAAATCTCGGCGGACGAATTCGAACAACCCGCCGACACCTGTGCGGTCTCGTGGCAGCCACCTGTTCCGACCGAAAACACAGACGAGCCAGCAGACCAGAACTACGACGGCGACCAGTACACCGAAGGCAAATACGGCCAAGGCGATTACTGCGACTTGATTCCGCCGGAAGTGCAGCGGTTGGAGGAGGAGTTGCAGGCCGAGCGAATGCGCTCGCATGAACTGCAAACCCAGAATGACCAGTTGGCGGCACAGCTTGCATCGAACGATGTCAAACGCACCGTGTCCGACACGCAGGGCTGCGACGACTCAATGTCCTGGGAAGAGCGGAAGGCACGCATCCTGGAGCAGATGGAAAACGATGACTTCAACGCGGAGTCGTTCCTCGAGTCGCTGTCCCAACCCGCCCAAGAAATTGCAGCGTCGATCGATCCTGATTGGGTCAGCAATCCGGTTGCATTCATCGATGATTTGGTCGACCGGCTTTCACTCGCCGAACAGACGATTTCTGAACGCAATGCCGAGATCCACGAACTGCAGATTCTGCTGCAAAACCGCGCGGACACTCGCAACGACCAAGTCGCATTTGGTGCTGCTGCGATCGCCGGAATGGTCGACTGTGACGAATTGGTGATCGAAGAACGCGAACGCCTGGCGCAATTGAAATCCGAATGGGAAGACAAATTCCGAAGCGCTGAGATCGAAGTTTCGCTCGAACGAGCCAAGCTTTCGCGAGAGCGTCAGGAGTTGGCTCGTCGCACAGAAGAACTGGAAGAACAAATCGACCAGTTGCAGCGTGAAAAAAGAGATGCCCGCAACTACCCCAAAACCGGCCGCCGTTGGCTGGCCGAATTGGGATTGCAATCCGAGGGCGAATGATGCGTCCACCTCACTGGCTCACGGACTAGTGAACCAGAGACGATCAATCGCATTCCTCGTGGCGGCTACAAATTGCATGGGGCGGAGCAACGGGTTCAAACAACCGATCGCTCCACCAGCCATCAAAGATTATTTCTTGCGGTGACGAATCTTGGCTCGCATCCGTCGTTTCTTGCGGCCTACCTTGCGTCGTCCCTTGCCAGATTTCTTGGTACCCACCTAGATCGCTCTCCTGGAAAAATGTTCGTGTTTTGCGTGCATGGCCAGGTTTCGCGTCTTGGCACCGCCATTCATTGGCGTTCCAAACTGGGGCGAATTCAAACACCGGCCGGATCGAATCGCGTAGCCTAGCAGAACGCCAGCGACCGACAAGGCGAGTTTTCCCTCAGGACGTCGAGGAATCTGTCCAAGGCAACTCGATCTCGCCGCCTCGCCACGCCGCCAGAAAATCAGGCAGGCTGGGCAGCACGCCGCGTGCGGTGACGATGTCATTGGCCGTCATCCAGTGAACCTCAGCCACTTCGTCGGGATTCGGCACGGGATCGATGTGATCAGGAAATTCCGCCACCCACCACGCCAACCGAGTTCCCCAGGGCGTAACGCTTCGCCAACACAAACGTGTCGGCGTCACATCAATCGCCAGTTCTTCTTGCATCTCGCGAATCAGAGCCTCTTCTTCGCTCTCACCAGCCTCGATGCCTCCGCCAGGCAAACACAACTTGCCTGGTGCATTGACGGTCAACGAGCGGCGGATGATCAGCAACTTATCGGCGCGGAACATCACTCCGATCACACCGCGTTTGCGGTTGCGATGTCTTGATTGGTTCGGTTTCGTATTCGGCAATCCAGTCATGCTGCGCTTCTACCACCTGATAGAAGAAACGGCAAGGGAACCCGCCTCGGAATCGATGCCCAGTGGGATCAATGCTCAGTCAGCAGTGCAGTCATCGGCGGTGCGATCAAACGCCCACGAACGGGACGGGCACCAACAAAGCATGCTGGCGAACCCAAGTTTCCACACCGTCCCAACTGGTGAATTGGCTGCCCATCAGAACCAGCATGTAGAAGCCGACAATCGCGGGCATCACCACCAACCGAACCGCCCATCGAGAGACAAACCACCAACGCCCCGACCAAACACCCGGAGACCATTCGCCCGATTCCGCTAGGACACGCAGCCGCCGGCATCGACGCAGCGCCAACCCTTCTGCGATTCGAGCCGGCAGCATGAATGCCACAAACACCAAACACGGCAACCAAGTGATCTCTTGCGGAGTCGCTTCAATCTTCAGCAGGTACAGCGGGATCGGCATCAGCACCAACCCGACCAACATCGCTCCCGCCCAAGACCAAGGTGCGTATCGAAAGTCACTGCGAACTTGCCGCCACTGGAACATCGCTCGCCAATTGTTTTGGGCCGCAAAGTGAGTTTGCAACATCGGCAAGTACAGCAGCACAAACGCGAGCGTGAACAAAGCCAACACGCCCAGCAGACCATCCGCGGCGTTGTCGCCTTGCCGAGTCACACCCATGATCACAAACGCGGGAATCAACCAAACCAAAGTCAGCAAGGCACCGCGAACGCCCATCCAAAACAATGCCGGAATCCGCAGGCCTTTTAAAAACGCCCACACTCGATCCGCAAACTGCGACCAAGTCGACGGACGCCACGCTTCTTTGAAAAACCGTTTGGGCTGTGGCCACAGATAGTGCTTCAGCCGTCCGCCGCGAACCCAAGCCCAACCCAAGTAAACGGTCAAGAACGCCGACAGCGCGAGAGCCCCGATCCGCAGTCGAGTCGCATCGGGAGACCCCGGATCAATCACCGCAGCAACGGATTCCCAATGAGCCAGCAATCGAGTCGGTGCGGACGCAACCGCGAGCGCCAAAAACGCGGCTCCAAAGACCCCCGCCGCGTTCAAATTCGGCAGCGCGTCTTTGAGTTGCCCTCCCGAGGCCAGATGCCCGGCAACGGCGAGCAGATACCCCAACGTGATCAACTGCAACAACGGAAGCGCCGTGACGAACGCCAAGATCAACGCCAACGACGCAAGACAAAACAGCGTCCAAGTGGCTTTTCGAATGGATTGAAAGAAGCGTCGCATACCCGGTGTTCGAAATCTTCCCCGAGATCTTGGCAATGAAAATGAGTTTTGTGGGAGGGAAGTGGAAAGGGGGCTTGATAGTGGAAAGGGGCACAGGATCACAGAACCACAGGATCATGCAAATCCTTAGGATCCTGATTCATGCAGCAAACCCCGATCTTACCAGCATCCCAAAAACCTGTAGCACGGTGGTCCCCACCGTGACCCAAACACCATCCGCACCAGAGTAGAACAGTTGTCCCCAACTGTTCCGCCAACCAGAGTTCTCCGTCCAAGTCTCGCCCCACCCAAACCAAGCTCCAACTCATCTGGAGCTCGCATCCCTGCCCCACCTCGCAAACCGCTCGCGACGTCGATTCAGTGCTCGTCTCGGTGGGGGACCACCGAGCTACAGAAAACGTCAAAAACCTGTAGCACGGTGGTCTCCACCGTGACCCAAACACCATCTGCACGAGAGTAGAACAGTTGTCCCCAACTGTTCCGCCAACCCACGTTCTCCCTCCAAGCCTCGCCCCACCCAAACCAGCCTCCAACTCATCTGTGTCACGCATCCCTGACCCACTGCGCAAACACCTCGCAACATCGACTCAATGCTCGTCTCGGCGAGGGACCACCGAGCTACGGTTTGCTTTTGGGGTGCCGCTCCAGCCCGCAGAACCGTTACGACCGTCGTTTCCGCTCAAGCTGACACAACCGTCAGCCGATGATGTTCGCAGCGGTTGTCGCGAGTGTGACGATTGCGCCAATTAACCGGCTGGAAACGACCAGCGAATTTGGCTCGCCCAAACATTCGCGTCGTTTCGAAAATTCCGGTTGTTTTTTGCATTCGCGCAATGCATGCAAATCGTAAAATTCGCGCACCGTCATCGCCTGTTTCACGACGTCCTTCCACACACTGACCCCAGCGCCCATGTCGCCTCACGTTCACCTTTGCTTGGTCCTTCACAACCACCAGCCAATCGGAAACTTCGATGGCGTGTTTGAACAAGCGTACCAGGACAGCTACTTGCCGTTTCTGGAGGTGTTTGAACCCTACGACGCCCTGAACATCTCGCTGCACACCTCTGGCCCGTTGATGCTGTGGTTGGCCGAACGCCATCCCGAGTACCTCGACCGTGTGCGTTTGCTGGTCGAAGCCGGCCGCATCGAGATCGTCGGTGGGCCTCAGTACGAACCGATCCTGACGATGTTGCCCCGACGTGATCGCGTGGGCCAGATCCAATCGTACAGTTCATGGCTGCAACGCAACCTAGGTGTCTCGCCCGCCGGCATGTGGATGCCCGAACGAGTTTGGGAATCAGGACTGACCGCCGACGTGGCTGCGGCCGGAATGCGTTACACCGTCTTGGACGACTACCACTTCAAATCCGCTGGGATGGCGGAAGAAGAACTGCGCAGTTATTTCGTTGTCGAAGACCAAGGCCAACTGCTCCGCGTCTTCCCTGGCAGCGAACAACTTCGCTACACGATCCCATTCCGCCCGGCTCACGAAACGATCGACTACCTACGCGGGATCGCTCATTCGAATCCCGGTGCCGTGATGACGTTCGGTGACGATGGCGAAAAGTTCGGCACTTGGCCCGACACGAAATCGCACGTCTACGACGAAGGCTGGTTGCGTTCGTTCTTTGATGCGTTGACTGAAAACCAAGAGTGGCTGCACACGGTCACCTTGGCAGAATCGATCCAAAACGCGGCTCCAGCTGGCAAAGCCTACCTGCCCGATTGCAGCTATCGCGAAATGACGGTTTGGTCGCTGCCCGCGGAATCACAAGAGATCCTCGACGACGTTTCCCACGCGATGGAAAACGACGAACGCTGGAGTCACTTGGAATCGTTCGTGCGAGGAGGTTTCTGGCGGAACTTCAAAGTCAAATACGAAGAAACCAACGAGATGTACGCTCGCATGATGCACGTGAGCGATCGGTTGGCCAAAGCCGAAGCCAGCGGTCACGATGCGGGTGAGCTCTCCGAAATTCGCGACCACCTGTATCGCGGTCAATGCAACTGCCCGTACTGGCACGGTGCCTTCGGCGGAATCTACTTGCCTCACCTTCGCAACGCGATCTACGAACACCTGATCCAAGCCGACACGTTGCTTCAAGAAATCGAAGGCACGTTGCACACCGTTTCGGCAACCGCGGGCGACTACGACTACGACGGCCAACAAGAAATCCGGCTGTCCAACGAATCCATGGTCGCTTGGATCGATCCCGCCCAAGGTGGCCGGATGTACGAGTGGGATTTGCGAGGCATCAACCACAACTTGTTGGCCACGCTGCAGCGTCGCCCGGAAGCCTACCATCGCAAAGTCCTGGCTGGACCAAGCTCCGCCGGTGGCGACGTGGCCAGCATCCACGACCGAGTCGTGTTCAAACAAGAAGGGCTGGATCAAATGATTCAGTACGACCGTTACGCTCGCAAGAGTTTGATGGACCACTTCTTTGACAACGAAGCGACGTTGGAATCCGTCTCACGCGGCGAGTCGCCCGAACGAGGTGACTTTGTAGAACTTCCATTCGAAGCCAAACTGCGTCGAGGCAGCGACCGCGTTCAAGCTCAACTGCGCCGCGATGGCAATGCTTGGGGAATTCCAATCACGCTGACCAAAGCGGTCACGTTGCAAGAAGGCAGCGGCAACTTGTCCGTGACTTACTTGCTGGAGAACCTGCCACCGGCCAGCCCTCTGCACTTCGCCGTGGAGTGGAACTTTGCTGGTCTGCCGTCCGGAGCTGACGACCGTTATTTCAGCGACGTCGACGGCAACCAACTCGGGCAACTCGGCGAACGTTTGGACCTCACCGATGTTCGCGGCTTGTCGCTCTCGGATCGTTGGTTGGGCGTCGACATCGACTTGCGAACCAATCGCGACAGTGGCGTTTGGGCATTCCCAGTCGAAACGGTCAGTCAAAGCGAAGCTGGGTTTGAACTCGTGCAT
Source organism: Rhodopirellula baltica SH 1 (assembly GCF_000196115.1). Lineage (NCBI taxonomy): Bacteria > Pseudomonadati > Planctomycetota > Planctomycetia > Pirellulales > Pirellulaceae > Rhodopirellula > Rhodopirellula baltica. Next base: position 1,143,030 of record NC_005027.1, read on the forward strand.
CAATCGGTGTGCGTGATGCCTCACTGGATCATCACTGCGGATGCCGAAGGACGCTGGGCGGTCACGATCGACATCGCGACTCGCTGCGAAAATTCGGTCGAACTTCAATCCCACGATCATGTGAACGCGTAAGAGTCATGCTGGTTCGAAAGTGTTTTGATTCTGATTTCGGTTTTGATTTCGTTTGGTCGGCACGAGCCCTTCGCCGTGCGAATTTGATGTCCCCTTTGAGGCAACGCCCGTGACGGCACGTTTGAAATTGGTGATGGATCCCGGCGAATCGACGCGTCGTCTTCGCGTCGGCATGCGGTTGGATAAATACCGGCTCGTCAAAAAGCTTGGCGAAGGTGGGTTTGCGACCGTTTATTCCGCCCACGACACGATCGAGGATCGCGACGTGGCGCTGAAAATTCCGGAGTCCCATTCTTCGGACGATCACCAATCTGCCGACGACCTGCAACGCGAAGTCCGCATCATGGCGAGCCTGTCGCACGAGAGTATTTTGCCGCTCAAGGACGCTCGGTACATCGACGGCCACTTCGTGATGGTGTTCCCACTTGGCGAAGAAACCTTGCACGATCGACTTGGTCGCCGTATGGCTCGAGCAACCACGCTGGACTACGTCCGTCAAATGACATCGGCCGTCGCGTACGCACACGAACGCCGAGTGCTGCACCGCGATATCAAACCTGAGAACTTCATTCTCTTTCCCAACTCCAAGATCTGCCTGACCGACTTCGGGTTGGCACGGATCGAACGTGGCCGTCACGCCGTTTCGGCATCGGGAACGCTCGGTTACATCGCGCCCGAGCAAGCGATGGGCAAACCAACGTACCGCAGCGACGTGTTCTCGCTCGGCTTGGTGATCTACCGGATGTTGTCGGGATCGCTGCCCGAGTACCCGTTCGAAGCCCCTTTGCCTTCGTACGCCAAACTGCGTCGCGGTCTGAACCAAGAGTTTGTGGACTGGATCCGTAAGTCGATGGATCCCAAACCGCTGAAACGATTCCGAGACGGAGTCGCGATGGCCAACGCACTGGACCGGATCAAATCGTTGACCGTTCCTGGCTCCGCAACGGGAACCACTTCCACAAGAAGCACCCGGCACCGAACACGCCGAGTCGCGTGAACAAAACGCTCTCGCTAAAAAAACTGTCGCACGGTGGTCCCCCACCGTGACCCACGCATCACCAAAGTAGAACAATTGTCCCCCATTGTTCCGTCAACCAACGCTCTGCCCTAAGCCTGTTCCCCCCAAGCCAAACGCCAACCAATCGGCTGTTGGTATCTCTGCCGCGAAAACAGCAAGCAGCGTAGATTCTGCGATCGTCTTGGTGGGGGACCACCGAGCTACAGGTTCACCAGTGGCCTGAGTTTCCAGCTTGGGTTCGAACCAATACGCCTCACGCCACCCCTGCGTTGACTTGACTCGCGTCCGCGCCGAGCATCTCGACCCGCCAGCGATTGCCGAAGCGACGCAAACAAGCAGCGACCCAAAAACCTGTATCACGGTGGTCCCCCACCGTGATACACGCATCACCAGAGTAGAACAATTGTCCCCAATTGTTCCGTCAACCAACGCTCATCAATCAAGCCTTGCTCTACCAAGCGCTAACGTCCATCCATCCGCATTGGACGTCTTGGTGTGCGAGCCCTCTCGCGGGAACCATTGAAGGCAACGGTTTGCTCGAGTGCTGCCGGAACTCCGCTTCGCTATGGTCCGGCCTACGAATGGGGGCGGATGCTCAATCAATCGCCCTTCAATACCCGAGCCCGGGGCCATCCAAGCAACTCGTCGGCACGCTTCCGCCTCGGACTTCGAACATCGGTCCGAAGCAAGCCATCCATTCGGCGTTGCCCTCCGGGCAGTACTGGCGGCCATTGCTCTCCACCGCGGCCACGCCGGGGATATGAGCTGACAATGACGCTGAGTGCAGCAGCGACGCTCCCACGCACGTCAGGTCTTGCACGCACAAGAACAAGTTCTCGTGCACCGCGATCGCGCCGAGCAACAACGCTTCGGCGTGCCCCTTGCAAGCCTTCAACGCAATGCCACTGTAACCTTGCGACACGGCCAGATGCAGACTTTCCAGTCCCGTCAGCGACTCATCGATCACGACGGGGATTCTCGCGGCCGCTTGATGCATCGTCACCGCGCCCGGTCGCTTTAAGTCACGATGAGTGGGTTGCTCGATGTATTGGATCCGCTCGAACGCTTCCGGGCACTCCGATTCCAATCGGTCCAGCAACCCGAGCACGTAGGCTTCGTCCTCGCAGCGTTCGTTGAAATCCAACGAGAACCACCAAGGCTTGCCGGTCGACGATCCGCGGTCAGTCGTTTCGTTGGCCACCGTGTTGATGTCTCGAACGCGGCGAAAATCCCAGTCGGCGTCGTCGCCGTTCAACTTGATCTTCAGGTGAGTCAACTCGTTGCGAGTGATCCACTCACCGAGCGTCTCGGGCAAACCATCCCCGACGGGTTCCGCCAAATCATCTTGCGTCAATGGATCGAGCGCCCCGACCAAGTGGTACAGCGGCAACGTGGCGACGGGCGACGAAGAAATGAACTGATCCAAACGTAGACCTGCGTAGCGATCATCGCCGGTCATCTCACCCAAATCCGGCGGAAGATGCTCCGCCGACAGCAGGCTGTAACTGCTCTGCCCTGCAGCTTTCCCATGAGCGTCAAACAAAGCGGCTTCGATTGGCGATGCGGCCAACAAGATCGCCAGTTCCGGAATCGGTGCTGTCAGATCGTGCCCCGCCGCGACGGCAGCGACCAGATCCTCACGCTGACTGGCCAACTGCAGACAAATTTCCATCGGGTGTCCAGTAAGGGTTCCCGACGCTTCGTTGACTTGCGCGGCCATGCGACTGGCCAACTCCAACACGACCTCCAGCTTGGTTCCATCGGCGACAGAAGCGTCCGGCCACGCCCAGGCCACTCCCATCGTCATGCTGCCGATCCCGATCTGATCACCATCGGCGACCTGACCTGCCTGATTCGTCGCGGTGCACTGAGCCGTCAAAACCGTGACCTCTTCGACCACCCGCCCGCCAAATTTCATCGGCGTCCGGTAGCGATACGATTCCGATTGCAGGGTCAATGCGAACTGTTTGAGAGCCGTTGGAGCAGGATTGGCGGGGAAACGAAGTGGCTTTGGGGCAGACAAGGCGGGACTCAACTGGGGAGGGGATCGAGTGACTTTGCCAGCAGTTTAACGCACTCGATCGATCAGAAGTGATGCCCGAGAAACCGGATTTTTCCCGAATCGATTGCCTCGGTTCGCAAAAGTCGTTTACAATGTGGAGGCGACCTGCGTCTAAGAACCAACGTCACGTGTTCTAAGATCGCGTCCGCCCCCGCCTCCCTTCCAACCTGCTGCCTCATCATCACGCCATGAACGCACCTCGACCAAGCCATTCCGGTAACTTCTGTGGCCGCACCCGTCGCGAATTCGTCTGGGAAACCGGATGTGGGTTCGGAGCCGCCGCGCTGAGCTCGATGCTGGCCTCCGATGGATTGTTGCCACATGCGTCTGCGGCAACGGCGTCACAGGTCTCCGGATCGGCGGGACCGATGGCGGTCAAACCACCGCACTTCGCTCCCAAAGCCAAGACGGTGATCTTCTTGTTCATGTACGGCGGCCCCAGCCACATCGACACGTTTGATCACAAACCTGCGATGAAAGGCATGGATGGCAAAACCGTCGACGTCAAAACGTTCGGTCGCGGCGGACACAAAGCCGGCGGCCGAATTGTTGAACCTCGTTGGGATTTTGCTCCTCACGGCGAATGCGGCAAAATGGTCAGCACGCTTTTCCCCAACGTTGCCAAACACGTCGACGACATCGCGTTCCTGCATTCATTGACCGCGGACTCGCCGATTCACGGATCCGCCATGCTGATGATGAACAGCGGCAAGATCCTGTCCGGCTCGCCCGCTCTGGGATCTTGGCTGACGTATGGGCTGGGCAGCGAAAACCAGAACATGCCGGGCTTCGTCGTGATGCTCGATCCGACCGGTGGTCCCATCAGCGGTGCCAAAAACTGGTCCAGCGGTTACATGCCGGCCACTTATCAAGGCACCGTGTTCCGCACCGAAGGCAATCCGATTCTCGATCTGAATCCGCCTTCCGATTTCCCACCTGGGTTGCAGCGTCGCCTGATCGATTCCATCCAAGACGCCAACCGCCGTCACTTGGTCCAACACGTTGGCGAAGAACCCTTGGCTTCGCGAATCTCCAGCTATGAACTGGCGTACCGAATGCAGTCCGCTGCACCGGAAGCGGTCGACCTCTCCGACGAGACCGAAGAAACGCTTTCGATGTACGGCGTGAACAATCCCAAAACGCAAGCCTTCGGCAAACGCTGCTTGCTCGCACGTCGTCTGGCTCAGCGCGGTGTTCGGTTCATCCAGCTTTACAGTGGCGGTGCCCACAACGACGACAACTGGGACGCCCACGGTGACCTGGAAATCAACCACAACAAACACGCCGGAGCGACTGACCAGCCCATCGCTGCGTTGCTGGCCGATCTGAAACGAACCGGCATGCTGGACGAAACCTTGGTCGTTTGGGGTGGCGAATTCGGACGTCAACCTACCGCGGAATACGCCAACGGCAGCGGCCGAGACCACAACGCCTACGGATTCACCATGTGGATGGCCGGAGGCGGAATCAAAGGCGGCGTCAGCTACGGGACGACCGACGAGCTCGGTGCCGCCGCGGTCGAAAACCCGCTGCACGTCCGTAACTTGCACGCCACGATCTTGCATCAAATGGGACTCGATCCAAACCATCTGTCCTACTTCTATGGTGGCTTGGACCAGAAACTGGTTGGCGTCGAACACGTTCGCCCCATCCACGAAATCATCGCCTGAGCAGCAACCAAGTGGCATAGGCTTCTCGCTTGTGATTGCGCTGAACACAGGCTGGAAGCCTATCAGCCCGTTGATTTAGTCGTATACCGAGTGACAACAATTAGCCGATGGGGGTTAGCCCCGGTTGGCGTCTGACTAACCGCCGCTAACGCGGTGCGGCTCATTAAATCAACAGCCCGCTATGCCACTCTTTCTCTGCTCGTTTCAGAATGTCGGACAGACATGACGACCGCAATCAGAATTCTCGCCGCTGGATGCACCGACACGGACTCTGCATTGCTTCTCGACACGATCTCTGAACGAGGCTGGGACTTCAGATCCGTTGACAACGGTGCGAACGGCCTCAATCAGTTGCAAAAGTACCAGCCACATCTTGTGTTGCTTGACACTGAACTCGTTGAACCAGACGCGTATGAACTGTGTCGTCAAATTAAAGATGATCACACTGCGTTGGTCATGCTCGTTACGTCCTTGAGGGACCACAGCGAGATTGCTCGCGGTGCGGAAGCAGGAACGGACGATTTCTTGTCGAAACCGATCGCAGAAACGGATCTTCGCAGTCGCTTGGTGAATCTCGTCGCCTTGCACGATACAATCCGTTGATCAGAGCAAACCGCCGTTTCAGAATGGAGCGGGATCATGACGCGAGCTCATCCTGCCCATCTGCTTCGAAACATCCAAGAGCAATGCTCGAATCTGTCGTACCGATCTTCTTGACCGTGTCGGCGATCCTAACGTGTCTCCTGCAACTTTGGACTGGATTCGCGGTCGCAGGTTTGCTTGGCGACAACGCTTTGATCGACCGCCGCACTGCACCAGGCCCTTACTGGTTTATGATGGCATTCCAAACTTTGGTTCTAATCGGCATGCCGATACTGATCGCCCTGGCTGGCTAAGCAGGGATGCAGAAATCATCGGGATGAATTCCATGAGCCGTTGGCGTGTTCGCTCCGGTCATGCGTGGGAACCGTGGCGAACGCCAAACCGGTCGCAGACGCGAAGCCTCCTGCCGATCTGCATCGTCGCGGTGCTTTACGCCGTTTGCGAGGGTGGCAAGCCCACGACTGACCAAACGATCAACATCGATTTTAACACACGTGTGCAGGCTGCTTGATGATCTGCGTTGCTTTCCCTGTACAACGATGACCGAAGCTCCTCGGGCTCATCGCCTTTCCTCTCGCCAAACGAAACCGTGTTCAAAAGCAAACCCAAATCGTCCAACCCAGCGAAACTGAAACTGTCAAAAGATCTTTGGAGGCAAATCGAACCGGACAAATTCGGTTTCGCTGCGATTGCGAAAGACTTCATGATCGCCAGTTCCGGAAAACACACTGGTTACACAGGTTTATCCCAAGCCTTGCACATTGGTGATGTCGATGCGGGGTGGGTTGTCTCGGTGAAACGCCCAATGGTGGCTGCGTACTCCATCGAACTTGACGCGGTTGTGCTCTTGGAAATGGACAAGAATTGGCCTGGTGTTGCATCGTGGAAAAGAGGCCAACGGATTCTTGTGGTGAATGTCTATCCGCTGGACGGTCGATCCGACCCACGCATTCCACCAGGTCCGAATTCACATGATCGTTTTCGAGATTTTAATCCGATTGTCCCAGCACTGATCTGCTCGGATAGCAAGAGGATTGATTCCCTGATGCGATCAATACCAGAAAGCATTTGGCAGCGTTCTTTGGAACACGCCAAGCTTGCAACGTCCGTCGAGTCTCCATATATCCGCGATGGTCGTCCTTCACTCGCAGTCGTTGGCTTTGCGATGTAACCAGACCGGGAGGAGCCTCACTGCATTTGTACCCAAAAAGGTGTCGGACACCTTTTCCGACTCTGCCTTTTCCGACTGTTGGTAGAACGCGGAGGACGTCCATATCACATGTTCAACGGCAAAAGGAACGTTACCGAAACCAACCCCACTGCCGATTACGCTGGTCAAGTGGGTTGGTCCGCGAGCAATGCATTTCTTTGAGCTTTCAACGTCGGTCCGACGGAGTGCGATGATTTCTAAGCCCACAGGTTTGGGTCGATGGCATCACTGCCCTCAACAGATTACGAGAATCGAGCCAACGGTTGGTGATGCAGGGCGAGACAAATCGCTGTGGTCCGTTTTTCTCTGTCGGATTGCGACGTTTGCCAAATCTGCCATCAGAGAAAAGCCAGGCGATGATGGAAAGCTTGCGGTTTGAATTTCGGAGCGATACAAAAATATGTTATGCAATAGATGACCTGCCAAACAACTCGCTCGAAGGATTGACTTCGTCGAGACTTCGGCCTCACCATCGGCTACCTATGTGGAATACCTATGCAATAACGCTGGCTGGCACTTCGATCATCGCCATGCTCGTGTTGTCGGTTGCTCTTTCGCCAAGAGAAACATTCTCGGGAATGCGGGATCTTTTTGACGCCCGTATTGTACGTCGAGCGTTGAAGAGCAGTTTCCGATTTCATATCAGTTCGTTGCTTTGGTTCACCGCATCCGTTGCGATTGCTATCAGCGTCTTTCAAACATTCGAAGCATCGCCGATCGCCTACGTGGTTGTTCTACTGATAATCGCGATGCTGGCTTTGACACGCGTCGCGTTGAAATCCATCTTCGAAACTCGAGTAAGACGTCTGCCTCCAAATCCAAAGTTTCCTCATTCCAGTGATATCTCAAACGGTGATGAATGACGAACTTTGCATCTCGCAGAGGGAATGACCTGCCTCAACTTTGGTAAATATGAGGGCATTCGCCTTGTGCCGTCCGCCGACATCCAGTGAAAGCCGCCAGTCGATGGAGGCGAACGCCGCTTGGCCTACGAAACAGTCGCACTGCGAACACGGAGCTGCTGACATGAAACTCGGGATACGCACGCTCGGACTCGTTACTGCCACACTTGCTGCCACCGTTGCGTGGTTCTCGGGGATGGTCACGATTTTCGATGACACGTTTGGCGGTGAGCCGCTGATCGGAATTGTTTTTGCGATGCTCGTGGTGCTATCCATCCCAATTGGAATTCTTCTCACGACATTTAGCTTCGCAAAGGATCACAAACGCGAGCATTGGCCGATCGCCGCAGTCAGCAGTGCACTGCTAGTGATGATAGGTCTTGCGAGCTACAACGGAGCGTGGCCGCTCGCAAAACTGTTGACCGCCGACTTTGTCCGAGGCACCGCGTTCACGAACAACCCTCGGTTTTGGTGGATGATGGCACGAGAGGTTCGAGACGCCGGGTTCTATTTGCTTTGCATCGCAGCCATCGTTGCATTTGGCAACTTATTGATCTATGCCGTCCATCGCTTTTGCGGCAATATCCCACGGCCGAGCGACTCAACTCAAAGTTGAGTCCGCAATCGCAATTGAGCGACCGCACTTCCTTGAATCTCTTCATGCATAGACAACATGTCTCGCTCGGCTCGAATTGAAAGAAGGCTCGCTGCCAAACGCAGTTATCAAACGGTGCCGTTTTTGCGTCGCTCTCGCACGCTCGAGTCGATCTTAGCCACTACCTGTGTCTTGACACTCATCGTTCTTAAGATCGCTTCTCAAGTCGGCCTGTTGTCGGGAAGTGATTCGGTCGGAAAGGCAATGGCTCTGATATGTTTGCTAGCACTACTTGTTGCTGCACTCAGTGTTTTGTTCATCTGCACGCTGGCTCTAAGAACCTATCCGGTAACCCAATTAAGTCGTAAGTCTATATTTGAACGGAGGTTGATCACCGGTTGGAGCAAGTCGCCTAAGCATGCGTCCGATCGAAGCGACATGGATCATTGCTTCGCTTGATTCTGTCCGGTGTTCATAGTCGCGACTGAGTCGCCGCCAACGTCCAAACCAACTGAATGTTCGTTCCACTACCCAACGTTTCGGAAGCAACACAAATCCCTTTGCTCCCTTGGGTCGCCGAATGACCTCCAGCTTCCAAGTCAGATTCGCTTGACGACCGAGCCAGGAATTCAAAGCGTGATTGTGGTACTTCGAATCGGCCCAGATAACTTGTAGTCGTGATTGCTTTGATTGCGAAAGCTGCTTCAGCACCGGCCTAGCCGCATAGGCATCGTCGACCGATGCGATCGTCACCGTGACAGCAAGTAGCAGACCGAGCGTGTCGACCACAATGTTTCGCTTTCGCCCCGTGATTTTCTTGCCTCCGTCGTATCCTCGGCTTCCACTTCGTTCGCTTGTCTTGACGCTTTGGCTGTCGATACTGCCCGCGCTGGGTTCCAGTTCTTCACTCGGCGCCTCCAGCATTCGAATCGCCCCAACGAGTCGCTCGTTGACTTTTCGCAGGGTGCCATCATCACGCCACTTGGCGAAGTAGTCGTACACCGTGCTCTTGGGAAGAAGGTCATGAGGGAGCATGTCCCACTGGCAGCCGCTACGGCATTGGTAGAGGATCGTGTTGACGACTTCACGCATATCCACAGTGCGTGGCCGACCGCCCTTTCGACTCTTGCGAGGCTGCGGAATCAACTCGCAGATGATCTCCCACTGCTGATCAGTCAAGTCGCTTGGATATCGTTTTCGTCCACCGTCGTTCATCGCACACTCCGTTGCTTCGAGGAACACAAAGTGTGGTGATTACTGGCGTTTTCGAGAAGTCCAGTTTCCGGATAGGTTCTAATACTACAGCGCTAAGTTTTGGGCCATCGGCATCGTGTGATGCTTTCGGGGTCGATACCGAGTTCGGCGTATCTGTCGAGCTTCGTTTGCGTATGGCTGATGCGAGCCGCTACGTTGCGTGATTGATGGTAGTTGATCCGTGAGGCGACCTGATCAAGCAACATGCGACGACTCTCACGAGGGAGTGACCAGCTGACAACGATTGCGTCGACCGCGTCGCGAATTTGCTGAATTGTCCACTCCGGATTTTTTTTCCCGCTCCTGCTGGCAGGTTTGCGAAAGAAACAGATAGCTCAACGACGTGATGATCAAGTGGCGTTTCAGACCCAAATATCGGCGCCCCTCGTAACAGTCTAAGCCGACCTCTTGTTTCTGATCCTCGAAACAACGTTCCACTCGCCATCGCTGAAACGCAACCTGTAGCAGCATCGCCATCGAAGCGAACTCGCTCGCGTTGCTGACGAAGAATTTCAGTTCGCCGTCAAGCACGTTTCTCGCGACCACCAACCACAGAGACAGCCCCGGTAGTCCGTCGCTGCCTTTGAGTGTGACGCGAACCCGCTTGGCTTCCCAGATGATGGGACCTTTCTCGCCGTCTTTGACGCGGTAGCGTTTCCAGCGTTTCGCTTTCATCGCTTCGCCGTGCCAGAACACTGTTTCAACACTTCGCGGCGAACTTTCCCCGCTCTTGACGCGGGGTGTCTTGCGACCTCGGCCGCGGCCGCCCTTGCGATAGGGCTGCTCGGTCACTTCGGGATGCTTCTCCCAAACCGAAAACGTTCGCGGCACTTCAAGCACAAACTTCTGATCGCGGTCGGCAAGAGCTTCCAGGAATCCAGGTTTACCGCCGTAGCCTTCGTCAGCGGTTAGCCAAGGATATTCAATCCCCTCCTCCTTACTGCGATCAAGCAATTCCAACGCGATCTGCCACTTGGGGCGATAGACCATCTCATCGGGAATGCCGGCGGCGGCACAACGCTCGCGGTCGTTACTCCAGCTCTCGGGGAGGAACAGTTCACCATCGACCATGCAGTGAAAGTCTTCGTTCGCCGCAGCCAGATGAACCGTGACGATACAGTTCTCCTGCTTGCCGACTTTGCCGCACCACTGTCGTTGCACGCCAGGCGTTTTGTCGCCCTTCTTGACGTCGCTGGTTTCGTCAATGATCGCGACAGTGTTCTTGTTGACATGCTCATCACGGACGATGTGGATCAGCCTCCTGCGAAGTCCATCTTCGTCCCACCGATGCTGGGCGATAAATTCCTGCAAGGTTCGCACCGGTGTACCGGCTTGCAACGCAATCGGCTCCACACTCTTGGCGTCCAGGTCGGAAAGTTGACCACGGACATAGGTCGTCAAATGAGCCCTCGTGTCGCTTCGTCGAAAACAATCGCCAAAGCGAGCCAAGTAAGCATTTAACCGATCTTCGAGTTGTTCCAGTTCAGCGACATCCATGCCAAGCTCTCCGTGCAGCAAACAAAATCTCCAGCTGCTATTCTCAGCGAAAAGCCCGGCCCTCTACAACACCATTTATCGCTGTAGTACTAACTGGGCCGGTTTACAAAAATCAGCTCGATTTTGCTACCGGCGAACTTGAAACGTATGGGCCAATCGACAAGTTTGCGGCCATTGTATTGGCCGCCCTGATTATCGGTACGCTTGGCTACATCGCATGCCGCTTTCTGGATGTTTTTGTGTAGCTTCGTATGGCGCCGCCAGGATTTGGCTTCATCTGCCTTTGATCACGCGGTAGGTTCAGACGGAGCCAACCGAGACTGTGGAACTAAGATGAACGACGATCCGCCAATGTTGAAGTTTGATGAACACCGCGAGTCGGCGAACGCGGACGCTCGAGTTCGATGTCCAAAATGCGGCAGTCGCATCTTTATGCACGACATGCGATGCGAGCACTGCGGAATCCATTTCGAAGGTGAAACTTGGGAGTTCTCTCCATCGACAAAGCAAAGCCTGCATTCAACGATGCTGGGTTCAGCGAGATGGATCCTGATTGTCGCTGTCGTTGTTTTATTGTGTCTGATTCTGTCCGCATTCTTCCGGCCGCTTTGATCGGCGGCGATACTTTCGTGACGATTTCGGCGGAAGTGATTCGCATGAGTCGATTGTGAATCGGAAAATTCACAATCGTCGTTGAGCAATGTTTTGCAAAGTATTTCATCGACTGTGTTGGATAAGTCGAGTGCCCCTTAAACCGACCATCAGATACTGCTAGAGAGGTTCCTTCCTTGAATCGTGTTAATCGAAACGTCGCTAGTTACCTGTTGCTGTTGTTAATTGCGGTTGGCTGGCCACCCATCTATTCGTTGTATATCCATCCGCATCTGCAGCAGCGGATTGACAGCCGGAATGTTTCGACCGATGAGTTGATGAACCTTCTCCACGCGAAGAGGTACACCATCGAAATCCCACCGGAACTTGACGGGCAAGTGCTTACCTTCGATGTGACGGTCAATGGAGAAACGACCCAAGGAGGCGGTACCACCGTGGAAGGTGGATCCACGGTCGTCTTGCTACTGCGTCGCGACCAGAAGTCGAGGAAGATTGAGTACTGTTGGTCAGCCGGAAGCACACTGGCCCGCGGAGTCCTGGACGATCCTCTCTCTGATGCGGGCGTAACAAGCTGGAGAAACGAAGGGCTGATCAAACCTGGCGATTGGCTTTTGCGCGGTGGCAAGGAGCGCGTCAATGTGTTCCCAGCTACCGAACCTGCTGAGTTCGAGTTGCGTCTGGTATTTCAGTCTGTGAGTGCGGTTTGAGAGCACGAATCTCGTCGGACGCCTGCGTTCAACAGATAGTGAGACAGTTTGCATTCGGCCAGCGAGACGCCCGCGATGAAATATGAGCGATGGAGAGACGAACTGTTTGAATTACCGCCTGGAAGCGACCCGGTAATGCACGAGCGGTCAGAGAGCTTCTACGATGTTTCGGCGGAAATTGCATTTGATTACGTCGATCAAATGCTGGTTGACCCAGAGGTTCACGTTTTGTTCACAAAGGATCAACTCGGTAAAGGCATCAACACCGTCTATTCAAATTGCTGCAGCAATCTTCCGTTTCTCTACACGTCGGATTGTAGTGAAGATCGGAGAATCGTGGGGATTCGCAACCTGTCGAATCTCTATCAAAACTTTTTCAACCGGCACTGCACTGGTAGAGTGACCGACATCGGTAACTCCCGGGACGACGGTCCAATGGGATTCATCTGTTACATGTTCTGGGACGTTTTCGTTTTGTACCCTGGCAATGCAACATCGGGGATGGTCGACGCTGCGATCGATGTCATGCGTTTGGTTCTTCAAACGAATCATGACAATAGCCTGGTGTCTGCCATCCACGGACTCGGTCACTGGGCATCCACTGTGCCCGAGGCGGTCTCGATATTGAAACATTGGTGTCAAAAGCCGACGACGCAGAATCAATCGGTCGTGCAATACGCTCGCGCGGCTACGTCGGGGATGATACATTGAGCCCCAAAAAAGGTGTCGGACACCTTTTCCGTGTCCAAAGTTTCCTTTGAGCTTTGAAACACCTGTTACTTGCTGTGTGCGTCCGGTAGCGTTTGCCGCACAACGCGGAACGCATGTCATGCTGGAGCCCTCTTTGCTCATTGCATTGGAAAGCATCGAAATTGAACCAAGAAACTACACCGACTCCATCGCGTCGGCCACGCCGTCGCCGAGTCATTCACTTGCTCATTGGCTTGGCAGTCGCCTGGGGCCTTTTGGCGTACCTGGTGGCCCCTTTTGTATGGAAGGATATCGCGTGGATGGACCCTGCATTGGATGCTGTGCCACGGATCACAGAAACAAGCGATCGTCATCCAGGTGACCCGCTGAATGTGGAGTTGATCGGCACGAAGTTCCAGCTCGAATCAACCATGAACGCCGCGGGCTGGTACACGGCGTCTGCACTGGGAGTCAAAAGCGACCTAGAGATTGCGGCTGACACGATTCTTTCGAGGCCGGATGATGCTGCGCCGGTTAGCAGTTTGTATCTCGATGGACGCAAGGAAGACTTTGCTTTTGAGCAACCGGTCGGCGATAACCCACGGCATCGACATCACGTGCGTTTTTGGAAGAGTAACGAGTTGAGCGAAGATGGAAGACCGAAATGGATCGGAGCGGCAGTCTACGATGAGCACGTCGGCCTCAGCCGAACAACGGGACAAATCACACATGTCACTGCCGCGGATGTTGATGCGGAGCGGGACTACCTCTTCGAATGCTTGGAGAAAACGGGACAACTCGAATCAACGTTCATTGTGCGTGGATTCCATTCAAAACGCTCCGGTCGAAACGGAGGCGGTGATCTCTGGGAAACCGATGGTGACCTCTATCGAGGCGTGATTCGCGCGACAAACGAACCCGTCGTGTCCGCTCAAGATGGAGAGGCATCAAACGCTTCCCGCCTTTGACGAGCACGAGCCTCGGCGAAGAGCGTTGCCCACTATGTTTCTGAGACAGAATCGTGGTCGATGGCCAGTTTTTCGAAACTTACACCTGCTGCGCGCATTCAAGGACCGTAGGGGCGTTGGGCCCGGGCAACCATCGATAGGCTGTTTCGCGATCCACCAGACCAGCGAATAGCGAATCTCGATGAACTTGCACGACGAGAAAAGAAGAGAAGGCTGAAGCCGTTCGTTGGGATCTCAGGCACCCGCGACATTTCCGGTACCGACCACCAAGACTTCTTCCGCCTGATGCCACCCGGCGACAAGCGTTTGCTGTGGTTTCATGACGCGTCTCACTCCAGTTTTTCCGATCCCACCGGCGGTCCACGTAGACTTCCGAACACAGACACAGACGTGACCAACGCTCTAAAAAACATGGTTCCCCGGGTCTTGGACAAGTACCTTCTCGACAAGGGCGAACTGGATCAGACGAACCGCGATGAATTGATCAAGCGAAGTCTTGGTGGATCCGTCCGGCAAATTGAGTGGAAAGTGAAGTGAGCCAAGCGGTGTTCTGTTCGCCTGAGATCACGACTTTTCAGGCAAACTGGTTTGGTACACATGGACATCTTGCTGCGGGAAGGGGATGGAAATCCCAGCGGCGTCGAACCGACGCTTCACCTCCCGAGTGACATCCGTCTTTACCTTCCACCAGTCGGATGTCGCCGCCCAAGGACGACAAACGATGTTCACCGAAGAATCCGCTAGGGCATGGGTGACGACGACCGGTTCCGGTTCTTCCAACACCAAGTCATGGCTTTTGACCACATCGGCAATGATCTCTTCCGCTTGCTCAAAGTCATCGCTGTAGCCGATCCCAAATTCCATATCAACGCGACGCTTGTCATTGGCGGTGATGTTGGTGATCACGTTGTTCCAGATTTCGTTGTTGGGAACGTAGATCGTTTGGTTGTCGAAAGTGTGAAAGGTCGTCGAAACCAGATTCATTTGGTGAACGGTTCCGGTGACCCCACCCGCGTTGACGACATGCCCCACATCAAACGGACGGTTGATCAAGATCATCAGTCCACTGGCAAAGTTGCTGAGCGTGTCCTGCAACGCCAAACCGACGACCAATCCCGTTGCACCGATCGCTGCCAGAATTGGCGTGATGTCCACTTCCAATGCCGTCAGCGCCACGGCAAATCCAACGGCGAGAAAGACGTTCCGGATCGTGTTGGCAATCAACCGCTCGGCAAGTTGTGAGAGGCGAATCTTCCGGTCCAAAAGCCAGTTCACTCCCCCGGACAAGACCTTGGAGACCAGGTACGCAACGACCAAGATCAGAATAAACTTGACGATGTTCCATGCCCAACGCTGCCCACCTTCTTTGGATACAAACCAACCAACGACGGTGGACCAAGCGGCTTCGGCATCCGTCGTGTCAAGTTCTACGCCGGACACGGCTGCGATGTACTTGCGGTAACTTTCGGCCTCTCCGCCTTTGGCTTCCCATGAATCTAGAACGATCGTAAACCGATCACTGAGCGAGGTGCGTTCGTCTTGCAAAACCGTGATGTCTTCGAGCAAATCAGTTTTCAGTTTGGCAGCCGTTTCGGTCGACTGCGCCGTTTCCGATGTGTCCTCGGCGGACGGTTCGCCCCCTTCGTCTGCTTCCGGAAGCTGCTCTTCTGAACGGTCAATGACATCCACCCCAGTGCTTTCACGAGCCGCCTGCGTGACCGTTTCCTCGGCCTTCTTCGCGACCTCGTCTCCAAGCTTTTTGACCTGTTCAGCTTCCGCCAGCGACCTGCTGGCTTCTTCTTCACTTTCAGCAGCCAATGCGTCGCTGGTCTTTCTCACCCCAAGCTTGGCGACCGCGATCTGACGTGCTTTCGCTTTCAGCAATTCGAACCAAGCGTCGGCTTCGACAGCCAATTCGTCCTGCGTCAACGGCTTGACCATCACCCGAAGGCTGTCCATCGGGACGTTGGGATCCGCCGTGGTGACGGGCGCCGTTTTGGGCTGGTCCGATTCCTGTGCAACGACTGGCAGACCGCTGACCCAGAGCGTGATCAAAGCGACAATACTAAACGCGAGAGCCGAGGGCGTTCGGGAGAGAATGCGATGGGTTGCCTGACACATGAGACATGGCTCCTCAGGATGGAACAAAGACGATCGAACGAATGCGGGAAGAACGCGAATACCCTAACGCTGTCGCGCAGATTCATGAAGAGTTGCCCGAACAATTGCAGGATTGGCGAGCCATTGTTTGCCTTGCAATCTCACGTCACTGCCGGACAATGCCGAGCCTTGTTTACTCGAATAAGATTTCTTCCAGAAAATGAAGGCCCAGATGCATGGTCGCACAGCAGCACTTTTTTCATGAATCCATCTGGTCAATCCTGGCGATTGTGTTGGCAATGTCAGCCTCCACCGCATTGGCCTGCACTCGCATTCTGTGGAATACCAATGGCGTTCTGACCGTTGCCGGACGGACAATGGATTGGGCGGAATCAACAGAACCCAGGCTGCATGTCTTCCCGAGAGGCATGCACCGAAATGGGGGTCGAGTCGGACCGCTTGATCTCGGTGATGAGAATCCACTCACCTGGATGTCTCGCTATGGATCGGTCGTAGTTTCCGCATACGGCTTGGCATCTGTCGACGGCTTGAACGAAAAGGGACTCGCCATGCACTTGCTATTCCTGACCGCCACCGACTACGGGCCGCGAAATCCTGAGAAAGCTGGCCTCCAGGCGGGCCTTTGGGGACAGTACTTGCTAGACAACGCTGCCACGGTGGAAGAAGCCCTGGAGAGAATGAAAGACGTTCAACCAATCATGGTCGAGCATGCCGGTTTCAAGTCGTCGCTTCACTTAGCAATCGAAGATGCATCAGGAGATTCCGCGATCATCGAATACGTCGATGGCCAGCCAAAAATCTATCATGGATCCGAACATCAAGTGGTGACCAATGATCCGCCCTACGATGAACAACTCATTGAGTTGGAGAAGTGGGATTTCGCGAATGCGACACGCCAAACCCCGCTGCCCGGCAACGTCAATCCAATTGATCGCTTCGTGCGAGCCAACTATTTCTTGAAGACGCTTCGCAAACCCGAGGGAGAACGAGAAGCAATCGCCACGACACTGTCGCTCGCCCGAAACGCGTCGGTGCCGTTCAACGCGCCCTACAAAACACCTGGAACGATCTACGACACAGAATACCGCACCGTCGTGAACCTTGATTCCAGACGTTTCTTCTTTGAGCTGACAACGAGCCCCAACGTCATTTGGGTGAACCTGGAGGACTTGGCTCTTTCTCCAGGCTCCCCGGTTCTTACGCTCAACCCAGATAACATTCATCTGTCAGGCAATGTGAACAAAGACTTCACACCCGTGGCTGAACCTCCGTTCTAAGAACCACGGGAACCACAAGTGACCTAGCGGAAGGGCGCGAGCTCTCCGGTTCCTCACCGGGCGGCTTGCGACACAACGCCAACATCGTCACTTGTTGTTCACGCGTTGCGAAAGCAGGCACCCGTGAAAGCTTGCTTTCCAGCAAGGTCTCACAAGCAAATCAGCTCTTCCTGTCGATGACTGACAGGAACATCCAAGTTCCGAAGTCGCGAAATGATCTCGCCGCAGAGTTCTCGATAACGGGCCGCGAATTGTCGTCCGTACTTCGCATCGCAGTTCGTTTGCGAGTTGCTCAGTTCGCGTGGGTCGACCGCCCGAGCCAATTGAGCCGCGTTGGGAATGACTGATTCAAATGGTGTGGGCAGCATCGAATAGGGTTCCGCAACCATTGCGCGGTGCAGCGGTGTTTGCTGGCGGTACAACGTCCAGAGCGTTCCTAGCGTCTCGACGCGAAAACGCTTGAGTCGATCAACCAAGTTCGCAGATCCTCGCACAGACAACTGGTCCGGGATCGATGGGATCACGCATCCATCCGCAATCCGCAAGAACATTTTGACTTGCATCGCAATGCTGGGTGGGCAGTCCACGATGACGAAGTCATACAGTTCGTTGAGCCACTTCTTCGCACCTGGCATTTGTTTCTTGATCTGCGTGAACAATTCTCTCTCGGTTTGAAACAAGCCCGCACGACGCTTGGATCGAAACGCATTGCTGTAGAAATCGTCAATTCGAAACGAACATGGGATCACATCCAGGAAGTCATGGACGGTCGCAACATTGGATGTTTCTTGTGCGATGAAGGATCTCAAGTCGTCGACTTCGAAGTCTGGATCGCACATCTCTAGAAAGACGTCGTGCAGCGTGCGTTTGCGATTCTCGCACTGGAGCATTCTCGTTTGGCCCAGCAACAATTCGCCGGCCATGCTCTGATGATCCGCATCGATCACCAAAGTCTTGTACCTTTCCTCCGCCAGAGTTTCCGCAATGGCAACCGTCGAAGCGGTCTTTCCAACTCCACCTTTGAGATTGATCATCAATAGAACAGGCATGGGCTTTCAATGGTTCGAGGGTTCGGGATCGCCTAGCGGAAGCAGCACCCGAGAGGGGCACTGATCCACTCAACAATTCAACATAAACTCACGCATGCTCAAACCGAGCGTTCGAAAAGCCGGCTCTTTCGTCTTCCGGGGCATCAAAGCTCGCCCAATCATGCCAACCGCTTTGCCACGTTGATTGCACAACGTCGTCAAAACCGATCCTTCATCGGTCGTAGATTCGACGCAAATCGTCCGGGGATGCACCTTGGGAAAACGCGCGTTGGATTCGCCAGTTCAGCAAGGTTTGACGGACAACTCCTCGCTGCTGCCATCGTCTTGCGTCGACTCCAACTGGGCCGGCCAGCACCATTGCGGGCGTGATCTTGCGAAGTTCAGCTGACAACATCACGTCTTCCATCAGGCTCACGGCGGCGAATCCACCTACCTGTTGATACACATCGCGGCGAACGAACATTGCTTGGTCACCAAACACGTTGGATCTCGCGCGAGCTCGCCAGGCGTTCCCCCATTCCAACGAACGGTACCGCCATCCGTCCGCGTCGATGTGTTGGCGGAACCCACCCCAAACTGGCCAACCCGCGTTTCGCAGTTGTTCGAGTGCATCGGTTGGCAAACGATTGTCCGCGTGTAGAAACAGCAGCATTTCCCCGGTCGCTAGCTCGGCTGCCGCACGCAACTGCACGCCACGTCCCGGCGGAGCATCTATACAGCGCACGCGAGGGTCGCTCAGGGATTCGACAATTTCGCAAGTCCGATCGCCGCTGCCACCATCGCTCACGACCACTTCTGCGGCACCGCAACTCAACGCAGATTCAATGCACGCCTCGATGTTGGCGGCTTCGTTCCAGGTCGGCACGATGATACTGACTTTCATCGTCGGCTTGCCAACTCAATGGCGGCAATCACGTTCGGTAAACCGGTTCGTTCAGACTGTTTGAACATGGCGGTAGCGTGAGTACGCCAGCGGTCCAATGATCAGCAGCGGGATCCATGCTGCGATGCCGGGTGTGACCATCGTTGTGCTGCCACCCAGGGCGCTCGCGATGGTTTTCAATGCGAAGAATGCGATGATCAATCCCACGGCGGAGCCAATCAACACGAACAGTTTGCGTCCGCGGCGGTTGACCACCATCGGCAAGACCAGCAGGATCAAAGCGAAATCGAGCGGTGCTCGGACGATTCGTTCGTGCGTTGTCGTTCGCAGCGCCATGCTGCTGTGCACGGCCGGATTGCGAACTCTTCCGGCCAACTCCATGACGGATGCCAGTTTCGTGGCGGTGTCTTGAGTCTGCAACATGTTGGGGTGAATGCTGGTGACGACAAAGCATTCCGTCGGTCCCAACCATGGTTGATCGGCTGGCGTGAATATCACCAAATCTTCTCGCGAAGAAAGTCCCGCCGAAGGGACGCTGTTAGGTTGTTCCGGTCGACGAACACCCTGCAACAAATAACCGGTGACGTCTGGCATTCCCGCTCGGCTGGCCAAATCAGTCCAGCTGCTTCGTTTGCCATCGATGCCGGAAGGAGTTGCTGGTGTCGACGTCGATTGCGGCGAAGCGGTGTCGGAACCAGTGGGCTCAGTCGGTCCCATTTCCGTCCGCCATTCTGCCATCGCCTCGGGGTCCCACCAAATCGCTTCGCGGGCGAGCAAAACGTCTCCAAATCCAGCGTATTCGCTGTAGAGCCGAAAGTTTGGACGCGAAATGACTCGCCCGAGCGTCCGCAATTTGTCACCTTCGATCAGAATCCCGGAGGATTGATCGTATGTTGGCATGACCGCTTGTTCGATGTCACCGGACAGGTTTTTCGCTTTCATCGTCAATGAATCGCGAAAACGGGGAATCACCCATTCGCGATTGGCTAACTGGACCGAGATGATTGCCAACGACGCGATGATCATCGGCCGGAGGATACGTCCGTGGGAAACTCCCGCGGACAAAGTTGCGGTCAGTTCTCCCGTTCGCCGCAGCCAACCGGCAGTGAAGAGGAACGCCATCAGCGTGATGATGGTGCCCGTCATGTCGAAAAGCAGCAGCAAATATGGTCCATAGAACTTGGCCAGGACCAGCGGCAATGAGTCGCCGACTTTCGATTGCGCAATCAGGTCATCCATCGCCGTGAAGGCGTGAAACACGATGAAGATGCCCGCCAACGACAAAAAGCACACACAAACGGTGCGCAAGAAGAGGATCAGGACATAGCGATCGATCTGGGTCACGATGCGGCGGGCAAGGTCAGTGAGGCGAACCGGCTTTTGAGAGCAAGGTCTCGAAAGGTTGGGGAACTTGGGAAAACGGATATCTCCCATCCCATCTCACCATCGCATCCAACCCGTCGACGCCTCAAGATCAATCGCCACGGACTGAAGCTGTAGCGCGGTGGTCACCACCGTTGGTTTGCGCTCGGCTCGCTGGGGGCCCCAGCGAGCTACGGATTGTGCTCGCGCGACGCCGCGGGAATTCGGCGGGGCAGAGTAGAACAATTGTCCCCAATTGTTCCGTCGAGCAGGTTGGAGCCGCTAGTCGGCTTCGCATTCGCATTTATCGCAATACGCCGTGCATCGCCAGCGAGGCAATCTGTAGCACGGTGGTCACCACCGTGAGTTTGCGCTCGGCTCGCTGGGGGCCCCAGCGAGCTACCGGGTGTGCTCGTGCGATGCCGCGGAATTCGGCGGGGCAGAGTAGAACAATTGTCCCCAATTGTTCCGTCGAGCAGGTTGGAGACGCAGCTCGTCTTCGTATTCGCATTTATCGCGATGCAGCGTGCCTCGTCAGCGAGGCAATCTGTAGCACGGTGGTCTCCACCGTGAATGCGCACACAGCTCGCTGGGGGGCCCCAGCGAGCTACATGGTTCGGCAACTTCAGTGATTACTGAGTTGACTCAATCAATCGACCAGCTGAGCACCGGGTGGCAGTGGATCAGCGTGGATGATCACGTCGCCTTGCGAGTCAACGCGATTCGATTGGTAAGTGGAGCGTGGGCCGAACGAATCACCTTGGATCGTGCCACCGTAAGCGTCGACGGGATAACCGCCACCAGGAACGATGGTCTCGCCGTAACCCAGCGTGCCGCTGCCCAAGTAAGGATCGACAGCACCCTCGTAGTAACCAGGCATGCCGACGGCATACTCGCTGCCGCATCCGTCACCAACATAGGCTTGCGGTGCGGGGCATGTCGAACAGGTGCCCGCGGAAGCTTGAGGTGCAGCGTAGGGCACATAAGCAGGTGCGGGTGCATAAACAGGTTGTTGTGGGATCATCGGCGGAGCAGCGACGGCTGGACCGCGATTGAACAATCCACAGGATCCCGTGTTGCAACCACCAGCGCTTGGTGCAGGCGGCGGAGCGAACGGGTTGACGGCACGACCGATCGCGCCGACGCGATTGCAAAGGCCACAGTTTGCACCACGGCCGAAGAAGAAGTTTCTCATTCCTGAGCAGCCGGTCGAGGTAACCGTGACCGTCACGAGCATCAGGAGCGTTAGAGTTCGGATTGTCATCAGAGTTTCCTTGACTGGCAAAGCAGGCGGATCGGGCAAGGTGGACCCAAAGGGAAAACCGAGCCTAAACGTTGGCCTTGGCATCAAGACCACTCAAAAGTAGGACGCTCTGCGTGTTGTGCAAATGCAACACGCTAATTTTGGGCAACAATTTGTTGACAAAACGCCACATCCCACCTTCAGAAGGGCTGTGGTAGCTTGGATGCCCCGCACGATTCATACGACCCGTTTGATTGTTCGCATGATGCAGCTCCCTTACTTTCACGACCACAAGTCGCTGATGACCGACAACGCCATCAGCCGATCATCCGGTTCCTCGATTCGCGTCACCGCGGAACGAACGAAGCTCTTGCGTGTGATCCCGCCTTGGTTGCTCAGCGTCACAGTGTCCTGCATGACGCTGTGCTGCGCGATCGTGTCGCAAGCGAATCCTGCTCTCGCGGGCCAGCCGCTTTCGTTTGATACAAGCAGCTTCTCAAAGCCTCTCACTTTGTCCGCGTCCAGCGATTGGACATCAAGCGAAACGATCGCCGCTCGCGATGTTGCTGAACTCGAACGGGCAGAAGAGATCGAACGACAAGCTGAATTGCAACTGGACGCGTCAGAGTCGCTGGCGTCCGTCCATCCTGCCGCAGACGCCGTGATTCATCCGTCGTCGATGATTCCATCGGGATCGTTCTCCGTTCCTGCCCCTTCCAGTTTGCAACAGTGCTTGGCCAGCGATCGATATTGGTTGATCAGCACGCGTCACATCACCAGCACGGCTTGTCGAGCCAACCTGCAGAATCCCAACCTGCATATCTCGCGGCTGAATCGTTGCGGTCGAGTCACTCCGTCGAGTCTCGATGAATACCTCGCGACGTTTGATCCGGGGCGCCCGCGAGTCATCTACGTGCATGGCAACCGCCGATCCGCACCCTTGGCCATCGAACGCGGTTTGGATGTTGCTCGCGAGTTGGAATCGAATCGATGCGGCCAGGGACCGATGGATTTTGTGATTTGGAGTTGGCAGAGCGATCGCGAAACGTTCGCGATCACCGACGCACGAATCAAAGCCGAACGAACCGACGCCCAAGGTTTGTATTTGGCTTGGTTGTTGCATCGTCACGTGGACGCCGCCCAACCGACAGCGTTGATCGGTTTCAGTTTTGGTGGCCGCATCGTGACAGGCAGTCTTCACGCTTTGGCGGGTGGCACGATTGGTCGCCGTCGTTTGAGCGAAGAGCCCGTGATGGCCGCCAACCTCGACGTTGGCTTGTTGGCTCCCGCGATTCAGAGCGATTGGTTGATGCCGCACGGGTACCACCGTTTGGCGACTCAAAACATGAATCGTTTGGTTCTGCTGTACAACCAACGCGACGCAATCCTCAAAAACTACTGGCTGCTTTCGCGAATTCGTGGCACACGGGCTTTGGGGTACACGGGCCCGACGCGGTTCGCCGCCCGCTACGACGGATCGCCGCTTCCCGTGCGTTCGCGAGACTGTTCGCCCACGGTCGGCAAGGCTCACTCGGAAGAGGAGTATTACAAGCGATCGTGTTTCGCCGGCCGCGAAATGGCGACGTTGCTGACCAGCAGCATGCAAGTTGATTGACGGGACCGGGCAAACGCTCACGGGTCGTTGGATTCACGGATTCACCCCTATCGTTCTTACGTCTCTGCTTCGCTGTTCAAATCCCCGCAGGCCGAACAGTTTGACTAAGCCGATGACTTTGCCTGTTGGTTGCGACGCGCGAAAGTGCGAACGTGTTGTACCGGACCGATCGATCGCGACGATTCGATGGATGTCGCAAAGGATCTGCGACGTTTACTTCGTTCGGTTTCGCAGGATGCAGTGCCGCCAGTCTCATGAAAGTCAACTCACTTCACGCGTCGGTTCCCGTATTGTTGGTCGCGATGTTGGCTGGTTGGGCCAGCAACGAGTGCCACGCCGATTGGCCTTTTCCATTGCTGCGTCCCGACGGAGCGCAGCGGATCGATGTGATCGGACCGGTCGGTAGCCGGATGCCAGAATCGTATCGACGCCAATACAACCGCCCGACGTACCTCGGTGGTAAGACCGCGGCAATCATCGCTCCTTCCAGCCAAGAAGCACGGGCTTGGCAACGAGCCGATGCGTTGGGTTTGTACGACGACAACGGCATCAAAGGAGCATTGCACGGCAAACACTGCCCACCTCAACGAGTCGAGCAACATTATTTCTATCCCAAGCCATGGGAAGTTCTGACCGTTGGACCTCGTCAATCGCGATCCGCTGATGCCACCGATGTCGATCGCTATCAAGAACCCGTGCTGATGAAAGAGGTCGCCGAGGAACTGGAGGAAGCGGAAACATTGCATCGCCCTAGTCCTGACGAACTGGAATCCGTTCTGCCGGAGCCCGAAGCTCAACAGCCCGTGCAAGATCCAGCGACCGACGCCTTGGACCTGAACGACCAATCGTCGCTGCCGAGCGTCATTCGCGATCCCGTCTTCGTTGCACCAGTCAGCGGACTGATTCATCGCTAGTCAGCGATCGTTTGATGCAGTGGCATCTGTTTTCAGCATCTGATAGCGGTGAACACAAACTGGGAGCCTTTGCCGCTCTATGGAGCGTCACGCTCTCTTTCCGGGTAATTTAGGTTCATCCTTTCCTTGACCAACTTGGAATCCGCCACTAATCTGTGCGTAAGCGGGGATTCACCCCGCTCCCGCCTGCCACCTCCCACACGGCTACCGAATCAGTGTCTCCCCGGGATTGATTCGGATCGGCGATGATTTTTCGTCCCCATGCATCTGCTTGGAAGGAAATTCGTCGTGATAGATATTTCGTTGGTCACGCTGTCCAAACAGTCACCGCGATCCCCACTTCCCCACTTAGCCGTTGCGGGACTCTTCTTTCTCTCTGCCCTTGGTGCTCCACCGAGTTCGGCAGCGAATGAAACCGATGCGGACAACGTCAGTTATCACGACGACGTCTTGCCAATCCTTCGAACCAATTGCTTCGGGTGCCATCAAGGCGCCAAGCAATTGGGCGAATACGTCATGACCGACTTTGACGCGTTGATTCGCGGCGGCGAAAGCGGAGATGCGGCAATTGTTCCCGGAGATGCCGATTCGAGCTATTTGATCTCCTTGATCACGTCGCACGAGGGCGTTGCCGAAATGCCCAAGGCTCCTCGGAAACCTTTGCACGAAACCGAGGTCGATACGATTCGGCGATGGATCGAGCAAGGTGCGAAGAACGATTCCCCTGAAACATCCGGCCCGCGATTCGATGCGGACCAGCCACCGGTATACGCCGGGCCGCCGACCCTGCCATCGATCGATCTATCGCCCGATGAGCAAACGCTCGCAATCGCGGGTTACCACGAGATTTGTTTGCTAGACGCGAAATCAGGCGAAATGCAAACTCGTTTGGTGGGTATTTCGCCTCGCATCAACTCCGTTCGCTTCTCACCTGATGGATCTCGCATCGCGGCCGCTGGTGGCATGCCCGGCGAACTGGGTGAACTACAGATTTGGAACGCATCGACCGGCAAGTTAGAACTTTCGCGGCAAATCACCTACGACACGATCACGGGTTTATCGTGGTCGCCCGACGGATCCAAAATCGCGATTGGAGCCAACGACAACACGGTGCGAGCCTTGGACTCAGCCACCGGTGAACAAGTTTTGTTCCAAGGTGCACACGAAGATTGGATTCGCGACACGGTGTTCACGCCGGACGGCAAGCACTTGGTTTCGGTCGCGCGAGACATGACTTGCAAGTTGACCGAAGTCGAAACCGAACGCTTCATTGACAATGTCACGTCCATCACCCCGGGCGCTTTATCGGGCGGATTGTCCAGCGTCGCGATGCATCCTTCTCGCGATGAAATCGTGGTGGGCGGATCCGATGGTGTGACGAAAGTCTATCGCGTCTTTCGTCAAACAAAACGACAAATTGGTGACGATGCAAACTTGGTTCGCAATCTACCTCGATTGAACGGACGCATCCGCCAAGTTGTCGTGAACTCAGCTGGGACGCATCTCGCCGCCGTTGCAACGATCGACGGGCACTCTGAACTGCGAGTGTGGAAGTACGACTTCACCGGCGAGTTGACCGATGAACTCAAAGCCATTCTCGGCAAACGCGTTGCGAATCGCTCCGCCGACGAAAAGAAAAAGGTCGACGAATCGGTCAACCAAACGACCACGCAAACGGTGCATTTCGAACTGCCTGACGCGGCCGCCTATTCGTTGGAATTGACCAACGACGGGAGTGTCTTTGTTGCCGCCAACGACGGACAAATTCGACACCTCGAAGCGACCGGAAAGCTGGTGCGGTCATTTCACGCCGTTCCGCAAGATGAATCGGTCTCGAATGAAGTACTCGCGGCAACCGCACCCACTTTGGATTTCGCAGACGCCAAACTAGAACCCGCCGATGAGGCGAGTGACGTGCAACCTGAGTCGGCGGTCGCACCCTCCGATGTCGTCGAAATATCCGTTGTTCCGAAGTCGATTTCGCTGACTTCGCCGTACGACTACGTTCAACTCGTCGCCATCGGAAAACGACATGATGGATCGACAATTGATGTAACGCGTCAAATCAATGTGTCAAAATCAGACTCGTATGTCAGTCTCCCCGGTGGTCTGATTCGTCCTCAAAGCAATTCCGTCGGCGAAGTCACCGTCAGCTTCGGATCGCATCAACACACGCTGCCGATCGAGATCACTGGACAAAGCAAATTCGATGTCGATTTCATCCGTGATGTGAACCCGGTGTTGTCTCGTTTGGGATGCAATCAAGGCACCTGTCACGGGGCTCAGAAAGGCAAGAACGGTTTTCGTTTGTCGCTGCGAGGTTATGACCCCATTTTCGACATTCGAGCCCTGACGGATGATTTGGCCGCGCGACGCATCAATCCGTCTGCTCCCGATGATTCGATGATGCTTCGCAAACCGTTGGGCATCACGCCTCACGAGGGCGGCACGCTGATGAAGAAGGGCGATCCTTATCACGCGGTCTTGCATCGCTGGATCGCTGATGGTTCCAAACTTGATTTGGAAACGCCACGTGTCACCTCACTTGAAATTTCCCCGCGCAACCCCGTCGTTCAGTCCACCGACGCTCGGCAACAGGTCCGTATCGTTGCGACCTATGCCAACGGCGAAGCTCGAGATGTGACGCGGGAAGCGTTCATCAGTTCGGGCAACACCGAAGTCGCGACCGCAAAAACCGGCGGGATGCTCCACGCTGTTCGTCGTGGTGAAGCACCTGTGCTGGCTCGTTTTGAAGGCGCATACGCCGCTACGACGCTGACCGTGATGGGTGATCGAACGGGATACGAACAAGCCGAAGTGGACACATGGGGGCGTATCGATGAGTTGGTCGCTCAGAAGTGGGATCGAATGAAAATCGTTCCCAGTGACGTTGCCGACGATGCCACCTTCCTACGCCGCGTGCACTTGGACCTGACTGGGTTGCCTCCGACCAGCCAAACGGTGCGAGAGTTTTTGGCGGATGAAACGCCGACCAAACTCAAACGCCAAGCCGTGATCGATCGACTGATCGGCAACGAGGACTTCGTCGAATACTGGACGAACAAATGGGCGGATCTGTTGCAGGTCAACCGCAAGTTTCTGGGCGTCGAAGGCACAAAACTCTATCGCGACTGGATCCGCAAAGCGGTCGAAGAAAATCGTCCGTACGACGAGTTTGCCTATCAGATTCTGACAGCGTCGGGGTCCAACCAAACTAACCCGGCCGCGTCGTATTACAAAGTCCTCCGGACCCCCGAGGACACGATGGAAAACACGACGCACCTGTTCCTTGGCATTCGCTTCAATTGCAACAAGTGCCACGATCACCCGTTCGAACGCTGGACCCAAGACCAGTACTACGAGCTGGCGGCCTACTTCGCCAAAGTTGATCGGAAGAAGGATCCAGACTCTGGCAATCGAAAAATTGGTGGTACGGCGGTCGAAGGTGCCACGCCACTGTTCGAGATCATCGCTGACTCGGCAGATTCCGAAGTTCAACACGCTCGAACGGGCGAAGACGTTGTGCCCTCGTTTCCTTACGAGTTGGCCGGTAATGTTGCGAACGAATCTGAGCAGCAGACACGAATTGCTCCATTGGATGGACAAACGTTGGTCTCAAAATCCAACGACACACCCACGCGACGTGAGGAACTCGCGAGCTGGATGACGGATCCAGCCAATCCGTACTTCGCGCGTTCTTACGTCAATCGCATCTGGGGATACATGACCGGTGTCGGTTTGATCGAACCGATCGATGACATCCGCGCCGGTAACCCGCCAACTAACCCACTGCTGTTGGACTACTTGACCGACGAGTTCATCGGGTCGAACTTCGACACCCGGCATCTAATGCGATTGATCGTCAGTTCGCGAACTTATCAGTTGTCCGTTGAGTCCAATCAATGGAACGAAGACGATCATCTGAACTACTCCCACGCGACACCGCGACGTCTGCCAGCTGAAGTGATCTTCGACGCAGTCCACTCGCTCACGGGAGCCACCAGCCAAATTCCCGGCATGCCGGCTGGGACACGTGCCGCCGCCGCAACGGATTCGGGGGTGGCTCTGACCGACGGTTTCCTCGCGAACCTTGGTCGTCCCGTCCGAGAAACCGCGTGTGAATGTGAACGAGGCACGGACCTGCAGCTCGGTCCGGTGATGGCACTGATCAGTGGTCCGACGATCGGCACCGCGATCAGCGACCCAAAGAACGAACTCGAAAAGATCGTCGCAGAAAATTCCACTGACGAGGCCGTTACGGAAGAGATTTTCTTGCGAGCCTTGGGCCGCTACCCGACCGACAAAGAACGAGCGGCTTTCGCGACCATTCATTCGCAGATCGCTGGCGACCACGAAACGCTGGTTCAGCGTTTGGCGGATGCAGAAGCCGCTTGGACGGAGCGTTTCCCTAAGTTGGAAGCGTCACGCAAAGAGATGCTTTCGAAGCTCGCCAATGACATTGAAGCTCGACGTGTGGAGATCGCCGATGAACGAGCCAAAATGGAGGCCGACCGTCAAAAGAAGATCGCCGAGGCAACTCAGAACCTTGCTGATCAAGAAGCGAAATTGCCCGAGTTGGTTGCTGCGTTTTTGGCGGAGAAAAAGGCCGACACGGAATGGCATCCTTTGACACCGATCTCATTGTCCGCGACCAACCAAGCGACGTTGGCCGTTCAGCCCGATCGCAGCGTTTTGGCGAGCGGAAAGCAGGGCAACGGTTCCTACATTGTTGACTTCGAAACCAACCTGACGGGCATCACTGGTTTCCGTGTGGAAGCACTCACTGACCCGAGCCTGCCACAAGACGGTCCGGGTCGCGCGGGAAACTTCGTGGTCACGGAGATTACCGTTCGTGCTGGCTCGGACGGGGCTGAATCGGACGGGACTGAATCGGACGGGACTGAATCGGACGGGACTGAATCGGACGGGACTGAATCGGACGGGACTGAATCGGACGGGACTGGCTCGGACACGAAGATCCAATCGAAAGATCTGCCAACCGTCAAGATTGCCCGAGCCTCAGCGGACTTCTTGCAGAACGGTTTCAAAATTGAAAACACGTTCGACGGAAATGCCGGCAACCAATCAGCCTGGGCCGTATCCGGAGCCAATGGACACGAGCACTGGGCAACCTTCCAATTTGCGAAACCAATTGAGAGCAAAGGGAAGACGCGTTTGCGGTTCGAACTGGCTCAGAACCACAATGCAAAAGATCATCAATTGGGACGGTTCCGGATCAGCGTGACCACGGATTCGGGCGAAATCCCGTTGGGATTGTCGGAGACCTTCGCCGCCGCGGAACGTACCCCGGCCGACCAACGTGGCGAAGCATTGTCAAAAACGATCGATCAGTACGTTTCCACGATCAACCCCGATTTGAAGTCGGCCCGTGACGCACTGAACCAAGCCAAACGCCCGCTGCCGGAAGACGCGCAGATTGTCGCTCTGCAAAAGCGACGCAAACGCTTTGAGGCCGAGACACCGATCGACCCGTCTTTGGTCGAACTGCGAGCAAACGTGGAACGGTCCAAGACTCAATTGGGCAGCGTTCGCCTGACCGCAGCGGAAGACTTGGTCTGGGCCCTCGTCAACTCGCCCGCCTTCTTGTTCAACCACTGATCCGTCGCCACCAATCTTCGAGAAAACAATGTTGTCTTTCAAAGGCCCGCGTGCCAAAGATCTTTGCGACCCTCATTTGGGCGAAACCCGGCGTGCGTTTTTGCGAGTCGGTGGTGCGTCGCTGTTTGGATTGTCGTTGCCACAGATCATGCAATTGCAATCCAACCAAGCTCAAGCCGCCGAGGCGACCGGCAAAGCCGACGCTCACCACGGTGGTGGACCGGGCTGGGGAAAAGCCAAGTCGATCATCATGGTCTATCTGCAAGGTGGCCCGAGTCACTTGGATTTGTGGGATCCCAAAGAAAACGTCCCTGATAACGTCAAAAGTCAGTTCAACCCGATTTCAACCAAGATTCCCGGGGTCAAATTCACCGAGAACTTGCCGCGTTTGTCTCAGGTGAACGACAAGTTCACGATGATCCGGTCGATGTCGTACACGCCCAACGGTTTGTTCAATCACACCGCGGCGATCTACCAAATGATGACGGGGTACACGACCGACAAGGTCAGCCCGTCGGGACAACTCGAACCGCCATCGCCAAAGGACTTTCCCAACTTTGGCAGCAACATCGTCAAGATGAAACCACTCGACGAACCCATGCTGCCGTTCGTCATGTTGCCGCGTCCTCTGCAAGAATCCAACGTGGTTGGGAAGGGCGGCACAGCCGGTTTTCTTGGCAAAGCGTTCGATCCATACACGCTGTACCCACCCGGCGATGACATGGATATGGACAAGCTTCAAAAGATTCGCACGGATGATTTGTCGCTTCGTGACGAAGTCTTTGACGTTCGTCTGCAGCGTCGGGCGAACCTGCGTCAGGCATTGAACGAGCAAATGCCGGTCATCAACGAAGCGGTTGAAAAGTTCGAGCTCGATCAAAACTACGACCGAGCACTCTCGCTGATTTTGTCCGGTCGTGCCCGTGACGCGTTCCAGTTGTCCGCCGAGGACGATGTCCTCCGTGACGCGTACGGTCGCAACTCATTCGGCCAGAGTTGTTTGTTGGCTCGACGTTTGGTCGAAGCGGGCACGCGTGTCGTCGAAGTCATCTGGCCCAAGGTAGCCAATAGTGACAATCACTCCTGGGACCATCACTCTGGGCTTTCCAAGCGAATGAAGGACCAATCCGCTCCGATGCTGGACAATGGTTTGACGACACTGATCGAGGATTTGGACCAACGTGGCATGTTGGAAGAGACCTTGGTTGTCGCCGTTGGAGAGTTCGGACGCAGCCCGCAGCGTGGGGTCAGCACGTCGGGCAATAACAACTCCGATGATGGCCGTGATCACTGGCCTTATTGCTACACCGCCGTTGTTGCGGGTGCCGGCATGAAGCGAGGCTTTGTCTACGGAAAGAGCGACAAGACCGCGTCTGCTCCCGTGGACAATCCAGTCCATCCGGCGGAGCTCCTCGCAACGATCTATCACAGCTTCGGCATTGATCCCGAGACGATCGTCTACAACCACCTCAACCAACCCCGCGAATTGGTCAAAGCCCAGGCAGTGACAGCCCTGATGACGTGATCGTCTAGCACTCGCAGATTCAATAGACGCCGAGAATCAGCCCACGTCGTTGAGCCCCAAAAGTAGGCCGTACCGAACGAAGAGAGTTACGGCATCACCACTGCCCCAGAACTTACCCTCACCGAATTCTTGGCGAATCCGGCCACATCGTTGCGTTCCAACAGTAGGCCGTACCGAACGAAGAGAGTTACGGCATCCCCACTGCCCCAGAACTCACCCCACCGAATTCTTGGCGAATCCGGCTACATCGTTGCGTCCCAACAGTAGGCCGTACCGAACGGAGTAAGCTACGGCATCCCCACTGCCCCAGAACTCACCCCACCGAATTCTTGGCGAATCCGGCTACATCGTTGCGTTCCGACAGTAGGCCGTACCGAACGAAGAGAGCTACGGCATCACCACTACCAAAAACTCACCGAACCGAATTCTTGGCGAATCCGGCCACATCGTTGCGTCCCAACAGTAGGCCGTACCGAACGAAGTGAGCTACGGCAGTACCACTGCCCAGAACTCACCCCTCCGAATTCTTGGCGAATCCGGCTACATCGTTGCGTTCCAACAGTAGGCCGTACCGAACGAAGAGAGCTACGGCAGCACTACTGCCTAAAACTCACCCCGGCCGAATTCTTGGCGAATCCGGCCACATCGTTGAGCTCCAAAAGTAGGCCGTACCGAACGCAGAGAGCTACGGCAGCCCCACTGCCCAGAACTCACTCCACCGAATTCTCGGCGAATCCGGCTACGTCGTTGAGATCCAACAGTAGGCCGTACCGAACGAAGTGAGCTACGGCAGCAATCTGCTGAACCGACACAATCGGTGCAAACTGACCGGTCGTGGCATGACTGCGAGGGATTCCGTTTTTCATGACGCGCATGCTCGTTCGGCGGAGCAACAAATTCATTGGTCGACCTGTTGAATTTGATTGCTTCCACTTTTTCGAGCGTTTGAGCCGTGTCTCCATCGTTGTTTTTCGCTGCTATTTTCTGTGGAAGCTGCTTCCTTCTGTTCGTCGGTAGCGCCGACGCGATCGAAGAATGGGAATGGAAACGGCTGACGCGAAAACGGCTTCCAAAACTTCGCAGTGGCAAAGCTATTGATGCCGTATCAGCAAAGCTGGCTGATCAGTCCGCTTCAGCAGCGAAGCCCGATGTGACGAACCATCCAAGTCGTTGGAAAGGCTGGCGGTCGGCAAGCGTTCAATCGGTCAAAGACGAATCGCTGGATTGTCGCTCCTTCGTTTTTGTTCCTACCGATGGGGAACCGTTCCCGCCATTTTTGGGCGGTCAGTACCTGACAGTCCGATTGAAGGATCCGTCGTCAGGCAAGAATGTTTCGCGTTGCTACAGCCTTTCGAGCGGACCCGATGAACCGCACTATCGAATCACGGTGAAACGGGTTCCGGGCGGGACGATGAGTAATCTGCTGCACGACACAATTGATGTTGGCGATCGGATCGAGATTCAAGCTCCCAAGGGCAGGTTCCATTACTCGGTGGAGGAGAGCCAAAGCGCCAATCTAGAGCCACTGAATTTGGTCGCCGCGGGCATCGGGATCACTCCGATGCTCTCAATGCTGTTTCAAAGTTTGAACGAACGGACGGACCGCGACGTCAATTTGTTCTATCAAGTAAGAAATGCAGTCGATGCACCTTTCCTGGCACCGATTCGCGAGATCGCGAAAATGCTGGAAGCCACCACAGGAGTTCGCGTGCATCTTTGGTTCAGCAAACCGGAAGACGACGATTTGCGACCGGGTGACTCGGTTGGACGGTTGTCAGCGGAGCGGATCGTGGAACGTCTCGGTCATCACCGCGGCGAATATTTGATTTGCGGACCAGATGTGTTCATGAACGCGATTGCCGAAGGGTTGATCGAGTGCGGAGCGTCCGCCGATCGTGTGATGTTTGAATCGTTTGGCGGGAAGTCTAAATCGGCGGGAGCGTTGGCGGTTCCGGCGTGCGACCCTTGTTCTGATGCGTCGGACGTTGATGAATCAAACTCAGATGACTCTGTTGGTTGGAACGTGACGTTTCAGACCAGCGGGAAGTCGGCTTCGTTTGAGGCTGGAATGGACGGTTTGTTGGACGTGGCTGAATCATTGGACGTGGATGTCGATTCAGGGTGTCGTTCGGGAGATTGTGGAGCTTGCGTCCGTCGTTTGCTCTCAGGCGAAGTTCGTTATGCCGAGACACCTGAGTGCGACGTCGAAGATGGCGAAGCGGTTTTGTGCGTTGCCAAACCGGTCAGCGAAGTCGTCGTCGACGCTTGAGCTTGCACCGTAGGCCAGGTTGTACCTGGCGTTCAGGCCGATGCTTTGCCAAAAGCGAGGCGATTGATTTGGTTGATACGCAAGTGCGTTCTGAGTTTGGCGTTTCACCATGCCAGGTGGGACCTGGCCTACTTTGGGCGGTGAGGAATCAGGCGGTGCTTTTGCTTAGCAACCAATCGGCCAGTCTTGGTGAAACTGCGTTGATGGCCATCAAAGCTCGCACCTTTGGCGGCAACACGATTTCGATCTTGCGTTTTTGAATGCATCGCAAAACGGCGTCCGCGACTTCTTCGGGCGGCAAACCCTTCAGCTTGGCTCCGCCGCCGGGTTGGGCCGCCGTCGCAGGAACGCCGGCTTTCTTGTCCGTTTCGTAACGGTCGATCGGTTGGTCGTCGTCACGGCGAATGGGTCCCGGGCAAACCACACCGACATGGATTCCATCCGCTTCCAGCTCCATTCGAAGTTGTCGTGAAAAACCGACCAGAGCGTGTTTTGCGATGACGTAGCCACCGAGGTAACGCGGTGCGACTCGGGAAGCGAGTGAACCGAGGTTAACGATCGTGCCGCGAGATTTCTTGAGTTCGTCATAGGCGGCACGGCAACAAGTCCATGCGGAGACAACGTTGTCGCGAAACATTGATTCAAGTTCCGCGGCACCGCTGTTGATCAGCAACCCACGATCGCTGCGTCCAACAACGTTGACCAAGACATCCAATGATCCAAATTTCGCGACGTGCTGTTCGACCAAGGTGTTCATCGCTTCCGAATCGCAAGCGTCACCGGCGAATGTGTTGACGATCTTGCCATCGAATTCTTTCGCCAGAGTCGCTGATGCTTGATCGAGTCGTTCCGGATTGCGTCCCAGCATCGTGACTGAATAGCCTTCGCCGAGCAGTCGACGACAGACGTGCAGACCCAGGCCCGCGGAAGCTCCCGTGACGATGGCCGATGGAGTCTTCGTCGGCGAAGTCACACCCATTCTTGCGTGGTGGGTTTGATTACGATCTCGGGCACACAGGCTCGCGGTGGCAGTTGGCAAATCGAGAGCACGACCGAAGCGATGTCTTCGGGTTGCAGGATCGATTCCTTGTGCTCTTGGCTGACCGGTACGGGGCGGTTGTCCAAAATCGGCGTGTTGACTTCGCCGGGATAAACGTTGGTGATCCGGACACCTTCGTGACGGACTTCATTGGCGACGGCCGTTCCCATCGCGGTCATCGCGAATTTGCTGGCGCAGTAGACGACTCCGCCCAGCGTGATGGCTCGTTTACCGGCCACGGAGGAGATGTTGATGATCAATCCATCGTGCCGGTCTCGCATCGCACCGATCACTTGGTGGATGCAGCGGTAGGCGCCGGTCGCGTTGATTCGAAGAACGCGGTCCCACTCGTCGGGATCCATTTCGGCCATGGTCCGCTTGGCAATGTTGATTCCGGCGCTGTTGACCAAGATGTCCACGTCACCCACGTTGGTTCGGACGTCTTGGAAGAAAGCTTCGATGCTCTCGTTTTCGGCAACATCAATGGTGTGCGTGCGAACAGGGTTGGGGGAATCGATGGACCCGGCGAGTTCCTTCAGCGGTGCTTCGCGACGGCCACCGATGGTGACTTTCGCACCTGCCATCGCTAATTCGCGAGCGATCCCTGCACCGATTCCGGTGCCTCCACCGGTGATGGCAACGACTTTGTCTTTCAAATTCATGGTGGAATGCAAGTTGGGGGATGATGCGTGGGGGAAGTTTGATTTTCGAATTGCGGCGGGCATTTCGCAATCCCCCCTTGGCGACACGGTTATAGTGATGATGCTTGTTTTGCTCCCCCTCCCTTTTGTTTTCCCACAGGAAAATCGATGTCACGTTTTTTGCTTCTCACGCTCGCCCTGGGTTGTCTGATGAATGCTCCTCAACCTGTTTCCGCCGCTGACTCCACTGCGGATCACGAATGCGTGTTGGCTCACGAGGCCAAAACCATCGAAGGCAAGGAAGTGGATCTGCACGACTACGAGGGCAAAGTCGTCCTGATCGTCAACGTCGCTAGCAAGTGCGGCTACACCAAGCAGTACGCTGGGTTGCAATCGCTGTACGAAGCCCACAAAGACGACGGATTGGTCATCCTCGGGTTCCCTTGCAATCAATTCGGCTCGCAGGAACCTGGCACGAACGCGGATATTTTGGAATTCTGCAGCGCTCGGTACAACGTCACCTTCCCGATGATGGGCAAAGTGGACGTCAATGGCGATGACGCGTCGCCTTTGTACAAACAGTTGACCAGCGTTGAAGCCAAACCGGCGGGCAAAGGTCCGATCAGTTGGAACTTCGAGAAGTTCTTGATCGGTCGCGATGGTCAAGTTGTCGGACGCTACAAATCGAAGGTCGCACCATCGGACGAAGAATTGGTCTCGGCGATCAAGTCAGCTTTGAAGGGCTGAGAGCGAGACGTCCGCGCAAAAAAAACGGGGCGAACTTGTCATGCAAGTTCGTCCCCATTTTTGTTTGATCGCGTAGTTTCCACAGGAGCACCCCGGTGACTTCGTGGCCGGTGATTCGTTGTTCGGTCGGATGTCCGAATCAACACGGCCGACGAAGTCGGATGGGGTCGCTTTGTGGAGAGCGTTACGTCAGTGGTTCTCCGGGTAGCCCCGTCGTAGGGGGCTCCCCTGAGATCCGAATTCAATTAGCAACCGCAAGCTGGTGCAACATCGCAGCCAGCGTCGCAACCGCAGTCGTTTCCGCAGCCACAGCCGTTGCCGCCAAGGATTCCCTTGAGCAAGCTACGGATAGGACCAGCCGAAGCAGGTGCACATGCTGGAGCACAAGCGTCTGCACAAGGATCTGCACATCCGCAAGCTGGAGCTGGGCAGCAAACGGTGACAGGAACTTGCTTGCAAACAACTCGTGGCACGCAACGAGTCACGGTGTAAGGCTCGCAAACTTTGCGGCACTTCTTGACCTTGATCGTTTCTTGGTAGCACTCTTTGCGGCAAGTCGTGTGGCACACGGTCTTGGTACGGCATTCTGGGATCATCTTGCAAACTTTGTACTCGCAAACCTTGGTGCGGCACTCAGGAACCATCTTGCAGACGGTGTACTTGCAAACTTTGGTGCGAGGCTCGCAGACCATCTTGCAAACGGTGTAGTTGCAAGTCTTGGTGCGGCACTCAGGAACCATTTTGCAGGTGGTGTAGTTGCAGGTCTTTTGACGGTTTTCGCAAACCATCTTGCAGACCTTGTACTCAACCGTCTTGCTACGGCACTCAGGAACCATCTTGCACACGGTGTAGTTGCAAGTCTTGGTACGGCACTCAGGAACCATCTTGCACACTTTGTACTCAACGGTCTTGGTGCGGCACTCAGGAACGCGACGGCACACGGTGTAAGGGATTTCACGAGTACGGCATTCTGAGACGTACTTGGTGCAAGTCACTTCTTTTTGCTCGCAAGTTGGGACCCAGACTTTCTTGCAGATCGTCTTGGGGCAACCTTGAACGCATTCCACTCGGCATTTGCCTGGGCAGTACACGGTCCGGCAAGTTGCTGCATCGAAGTACGAAGTACCGGGCTCACGCACGGTGCGACGAATCATCGGTCCAGGAACGGTTTCCGTCACAGTTTCCCAGTGTCCACCTTTGACCGTGATGGTCTTGGTGTACGTTTGAGGAACGCTGACGCTGTAGTTTTCCGTGCGAACCTTTTGTTCTTGCACGGTGTTGTAAACCGTGTAGTTGATGTTTCGCGTACGAGTTTCGTACGTTGGCACCATCACGGTGTAGTTGGTCACTTTTTGACGAGTTTCGTACACTGGCTTGTTGACCGTGTAGTTGATCGTCTTCGTACGAGTTTCGTACACAGGTTTCTTGACTGTGTAGTTGATCACCCGTTGGTGCTGTTCGTAAACAGGCTTGTTAACGGTGTAGTTGATCGTTTTCGTGCGAGTTTCGTACACAGGTTTCTTGACTGTGTAGTTGATCACCTTTTCACGAGTTTCGTACACAGGCTTGTTGACTGTGTAGTTGATCGTGCGTTGGCGTGTTTCGTACGACGGTACCATGACCGTGTACTGAACTTCTTTTTGGTGAGTCTCTGGAACCATCCGCGTACGGTTGACCACTTGGTCTTCGAAGTACACTTCGTTCCGTGTGCGGTAGCGAGTCTCTTCGACTTGCTCCATCACAGTTTCGCGAACGGTTCGCATCACGGTGTATGAGCCACCGGCGACGGCGGAACCGTCAGCGACAACCGAACCACCAGCGACAGCTGAGCCTTCTGCCATTACCGATCCATCGGCAACAACGGAACCACCACAGCTGCTACAACCTTCGTAGCTGATCGCGCCGCTGTAAGCAGCGTGAGCAGCATTAGCGCCCGAGACGATCGAGATGATCATCAATGCAGGCAACAACCACAAACGTTTCATCGTAAGTTTCTCCACAGGTAACAACGGGACGTTGTATGAACGCAGCTTCCTTTGGCCTGCCGGATACCCCCCGGCTTGACCTCTTAACCAATCAAAACCCAGACTGCTAAACCGATCCGCTGCCTGATTCACTGTCACGGTCGTGCAGATTGCCCGTCGACTGAACGAAGGCCGAGGCTGCGGGAGTGAGAGCGGGATGGCCCACACGTGGGCCAGGGAGGGTCGGTAAGGCTTCACTTACCAGCCGGTCAGAGATAAGCTGTGCCCAATGCGTATGAGGCACAGGCGAGAACTCTGCGGACTAGTAAAACTGATCTTGATGCACAAACTTCATCGTCTGCGGGACACTCGTTGAACAAGCAAACAGGGCAGTCCTGGCAAAACGGAACGATTGGGTCGTCAAGTCCTGCCGACCTTGCGGGTTGTTCCAATCGCAACGACTGTGCGGCTGGATCATGAACATGAACACCGATCACGAAACGAGCGATTCAGGTGGTTCCGATGAGGGCGATCGTAGGGCCGAGTTGTCGACTCCAGCGGTCGGTCGATTGTCTCTTTACTACCGCGAATTGCACCGTTTGCTGGCGGCGGGAGAGTCTTCCACCAACAGCCGTGACCTGGGTGCGATGGTCAACGTGTCGCCCGCCGTCGTTCGTCGTGACCTCAGCTCGATTGGGTCGATTGGTCGCCGAGGTGTCGGATACGACGTCGCGATTCTGGCCGAACGGATTGGCGCGGTTTTGGGGTCCGGCGTGCAGTGGAAAGCGGTGCTGATTGGCGTCGGCTCTTTGGGCAACGCGCTCCTGCGTTACCGCGGTTTTGAACGCCTGGGTTTCTCGCTTGCGGCGGCGTTTGACACCGATCCTGCGAAGTATGGACACGAGGTCGGCGGCACAACGGTTCGTTCGCTGGACGATTTGGAAGAAGTGTTGGCGACGGCGAAACCGGAACTGGCAATTCTGGCGGTGCCGAGCGAACAGGCCAGCCAAGTGGCAACGCGAGTTCTGGCCGGCGGAATCCAAGGTATCTTGAATTTCGCACCGACAACCCTTCGCGTGCCACCGGGCACAGCGATCATCAATGTGGATCTGGCCAGCGAACTGCAGCAACTGGCGTTTCGAATTCAGAACCGCTGAGCTCGAGCACGAGCACGAGCACGAGCACGAGCTAGAAGCTAGAAGCCGGCGACCGCCGTCGCCCCCGCTCAGTTGTCGATTCGAAGCATTGGGTTCCAGTTGCCGACTTTGTATTCCGTCCGTTTTCCGGAGGCAGGCATCCCGTTGGCCATTTCTGCTTTTAGTTTCTCAGTCAGCTCGCGAATCACTTTGGCGTTGTTGGGGTCGTTCTTTCGTTCCCCGTGGGCCAAGTTGGTGAACTCTTCGGGATCGTTTTGATGATCGTAGAGTTCGGTTCCTCGCTTGCCGTCGTCCCAAAGTGTCAAGCGATATCGCTCGGTTCGAATCGAATAGCCGTAATAGCGCTGCTTGGTCTGGCGATCGTTTCGCGCGACCATCGACATGGAATAGCCGCGACCGGTTTGCGATGGATCACGCAACATCGGCACGAGGGATTGTCCCTGCATCAACTTTTGCGTGGGAACGTCGCACAGTTCAGCCAATGTCGGGTACAAGTCGACCAAGCCAACAGGTGACTTCGCGATTGCACCTTCGGTGCGTCCCGGTTCGGCGATGATCAACGGCACACCAGCGACTTTGTCGAACAAAGCCTGTTTCTGCCACAACCCTTTTTCGCCCAAGAAGTAGCCGTGATCGCTGGTGAACACGACGATCGTGTTCTTGTCCAATCCGGTCCGCTTCAGAGTGTCGAGAACCTTGCCGACTTGAGCGTCCATGAACGTTGTGCTGGCGTAGTAAGCCTGAATCGCTTGACGCCGCAGTTCATCGTTGAGTAGGTCCTGTTCCTTCTTCTTGCTCAACAAAGCAGCGGCGGGGACGTCAGCATTGTCTTCTTCCACGTTGTCGAACAAGGGCATGTCTTCCAGCTTGTAAGGCTCGAAGTACTCTTTCGGCGCGACATAAGGTGTGTGCGGTCGATAGAAACCAACGGCCAAGAAGAACGGGCGGTCGTTGCGTTTGGCACATCGTTCCAAGACCCAGGACGCATCATCGGCGAGCATCCCATCGGTGTGGGCTTCATCGGGGCGAGGCGATGCGTACCAGGAAAGCGTGCCGCCGAATGCACCCTTTCGAAGCGTGAAGATGTCTGGCTCTTCGATCAGTCGATCGCAACCGGCGGGGTTCAGTTCCAATTCCCAGGAGGCAGGATCGTCGTGGCCGTTTGTTCCGACCGACTTGGGCACGTTGTAGTGATACAGCTTGCCAACTCGTCCGGCGAAGTACCCGTCCAAACGAAACGCTTGCGGGAGCGACCAGCGTTCAGGGATAGAATCACGAAAGATTTGGGCGTTGCCGTGAATGCCAGTCGTGTCGGGGTAGAGGCCGCACAGCATTGAATTGCGTGAGGGTCCGCAAAGCGGATATTGGCAGGCGGCGTTTTCAAACAAGACCCCTCGAGCGGCCAAGCGATCAATGTTGGGTGTTTGAACGATCGGATCGCCGTAGCAACCGATGCGAGTGTTCAAGTCATCGGAAATGAGAAAGAGAACATTCTTGCGCTGGCTGGCCTTTTTCGCGTCCGGTTTTTGTCCAAAAGAGAATTGAGAACTGAGAGCAAAGCCGAGTAGGAGTCCGAGACCAAAGATCCGTTTGAGGTTCATCAATGCAACTTCCGCACGAGGATTGAGACACGGGGATAGAGACTTGTGCGGCAAGTATAAACGAGCGAAACCCACGACGTTGGTAATCAACATCGTGGGTTTCGACTTCGAAGTGATGATGGTGATTCGCGGTGGAATGCGAATCGCCTGATTCTGCTAGCGTTGAACGCTCTCGTCTTCGGGACGCGTGGCCAATTGGGTTTCGGCATCCAACGTGGCGGGATCCAATCCTGGGTTCATTTTTGGATAAGCCGATTCGGGGACCACATCGACGGCGACAATCGATTCAATTCCGGTGGCCGTGTCCAAGCTCACGAGCCCATTGGGAATTCCATCCGGCGTCGGTGCCGGGATCGCGTCGCCATCGACCAACATGGTCGGGATGGCTGGTGCCGCCTGAGGTGCATCCGGTGCAGTGTCAGGCGTGGGGGCGGGCACCAAATCACCATCGACCAGCATGATTTCAATGATTGCCGAGTTGGGCAATTCATCGGGGACAGCGTCCGGGATCGGAGCCGGAATGACTTCGCCGTCGACGACCATTGTGTCGATCGAGTGGACGGCGTCCGGCTCCGCATCAGCAACCGGCTTCGGCACCGGTTCGCCATCAACCAACATCATCGGAACTGGCGTCGCAACGATTGACGCCAAATCGTGTGCGACGACATCCAACACATCCGCTTCGATGCTCGCCCGTCGACGCGAAACATCTGCCAACAATCCGCCCAATTCTCGTGGCGAGAAGCATTCCGCCTGATCCGCCAACTTGCTGATTTGCCAAACCGCTTCCTCGAGCAAGCAGTCCGGTGACGACTTCACCACCTGGGCTTGGTGAATGTCGCCCTCGTTCAAGTCGTATGGCAGATACGCTTCTTCCAACGTCACGATGACGGGTGAGCTTCCCGCCAAACGATCGATCTCTTCCTCGACAACTGCGGGTTCCGTTGCGGGCTCAGCCGAGTTTTCGGTTGCGGGGGCCGAAAAGTCATGCTTGGCGATGAAGGGCAAGATCACCGCGGGCTGAGTGACATCGAAGGGTTCTTCTGCTGCGAGAGCAGCCAGCTCTTCGCGAACGTCGATCGTGAATTTGTGAGGCGTCGATGTTGGCTTCGATGCTTTTTCGACGACTTGGCTTTGCAGCACGCTCTTGTCGGAGTCGACTTCAGGTTTGGATTCATCCAACCACCAACGGTTCAGTGCGACCGCTTGAGCCAGGGCTTCGTCGTCGGCGACGGCTGCTCCGATCGACGGGTCGAGTTCGCCAGCAACCGGTGGCAGTTTAGCCTTGGTGCGAATCATCGCGAACGGTTCGAGGAACTGTTCCAAAGGAATGCCGATTTTGGCTGCGGTCGAAGCGGCGACGGCGGCCAGCATTTCATTGAAGTCGGATGACGTGCGGCGAACACTGGTTGGTTGAGCGGGAGCCACTTCAGCGTCGGCGGCGGCGAGTTGCAGTTCATCCTCGACGGCTTCGGTTCCGTCTGCAGCGGGCTGGTCAACTTCGGCGGGGACCGTTTCGGGGTGAAGGTCGACGGTAACGGTTGGAATCGAATCGTGCGTGCCGGGAATCGCGACGATCGTCTTTTGAATTTGGTCGGTGGCGGCTGCGTCAGTTGGCTTGTCGGCTTCGTCGGTCTTCGTTTCGGTTTTGTCTTTGGCTTCGTCAACGACGACAGGTGCCGGGTCGATGGGGGCGGCTTCTTCGTCAAAGCGATGGACGAGAATGGAAATGCCGCCGGTCAGAGCAGAGTCAACTCGCTTGGCGTGGGCGAGTGAGGGGGCCAGCCCGGTAGCGAAGACTGAACCGGCAATGGCGACCGACAAAGCGAGGCGTTTGGCGGTACTGGAACAATGACGAATGGGGGAAAGAGTTTTCATGATTATGTTTTGGCCGGAGATCAGCGAACGACGTCTTGGAATAATGAGTTCACTGCGAAACCGGAGTTTGTATAAATGTGATGGTGGGCTGTGAGGTGGGACAGAGCGGCAAGGCATTGCCGAAGTTGGCGCCGTCAAAATCGTCT
Organism: Rhodopirellula baltica SH 1; assembly: GCF_000196115.1. Classification (NCBI taxonomy): domain Bacteria; kingdom Pseudomonadati; phylum Planctomycetota; class Planctomycetia; order Pirellulales; family Pirellulaceae; genus Rhodopirellula; species Rhodopirellula baltica. Next base: position 1,186,000 of record NC_005027.1, read on the forward strand.
GATGGAGATCCCGCTCCAACGCACGCTATCGGCGACTTGAAGGGCTGGGGAATTGAAATCGCCTGGGAAAGCATTTCGTTTTCACCTCGACCGTTCAGGTTGTTCCGGTTGGGTAAAGTCCCGTCAGTTTCACGCCCGCTTTATTGAAGAAACCTCCACAATTCGCCTACTGAAACGACGTACACGGCGCGCTTCCGGATGAAGCCAGCGATGGGGAATTGCCAGAACGGGAAGCGGTGCTGCGAGCTTCCCACCATTCCCAATTGGAACGAACCCGGTACGCTTTTGGTTGCCGCAGCGATGTCAACGCGGCTGATTGGTCCCAAAGAATGTCACGAGCAGGTTTGTAGTCTTGAGTTCTGCCAAAGGTCCCCTTCTCGATCCCACGATGTTGTTCCGATTCGAAGTTCGGCTGCAACAACACACGTTGGATTGGACCTCGCGAGGTTTGTCTTTGCCGACATCGTGCCGGGTGCCATCGTTCGCTGCCCTGTCAGGCGGTCCGATCTACGCGGATGTACGCATCGCCTGGGACGTGTCCGGTATCGGATTTCACTTGCTCGTCAACGGAAAGCGTCAGCTGCCATGGTGCCGCGAGACGCGGTTGGATGAGAGCGATGGTCTGCATTTATGGATGGACACGCGGAACAGCCCGAACATTCACCGAGCGACACAGCATTGTCATCGCTTCCTGTGGCTGCCCGCTGGTGGTGGACCAAAGCGGGAACGCCCCGTCGCGGCAATGGTGCCAATCAATCGAGCTCGGACCAATCCAAAGCCGATCCGCCCGGACGCCTTGAAGATTCATGCGATTCCGCGACATGACGGCTATGAGTTATCGGGTTTGATTCCCGCCGATGCGCTCACGGGTTACGACCCGAAGGATCAATCTCAAATTGGTTTCTACTACCTCGTCGCAGACCGGGAACTGGGCAACCAAGCGTTGACGCTGAGCACTGATTTCCCGGTCGCGGAAGATCCATCGTTGTGGTCCGAAGCCGCATTGATCTCAAACTCATAGATCGCCGCGACGTTTGCGGCCTCGTTCCAGAGCAGTTGCTGATTCGACTCAGTCACGCTGGATGAGCTATTAGGGCGTTCGTCCCGGTTGGCGTCCTGTCAACCGCCGCGAGCGCGGTACGGCTCATCGGATCGACAGTTCGCTAACGCTAACGCGAATGGAGGTTGCTACGAATCGCGTTGAATTGCATCCAAAGTGACACTCGCCCAGCGAAGCACCGGGAATCAATCCGCCGAGTGCCCAACGGCTTCGTCATAGAACTCGACCAAGTCTTTGCGGAGTTGTTTGAGCGACGGTTCGTGGATGTACATCATGTGTCCGCCCTCATAGTGCTTGATCGTCAGGTTCTTGCTTCGTTCCGGTGAGAGCCCCATGTGATCGATGGTGTATTCCATCGCGAAGTGAGGCGTTGCCAAATCGAAGTAACCGCAGGCGACGAACAATTTCAGCGATGGGTTGGCGGCCATCGCGCCGCGAAGCGTTTCTGAAGCGTCGACGTAACGACCCTCAAACGGTTTGTAACTCCACGGGTGCACGTTGCCAGTCAGGATTTCATAAACGCGGCGATCCTTGTAATTCAAATCGCGATGCATGTAGTCGTTCAGGCATGCCGTGAAGGGGCCGAAAATCGCAGCGCCGCTGGCATCGAATTCAGGTGTTTCGCCGGCTGAGTCACGATCGATGCTGGTGTAACGACCGTCAAATCGACCGACCGTCAAACCTTCGTCGCGAAGCAGTTCTTTGCCAAACCGTTGCATCGAGAGCTTCAAGTTGGACGACAGCAGGTAGTCTTCCGTCAGACCCGTTAAACGAGCCAGTTCTTTGGCGACACGTTCACGCTCCTTCTTGCCAATACTGGTTCCTTTCAACAGTGCGGGAGCGTATTGCCGATAGGCGAATTTTTCCGATTCCGCAACAACGTCGGCCAGGGGCAATGATTGCAGTTCGTCGTTCAGTTGTTTGTGGTACCAAGCCGTTGCGGTGTAGGTCGGCAGAAAGCAAACGTCGGGAACGTCGTTGCTGGGCGAGAACCGAAGCGTTTGAAAGTTGATCGCGCCGGAAATGACGACGGCGCCATTGAGTTCCATCTTGTAGTGATCACGCAAATAACCACTCAGTCCCGCCACGCGGAGTCCACCGTAACTTTCACCAAGGATGACCTTGGGTGAGAGCCAACGTTCGAAGATCGTGGTGTAGTCGTGAATGAATTGACCGACGCTACGAACGTCTTCGTTGTATCCATGGAATTCGCTTTTGTTGACGTCCTTTGCCGGACGGCTGTATCCGGTGCTTACCGGATCAATGAAAACCAGATCGGTGATGTCGAGCAGGCTTTGGTGATTTTCGTCCAAGTGATAGGGCGGTCGCAGAAACGACGCGTCATCGGGAAAGCGGATGATCTTTGGCCCCAACATCCCCAAGTGCAACCAAACGGAAGATGAACCTGGCCCTCCGTTAAAGCAGAAGGTGATCGGACGTTTGGTGACGTCGTCTGTTTTTCTTGTGTAGGAGACGAAGAAGACCTCGGCCTTCGGATCCAGTTCGTCAGTCTGCATGACGAGTCGACCGGCGGTGGCGGTGTAGTCAATGGTCTCACCGGCAACGCTGAAAGAATGCTCGGTCGTGACGAATTTGTCCGTTAGCTCGTCGCTCGATTTTTCGTCAGCGGCTGTGTCTTTCGACGAAGTCGTGTCATCGGCGTTCACCTGAGCATTCAGGAAAAACAGCACCAACAAGCTCGCGAAACATTTCCAATTCATCGGGTCCATCTCAGTTGTGATATTTGGGAAGCATTCAAGACACGGTCCGCCAGATCGCCAGTGTACTTGCTGATTTGATCTGTGATTTGGCATTGGCGGTGACGATTGATGAGCCTGTCGCTTCCGGAAACCTCACCACCAATACGCCACCGGAATGGAAGATGGCTCACCTCTGAAGTTGCCAATCCTGTCGCGGTTTTGACTATTCAAAAGCAGGCTCAATTGAACAACGATGCAAATGCAAATTGAAGCCGGTGGCTTGGTAGACAGGTGTCACTCGCCTAGTCTGTCCGCATTCATCGCAAGCGTTGTGTTTGCGTTTTGTTGGATGTGGTGCACACCAAAAAAGAGCGAGGGGACGTTATGGGTTTGGTTCAAGAGTTTAAAGAGTTTGCGCTCAAGGGCAGCGTCATTGATTTGGCGGTCGGCGTTGTCATCGGCGGTGCCTTCAGTGGCATCGTGAAGTCATTGGTTGATAACATCATCATGCCACCAATCAATCTGTTGACAGCTCGCTCCGGAGTCAACTTCAAAGAGGCCGCTCTAACGATCGAAACGGAGTCGCCCAAGCTGGACGATGCGGGCAAGATCATCGAAGGCGAAGGTGCCGAGATGCTGGTTCAGGACTATCCCATTTTGAACTACGGCCCATTCACTCAAACCATTTTTGAGTTCCTGTTGATCGCCCTTGCCTTGTTCGTAGCGATTAAGCTGATCAACGCTGCTCGGTCGCGAATGGAAGATGAACCGGAAGAGGAAGAAGTCGCCAAGCCGAGCGAGGACATTCAACTGTTGCGAGAAATTCGCGACGCACTTCAAAAGAGCTGAGGACACGATGAGCCACCGACATTCGATTGCATTTGCTTTTGCCACCGCACTCATTTGCCAATCGTTTGGAAGTGGCGATCGCGTTCTAGGTCAAGACGCCACGCTCGACGCGCCGTCATCGAGCGATGTGGTGGAAGACCAGTTCATCTACAAAACAGTCACGGATGATTCCTCGAGAAAGTTGACGGAACTATTCGTCGACTGGACGCGACCGGCGGATTGGTCGGCCGAGGATTCTCGTCCCGCCGCGGTGTTTTTCCACGGCGGTGGTTGGACGGGTGGAAAGCCGGGCCAGTTTGCTTTGCATAGCAAGGAACTGGCCGGTCGCGGAATGGTTTGCTTTCGGGTGAAGTATCGTTTGCTGAACAAGAAGTCCAAAACTCCGCCGGACAACTGTGTGGAAGATGCCTCGGATGCGTTTCGTTATATCCGAGCAAACGCCAGCAAATTTGGCATCGATCCCAAGCGGATGGCTTCCGGTGGCGGCTCCGCGGGCGGTCATTTGGCAGCCTACTTGGGCACGATGGATGACCAGGTTGTTGATGGAGTTTCGCGAAAACCCGCGGCGATGTTGCTGTTCAATCCCGTCTACGACAATGGCCCCGGCGGATGGGGAACGGCACGCGTCGGCGACGAATTCGCCAAGTACTCGCCCGCTCACAACATCACGAAAGATGACCCACCATCGATCGTGTTCTTGGGAACCAAAGACAACTTGATTCCAGTTGCAACGGCAGAGCGTTTTCGCGACGACTGCAAAGAAGTTGGCGTTCGCAGTGAGCTGCATCTCTACGAAGGCCAGCCCCATGGCTTCTTCAACGCGAAGAAGACCGATGGGGGAGGAAAGATTTATCGCGACACGATGGAGAAGACGGTCGCGTTCCTAAAATCACTTGATTGGATCGAGTGAAGACCTTTAGGTCGAGCGAAGGTTACTCGGCAGCGGTCTCTTTCTTGGCCGCTTTCGACTCAGTCGCCTTTTCGGCTTTCTTCACGTCGCTGGCTTTGATCGGCTTTGGCATTTCTTTGCCTTCCGGGATGAACTTCATCGAAATGGAGTTCACGCAGTGACGCTCGTTTTTGGGCGTCAGACGTTCGCCGTGAAAAACGTGACCGAGGTGACCGTCGCAATTGGCACAAACGATTTCGATTCGGCGACCATCGGCATCGCGTTGACGCTTGACCGCACCTTCAATCTCGTCATCGAAACTGGGCCAACCGCAGTGGCTGATGAATTTATCTTTCGCGTGATACAGCGGTGTGTTGCAGCGTTTGCAGATATACGTGCCCGGATCTTTGGTCAGTGTGTAGCCACCGTCTCCAGGTGGTTCGGTGCCCTTGTGCAAAATCACGTAGGCTTCCGCTTCGGTTAGCTTGTTGAACGGGCTCGAATCCATCTTCAGCTCATATCGGTTGTGGGTGAGGAGAGGCGTGGTCTTCTTGCTTGTCGACGCCGTTTCAGTCTTGGCGGTCTTTTCGGTGTCACCTGATTTTGTGTCAGAAGACTTCGTCACCGGAGCGTCATTCGCCTGGGTCGATGCCATTGGCTCACCACATCCGGCGACCGCGAAAACGAGGCCGCCCGCAATCGCGAGTCCAAAAACGTGTTTCCAAAGAGGCTTTGAGAGCAGTGGCATCGTTCGGCCTTGTGGTTGAAAGCAAGGAAGGGGCAATTGAGGTGGGCAGAAGCAGCGTAGCGTAGAGAACAGGACTCGCTCGTTGGATCGCTTATGAGGTCTTCGTCCGCGATAACGAGATGCCAGCGCATTGAAAATGCTCAAGCATGCTCCGCGTCCGCATCTATTTTATCGCATCGTTCTACGCAGCAAACCGGCAATTTGGTTGATGCATTGACTTGAATTTGGCTCGAATTGCCAACCGGCGCACGCTCAATAGAACGTTAGGTCGTGGTGGAATCAAAGGCTTCGGCATCGTGGCGTGCTTCCATCGCGCCGCTGTAGATCTCATGCGCGACCAAAACTACCATTCCGACCAGTAGCGGCAAAATGTAGTAGATGACGCGAAAGATGAGAACGGATGCAAGCACGGGTTTTCCGACGGTGTCTTTCAGAAGCGTCCAAAGGATCAGCTCGAGGACTCCTAGTCCGCCGGGGACCTGCGTGATCAGCGAAACCGTGATTCCGACCAAATACGCTGCCAATACGGTTGGAAATGGAACGACCGCGTCACCGGGCATCACCAAGTAGAGTGCCGTGGCGGAGATTGTCAGGTCAACGATTGCGACGGAGGCCTGTGCGGTCGCAAGTCCCAGGCTTGGCGGGCGAAGATGCAGCTTTCCAATTGGCCATGGTTTGTGCCACACCAAGCAAATGACAGCGTAAAAAACGGCAATCGACAGCAGGATGGCGCCCAGCGTTCGCACACCGAAGGGCAGGTCAAACTTAGCGGGCAGTTCGATGGGGTGCAGGACCAAAACGACTCCGCCCAGCACGCAGACGCCCGACCAGAACGTCAACGCCAGAACGCTCATCAGGGCAACAATTTGCCGGTGCGTCAGGCCCCAACGGTGATAGAACCGATAGCGGATCGGAGCGGCGGCGAGCAGCGTGCCCAGGTTGTTTCCCAAGGCGTAGCCAAGAAACGCGACCAACGACACCCGTCGCAGTGGAAGTGCCCGACAAACGTATCGGAGTGCCAAAATGTCGTAGCAGATCAGCAGCCCGTAGTTCAAAGCGACCAGAAATGTCGCGATGATCAGGTAGGCGGTGGGGACGCCGGTCAAGCCAGCGACGAAGTCATCCCACGACACCTTTTGGGCTTCGCCGATTAGCAGCCGGACGGCCAAGCCGAACAGCAGCAACGCCATGAACGGGCCGACGAGCTTGCGGGGATCGAATTTCACGCGCAGGGGCTTTGTTTTAGGAGCCGCCGAAGCTTGCTAATTCCAATCCGATTGGTTTTCGCGTGGTTCGACGTAACGGATATCTTGCAAATTCAGGCCCTCCAGACGCTTTTCCAGTTCCTCGAGCTCTGCTTTCTGTTGTTCCGGCGTTTTGTCGTTGTCGCGAGTCTCTTCGTCAAGCTTCCGTTGCTCGTCGTCGGACTTCTTTTGACGATCTTCACCCGAATCGGTAGCACTGTCGTTGTCGTAGCGTGATTGCGATCGGATGCGGCGATCGGCGGTTTCCGGATCCGTCCGGGCCTCAATATCAGCTGCTCGCACGCCACCGGGATCAAAGACACTGCCGACCCGGCCGGTTTCGCGAAGGGTTCTCTCCCAAGCACCGCCATAGGCTGGGTAGGCATCCATTTCGCAATCGGCGCACAATCGGCAGCCGGTTGATGGGACCACCAGCGTGACCAGCAAGATCAGCGAAAAAACGGCGGAGGCGGTTCTTCGAGCGGACATGTGGGTTCGGAGAGGTGAAAGGGGGGAGGTTGTGACGGGTGGGAAGGCGGGCGAGCGAAAACAATTGCTTCCAGCGTCCGTTTCCCGGGGCTTGAGCTCGACGATTGGCAAGCGGTTTGCAAAAACGTCAGGACACAAAACCCTCCACCATCCCTATCGGAATCCAGCAGATTTCGGGTGAGGTAATTTGGGGAGTTTTTGTCGATTATTTCGGTTGGTCCGAATTTTCCGGCAAAAATTTTGAAGTTCCGCTCAAGTTCGCTCTTCCACGAACCGGGGCAAACATGTGACAAGAGCGTTCCCGGCGAGCAAGGAACGCTCTCAACCGGTCTCTTCTTTTTGTTCCGCTTCACGCAGGATGCCAGTGATGCCTCAGTTGATTTTTTTGGCGACCGCCACCAGTGCCATCGGATTGCCTTTGATCGCATTGATCATGTTGATGGTCAGTAAATTGTCCGTGGGAGCTGCGGCCCGTCGTGCTGAACGGCGTTTTTTGGCATTATTGGTTATGATGAGCGTGATCACGGCCCATACCGTGACCACCAGCGAACCGACTTGGTTGATCCACACGGTGACCTTGGCGGTCATGATTGTTGGATCCCTTTGGATTCCCGGGCAGCATCCACCCCGGACTTCGTCCTCACCCGAACACCCGACTCTAGCCGGTTCATGAACTCGACCACCGAATCACCGTCCGACGCGATCGCCACTGTCCGAGTCATTCCCGGTGGTCCAGTCTGCGGTTCTATTCGGCCTCCCGGTAGCAAGAGTCTGACCAATCGAGCCCTGTTGATGGCCGCCTTCGGTCGTGGCACCAGTCAGCTAGAAGGTGCCTTGGTCAGCGAAGACACCCATGTCATGACGGATTCGCTCCGTAAGATTGGTGTCGAAATCGAGTCGCATGATGCCGGACGAACCCTCGTGGTCACCGGCGTCCAGTCCGCACCGGAATCGGACTCGCCGTACGATTTGTACATCGCTAACAGCGGAACGACGGTCCGGTTTTTGACCGCCGCTTTGTCCGCTCTGGGTGGCAACTATGTTCTGTCGGGTGTCCCCCGCATGCACGAGCGTCCCATCGGAGATTTGGTGGACGCTCTTTCGCCAGTCGTTGATGGTCGCATCGAAGCGGTCTCCGAAGGCGGTTGTCCGCCCGTTCATATTCAAACGGCGGGGTGGGCGAAGCATGAGCTGAGCGTTGCCGGCAGTGTGAGCAGTCAATATCTGAGCGGTTTGATGATGGCCGCGCCGCTGGCCAGTCGTCGCTCGAACCAGCCCGTTACGATCCGAGTCGTCGGCGAATTGGTCTCGCGTCCCTACGTTGAGATGACCGCCGATGCGATGCAGGTCTTTGGTGCGTCTGTCGAATTGCAGTGGCCGGCGGCTGCTCAGGACGATGTTCTGGTTCAAATCTCTGGCGACTACGACGCGATTGGTTGGTCAATTGAACCCGATGCTTCGGCAGCCAGTTATTTCTGGGCGGCCGCGGCAATCTCCGGCGGCGATGTCACCGTGAACGGGCTGAGTCGAGCAGCAACTCAGGGCGACGTCGCATTTGTCGATGTCTTGGAAATGATGGGTTGCCAAATCGAAGAAGGTGAAGATTCGATCCGCGTGATCGCAACGAATTTGCCCGGCGGCCAGCTTCGCGGTGTCGATGTCGACATGAATGCGATCAGCGACACGGTTCAAACGTTGGCGATGGTGGCGTTGTTCGCTAATTCGCCAACGCGCGTTCGTGGCGTCGCTCACAATCGGTTCAAAGAGACTGACCGGATTGGCGATCTGGCCAGCGAGCTTCGAAAGCTTGGGGCGACGATCCAGGAACATGACGACGGGATGACGATTCATCCGTTGAGTGAACCCGCTGTCAGCGACGAAAGTCCGGTACGCTTGGATACTTACCACGACCACCGAATGGCGATGAGCTTTTCGTTGGCGGGGCTGCGACTTGGCGGGATCGAGATCGAAAACCCCGCCTGCACCGGCAAGACCTATCCGAATTATTGGTCGGATTTGGAGCAGTTGATCGGCCGGGCACACCACTGGACGGCGGAATAATCCGGGAGAACAGAGATGGCTCTCTTAGTGACCTGCGACTCCGGAGGCGACCGGATCCCAGAATCACTGCGCGAGCCTTTGGCACATGCCGGGTGGAGGAATACCTTCGCAGGCGTCGATGCGGTCATCTCATCGCCGGCGTCCCGTCTGTCATTGCCGCTGGTCGATCGCGACGCCCATTTTGCTTCTCGGATCATTGCTGAGCACGCCGGGTGCGAATTGATAGCAAACCCCTTCCGGGCTGATTTGGTGGATGTCGGCCGATCGGTCCACCACCGCAATCTTTTTGCACCGGCGATTCGGAAGTTGCCAGCGAAGATTCGAAAATCAATTTTGTCGGAGATTCGCACCCCGTACCGGGATGCGGTCCGGCGCCGGGTGAGCGGCATGCTGCTGGAATTCCCGTATGTCGTTCATCTGTCCATTCGCACTTTCGCGGCTCGATCAGCGTCGGGGCAATGGCAGCGTGGCGACGTGGGGTTGCTCTACGATCCCGGGCGTGCCGATGAGCTGGATTGGTGCTTGGATCTATCCGACGAGCTGTATTTCGCGATGCCCGATCTTCGTGTCCGCCGAAATCATCCGGGCCGCGGGACGAATGATTCGCTCACGAAAGCGATGCGAAAGCACTTTTACGATGTGCATTACCTGGGCGTCGAAGTTGTACTGAATCGAGCATGGGCAGCTCGTCCGGTCCGTCGTCGACGCGAGGTCCTGCGAGTGCTCGCAAACGCGATTCGCGAAGTGACCCCCGAAGCGACACCCCAAGCCGCCTGATTCGGATCTAAAACCGTCGCTCGTAAGAATGTCGCTCGCTGGGGTCTCCAGCGAACCGAGCACTGAAAAAACAGTCAGCTCTCGGTGGGGGACCACCGAGCTGCAGGTTGCTTGGCGCCCGTTTATTCCGGTCGATGAAGCTATTCGCCCGGGACCTTTTCGTTTGCAGCGGTCGTGCGTCGGCAGAGAAATTGTTGCGTCTATAGCGACTCCCGGTGCCGATCAACTCGATAGGCACCCGCATGAAGCGATCGACGGTGCCATTTCATGGACGAAGCTGGAATGTTCTTTTCCCCCCCAGCCTTCGAGTCCTTCTCATGCGAAATCTCACCCTCGGCACGATCATCGTTGTCGGTGGCTTCCTCGCCGCGATTCCATTTCGTCGCGACGCGGTTCATCCTGAGTCTTCCGATCCCAACGCTTTGGCAACCGGTCCGACGTCGGCACCGTTCGCGATTGCCACGTCGGCTCCGCTCAATCCGCCTTGGGACACGGAACCTTCGCTGGCCGGTCAATCGGATTTGCCTTCCGGTCGTTCTGCATCGAACGGTTGGCCCAATCAATATCTGCCGGACCCGCCCAGCCAAGGTTTTGCCGCTCCTTCGCGTTCGGACGCCTTTGCCGCAACCGGTCCGGACACAATTCCGTCACGCCAGCCGGCTCGTCCACGCCGGGACGGTCGATTGCCGCTGACATACAACGATTTGGCGGTTCCGCTGAGCAATCCCCACTTCCCTGATCAACGATTCAATGCGTTGTCGGGATCGCCTTCGAATCCGTTGCCACGTCAGTCGATGCCGCCGATCGGCAAAGCAGAGGCTCGCGTTCACGGCGCGTCGTCACCAAGCGAGCAACAAGTCGCAGCTCAATCCGCGACGACCGCATCAGCAAATTTGGCATCCAGTCCGGCTGTTCACGAGGAGTCGACTCCGGCTCAGTTGGCCAGTTCGATTCCTGAATCTCGAATGAGGCCGGATACGCGGCAGCAAGTTCTTCGTCCGCCGACGATGGATCTGCATCGTTCGCCGTCCTCTCAAGAGTCAGCTCGGACGCGTTCCTTTCGAATCCCGGAAGTCGAAATGCCAGCGATGCCGCCAGCTCCCAGCGTGATGGAACGGCAACGTCATTGGATCCGGCAACCTGAGTGATCCGGTTTCTTCGGTTGCTTGGCAACCCGAGGGGTGACAGCCTGCTGATTGAATCGTATGCCGGATGGCAACAATTAGCCGATGGGCGTTTGCCGAATGGTACTTACTTCACACCCCCTCAAGGAGGTTGTGAATTTTTACGTGCATCGCCAGTAACGCCTTGAGAACCCCGCCCGTGCAGCGGGAGGGGTCGGAAAGCGAGCGTTCAGCGAGATTTCCGGGGGAGGGCAATCCGCGCCGTTTTCCATGCTCGGCCCCCTCCCTCGCGTACGCCTGAACGGCGTCGCTCGACCTAGTATATCGCTGTTGCTGAGTTTTAACTGTTTGTCAGTCGATTCGCTGTGACGACCATTGGGCAGTCGCTCTGCCGAAATGGTTGCTCGCTTGCAGATCGCTTTCGACCCTTTATTCGGCGTTCGCCAGTACGAGGGGGAGCTTGGTCGCAAGCGAGTTCTTTTACCCGAACGGTCGCCAGGTCGGCTTCTTAGCCAGACCGCATTTACTAGGCAGGGATTTGAAAGATGAATCGCGAAGCAACAACCATCAGCGTCAACGAAGCAACTCTTTCGAGAACCGGCTACCAGCGGGTCATTGGCGTCGACGTCGCCAAAGACAAACTCGACCTGTGTGACTCGCACGGGAAGATCACCGGCTCGATCAACAATGACCTCGATCACATCCACAAGCATTTGCTCGATCACATTGATCCAGCCTCTCGCACTTTGATCATTTGCGAATCGACAGCAAGTTACCACTTACTGATGATGGACGCCGCTCACGACAATTCGGTCGACGTCGCGGTGGTCAACGCGCGACAGGTCCGAGACTTTGCCAAAGGTCAGGGCCGGCTGGAGAAAACGGACCAGATCGATGCAGGTGTGCTCTGCCAATTCGGTCAGGATGTCAAAGTTCATCTGACGGCTCCTCGCACTGCTCAGCAGAAGCACCATACCGCCTTGGTCAATCGACGTGAGGCATTGCTGAAGATGCGTGGCCAGGAGCGGATGCGGTTGGAACACACCCATGACGCCGAGGCAATCAAGTTCCTTGAAGAGATGTTGGAAAACATCCAAAAGCAGCTCAAAAGCGTTGAAAAACGCCTCCATGAGATTCTCAAGGAGCTTGCCAAAGAGGATCCCAAGGTCGATATCCTGCTCAGTCACACCGGTGTCGGCAAAGTCACCGCGAGCGTGCTGCTCACTCGGTTGCCTGAATTGGGAACGCTGAACCGAAAGCAGGTGGCCAAGCTTGTTGGCGTCAGTCCGATTGCCAACCAGAGTGGCAGGAAGGATGGCAAGCGTCCGATTCGCGGCGGACGACAAGACGTACGCAACGCGATGTACATGGCGGCTAATTCGGCACGCAGACACGACCCGGCGACCAAGGCGTTTTACGAACGGCTTCGCCGCCAAGGCAAGCCCTTCAAGGTGGCGATGGTCGCTTGCATGCGGAAGATGCTTTCGACGCTCAATCAAATGGTTCGCAACGAAGAAACCTTTGACGCAACGAAGTACGCCTCCATGGCCGAGGTGCAATCCTGTTGCTAATCCACCCAAGCGTCGCCGCGAGTCCCTTTCGCCGAGCCCGATCGAGGTCGCACCGCCACAGGCAACCACCACGCGAAGTGAAAAGGGGGCAGCCGGGCATCGAAACAAGCCCGACAACCGGCTGCCCGACGTACTCGCGTGTTGCCACGCGGTACCAGTTTGCAAGTTTAATCAAAGCGAGCTTTTACCCAAGAGCCCGCCGTTAAGATGCTGCGCAGAGAACGCCATGGAATCAAAAATTTTATGATTTTTGATCGCTGACACTTGCCAGATTCATTACGGTCGCTCCCCCCAAACTTCGTTTCGGGAGAGGTGCATCATACAGAACTCCGCTGAAACGCGACCTCGACAATCTGCACGACCTCCCCAGGGGCGAGGGTGAAGTTGTAAAGTAAGTGCCATTCGGCGGAAGCCCCGGTTGGCCTTTGACTAACCGCCGCTAACGCGGTGCGGCTGTTTGAATCAACAGCCCGGTGAGCGAGGATCGATTGAAGCCTTGCTTCCCTCAATGGCCAACGGCCTTTTTCAACCTCGCCTGGGGCAACGCCTCAGGACGAGGAAAGCACACGCTCGTTTTGGCCAACGGCCAAACTCAGCTTCCCTGAGGCTATCTCGCTCGCCCAATTTCACACGAAACTCGCGCACGCAGAAACACGCCTGACAAGTCAAGGCCGGTTTCTTATGAAACCAGTCTTGTTTCGCGAGCTTTGTTTCACCTAGTTTCCCGCTTGTCCAAGGAGTTCCTTGGTCGGTCGGCAAACGGACTTGCCGGCAATGTGATTCATCCATCTCGGACGCATTCAACGTGGCGAAAATCTTGTCAGTCGTGAACCAGAAAGGAGGCGTTGGGAAGACCACCACATCGGTCAACCTTTCCGCCGCCCTGGCCATGTCTGGCAAGAAAACCTTGTTGGTCGACATCGACCCACAATGCAACGCCACGTCGGCTTTGGGCCAATCGCCCGCCGCACATCACGGATTGACGGGAACCGACTCGCTTCCTGATTCGATCGTCGAAACCGATGTGCCGCATCTTGGGTTGTTGCCCGGTAGTCGTTCTTTCCATGACGCAGACGTGCTTGCAGAAACCGGCGATCGTTCGACCGCTCGGGTCCGCAAGCATCTCGATAGCGTGATGAGCGAGTACGAATACATCTTGATCGATTGCCCGCCCAGTGCGGGAGCCATGACGGAAACGGCGCTCACTGCCAGCACCGAAGTGTTGATTCCGATCCAGTGCGAGTACTTCGCGATGGTCGGCGTCACACAACTGATTGGAACGATCAAGAAAGTCATCACCGCCACCGATGGTCGTCTGACCTTTGGCGGCATCCTGCTGACGATGTACGACGAATCTCTTGAATTGACCCGTGAAGTCGACGAAGAGGTCCGTGACTTCTTTGGCGACATCGTTTTCGAAAGTGTCGTGCCCCGGGACGTCGCGTTGTGCGAAGCCCCCAGCCACGGCCAAACCGTTTTCCAGTACGCCCCGCGAAGTCGCGGCGCGTTCGCTTATACCCAACTGTGCATGGAGGTACTGCAACGTGACTAACGCGACAACCAATCCAACGAACACCAGTAAAGCACCCGCTGGCAAAGACCGCCGTCTTGGAAAAGGCTTGGCGGCATTGTTGGGTGAGCCCATGGACGACATCGTTCCACCCGGCGAAACCAACAACGCTCCTAAACCAGGCGTTCAGTCGCTCGAGTTGCCGATTGATTCGGTCGAAGCCAACCCGTTTCAGCCGCGTCGTGAATTCAATCCCGACGAGATCGCTTCGCTGGCCGAATCGATCAAGAACCATCAGCAGTTGCAGCCGATCTTGGTTCGCATCGTTGACGGTCGCTACCAACTGATCAGCGGCGAACGTCGCTTGCGTGCGACCATCCACGCGGGTTTGAAAACCATCCGCGCCGAAGTTCGCGAAGCCGACGATCGCTTGGTCGCTGAGCTGGCGATCATCGAGAACTTGCAACGCAAGGACTTGAACGCGATCGAAAAAGCGATGTCGTTCAAACGCTACATCGATGAGCACAAGTGCAAACAAGATGACCTGGCTCGCCGCTTGAGCATCGACCGAAGCACGATTGCCAACCTCATGCGTTTGTTGGAGCTGCCTCAGCCAATCGTTGAGATGGTCACCAGCGGCGAATTGACCGCCGGACACGCTCGAGCTCTCTTGCCGATCGGCGAAGTCGAAGTGCAGGTCGCGACGGCCAAGAAGATTTTGGAAGAAGGTTGGAGCGTTCGCAAAACCGAGACCGGTGTTGCTGAATTGCTGCGTGCAGAAGAAGACAGCGACACCGGGTTGAAAGTCACCAACGTCTCTCGCCAGAAACGCAAGCCCGTTCCTCCGCACATCGAAGCGATGCAGCAAGAGATGCGGATGGTGTTCGGCACCAAGGTCGAGATCAAAGCCTCGGCTCGCAGCCGCGGGAAGATCACCATTCACTTCAGCGACGCAGAGGAGTTCGAACGCATTCGCGGCTTGCTCGGCGGCGTCAATCGCCCTCAGCTTCGCGTCGCGGGCTGATTGCATTCGGCTGAGCGGAAGACGCTTAGCAGGCTGTTGATTTATTGAGCCGCACCGCGTTAGCGGCGGTTGATTAGAGGCCAACCGGGGCTAACGCCCAACGGCTAATGATTGTCATTCGGTATGCGACTAAATCAACAGCCTGTTAGCTATCGAGTATTCACCTGGCCGGCGTGGTGTCGCAGATTCAAGTCTGTCACCACGTCGGTTTTTTTGTGCCCCCGTCCCGTTCTCGAAGGTGGTGGACCGCTAGATTCCGTAGGTTGGGCTTCCAAGCCCGACAAGCACAGCAACGCAACCAATCTCCGCTCTCCAAAGAAAGCCGTGCAGCTTCTAAGTTGTTGTCTTGCAAGTTGATTGCCTTCACCCTCCCCATGGGAGGGTCGAGCGAAGCGAGAGGAGGGCTCAGCACTGAATCCAGCCCGCAACCCTCCTCGACCGCGAAGCGGGGCGACCCTAAGCACGTGAGCGGGAGTCGTTGGGCTTGATCACGTAGCGGCGTCTCTCCGAGACGCTGTCATTTGCGACTCTCAGAGAGGCTCGCCTACGTGAGGTTCTTCTACCCGATCATTCCTGCCGACCTGCTTCGTGGATCGATTCCAAAGGGTGGGGGAAGCAAAGCGGCACGACCTCGAAGCGGGGCGATGGAGCTAGGGGAATTTGAATAGGAGCGTTTGGCTTCGTCGGGCTTGGAAGCCCAACGTACTGGGTGGATGAATGTGGCGTGGGATCGTGCTCCCCCGAGCGGTCGAAGCGTCCAGGCAAACTTATCGGGCTCGATCGGCTGATTTCCGGAGGATGCCTGGGTGAATTCTGCTCTTGGGCCTACGTGGGCGGTACCCCGCCGTCTAAAATCATGTGCGCGAATGATCGGCAACGTGGCCGGAGTTTTCGCGGGTGATGCCCCCTTCGGACGTGTTGATGTCCAGCCTGATTGAAACAATTGAAGTCGACGCCGCTCTGGCAAACCGTTTGGCAGAGATGCCTGCCGACTCGCAGACCCTCACGCTTTCCCTCGATGCAATCGCAAACGGTGGTTCGACCGCGGGTGTGTTGCAGCATCCTAGCTGGGCTCGGAATCCGCATCTCCTGACGCCACTGCAGTCGACCGGTGCTGATGATTCTGAGGATGAGTTGTCAGAAACCATCGAGGTCTCCGGCAGCGTCGGACCTGTCGAAGGATCCTCGCCGGCTGGTGGGAATCTCTTGTCGAACGATCCGATCGATGGCCAGTCGGCGCTTGCAAGTTGCGAAGGCTTCTTGCCGCCTCGTCGGATTGCGATGTTGAGCTCGGACCCGACCAAGGCTGACTGCGTGTCGTTGAAGGATGTCGAGTATCGATTGATCGGAACGCTGGGAAGTGGTGGTACCGGGATCGTCTATCAAGCTCACCAACGCGCAATCGATCGCGAGGTTGCTATCAAGGTGCTCCGGCGTGAACTGGCGACCGACGCTTCTTCGCGAGGAAGGTTCTTGGCAGAGGCCCGCGTGATTGGTGCGTTGGATCACCCCAACGTGATCGCCCTGCATGATCTGTGCATTGATGACGAAGGTCAGCTGTTCTATTCGATGAAGCGTGTCGATGGAGCGAGTTGGGACCAGCAAATAGATACGCTTTCTTTGGAAAAAAACCTCAACATCTTGCTGCGAGTTGCCGATGCGATTCGTTACGCCCATTCGCGAGGACTCGTCCATCGCGATTTGAAGCCCGAGAACGTGATGCTTGGTCGCTTCGGCGAAGTCTTGGTGGCCGACTGGGGGCTGGCGCTCAGCAAGTCCTCGCTGACGCCATCGTCCGCGGTGCCCAGCACCGATTCGCATCACGCGATTGGTGGCACACCGGCCTACATGGCACCGGAACTGGCAGCGGGTGATCTGTTTGGCATCACCTACGCCACCGACATCTATCTGCTCGGCGCGATCCTCTTTCGTGTGGTCACGGGTTTCCCGCCACACCACGGCAAGAGCCTGCTGGCTTGCATTCGCGCGGCGGCGAACAACAAGATCGAACCCATTCCAGAGAACCTCGGCGACACCGAGTTGGAACTGATTCAAATCGCACACAAGGCGATGGCGACCGAGCCGCTCGACCGATTCACTTCGGTGGAGGAATTGATCGAAGCGATCGAGGGGCACCGTTCGCACGAAGCCAGTGATCGATTGGTGCGTCGCGCGAAACGTCGTTTGGCTGAACTGGACGAACTGGATGCGGTTGAAGATCCCAACAAGGAAAAGGGCTCGTCTGGTTTGCGAGCCGATCGCTACGAGCGTTTCGCGGCCGTCGATGCCCTGCTTCGTGAAGCGATCGAGATTTGGCCGGACAACCGACGAGCGATCGACACGCTACGCAGCACTCAACTGGAATTCGCTCGCACCGCCACCGCTCAAGGTGACTTGGATTTAGCGTTGGTGTTGTACGAGTCCGCCGGGCAATCCAACAGCGAAGCGGCGGCACGGGTTCGCAAGCAACGTGATCGCCGAGAACGGGTTCGTGAGAGCCAAGCGAAGTACTCGACCTTGTTCACTCATTCGCCCGATGCCGGTCTGCTGATTCGGTGGTCCGACGGCGTGGTGATGGAAGCCAACACGGCGTGCTTGGAACTGTTGGGCTACGAAAAGGAAGAAGTGGTCGGCGAAAAGATGACGTCGCTGACGATTTGGGCGTGCCCGATGGCTCGTGAAAAGTTCATTGATCAACTGGCCCGCGAAGGTCAGATCGACAACTTCGAAACCCAGTTCGTTCCCAAGCAAACCAAGTTGGAAAACCCGATCTGCGACGATCACCCGGTGGATCGAAGCGAAGTCAAAGGCTTGATTGATGTTCTGATCAGCTCTCGGACGGTTCAATTGGCCGGCGAAGAGATGCTGTTGTCGACCGTTCGTGACATTTCTGCTCGCAAAGCCGCCGAGCATGATTTGGAATATTCACGCCGGCGGTTGCGAGACCTTCAGCGTTTGGCGGGGTTAGGTAGTTGGTCGTTCACCTTGCAATCGCAAGCGATCCATTGGTCAGAAGAAGCTTTTCGGGTGACCGGGCGAGATGTTCGTCGCGGGTCCCCGAATTACAACGAATTCGTCGCGTCGATTCACCCCGACGATCGCGAATCGCTTCAGATAGCCATCGAACGCAGCGTGACCCAAGGGACTTCGTATCAGTTGAAGTTTCGCTATCGTGACGACCAAGGCAAATATCGAAAGCTGTTCACGCGAGGGAATCCGGTCTTTGACGCGGATGACAACGTGATCGAGATTTACGGCATCTTGCAACATGTCGCGGCCGGCGGTGGCTGATTCAGTCATTCCTGCGGTCGGCAAAATTCCTTTGCCGACAAATTCGCGTTCGTGTTCCGTTATGCTGAAAATTGGTTTCCTGCCGAACCGGAACACACTTTTGTTTTGCTGACCCACCCTACCCTTTTTCCTCCCCTTCAGTGCCCTGACATCGCCGACCCAATCCACCGTCTTGCGTTACACGCAATCTGATCCCGATGTGCGGTTGATGCTGCGCGTAAAAGAGGACGATGCGGGCGCGTTTGAGGAATTGGTTCGTCGTTACCAAGCAAGATTGGTTCGATTGATGCAACATTTGGCACCGCGAGGAGGACTGGCTGAGGACTTGGCTCAAGAAACATTTTTGCGTGTCTATCGGGCTCGCCAAAGTTACACGCCTGGCGCTAAGTTCTCGACTTGGTTGTTCACGATCGCGGGCAACGTTGCACGCAATTCAAAACGAACCGCATCGCGACGACATGAAACCAGCGAAGTGGATTCGCAACGCGGCGCGGATGACTCGGACGATGCTCCGTTTTTGGCGGTGACCGCGGTCGATAGCAGTGGATTGATGCCGACACGCCAAGTCGAGGGCGACGAACGAGCGTCGATCGTTCGTTCGGCGGTCGCGTCGTTGAACGAGCGTCAGCGGATGGCGCTGATCCTGTCTCGGTTTGAAAACATGAGCTACGTCGAAATCGCGGAAACGATGGGGCTCAGCACCAAGGCCGTGAAGTCGCTGCTCAGCCGTGCCCGTGTCAGTTTGAAAGAGGCTTTGACGCCGTACATCGAATCCGGACAACTCGGCGGAACGTTCGACCCAGCGATGTCGTTGCCGTCGATCAAAATCGACCACAATTCCAAACAGCCCACCGGTGAAGTTGTCGAGGAGGATCCATCATGAATGATCCGAAACGTTCGCTTGACAACAAATCCAATCCATCCAATTCAAATTCCAACGACACCGGTCAAGCATCGGGTGACAGAACCCTTTCGATGGCAATCCCAACCGAAAAACAATCGCGATCCGATCAGGGCTTTGATCCCGACAATGTGACGCTGCGCGAGATGCCAGTCGATCGTGATGATGAGCAACTGGTGGCGTATCTGGATGGTGAGCTGTCAGGCAAAGAACGAGCTGAGCTCGAAGATCGTTTGATTGATGAAGAGTCGCTACGCCTTCGTTTGCAGGGGCTGCAACGAGGGTGGGATATGTTGGACGTGCTTCCGACACCCGTCGCCGATGAGCGTTCGGTTCAAACGACGTTGGAAATGGTGGTCCGTGATCTCACGCGTGCCTCGATGGGGACCGAACCGGCCGCATCCGTCAATGGCAGCGTCAGCCTGGATGCCCTGCCCCAACAACGCAGACGAAAATGGCTGCGACGCGTGGGGGTCTTCGGTGTTCTCGCTTTGATTGTCTCCGCGTTGGTGACGTGGCGTTGGCAAGCGATGGCTCGCGAGCAACAACTCGCCGACCTTCCAATCGCGATTGACCACCAAGCTTATGCCAGTACCGACGACTTGGATCTGATTCGAGAACTCGAGCAGTCACCCGATTGGATGACTCTCGCCAGTCGTTCGGCAACGGAAGATTTGGAGCGTTTGGTCGACCAGTACGGTGGGACCGACGAATTGCTCGACGCCATTTCGGAACTGGACGACGAACAGCGTGCAACCGCGTACCGTCGCTGGGACACGTTCAATAACTTGTCGCCTCAAGCACGCGAGACAACTCGCAAACGAGCCAAACGAGTGGCTGAAACCGAGGACTCGCAGAAACTGTTGGCGACAATGCGAGCCTATTCGCGTTGGAAGGAACAACTCAGCCGCGACACGCTCGCGTCGATCGAAAGTCAAACCGGCGAATCGCGGCGGCTGGCAATTGAAGAGGGCGTTCGTGAAACGATGAACGTCATCGGGCGAGTGACGGCGAAGGGATTGAGTGATGAAACGATCGAGCGGATCGCTTTCACCATGCGGCAAATCGTTGAAGAACGTGTTGAGGACGAAGAACCCGCCGCCATGAGAATGATGGAATGGTTCCGTCGCTACGGCCGTGGCGAGACCGATGAGTTGACCGCCTATCATTTCATCGCGCATTCGATCGTTGGTGATTCGCGACGACGTCATAATTCGAGAGACAGACGACGTGGCCCTGAATCACCACCGTTGTCGCTAAGTGAGTTGCACAAAATCGAAATCATGCTGCCACAGGATGATTTGGAGTTGCTGCGAACGGTTTCGGCCAACGCGTGGTTCCGATCAATGGTGATCCGTGATTGGGCCGAGGAAGCGTTGCGACGTCGTGGTCGGCCGGATGCCGAGTTGAAAACGTTGCAACAGGCCTACCAAGAGGCCTCGGCGGATCAAAAGGAAGTGTTGGACCTGCTGCCGCCGGGTGAAGTTCGCGATCGTCTGCTTCGTCCATAGCGACGAATTTGCTGCGTTCCGTTCGATGTCTCGTTGCTGAGATGCTGTGCTTTTGCATCCTTCTCACGTGAAACTCACGCACGCGATTTTCTTTCCGACTTGATCTTTTCTGCTCAAGTTTGCTACCCCGAAAGCCGACGCACCAGCGATTGCCGTTGACGCTACGCAATCGCTTCGCAATTCACGGTTCCACTCGGAGCCTCGGAAGGCTGGATAGCACATGAACGACCACACGATTCGACGACGATTTGGACCCGGAAGCATGTTGCTGTGCGCATGCATGGCCATCCCTTTCGCGATGTCACCAAGCATCAGTCGGGCTCAGGAAACCACCGAGAAATCGAAGTCCAACTTCTTCCCGTTTCCCATTCGATTCGGAATGAAGTCGGAGGCGGAGATCAAAGGCAAAACCGTTCCGGTCCAGCAGACGCCCCAGGCAAGCGTGCCCGCAAAGGCATCTTCATCGTCGGCAAGTTCGCTGCGACGGATTCCAGTGAAGCGTCAGCTGACCAAACCAAAGCATGCCGCGTTTGACGATTCACACGAAGACGATGGAAATCTGACAGTCACCCAGGTCCAGCACATCGACGCGAGTGGCGTCCGATCTTCTCGCGTGAAGTTGCCCGCCGATGGTCGCGTCGTCGTTCCTGGCACCGATGGTTTGCCGCACTTTGAAACGCCTGGTGAAGTGACCAGTGTCGAAATCTTGGACGCGGATGGGAATCCAATCAGCAGCGAACTGCAAGAAGGCGAATACTACTACGGCTCACAACCTGCCCCGGTGCGAGTCGGTCAACCATTGCCAGGAACCTTGTCGGTGCCCGCGCGGACTGCGCAAGCCCCGATGAATCGTTTTGTGCCACACTCGGTCGATGGAGAAATGATCGATGGAGTCGTCGTTGATGGCGAGTGGATGGACGAACAAGGAAACTATGTTGGCGAAATGGGCGAGTCGTACATCGAAGGCGAGAGCATTTTGATGGAAGGCGACTCATACGGCCACGCGGCCACCTGCGATGAATGCGGCGGTGGATGCGTCGGTGCTTGCGATGAACGAATTGACGCCCGCGTGCGCGTTCTCGCCTACGCCCTGTCTGATCCGCTGCACGATCTTTGGATCCGAGCGGACTACATGCATCTTTTCGTGGACGGACAAAATGCACCGTCGTTGGTGACCACCGCTCGCGCCGGAACCGCTCGAGATGACGCCGGCGAGATCGGACAGGTTGGTACCCGAACGTTGTACGGTGGAATGCTGGACGACGATGGTCGCAATGCCGGACGGTTTGAAATCGGTCGCTATCTCGGTGACACGGGGCTGGCGATTTCAGGATCGATTCTTTTCTCGGAGGATGTTTCCAGTCGATTCTTCGCTGACGGTTCGCAATATTCCATCTTGGCTCGGCCCTACGTCGACGTCACACCCGGTGGCACTGATAACGGTGAGGCCGCGGATTTGATTCATTTCAACAATCATTTGCGAGGCAGCATTTCCGTCGATTCGTCGACCGAATTTGGCGGGGCCGACGCCTTGGTGCGAGCTCTGTTGATCAATTCGCGTGGGCGACAAATGGAATCGTTTGTTGGCTACCGCTTCTTGCAACTCGACGACAGTTTGACCATCCATGACGAACGCAGGGCACTTGTTGACGGCGGAGGCATGCAAGCCGGTTCGTTGTTGGAACAGACCGATAGCTTCTCCGTCGAAAACCGTTTCCACGGTGCAACCATGGGGATCCGTTCAACCACGTCCGGCCCCGTCTGGTCGTTCAACACCGCCGTGCAGTTAGGAATCGGAGTCACGCACAGCAGCGTGGCGGCATCTGGAGCATCCGTCAGTACCGAACCGCAAGCTGGGGGCGGTGTCATCACCAGCAGATCGGACACAGGTTTGTTGGTTCGATCCACCAATTCAGGGGTCAGAGAATTCGACGCGTTGTCGGTGGCTCCGGAAATTCAGTTGTCGGTGACGCGGCACTTCTGGAACGACTGGGACGTCACGATCGGATACCAATTTTTGTATCTCAGTCGCGTGCTGAGGGCAGCTGAGCAGATCGACCCCCTGCTGAACAAAAGCGATCTGACGATCGGGGGATTCGAAGGCAGTCGTCGACCGGACGCCACGGGAACGTACAACGATTTGTTGGCACACGGGATCACATTTGGAGTCTTCCATCCGTTCTGAGAGGGGCAAATCGAGCGTGGAATTCAAGAGAAACTCGGCAAAATCGGTGCGTTCGAACGACCGAAAAAAATTCCGCAGCGAACCCGCTGGAATCGGCCAGACTCCTCTTTAGCAACCAAGCAACGCGTGCTAAACTTCCCGCTCAGTCGCACCCACTACCCCGTGGTGTAATTGGCAACACAGCTGGTTTTGGTCCAGCCATTCTAGGTTCGAGTCCTAGCGGGGTAGCTTATTGGCAAGACACTAAGAGCCGATTGAAGACACACCCAGTTATTTGCGGGGTTTTCTTCAATCGGCTTTTTTCGTGTCGCGGATTGTCCGCGTTTGCCCTGTGCAGTCGGCGGAGTGGGGCGTCTTCTTCGTTCGCCGGCGGATGGCTGGCATTGAGATCGACATCGTTTTGCTGCGGTCTGAACTCTGCGGGCTTTCAGGTGCTTGGGATGTCATCCTCGGGCGTCTTGAACAGGTGACTTGAGCGTCGGCCAGGCAATCGGGGCTCACCCCACGACCGGCGAAGCAGCCCGGAGCCGAAGGCGACTCAATCGCCGCGTCCACGCGATGTCGTATCCTGATTGGACGGCCGGTCCGATCGCCTGACGCGGAGCGACTCACATCGGCCCCCAGTCACCCCAGCACACGATGATCACTAGAAACGTGTTTAGTTTCGTCAGCGAAATAAGCACGAGAGCCGATCCAGCAACCAGCGTGAGGTGCTTGTAGTTCTTGGCGAAAACGATCGGTGTCAACACAACGAGCGTTGCGACGAACGGAAATCATCTGGTCCATTGCTGGTAAAGATCCGAGACGAACGTGGAACCACGGGACGCCAAGCAGAAGCTAAACACCGCGACATTAGCAAGACCAATGCAGCGGCAAAGCATGCAATGGACACGGACACCTTGTCGATGCGTTGTTCTCGTAAGAACAGCTTGCCAAGGTCATTCACGGGACAATCATGAGTTCGAGCACCTTTCTAATTCCGTGGCATTCTGGATCACCGGATCCGCGGGGTAGATTTTCAGCTCTGGGGCGGACCGACTCGCATCATTGCTTCATCGATCGGATCTCCACGAAAAACGATCGTGACGCTCGGTTCCAACCAATTGTTCGCCGTCTATCTGCTCAGTATTTCAAGCACTTCCTTTTTTACTGCAGCGAAATCACTTTGGGGATCAATGATTCCATAGTTCCCGTGGCCTTGGCTGGTCATCTCCCCGATTGCCGCCGTTGCAACCTTGCCGTTGGAGTATCCCAGCTCAAAGTCAAGTACATGGACGAGGTCGGGGTTATCGCCCTTCTCCCACACGCGGAAACTGTATGGACGGACGATGCCGTCTTTGCGTTCAGCCCTCTCTTTCGGTCCCATGTTGAAATGTACGTCGATGCGGTGCTGTTTTGTCTCGATTGATCCGAGTCCGATCCAGGCAAGGTCCTTTTCTGCTTTGATGAACTTTGCCATGGTGATGGATGCGTGGTCAATCGCTTCCTGTTCCTTTCCGTCGGCGAATAACGCTCGGCATTTGCCGTAACGAAGCATCGGGTCATCTGGTGATGCTTTCAAAGCTGCCTCGATGCCCTTCAGGTCACGTGGACGCTCTTCGGCAACGATTACCGTGGGGCACAGCAACAAGAAAAATGCGAGCAGTGATTTCATTGCAACATCTCTATTGGTCGGAGAACGTTACGATCCCGCGAGCGACAATGCATCACTAGCCATCATCAATTTGGCGGCCGTCGTCGTTCCGTTGTGACCGCTGGTTCGCCGTGCTCGCACGGAATCTTGTCGGAAACTGCTCTGTATTGTAAAGCAACATTTCGGTTGCCGCTGTCATAGCTACGGGACAGGCATGTACGGATGGATGAGCTCGGCATGCTGTGTAGTGGCGGCAGAGTCTGATCACAATTTCCTTTTCAGCGTGTACTGCCTGAAGTCTAGCCTCTTCAGGTGATAGCTTGAATTCAGTTCCGACTGGGAAAAACTGAACATCGCCGGTACCCATCATCTGATGTCCGGTACCCATCATTTGATGCGTTGGATACTCGGGTTGAGGAATTGGTCTCACGCATCCAATCGTCAGCGATACGGTCACGGAAAACGCGGAAGACGTGGGGACGGTGGGTAGGCGATAGAAGTGGGTTCCTAGTCGCGACATGTCGTTCCCTCGTATTGTTGAGACTGAAACTAGTTCAACCAACAAATGACCACCATTACAGGGGCGTGCAAACGACGTACAAGCAGACGAGAGCCCGAGACACCAGTCGTCTCGTTTGTTTCGTGGAACGCCCGGAAGCTCTGAATTCGGTCAGTAGTAAGTTGCACGTCCGCGATGACACGCTAGATCTTGCCAATCAGTGCACGAAAGATATCAGCGACGGTATCGAGACGGTGCTGGACGGGAACTTGATCTGCGTTTCTCGGGATGAAGACCAGTGCAGCGAGCGATGCCAATGCGGCGGGTGCTGCGAGGAACGCAAAGTGACCATACGTGTTTGACCCGAGGAACCCAAGGAAGAACAGAAAAAAGAGAAAGCCAAGGAACGCGAAGAAGCGTCTGTCGTGAGTTTTGTCCATGACTATCGCACCGGGGTTGAGAAAAACATCCTTATTGGCAGAGCAGCGGAAGTCACGCGGCACGATGGTTGACCATCCATTGCGAAAAGGTCGCGAGCCGTGCTCTTCTGTATGTCATGGTTCTGATTCTTGGGCGGATGCGGCAGATTGCACGCCGAGTGATTTCAGCTCCGCATCAAGTATCGGTTGCAGTATACCAGCGTGCTCAGGGACCAGCTCGATTGCATATCGCAATCCGCGGACCGAGCCAACCGATTCGGCGACATCCTCCGGCATCTCATCGAAAAACGACCATTGCCAAGTGCAACTGCCGACGTGTGCCGAAACAACACGATCATCGACCGTCACGACGGTTTGACGATCGTAGTCGCGTTCGGGTGTAAATCCATGAATCTTGCACCGGCCGTAGTCTTCCGTCCATGATGGCGTATCGATCTCGAGCAATTGTTGCCTCGTCGAGCCAACAGCAAGTAATCCATCTGCGAGAGCCTCAACGACAGGACTAGAAACCGATCGCATTACTCGATAGTTGCGAAAGTCATCGATGGAACGAATGCCGTTAGCACAACAGTAGATCGTGATAGCAACACATGTCGCAACGCTGAAGGACGCAATGATTCGGATAGCGTTGACAATCATTGATCTGTGGCAGAACACCAGCGAAAAGCTGAAAGTGGATGAAGCGAAGACAGCGTATGATGTCGAAGGAAACAACGCCTTTGCGAAAGCCGCTTTCCCCCGGTTCAGAGGAATTGTTATTCGCCGATCGGAGTTCGAACGACCCGGTAAGATATCCCCACAGCATATCAGCGGACCGAGGGAAACCGCTACCGAAGGCAATCATTGGCAACATGATTACGGCAAAAGCTGATCACTCGTCCTTCGTTGCGTGCAATGGCGATCGCACGTTGCAAGTGGGCGAATGCCATTGTCACCTCGTTCTTCCGTTGCCAAGTCGCAGGCCGAAGAACTTAGTTGCGAAAAAGGTGGCGACCAGAATGACGAATAGAACCGCGATTCGAACTGCGACGCCCAGATAGAAGACCGCGTCTTGATCAGGAGCTCCGCTCCAGCCAGGGGCATCGACTTCAGGACGAATCCAGCGTTGGTCAACAATTGCATAAGCAAAGCCATGTAGGAGCACAGAGAATACAAACCCGCGACCACCCCAACGGTGCGATGCGAGTGATGTCCCGAAGACGCAACACGTCAGAGCGAACCACCCATGCGGAGCAATAACTTCGGTGAGCACATGCATCGAGTCAAGTTCCAATACGCGGAATCAATTCATTGCGATGACGGTACCGTTTAACGCGGCCGCGCGATTGATGTTCCGCTGCAAACACGTCAGGTCAAAACACCAGTTCTAACCGATGGTCCTCCACGATTGGGCTTTCGCTGCCTGTGTCGGATTGTGATCAGGTTCGGTAGTCGATCAACGCCACGATCGGAAGAATCACGAAAAATACAACGAGCCAGAAGATAGCAAATTACAAAAGAATGCGTTTCGCATATGGGAACTCGATCTCTTTTTCCGGCAACTGAGCGTGATCAAGTTTGGACGATTTCGTGGCGTCGTTTCCGAGAACTACCTTTCCAACGAGATGGCCAATGCCTTCTCCCGTTGCGCCACCGATGATTCCACCGATCGCACCGCCGGGGATTCGTAGGCCGTGTTGCCAGCCAACATAGCTGAAACTCCGATTGCAGCGCCCGCAGTCGAAAAGACCAGCAGCTTTTTATTTGCTTTAATTTTTTTGGATGAGGTTGCTCGTGTGGACTTGCATCTGTGTTGTCATGCGAGTCGGGCATCGCTCGATCACATAGTTGGCTGTTAGGATGATGGAAATGAGCTGAGCGAGAATGCATGCCGGACAACGTCACGGGGGACACGGTTTGCGATCGCTTTTCGAGTTCAAACGCTGGTTTTTTTGTGCCAAGTCAAACGCTTCGTAAGCATCGTCGTTACGTGAAAGTATCGCCCGCCAATAGATGCCGTCGGCCAAGTAGATGAAATGGTCGAGTTTTACCTTGAACGTTTCGGTTTCGATGTACGTCATGTTTGAGTCATCTAGTTCATACTCGATCTCAACGCTCGCGATACCGGATTGATCAAGCACCGCGAGGCCATTTAGCTTGACGTACGGGTCTCTGTTACCAGGAGCACGGAGATAGAACTTACGATTGTTGTGTACCAGCAGCGTCGAAACGCATGACCACCTCGGTAGCCGTTGGTCATCTGGATCTGGTCGCCAGTCATCAGGATCGTGATTTTTCGCTCTGTTGGTTCCGAGTAAGTGCAAGTAGATCGAAGCTTTTGATGGGCCGGCAATGGCTTGAGCCTCATCGCATGATGCGGCAGTGTGCCATGATGCGAAAATTTGCAGGACAAGAACAGCGAGAATGATTTTGCGATGCACGAAACGTAATCAGTGAGGCGAACGAATTTCGATCTATGGAGGCACCGGAGTTGCCTGCATCGATCGGTTTGTGGTCGGAAAGCGGAAACTAGTTCTTGCGGATCGTCTCAGCGGAAGGTTTTTCAACAGGTGGACCGATGAGAACGGCCACGTAGGGCATTCCCTTAAACGTCTTGTACGTGTTCTCATACTGCTTGACAGCCGCAACCACGCGGCTACCCGGTTCATTCTTCAGTGAAACAGTCACGCATGCACCGCCGGGGCTCCATCCGCTGAGGTGTACCTTCATGCGGTCCTCAGACCGCTCTGGAATATCCGCGCCCACGGGGCAATGGTGTCTATCGCCGAGTGTCCCACCCCATACGTCCGTTGCACCTAAGGGGGAAAGATCGAGTCGCACCCACCCTGTCACGGCGGTGAATTTGGCCTGCCCGAGTATCTTCATGTCTTCAGCGATCCAAGACTCGACAACGGGGCGGTTCTTGTGGTGATCCGCCGGTTCGGTGGGCATGATGATCTTGACGTGCACCTGATTGAATTCTGGTTGGGCAGCTATCTTCGGTGTCGGCTCACTCGCGTTCACCGTGTAGGGAACTAGAGTGAGCGTGCCGACGATCAATGCCATCAATTGCCAAGTCATAAGGTCTCCCTATTTGTGGACATCTTTGGCGGAACGCCGAGACACACCTGCTTCGTGTGCACTACGCCCAAAAACGGCGTGATTTCGCGGGGTGTCACTTTCTTTTAGAAGCGAGTCCCCTCTACCTAGTTCTGGTTTCTTTCGAGGAGTCAGTATACCAAAAGTAACTCTGAAGTAAGGCAGTACGAGGCCATACACCAGGCAACCCGAAGTAACTGCGGAGAGGTGACCACCGTGGGGAAGAAGGCTGCGAAGATGATCGGTAAGCCTGAAATTTCCCACAAGAAGTTGACAGTGGACTTGCCGGATTTGTCGTAAGGGAAACGAGTTTCAGAACAAGACTGTTGCAGACGAAGGTCTCGTGCACAACTTGTTGCAGCACGTGATGCCGACGGACTTGATAAAGATCCGCCACTACGGCTGGATGAGTGCGGGCAGCAAGGTGAAGGTCGAAGAGGTGAAATGGTTGGTGTGGCTCGCTCTGGGTTGGACCTCCTGGTTGGGCAGTGGCCATGTACCGCAAACGAAGCCACTGACTGTTCCGATGAAATGCCGCCTGTGCGATGCGAGTGATCGAGGTCAGCTACACGTCATTGTCAGCTCAGGGCATCCGCCTTAAGCATGGGCTGACTTACTACGACAGTGGGTAACGCATGAACCAGGGAAGTGAAACGACCGAGCGACTTCAAACGCCTTCAGGAGGGCGAAGGGGGATAGTATGACGTGACGGCAATTTCTTTCATCAAAACCGACCGGCCATGAACCTTCGTCAGTGCCATCCACGGCCAATACAGCACAACCAGGGGCCCAGCACAAGTCCAGCCACTGAATCGCTGCACTTGGAACGAACCAACAACTGCGTCTGCGAAAACAAGTTCGACGCAAAGTTCAAGGGAGAATGCGGGTGGCCGCTCGGCTTACTGCACCGGGCATCTTGAACAGAGAACTTCAGCTTCGACTAAACGTTCGCATCTCACCCCGTGATTCCAATGGGATAGGCGTGGCAAACGTTACGTCCACGCGAATGCGATTCCTCACCGGCTAGTTGTTCCGCTTCTTGCGGCGGACGACGCTAGTATCGCATTTCGTAGATGAAGTAGGCAGAAGGAAGTGCAACCAGCAACAATTCAACAAGAACCCACCAAGGAAGTCGCTTCAGCTTGACAGCTGAGTATGCACCAAGTGCCGCACTCGCGAACATAGTGGTGATTGCAATAAACCAGTAGAGCAGGCCGAGGTATCAGACTACCCAAGTAACGCTGCCATGCCCATTTCCACCGAGGCACATTCCAACGAAGAGAACTACTGGCACGCCGATCAAGTTGATGCATGTGAGCAAGAAGGTTAACCAGGACCAGTACCACGCCTTCTGCGAAGCGCTGGTAGACCAGAATCCGTTGCGACTTCGGGCGTTCGAGGTTGTGAGCGCACTGAACACGGGTTGATTCGCATTCTATTTCGGGTAGTACCAGTGATGGCCGGGTAAAAAGATCGTGGTGGAAGCGACAGAAGTCGCCGAAGGCAGTACTGCCGTAACTGAAAGCATATTACTCTGGTAGATCGCCTTCCGTCGTGATTGGGTCGGTTCCGTTAGGTGTGTCCCATCTTACCCACGGATGCTCCTGCGAAGCGACGCGGAATCTAGCGATATCTTCGGTGGTGGGGAAATGATCGATTGGCATCCAGATTGGGAGCCGAGGAAATTTGGGTTCGATGTCAGGGCGGTAAACGCAATCAACCTTCCATTGTCCACGGGAGTCGTCAAATCGACGGTTTCGAGACACACTACACAGGAGATAGTTCTCAGTTGATTCGCCAACGACAAGTAAACGCTCCTCGCCGTTCACTGTTGTCGGCGGAATCAGAGGTCCGTCGAGGATGTGAAATCGGCGATCCTCCATGTGTAAATCGCGGGCCAATTCGCTTGAACGAAGCCGAACGTTCACGAAGCCAAACGCCACGAACGCAAACCAAGTGAATAGCACAACGGTTGCAGAGATTGTCAGCAATGTTGAGCGTTGCATGATTTTGTCCGGACAACGTTTGTCAAAGGGCCGTCGAGGTTGATGCGTCAATTGAAACTGCAATCGGCGGCACCACGTCCATGTCTTTGAAGTTTGGCGATCTACTCTCTACTGGCTGATGTGATTGAAAACCGCACCAGGCATTTCACCCAAATGTCGCGAGTCGGATCAGAAGGCGTATAGTCATCGTCGCTGCCCATCCACGAGATGATTGCCGCTTTGACAATTGGACGAATCCAATCGAACGGTCTAGATCACGCGGGATGTGGGAACGACTCAACTTCCGTCATCTTGATTCCTGAAAAGAGGACTCGAGCTTCGGCTAGACGACGCGTTTTGAACCGCGACGAATGATCAACGCCAAAGAGAACGTGACTCAGTCACCGCTCCCACGCGAAGTTAAATCCTCATTGTCTATTTGCCGTCATCGGCATCAGCAAACACGCTACGACTTGCTTTGGTGCCCCAAGTGCGGTGATTGTGAAATGAAGACAATCCGGGCGCAATTGTTAGCCAACGCCATTCTCCCTCGTGAACCAATCGCGCGACCAAAACAATCTGTCCCACGTGATACGTCACGTGTGTGAGCGATCGAGTGAGTGCCTGTGCGACAGTATGTGCTTCGCCTCTGACAAAGATCGTCTGACCAATGTTCTCGGCATCAATCGAGTCAATCGCTGAGACTAACGCCGACCATCCACGATCGAAGTGCTCGATCAGCGACTGCCGATCTCCAGTCCAATCAACGAATTCGGCATCACGGTTCCGGTCAGGTTTTTCGCCGTCCGTCGTCAGGAAGTCAGTCCAGCGACTTCGAAGATTGCCGCCGAGGTGACGTAGGATGATCGCGACAGAATTTGCACCGTTCTCAGGCCGCATGTGAAGTTCTGCGTCAGTGAGTTGCGCAACACTGCCGTCAATCATGCGTCGATACGACACTACCGTATCTCGCATCGCATTAAGCCACGGTGTTGATTCGCTCATCTGAACTCCAAATTAAATAACGGTCGTGGTCACACGGCGGTGCCCCTGGATTCTGTGGTGCGAACAGACATTGCCGCCGCTCTTTCGCAACACTTGGTTGTTTCATTGTGTGAGTTCAAATCAGGAACCGACGTCTGAGCGAACGCCTACATACCAAACCTCATTGCGTCCACGATCAAGATATAACCCCATGGGAGGGCGATCAATGCTCCGCTGCCGATCACAATGAGCCAACGAATGAGTCTTCGGTCAGTGACGTGTACTGCGACACCAGCGGCAACTGAGATTGCAACCTGAAAAGATAGGAACACGGCAACGATGTGAGAGATGATTTCAAGTCGCATCCATTGCAAAAGCATGCCCGAGCAAAGAGAGGTCAGCAGAGGGCATAGTAGCGATCCGCCGAATCCAACCGCGACGCGAAGGCCTGAAGGGAACGAACGAGCGCGTATCGGTTCATCTCGCGGAGCAGCCGTTGCCGTATGGCAAACTCTTAGTGCCGAAGCTGTCGGTCCAATGGCTTGGGGAATCGCGGCGACGCGTTGACTTACAATTCGTGCTCAACCGCCTAGTGCGGTCCCGCATGCTAGGTGGTGTGGGAGGAGGGCCCGGGCAACCGGGCCCCTATCCCGTTCGCAATAATTATTCGCCGATCGGGATCAGTCAGCCGCGCGTTCGAGGTAAGCCTTGAGTAAAGCATTCAGCCTCGCCGACTCGGCCTGAGCGACGTCTTGGTTCGTGCCAGTACGCAGTTCGAGGTTCTTCTTTGCGATTGATTCGATTCGGGATGCCCGGCGATCATAGTCGACGGCCGCATCAGGAACGCCGAGCACCAGCGAAGCATGGAGCAGGCGGGTGTTAGCCTGAATTGCAACATTGGCAGGCAACTGTCCTGCTTGGAACTCCGCCATTCTGGCGTCGTATTCTTGCACAGCCGCAGCCCGTCGCATTTCCCAAGTATTCTGATTTTGCTTGATTGCTGCGGCGCGGTCAGTGTCTTGCGACAGCGTTGCAGCAGCGTCGTCAGCAATCGACGCAGATGCAAGCAGGAGTGCGGCGGTAAACAGCGAGCAAGAAATCAATTGACGTGCCATTGGTCAAATCCTTTGGACGAGTGGAAACGGAACATCTTCGGTCGGATAACAACAGCGGTAACCAGAGAAGTGGTGGCGTAGCGGAGACGGTTATAATGCCGAAGGCAACCCGCCGCAGCGGAAGCACACTTCCTCCGGTTCATTGCAATCGTTATTCGCCGATTGGGAGTACGTGCGTTGTCTCAGCGTCACGATGCGATCGTCAGATTGTAGCACGTCGCGGTATCGTCCGAGCAAACCGAAGCAGTGGGTTCGGGTGAGCGTTGCAGTCACTTGCATGAGATGAACGTTGGGTCAGCATGGATTGGGGATTGAACGATGCTGGGCAACCAGAGAACGCCGGCCGCTGGATCGGCAACAACGCCGCCGCGGGTCAGAGCAAACGTAGTCGTTGTAGTGCCAGAGTGAGTTCGTAGTCGGGAATCGCGTGCGTGGATGACGAAGCAGCGGGTCTGCGTGCCGGATAGCGTCACGCGTAACCGGGAACGCGACGGAAAGTTTCTAACGATAAATCGCTCCGCTTGCGTTTTCCGGTTCACGCGATCGTTAACCGTCGTTCGTCCTGTCGCAAGAAGACCATTGGTGGTTCCACCGTCAGACGTAAGCGAATGATGTTGACGGATCGAATGGAGTGACTCCATGGTGGCGTTTTGCACTGCCAACGGGGTGGCACCACCGAAGCATTTTCGCAGACGACCCGTTCGTAGGCTCCCACCACGACGGCGGTTTGTCGTCGAACGTGGCGCATGAAGCGTCGCCAAGGCCGTTGCGCCAGTTGACATCCGATGAGTTCGGATAGGCGGCAATGATTTGATCGAGATCGTCAGCCTGCACAGTGAACTGCCACCACTATTCGACGCTATCTCGCGTGGCGAACTGACGATACGAAGTAGCGGATGCTCCAGTTTGAGCCTGTTGAAATTGCCCTCGATTGTCAATAGTTCTGGACTATCTCGCCACTGCCGCGAGTACCAAGTGCTCCCCAGATTCCATACGGGGATGGTTGAGCGCCCAAGACGGGTGCTGCCGCCGAATTGCCTGCGTCGATGCTGGTTGTGATGTAGCGAACTGATCCATCCGCGAACAACGTTGAAACGCCTTCGACATGCCGGCTCGTCGCAGAGGATAATCCGTGAGATGCATCGCGCAGCGAGAAGCAGGTGACACTGCCAGGAGGAAGAATCGTTTGAAAGGCGGTGTACAGCAAGCGACCATCACACCATCGGGTTCCCTTTTTTTCCGCGTCGAACGATTGATTTCCCTCTGAAAACCCAGCCCCCCAGTGCGTCGGGCGATTGGGATCAATCGCCTGCTCGCAGAAGTTCGGTTGGGTCAGCATTTGCGTTCCTTGATCAAAGATGGCCGTGTCAATGATTTCATTGTTACCCAAATGAGTTGCGATCTCCGACATCGCGATCGTATTGCTCAAACCGTCCGTGCAGTCACGAAAGGAAGTGCGATGACGGGCCCAAAACAACCCACGGTTAGTCGATCTCGCCAGTTGAGCGATGTCGTTGCGGTTTTTACGTGTTCGGGTTTTGACGCCAGCTAAGGCGGATGTTGAAAGATCGCTCGGTTCGATTCCGTCGGTGTCATAAAAGCCCGCTTCGTTACGTCCTCCTGAATGAACAAGCAGAATCGTGTCACCCATGCAAAACGCGTAGTTGCTGCGTGACGTTCCCGACTCACCATAGGCAGGCGAAGACAGATCGCTCGAAGCGGGATCGCTCGGACAGCGTAGAAAGGCAACATCCGTTGCCCAAGGTTTGAATTGTCCGATCCATGGCGCCGGCCCCATTGAAGGAGTGACCATATTGCCGAGCGTGTCCTCCTCCAAAGGCCCGCCCGCCACGATCTGGTCCCACAATGCTTGTTGCTCTAGCATGGGCAACAACGCAACGAGACCACCTAGGTAGTTGCGGTTGCAGGTCAGTGTAGGTGATGGGCCATCCACGGCAGACGCGGTAGTGCCGCCCATGACGGATGGGAGTTGATTGAATGACGAATGATAGTTGTGCATCGCCAAGCCGACCTGCTTCATGCGGTCGGCACAAGTGATTCGTCGAGCACTCTCACGAACGTGCTGGACCGCAGGGATCAGAATTGCGATCAAGATGGCAATGATCGTGATCGAAACGAGAATCTCGACCAGAGTGAAGCCACCTTGTTGATGCGACTTGGAAGACATTGTGCGATTCCTGGCGGGCTAGAAGGGCAGTTCATTGAACATAGGGGGTAAGCAGATATTCGCACAATTGAGATTTACGATACGTGAAGTGTTCCGTGCGCTCAATTTCTTAGGAGAATTGGCTCGGCGTTCGGCATGCAATGGATGATAGTGCTTGCCGGTGACGTGGTTCCTTGCCAGTTCATGAGAAACCGTGGAAGGAGAAACCTCAATTGCTTCAGCAATGTCTTTCTGTTTCTTGTCGTGTCGTTGCATGACAGAGATGGCTACGCGTTGGTGAAAGCTAAGATTTGCCATAGCTGGCTGAGTCCGTCTGAGTTGTTGGGATTTGAAGCTCCAAACAATTTGGTGGGCTCAGTCGGTCTTTCGCCAGAGGGCGTTGAAAAACCCTTCGTTTTTTCAATGCTCTTGAAATTGCGTTTCAGGTTTAAATTCACGCGGTTCTCACTCCCAAGCATAGCAGCGGCTAACGTCCGTAGTCAGAAGTATCAACATGTGCCGGCAGTCCCGATGCGTCCGCATTGCGAGCACGAATGAACTGGTTTTGTATTACGGCCAATGTCCAACCAACCACCCCGCCCCACGCTGCCGGTGCAACGTCCGGTGGTGACATCCCTGCGGCAAGAACCGCGCAAAGGGCAGCGTAGACGTAACATCGCACAATGCCACGCAGTTGGTCTTTGCGGACGAGTAGGACGATAAAGAACGACGGGACACCAACGAGAAAACCAATTGTCATTCCGGCGAATGGTAGGTTTCGGTAGTAAGCAAACGCTATCGCGAGAACACCGAATGCTACGGCCGTTCGTCGAAGCGATAGTTGGTTTTTCTTAAGTGTCAAACGCGACGTTTCTTAGTCAGGGAACGATTGGGATCACGTGGTCGCCGCGAGCGATCGACCACTTCGATTACCTCAGCTTGGCGAGTCACGAGAATTCCGTGATTCCCCGTCTCATTCTCGTTGACAGGCGTAAACGGAATCGCTGTGATCATAGCCGTCGAGTAATACTTCACCATCGTATTTCATTCCCAGTTTCTCTGCGACACGAATCGACCGCGAATTGTCTGGCTCAATGACCGCGATCAGGCGATCCAAGTCATGGTGTGAAAACGCCAGATTACGGACCGACATCGCGGCTTCCGTGGCATAGCCCCTGCCCCAGTATGCGCGGGCCAGACGGTATCCCACTTCTACTTCTGGGCGACCATTGATGTTCGGGAACCAAGTTAGCCCGCAGTAACCAATCGCCAGCGTGTCGAACGATTGTGTGATAATCCAGAGTCCATATCCGCGTTCGTTGTAATTGCAGTTCATCCGAGTGATCCACAATCGAATCCAATCATCCGTTTGCAATCCGTCACCATGTTGCATTACCTCTGGGTCGCAAAATACCGATCGCATTGCAATTGCATCATCGGGCGACGCGTGGCGAAGCGTCAATCGCTCTGTTTCGGCAACGATCATTGTTTGATCGGGGAACTTGTTTTTTAGCAGTCAGACTGAGATGGAATAGGTTTTTGGGGTGTCTCCGCCGGTTTGGCGGTGGGAACAAGTCGAGCGTTTTGGCTTGACGAGGATTTGTTCTTAGCGAATGGGGGCTGGTTTCAGCGGGCTTCCCTCGCTGGTCGCTTTCGAGTTTGCCCGATTCTATGAGGCGTTGCAAGCAATTGCTGCTCATCCGCCTGGGGAGAACCTGCAGAAGCTTCTTGCCTGAAACGAATCCGGTGGAATTGACGCACTGCTCGGTTAGTTTGGCGGACTCAGCAGTTTGTGGGGTTGGAACAAAGAACAGCGTGGAGCAGACCGTTGGGTTCGTGTTGGAACGTGATGCTTAGGGAGTTGGCAATGGCGAGGTGATTCTTTTCTTGCGATCCAAGCGTTCGGTCAGGCGATACGGAAGGGTGGCAAGTGACGTGAGACCGAACGGGCGTGCGCTACCAAGTTGAATGCAGTTGGTAACGAGCGACGAATAAGTGTCGGACAGAAAGTGTGACGCGGTCTTCAGTTTTGTACCGCACAATCTCAGGCCGGAAGCCTAACAGGCTGTTGATTTATTGAGCCGCACCGCGTTAGCGGCGGTTGATTAGATGCCAACCGGGGCTAACGCCAAACGGCTAATGATTGTCATTCGGTATGCGACTAAATCAACAGCCTGCTAAGCCACTTGGGGTGAACGCAATGAGCGGTTTGGGTGTTGGTTTCGGATGAGTGTGGGAACCGTGGCTTACGCCAGGCGGCTGATATAGGCCGTGAGACTTGCGGGCTTTTTGAGTGCCTCTTGGGACTATACGCATCACAGGTTGTGTGAACCGTCGCGGTTGTGTTTGGCGAACCGGATGCTATCGCGTTTCGGTTTATTTCAATGGATTGGATGCTGGATTTATTTGAGATGGAGTGGGTGATTCTCAGGCTGGAAGCCTAAGCCACTTGGGTGCGCCGCTTGGAAGTGCCTTCGTGACGCTTGGCCGAGTTCCAAAACGTTGATGGCCAGGAGTGCTCACCCGCATGCGTTCAAATGTCGTTGACGACTCAGCCGACAAGCTGAAACGGTGGCGCAACCAGTTGAGCAAGAGAGGCTTCGCATGCACAGCGAATCGGAGGACATGACTCGATGGGAGTTCCTCGGCGTGACAGCCCCGGTTTCATTGACCCGAGAGTAGGGGACCGTGGCGAACGACCTTCGATCGCGAGGAGCCTCATTGGCAGGTTGAAAGCGTGTTGTTTCACGTCGTTGCGGTTCCGACGCGATCCTGTTGATGCATCGTGTGTTTGGGAGGACGCTTCGTTCAAACCGCTTGCCTTGTGCTAGGGGTGTCGCCTAGTTTGGCACAGTCCAAATTCTGTTGACCAAGCCAACGCTCCGCACAAAGCGGGGTGGTTGGCAACCTTGCCTGCCAAGCCATGACCGAGAGACGGCCGGAACCCGAAATCGTTTTTCGTTCGCCTTCGCACCGCGAGTGCATGGACGCTCGCTTGGTGCTGGAATCGGTGGGGATCTCAAACGAGATGATTCAAAAATCGGGGGACTGGTGCTTGGTCGTCCCTGACGATCAAGTCAACGCCGCCTTTGCTGAGTTGCAGTCGTATCGCAACGACCGTCTTGCTGAAACCGAACAGACGCTGCCACCGAAGGCGGCTGTGTTCGGCGGCGCGATTGCGGGGGTGGTTTACTACGCCATCTTCATTGTCTCGGTTGCCGTTCTGGCGGATACCTCCGCATACGGGATCGACTGGAAATCGGTTGGCCAGATGAACGCGGGGGATGTGTTGGGTGGTCAGTGGTGGCGAACGATCACGGCGCTGACTTTGCACGCGGATGCTGGTCACCTACTTTCGAATTTGGTTTTTGGTGGTGTCTTCGGTGTGCTGGCGGGGCGTTTGTTGGGCGGCGGATTGGCGTGGTTGGCAATCGTCATGGCCGGTGCACTGGGAAACTTGATGAACGCCTTGATCCGAGATGCGGCGCACACTTCGATCGGTGCGTCGACTGCGGTCTTCGCGGCATTGGGAATTTTGGTCGCGCACGCCATGCACCCACGTTACAAAACATCGACGAAGGCCTTGGTTCGATGGAGTCCGTTGATCGGCGGCGTCCTGTTGTTGTCGTTCATGGGGTTGGAAGGTGAACGGACCGATGTCTTGGCGCACGTCACCGGTTTCCTCGCCGGGACTTTGTTTGGCTGGATCGGGTGCCGTTTGCCAGAAGCGTGGCTTGCCAACGGTTCGTTTCAAATCGTCGCTGGATTGATCACGGGCGCCATTGTGATTGGAGCATGGCTGCTCGGCGCCGCGTGAGCCGCTTTGCAGTGCTCAATTGCTGAGTTCCTGCATGGACACCGTTCACATGAAAGTGTTCACAGAGTATTCTATACAGAAAGGTGTATTTCAGGGTTGTCCAAGAAGTTGCTGGCGAATACCGGCAGGTTCGGACAGCGCGGCAACCCAAGGGTTCGAAGATTCAGCGAACTTTGCAGAAAGCACCAACCGAATTCAAACACGTGACTTTGGCGATCCAACGATGAATCATTCCCGCATCAATTGCATTCTGGTTGTGGCTTTGGCTGTGGGATGGTCGCTGTCGTTTTCTGTCCTTTCTGTGGTGTCCGCGCAAGGGCTGATGGACATCGAGGAGCCGCCGTTTTCTTACTCTGATACGGTCGAAGACAATCGAGTCAGTCGGTTTATTGAGAAGATCCAAGCGAAAGAGTTGCGTCTCGACTACGGCAAGCCACGCGGACATTTGGAATCGCTGCTGAAGGCTTTGGAGATCCCCGTGTCATCACAGATGCTGGTGTTTTCCAAAACCAGCATGCAGGTGCAGCACATTTCTCGGTCCAATCCCAGAGCCATCTATTTCAACGATGACACTTATGTTGGTTGGGTACGAGGCAGCTCGTTGGTCGAAGTCTCCACCGCCGATTCAAAGCTAGGAGCAGCTTTCTACACCGTTGATATGAAACCTTGGCGAGCGAAGATTGTTCGGTCCGACTATGACTGTTTGGGGTGCCATGCGACGTCGATGACGGATGGATTGCCGGGGCACATGATCCGCAGCGTTTCGCCGTTTCATGATGGTGGGATCAACGCCCAGTTCCCGTCGTATGTGACCGGTGATTCCAGTCCCTTTGCCCAGCGTTGGGGCGGTTGGTACGTGACTGGCGGCCATGGTTCCATGCAACACATGGGCAATGCTTTTTTGCGTGGCAACACGTTGGACCTGCGTCGCAGTGGCAATGTGACCGACTTGGAAGATCGCTTTGACACGACCGGGTACTTGTTGCCGACCAGTGACATTGCCGCGTTGATGGTGCTGGGGCATCAAACCGGTGTGCACAACGTTTTCGTCAAAGCAGATTTCACCGTCCGAAAGCTGGAATACGATCGGGCACAGCGTCAGGCAAAGGGGCAGAGCATCAGCGAAGCAGACAAGGAGGAGCTGTCGATGCAAATCGCCCAAGCCGCACGCCAAGTGTTGAAGGTAATCTTGTTCTGCGACGAGGAACCGTTGCAGTCACCAATCGACAGTGCGGGAGAGTTTGTGCATGAGTTCGAGGCGCGCGGGCCGATCGATGCGAAGGGGCGATCGCTTCGGCAGTTTGATCTACAAACCAGGTTGTTCCGATACCCGTGCAGTTTCCTGGTCTACTCAGAAGCCTTTGACGACCTGCAGCCAACGCTGCGAACAGAAATCATATCTCAACTGCGGACCATCCTGACCGCAGAGACTGTGCCCGACCAATACTCGAATCTGAACGCAGCGACGCGTACCGAGCTACACGAGATCTTGAGCGAAACCCTAAAGGGCTATTGAGCCGGAACTTCACGTCTGCGGTCTGCCCTACTTCACTTCCACCACGATCTCGTGAATCTTGCCGGTGAATTTGGTTTCCTTGGGGCCGTAACCAATGCCGAGTGCGACGGGAGTTTGATTGTCGAGACCCACGTCAGCGGTTTCATCTGCGGAGAAAATGAAGCCTTGCGTTTTGTCGATGCGACCTTCAGCGACCTGATCGCCATCCACGGAAAGAGTGGCAGCACCGCCCTTGCCCATGCCGCCTCCGTCGTATTTGAAGTCGAGCGTGACAGTGGATTTGCCCGCGGATACTGCCTTCGGGCTCTCGACGACGAAACGTTCCAGCCCCAACCAGTTGTATTCGTACGCTGGTTTTCCGTCACGAAGGTGCAGTGACCAACCGCCGTAGCGACCGCCTTGAACTAGCAGGGCTCCGGATGCGCCGCCATCCGGAATTTCGATTTCCGCAGTGATTGTTATGGAGCGGTTCTTTACGTTGATGAATGTGTTCTCCATCATCCCGTTCATGCCTTCGTACAACCTCAACGTCGTGCGATCTCCCATCAAGTCCGGGCGACCGGCAGTTGCGGGGTTGATTCGTTCGAGGACGCGGTCGTCGATTGGCAACACGTTGTATTTGGCCGCCTCGGTCATGAACAATGCCTTCAGCTCCTTCAACTTTTCTGGGCGTTCGCTCGCCAAATTGACCGCAAGGCTGAAGTCTTCCCGCACGTTGTAGAGATCCCAGACGTCTTGCGTGAGCGGCTTTTGTTTGCCGGTTTCCCAAGGTGCTCGGTGGATCGTTCGAGCAAACCAACCGTCTCGATAGATCGCTCGGTTTCCGAAAATCTCAAAGTACTGAGTCGTGTGTTGTTCGAGAGCGTCGGGTTCGTTGAAGGTGTAAAGCAGGCTTGTCCCTTCGATCGGCGTCTGAGGCGTGCCGTTGACGACTTCGGGTTCAGGCAACGATGTCGCTTCAAGCACAGTGGGGGCGATGTCAATGACATGGCCGAACTGCTTTCGCATTCCGCCACTCTCTCTGATTCCCTCTGGCCAGTGCACCACCATACCGTTGCGAGTTCCACCGAAGTCCGAAGCAACTTGCTTGGTCCAGGTGAATGGTGAATCAAACGCAACCGCCCAGCCTGCGGCCATGTGCGGGAACGTTTCCGGGCTGCCCCATTTGTCCATCAACGGGATCAAGTCTTCGACCTTCTCTTGCACGCCGTTGAAGTAAGTCATCTCGTTGAACATGCCAACCATGCCGCCTTCAGCGCTTGTGCCGTTGTCGCCAGCGATGAAGAAGATGAGTGTGTTGTCCATTTCGCCAATCGATTCGATCGCGTCGATCAGTCGACCGATGTGGTGGTCGGTGTGGCCCACAAAGCCCGCGAACGTTTCGGCTTGCCTTGCGAACAGTTTTCGTTCGTTGTCGGAGAGTGAATCCCACGCTTTGATGTCCTCCGGACGTGGCGGAAGCTGGGTCGACTCAGGAATAATTCCCGATTGCTTTTGACGCTCGTAGCTTTCTTGGCGAACGTTGTCCCATCCCGCATCGAATTGACCGTGGAATTTTTCGATCCATTCTTTCGGCACGTGGTGCGGAGCATGGGTCGCACCGGTCGCGAAATAGGTGAAGAACGGCTTGTCCGGCGTGAGTGATT
Source organism: Rhodopirellula baltica SH 1 (assembly GCF_000196115.1). Taxonomy (NCBI): domain Bacteria; kingdom Pseudomonadati; phylum Planctomycetota; class Planctomycetia; order Pirellulales; family Pirellulaceae; genus Rhodopirellula; species Rhodopirellula baltica. The sequence goes on from NC_005027.1 coordinate 1,227,814, forward strand.
GCTGTGCTTTGATCCAATTGATGGCTTGGTCGGTCATGTCTTCGGTGAAGTGGTAGCCTTCCTTCAGTGGAGGATCGATGCGGATCACGCCATCAAAGATCAACGGTGACCACTGGTCGGTCTCACCGCCGATGAAGCCATAGAATTTGTCAAAGCCTTGATGAGTGGGCCAGCGATCAAAAGGACCGGAAACGCTGGTTTCCCAAGCGGCGGTTTCGTGCCACTTGCCGAACGCGCCGGTGCTGTATCCGTTTAGACGCAGCATCTCCGCCAGCGGTGCGACGCAGTTGGGAATCGCACCGGTGTTTCCCGGATAGGCAGTGGCCGTTTCCATGATCGAGCCAGCATTGGCCGTGTGATGGTTCCGACCACATTTCAGAGCGACACGGGTGGGCGAGCAGAGTGCGGTGGTGTGGAAGTTGTTGTATCTCAGGCCGCTCTTGGCAAGGCGATCGAGCGTTGGCGTGGGGATTGGTCCACCGAAAGTCGAAGTTGCACCAAAGCCCAGGTCGTCGATTAGCACGATGACGACGTTGGGAGCCCCCTGCGGCGCAGTCACTTGAAAACGAGGCGGTGGCTGAGTGTTTCGAACATCCAGTTCCGTGATCGGCTTCACGATCGGCTCGGCGATCGGCAACCTTGTTCGATCCAGGGCTGGCGATGAATCCGGGGAGGACTGAGCGACTGCGACGCCGGGAATCGCAATGATCGCGGCAATGACACAAGCGAGCTGCGGGACACGAACTCTCATAACTCAACAACCTTGTGGGGAAAACAATCGTTGCACCAATTAGCCGACGGCCGTTAGGCCCGGTTGCCTAGCGAAAAAGAATGCGAACGCACGTCGGCCAATCTTCAAACACATGACACACGATTCAGCCCGCAAATCAACGGGCGAGCGGCACTGCCTAAATCTTGACGTGCAGTTTATCAAAACGATTTGTTGATGCATGAAGATACGTGGAAATCTTCTGCCGTCTGAGAAGAAAACAGCATGTTCGCCGAGTGTCCACACGGTGTCCGGAGTTCCAATCGACCATGTTGACGCGCTAGACGTGATCCGCCAAACGCGACAAGAACAAGATGTTCTGACGAGTAGATCGCTATGAAGTTGCATCGACTTCAATGCGCCGAAGATGCGTGGCGGACCCAGGTAGGCTCGATGTGCTGGTGGGGCGTTTAACATAGCCGTCATCCATCATTCAGCAACTAGTACGTCTTGAATGTAATTGCAGCGAGTGCTTCGCCGATGAATGATGTGTCGCGTTTAAACTCATGACACGGTTGTATCAGAATTTGAAGGTGCCGGCTCAATGTCAACGTCGTTTGTAGGAAAACTAATTCGTCTTCTCTATTTGTCAGATGGGAGCCCACTACAAGGCGTTGGTCCGCTGACCGTCAAGATTTGGGCCCATTCTTCGTTCGTTTCAGCCCAACCTCCTTTGTATTCGATTTTTAACAAGTATACAGGAGACTCTCCATTGTCTCCGACCGCCTGGACCCATGCCCGCATCGATCCTCCTGTCGACGGAATCGAAACATCGGCCATGCTTGCAGTGTCATGTTGAGGAACAAAATGAAGTGATTGTCCTTTTGTCATTCGAACCAGATTGCAGAACACATATGGACCAATGCGTTTTCCTCCATCTTGCTCATACTGCCACTTCAAACTAAGTCTGCCATCGTTGAAAACTGTCTTCCATTCCTCGTTCTTATCCAGCATTTCTACTCGCTCAAGAAATACGAATACATTCTCTGCTGCAATCGTGCGATTCGTCGAGATTTTGAGGTGGCGGACATGTTTCAGGGATGTTTTTTGGATTTTTGCTGACTTTGGTTGGTAGGTGAGTCCATGTTGGTTTTTGTTTTCAATTTTGAGCTTAACACGGTTCAGGTAGGCATGGATGTAAGGTGAGGAGATCGCGACAATTACGGCAGCAAGTGCGATCCAGTCTGATTGATTCCAGTTTGATAGAAGTGGCAAAGGATTTTTCCCTAATGGCTGTGCGATTTAGTATGATCCCTGGCACAAAATTGCGGCGTTCAGGGCGCTGTTTTTTCGGTGCAATCGTAGTCGTCCAGTGTCGCCGGAAGCAACGTGGGATGCAGCAGTGAGGATTCCATGGAGGTTCCAGCGTTTTGTCTTTCTTCGCAAATTGCAGCGTTGGATTTAGCAGGACCCTTGGTGTGGATTGGCTACCGCGAAAGCGATTGGAACGATTGGTTGAATCAAATCATGCATCAACGAAACGAGGGCGGATGCAGTGTGTCGCATCCACCCTCGTTGTTGGTTCGATCAGGCCCGGCGTTTCTTAAGTGGAAGCAGCCAGGACGCCGTGTGGGTCGAGCACGAATTTTTTCGCGGCGCCTTGGTCGAAATCGGCGTAGCCTTGAGGGGCATCGTCCAACGAAATCACCGTTGCATTGACCGCTTTGGCGATCTGGCATCGGTCATGCAAAATCGCCATCATCAGGCCTCGATTGTACTTCATCACGGGGCACTGGCCGGTGGTGAAGTGCAGGGACTTGGCCCAACCCAAACCGATTCGGAGCGATAGGTTGCCGGTTCGGGCGGCTTCGTCGACCCCGCCTGGATCGTCCGTCACATACAGACCAGGGATCCCAACGCCGCCTCCGACCCGGGTGACTTCCATGACTTGGTTGAGCACCGTGGCGGGTTTTTCGACGCCTGAATCACCACCGTGGCCGCGGGCTTCGAATCCAACGCAGTCGACGGCACAATCGACTTCTCGGGAACCCAGGATCTGTTCGATCATGTCAGGCAGCGAGGCATCGGTTTTGAGGTCAACCGTTTCGCAACCAAACGAGCGTGCCTGTGCGAGTCGTTCTTCCACCATGTCTCCAACGATCACAACCGCTGCTCCAAGCAACTGGGCCGCGTGAGCACAAGCAAGACCCACCGGGCCGGCTCCTGCGACATACACGGTGCTGCCGGTGGTCACCCCCGCGGTGTATGCACCGTGGTAACCGGTCGGGAAAATGTCCGACAACATGGTCAAGTCGCGAATTTTCGCGAGAGCTTGATCACGGTCGGGAAACGCCAGCAAATTCCAATCCGCATAGGGAACCATGACGTATCGTGATTGGCCGCCGATCCAGCCGCCCATGTCGACGTAGCCATACGCTGCGCCGGGGCGATCAGGGTTCACGTTTTCACAAACTCCGGTGTCGCCTTCTTTGCAGCAACGGCATCGACCGCAAGCGATGTTGAACGGGACGCTGCAGATGTCACCCTTCTTGATGAATTCAACGTCACGGCCGACCTCAATGACTTCGCCCGTGATCTCGTGCCCGAGCACCATGCCGGCCGGGGCGGTTGTGCGTCCGCGAACCATGTGTTGGTCGGATCCGCAAATGTTTGTGGAGATGACCTTCAAGATCACTCCGTGGTGGCACTGCCGAGTTTTGCCTCGGTAGCTGAGTTCCAGTTTGGGATCGTCGATCGATTGAACATCGACCTTTCCGGCACCCAGATACACAACACCTTTGTTGTCTGACATCGAAACACGCCTCGTGGGGATGATGGAGCGAGCGAGAGAGAAGGCGACTTTGTAGACGTGTACGGGGAGAACGACGTCTCTAAGTCGAGTGGCAGTCTAGCAGATGAGCTCGAGGCAATGGGGGACGCGACTGATGTTGCTGCAAGGTCAATAGACTGTTGTTTCGGGTGACGTCGATCGCAACTTGGATGATCGATTTCATGCATCACTGCGTTCATCGAATGAAGATCTTGTTCGAGAAGCTTGCATCGGTTTCTTCCGCCGCGATCGATTCAAGCGAGCTTTCCTGGGGAGGGAAACGCACGTCACATGTCACGCACGGCCATCACCCTCGTGTACGTCTGAAAGGCGTCGCTCGACACTCTCGCCAAACTTCGTTTCGGGAGAGGTATGCCAGGTGGATATCTGTTGAAAAGCGGTATCGGAAAACTGCACAACCTCTAGAGACGAAAGTTGGCGGTCGCTGCGTCCAAGATCAATCCGGCCAATCAGAAAATTCGATCGATCCGGTTTGTGGACCCGAGCTTGATGGCGAAAGGACGATGGGGCTGAGCCTGAATCATTCGCGAAACACTCCCGCCAAGCATACGAGTCTTGAGAAGAAAGTCGGGTGACGTTCAATCTCAAGTCGGGTTCTCGTCTGGTTGCTCAGTCGTTGCTGCCTTGTGGTAGAGTATGCACCTCGTTTCGCGATGTATTCCACGAAAGTAAGGTGTTCTATGCCTTCCGTTTTTCGGGCGCTGTTATCGGTACTTGGTTGTTTGGCGGTTTTTGCCGGTGACGTATCTTCTCAGGAACGGCCGAACGTTATCGTCGTGTTGGCCGATGATTTGGGTTATTCCGATCTCGGTTGCTACGGCGGCGAAATCAGCACCCCAAACATCGACGCACTTGCGGCAGATGGCGTCAAGCTGACCCAGGTTTATAACTCGGCACGTTGTTGTCCCAGCCGCGCGTCCTTGATGACCGGTCTGTATCCAACTCAGGCAGGCATTGGAGATTTTACAACTCGCGAACCAAACCGGACTCGAGGGCAGGGTTACCTTGGTCGGCTTCGCGACGACTGCGTCACGATGGCCGAAGTGCTGAAGCCGGAAGGGTACGGTTGCTACTACGTTGGTAAGTGGCACATGCATCCGAAAACTGGACCGATCAAACGTGGTTTTGACGAGTTCTATGGCTACACCAACGATCATTCGCATGATCAATACGACGCTGACTACTACATCCGGTTGCCCGAGAATCGCGTCAAAGAAATCGATCCACCGGCGGATCAGTTCTACGCTACCGATGTCTTCAACGATTACGCGATCGAGTTTATTCGGCAGGGGCAATCGACCAACATGCCATGGTTTCTGTTCCTTGGACATTCATCGCCGCACTTCCCGGTGCAAGCACCATCGGAACGAGCGGACAAGTACGAGCCGATCTATTCACGCGGATGGGACGTCCTGCGAGAAGAACGGTTCGAGAGAATGCGGGAGCTCGGTTTGGTTGACGGCGATCATTGGAAGATGGCACCGAGAGAAATCGTTCCTGAGGATCGGGACGACATCGCGAATGGGTTTGCAGGAGAACAGAATCCGGTGTGGGATTCATTGGAACCCGATCGTCAAAAGGATCTCGCCCGTCGGATGTCCGTGTTCGCAGCGATGGTCGAAGGCGTCGATCGCGGCGTCGGTCAAATTGTCGAGCACCTGAAAGACACCGGTGATTTCGAGAACACACTGATTCTGTTTTTGAGCGACAACGGTGCTTGTTACGAATGGGGGCCGTTTGGTTTCGACGGCGTTTCACGACGCGGTGACACATTCCTGCGAACCGGTGAGCAATTGCGAGAAATCGGCAGACGCGGGACTCATCAATCGTATGGGAGCGCGTGGGCGAACCTTGGGAACACGCCGTTTCGGATGTACAAGCACTTCACGCACGAGGGCGGCATCAGCACGCCGTTCATCGCGCATTGGCCAAAGGGCATCGCGAAACGGAACGATTGGGTTCGCGAGCCTGCCCATATGATGGATGTCTTGCCCACTGTGTTAGAAGCAGCCGGAGGGGAGTATCCGACCTCCTTTACCGGACATTCGATCCAGCCATTGGAAGGAAAAAGCTTGCTTTCCGTGATGCGTGGCGAAACATCGGCTGATCGTGAAATTGGGTTTGATCACCAAGCGGCACATGCTCTGCGCGAAGGAGACTGGAAGATTGTCTATTCGAAGCGAATGCCGGAGAAGCTGACATGGGAACTCTACAATCTGGCGGAAGATCGTTGTGAGCTCAACAATCTTGCTGAACAGCATCCGCAGCGTTTGGCGTCGATGGTGTCCCGGTGGGAAGCGTGGGCCAAACGAGTCGGTGTGACGTGGGAGCCGTACGCTGGCACCGAGAAAGCGACGTCCGCAACAAAGGAAACTGAATCGCCGTTGATTGCGAATCGAACGCTGACGTTGACCGTGGAGATTGAGGCGGACAATCCGAGCGGCGTTGCGATGGCTCAAGGTGGTATCCAGCATGGCTACGCTTTGCATTTCGTCGACGGCAAACCGGCATTCGATGTTCGGGTGGATGGGAAAGTCAAACGATTGATGGGGACGGCCACCGTCCGCGGACAAGTTCAATTTGCCGCGACGCTGTCGGCAAAGCGTATGACGTTGACCATCGATGGTGACGAACCGATCTCGACGAGTTCGCCCGGATTGATTCCCGCACAACCGGTCGATGGACTGAGCATTGGGTTTGATGAGCGAACTGCCGCGGGAGATTACTCCTCGCCCAATCGCTTTTCGGGAAAGGTGCTGCACCACAATGTCGAGGCAACAAGACCGGCGGTCGGTGGGCCGGCGAAGAAGAAGAGCGGAGCGGCAAGCGACGGCAAGAGCAAACCGAACTTTGTGTTTGTGCTCACCGATGACATCAGCCCGGATGACTTGAGCGTTTACGGCAATGCGTTCGTTCCAACTCCAAATCTTGAACGCCTCGCTTCGAAAGGACTTGTCTTCGACAACGCGTATCTGACGATCAGTTCGTGCTCACCGAGTCGTTGTTCAATGATCACGGGCCGCTACCCACACAACACGGGTGCGCCGGAATTGCACACGACTTTGCCGGAGACGCAACGAACGTTCGTTCAATCGTTGCGGGAGGCGGGGTACCACACGGTGATCTCTGGAAAGAATCATATGGCCGACCCCCATGCGTTGGGCTTTGATGTGAGCACGGATAGCAAACCGGCCGGTAGCGAGCGTTGGGTGTCGCATCTTCGCGACCGGCCGACGGATCAGCCGTTTTTCTGCTGGTTCGCATCGCACGACGCTCACTCTCCATTCACGCCAAACGAAGACGCTCCGAAGTTCGACGCCAAATCGATTGGCGTGCCACCGATGTTGTTTGACGGTGAAGTCACACGCGATCAATTGGCGGGGTACTACCACGAGGTCGCTCGCACCGACCACGCCGTTGGGCAAGTGTTGGAAGAACTGAAACGCCAGAAGATTCTGGATAACACGTACATCATCTATTGCAGCGACAACGGCCGTCCGTTTCCGCGTTGCAAGACTTACTTGTACGACAGTGGAATCAAAACCCCGCTGATCATTTCCGGACCAAACGTAGTGAACGGGCGGACGAACTCCATCGTCAGTTCGATTGACTTCGCACCCACAATCCTGGAACTCGCCGGCGTTGCGTGTCCGAAAACGGTGCAAGGAGTCAGTGCCGTGGACGTCCTTGGCGATCCGAATGCAATCACTCGCGAGGTCGCGTTTGCAGAGCGAAATTGGCACGTGTTTCAAAACCACGAGCGAGCCGTTCGAGCTGGCGACTGGCTCTACATCTGGAACGCTTGGCCGGAACGCCACAACTTGTCGGGCGAGAGTGCGACGTACAGTTTCGCTGCCGCACGTGAATTGTGGGAAGCCGCCAAGGCTGGCAAGCTCACCGACGCTCAAGCGTTGCTGACCCAAAAGCCGCAGCCGGCCGAGATGCTTTTCCACGTCGGCAAAGATCCAAATCAGTTTGTCAATTTGGCTGCGAGGCCGGAACATCAAACAACGCTGCAACAAATGCGAACGTTGCTGGACCAGTGGAAGAAGGAAACCGGCGACAGTGTTCCCAAGCATCCGACGGCTGATCGCCAACCGTTGCATGCTTCCGGCGCGAGCGGAAACATGAAGCGAGGTGAATCTCCAGGATCTGATAACAACTGCACGACAATCAATGCGTCCGGTCCGATCATGCTGCCGCGCGAGGCATCGACTTTGTCAGCAAACGTGTCGAAGCCGCAGAATTCGGACATGAAAGTTGCCATGGCGGATGACACCGAGAGGCGTACAGCAAAAATCGATGAGAGCAAGGCGGACCAGTTTCCTGACTCGGCTTTTGTCGAAGTTCCAACCGATCGTGTTCCAGGACCGGTCATGGATGCGGAGACCATTCGCGCGGGGTTGCAGTCTCACGACCGGGCATTGTTCATCAAGGCAGGCTGGATTCGCGATCCGTATATCACATCAGGGCCTGACGGATACTTCTATCTCACAGGGACGCAGCCAAACGAAGGTGACCCTCGAGAACAATCGAATCCCTACAACATCGGTCTGGGTGACCAGAGCATTGTGGGAAGTCAGGTGCGTGCATATCGCAGCAAGGATCTCGTCGAGTGGGAATCGCTCGGCGTGATCTTCGATACCGGCGACACTTGGAAGGCAATGCAGGGACGAAGGGCAGCGAAAGACAGGATCTGGGCACCCGAGGTTCATTGGATGCCGAGCCTGGGGGATCGGGGACGTTGGGCGTTGGTGCATTGCCCGAAGCAGCACTCCAGTTTTGTGCTTTCAAAGGACGAGAAACTCTCGGGGCCTTGGACGCATCCGATGAAGGGCAAGATGGGACCTCGTCATGATCCGTCGCTGTTCACCGATGACGATGGAACGGTTTGGATGTTGTGGCAGAACACTTCCGTTGCTCCGCTCAACAAGGACCTCTCGGGTTACGCCGCCCAACCCGTTCGCATCGATCCATCAGGAACACGCCCGGGGCCGGATGGAACCCCCATCCGTCGAATCGGTCACGAAGGCGCCACGATGATCAAGGTCGGCGGACAATACGTTCATCTTGGAACGGCTTGGTCAACCGACGAAGGACGCAAGGGTTCTTACAATCTGTACTACAGCGTGGCCGACAAAATCACTGGTCCCTACGGACCTCGGAAATTCGCGGGCCGCTTCCTCGGACACGGGACTCCCTTTCAAACCCAAGATGGAAAGTGGTGGTGCACCGCATTTTTCAACGCCAATGTTCCTCCCGTTCAGCGTGATGGCATCGAGGGTCGCGACCTCGGCGACAACGCTCAAACCATCAACGAGCAAGGAGTGACGATCGTCCCGCTGGAAGTGCGGATGACAGACGATGGCGAAGTTTTGATCCGAGCCAAAGATCCAGCGTATGCAAGCCCAGGGCCAGACGAGTCTCAGAAGTTCTGATTGGCTAGCGTTTATCGAACCCCGTCGTTTGTCGATATGGTCGTGAACACTGAAGCCATCGATGGTATCGCCGCACCAAAAGAAGGCGAATGGCTTTTTGTTTCGCTTGCTTCTCGCGAACGGTGCGAACGCTCATCTGGCTCGTACCGATTCGCGAGATTCGTCGCCGCTCGGGCTCAGAAGCCACCACCACCGAGGGCTTGGTAAGCGTTGATGATCGCACTGAGTTCTTCTTGCTTGGTGTCGATCAACAACATCTTGGCTTCCATCAATTCCCGTTGAGCGAGCAACACTTCGACGTATTCCGCACGAGCGTTTTGGAACAGTTTGCCGGCACTGTCGACGGACTCTTCCAGCGACTGAAGTTGCTTCTTCTTGACTTCGATGCTGTTTCGATAGTTGTCGACCTTTGAAACCAAATTGACAACTTCGACGTGTGCTTCCAGGACGGTTTGCTGGTAGTTGTAAATGCTTTGCAACTGAACCGCGTTCGCTGTCTGGTAGTCGGCTTTGATGGCACGTTTGTTGATCAGCGGACCCACGATGTCACCCGCAACGCTGTAGATCAACGACTCTGGTGTTCGGAACAGATATCCAGTTGCGAATGCGTTCCAACCCAATCCGCCGGTCAGAGTGAGGGAGGGATAAAAGCGAGCCCGTGCGACTTTGACGTCCAATCCAGCTGCGGCGACGCGGCGCTCCGCTTCGCGGATGTCGGCTCGGTTTTGCAACAATTCCGATGGGACGCCGGCACTGAGCGTTTGCATGTTCAGGTCGATAAAGTCGACTTCCGTTCGGTCCACATGCTGGGGATAACGTCCGACCAGAAAGTTGATTCGGTTTTCCGTTTCGACGATTTCTTGAGCGATGACCGCACGTTCGCTCTCGTTTTTGTGCACTTCGGCCTGAAAACGTTGGACGGCCAGTTGATTGCCTCGTCCGGCTTCCTTCATCGCGTTGGATATGTCGAGGCTACGCTGCTGGATATCGATCGTCTTTTGAAGCGTCTGCATTCGGTTGTCGAGAGCAAGCAGCTCGTAGTAGTTCTCGGCGATTTCCGCGACCAAACGGGTAACAACGTAGTTCCGCCCTTCCTTCGTCGCCAGGTATCGCATCGCAGCGGCATTTTGAGCGTTGCGCAGTCGTTTCCAGATATCGACTTCCCACGATACATTTGCGGCGACCAAGAAGTCAGGCAACGGATCAGGGAACCCCTTGCCCGGCACGACTTCTAGTTGTTCTTCCACTGCGCCATCGCGGGTGTGGCGGCCTGATTTTTCGATGCCGGCTCCGACGCCCGCGGTGACGAAGGGACGATACTCACCGCTTCTTGCGTAGGTTTCGTTGCATGCAATTCGGATCTCTTCAGAAAGGATTCTCAGTTCCTGGTTGCCAACCAATGCTTGATTGATCAGGTCCAGCAGGTAAGGATCGGTGTAAAAGATACTTTGCGGCAGGTGGGCCGAGTTTTGGTACGTCGAAATGCCAAAGTTCAGGTCGGCTTCGTCGTAGACGATCATTTCCGCTGGTTCGCCAATCTGCGCGTCGTCGCTGGCATCCACCTGAACATTCACCAATGTGGTGGAACTTGCGTTCAGTTTATTGGTCTTGTTTTGGTCGGCTGGTGAATTCACGTCTGAGAGGTCAGTCGACTTGATGTAGTTTGCGAATGTTTTGTCTTCGTCGTCTGACTTGGGTGATACCGGCTTCGATTTCATCGACGGCGATTGTTTTGCCAGATCAATCGCTTGCGAGTTTCGCGTCTCGATGAAGGAGGCTGTTTCGACTAGCGAACCTGATTCGGTTTCGAACTGGGGCATGCTCTTCGACACAGTTGGTTGGGTATAGTCGGTGCCATTATTCCAGTTGTAGTGCTGAGGCATCGACGGTCCCGGCTTGTAGCCTCGCAAGCAAGGGATACCGCAGCCCGGAATCGCTAGCAATGATCCGCAAATCAAGGCGGCGATTGTGGCGCGTTTAGATGACTTGCAACGTGGGGCAAGCTTCGATGGAAAGTTCATGTTCGTCCTTGCTGAACTGACTGGAATCGGCGTCCTGCCGATTGGTTTCGATGGCCGTTTTGATTAACCAGTAGGCGTCCCGCCAAGATTGGCTGGCGGGCCGAATGCTGTTAGTCTGGTAGCTTCAATATCGTCTCTCATAAAACGCTCATTGGACGCATCGGCCATGCCTTCGCGATTGTGCCAACATTTGCAGATCAGTCGTTCTGGCTCTGAAACCTGCAAGGACCTTTCTGATTGCAATGTCTATGAGGAATGTTCGTATGGGATGGCCATCCAACGGTGCTTCAGTGCTCACGCTCGAAGATCTCGCTGAGTGGCGCGTCATGTTCATCTCGAATCAGAGAACGACCATCCGCTATTTTGGCGAACAGGTAATATAGGCCTGGGATCACCAGGACGCCGACGAGGGTGCCGAGCAACATGCCACCGACAGCAGTGGTTCCGATGGTGCGGTTTCCGATCGCACCAGGGCCGGTGGCGCGGACCAACGGAATCAGACCGGCGATGAACGCAAATGATGTCATCAGGATGGGCCGGAATCGAAGTTTGCCTCCCTCGATGCCCGCTTCCATGATGCTCAGTCCTTCCTGGCGACGTTGAACGGCGAATTCGATGATCAAAATGGCGTTCTTACCCAACAAGCCAACCAACATCACTAAACCGATTTGACAGTACACATCGTTGGCCAAACCCATGGATTGTAGGAACGCGAATGATCCGAAGATGCCGACGGGTAGTGATGTCAACACGGCCAAAGGAATGATAAAGCTCTCATATTGGCCAACCAAAACCATGTAAACGAAGATCACCACGATCAAGAAGATGTAGACCGCCGTGTTTCCCGATTTGGCTTCGTCGTATGACAAACCCTGCCAGTCGATGTCGAAACCGTTTGGCAGCGTTTCCGCAGCGACCTGTTTGATAGCCGCGATCGCTTCGCCACTGCTGTAGCCCGCGGCTGGGGCTCCCTGAATGGGTGCGGTTGGATAGAGGTTGTATCGGCTGATCTCGTTCAGTCCCTGCTTCTTTTCGATTCGCATGAAAGCCGAGTACGGCACCATTTCCCCGCCTTCGTTCTTGACGAACATGTTGTCGAGGTCTTCTGGGTAGCGACGAAACTTCGGTTGGGCTTGGACATAGACTTTGTAGAATTGGCCGAATCGAACGAAGCCCTGCTCCCACGTGCTTCCAATGACAATCGACAAGTTGTCCATCGCGTCCTTGATCGAGACACCTTTTTGCATCGCAACGTCGTTGTCGATGATGACTTCGTACTGTGGGTAGTTAGCAGCGAAGAACGTGAACAAACCTTTCAGTTCAGGACGTTTGCCCAGTGCAGCCATGAACTCGTCGGTCACCTGCCCGAGTTTTGCATAGTCGCCGCTGTTCGTTTTGTCGAGCAAGTTGACGGAGAAGCCGCCGGCGGCACCAAACCCTGGAACGGCCGGTGGTTCAAAGAACTCGAGTTTGACATTGGCGATGTCCGTCCCACGTTCTTCCAATTCTTCGATGAGCTCTCGCGAGGTCAGCTCGCGATCGGCCCACGGTTTGAGATTGATGATGCATGTGCCCGCATTGGATCCGCGGCCCTCGGTGAGAACTTCGTAACCGGCGATTGACGAAACGGAGGTGACCTCGTCCATCTGTTTGCAGATTTGTTGCAGTTCATGGCATTTTGAATTGGTGTACTCAAGCGTCGATCCGGGTGGAGTTTGCACGATTCCATAGATCATGCCTTGGTCTTCCAGCGGGATGAAACCAGTCGGCAGGACTTGGTTGACAACCAGAATTCCATATCCAAAAACGGCGATCACTGCGATCGTCACCACTCGGCGACTGATGATATGACGAAGGAATCTTGCGTAGACGCCGGTCACCGATTCAACGCTGCGGTCAAACCCATGCAGGAACAATCCGATTGGACTTCGTTTTTTCGCGGTGCCATCAGTACCGGAGAACGCGGCGCGGAATGAGAATGTGGCCAGCAAAGCGACCACAACAGCAATGATTTGAATTCGTGTGTTGGTCAGTTCCACCTGTTCAGAAATGACCTCGTGGACGAGTTCGATGTGCAGCAGCGAATAGACGCCGTAACCAACCGCAAACCCGAGAAGAAGACTCGCCAAAGCCCGCAAAACGAAAGCATATTTGCCTGCGATCTTTTGCATTCCGCGGTTCAACAGACCGATAATCCCACGCGGTGTGTTGTCGTCGAGTGGTTTTAGAATCATCGCGCACAGCACCGGCGTCAGTGACAATGCAACGACTCCCGAGATGACAATCGACATAGCCATGGTCAACGCGAACTGACGATAGAACACGCCGACCGGGCCGGTCATGAATGTGACGGGAATGAAAACCGCGGTCATTACCAAGGTGATAGCAATGATCGCGCCGCTGATCTCTTGCACCACTTCCCGGGTCGCTTGATAGGGGCCGAGATGCTTGGCGTGCATCTTCTCGTGAACCGCCTCTACCACCACGATGGCATCGTCCACGACGACCCCGATGGCGAGCACCAGTGCGAACAAGGTAATCAGGTTGATTGACATGCCGAACATCAGCATGAAGAAGAATGTGCCGATCAACGACACCGGAACGGCGAGCGTTGGGATCAGCGTGCTGCGGAAGTCGCCCAGGAACAAGTAGACAACCAACGAAACCAAAATGAAGGCTTCGAATAGTGTGTGCAGCACCTTCTCAATCGATGCGTCCAGGAAATTGGAGACGTCATAGGTGACCGCGTAATCCATCCCCGGTGGGAATTGTTTCTCCTTGATCTCTTCGACCTTTGCCTTGACCTTTTCAATCACTTCGGCGGCGTTGGATCCTGGCGTTTGCTTCAGGACGATTGCCGCGGCAGGCAGTCCGTCAATGTCAGAGTACAGGTCATAAAAGGACGAACCCAGCGAGATGGTGGCAACGTCCGCTAGACGTAAGATTTCGCCTTCGGGAGTCGCTCGCAAGATGATCTGATCGTATTCCTCTGGCGTCGTGTATCGTCCAACCCAAGTCAGCACGTACTCGAGCGTTTGCGACGTCGTTCCGGTTGCCTGGCCAAGTCGTCCTGGCGTGCCAATCATGCTTTGTTCAGCAAGTGCTTCCATCACGTCCTCTGCGTCGATGTGGTAGGCCCGCATGCGGTCCAGATCCAACTCCACTCGCATGGCGTACGAGCGGTTGCCCAAAATCGATGCGAAGCCCACACCGGGGATGCGTTTGATTTCGTTGAGGATGTTGACGGTGGAATAGTTGTAGAGGTAGTTCTGGTCGACGTTTTCGTCGGTGCTGAACACGTTTACATACATCAGCATGCTGCTCATGTTCTGCATCACGATGATGCCTTCGCGTTCAACGATTGGCGGCAGGTTGTTCTTGACCATTTGAACGCGGTTGTTCACGTTCATCACGGCAACGTCCGGATCAGTTCCCGGTTCGAAGATGACCTGGATCGTTCCTTCGCCGGCGCTGGTCGCGTCACTGAGCATGTAACGCATGTTGGGAACACCATTGATGGCTTGTTCCAAGATCACCATCGTTGAGTCGATCAGAATCTTGGCACTTGCACCGGGATACGAGACCGAAACGCGAACGCTCGGTGGCGCGACGGATGGAAATTGCGAAATCGGCAACACGTTGATCGCGAGGCCGCCCATGAACAGGATCAGCAACGAGATGACGATGGCGAGCGCGGGCCGGTGAAGGAATTTTTCGAACATGTTGCGAAACGAGTGAACGCGAGAGAATGGCTGGTTGAACGAGCAGGTAACAGAAGCTCGCGGGGTGTGATTAAGGTGGGCACTTGCCGTTTGTTGTCGTCTCGGCGGAAGCCTCTGAAAGGTGCAATTGCGATCTCTACCAAGTCAGGATCGACATGGTCGTCAGCATGGAGCGGCGACTATTCAGCGTGATATTTCAGATTGCCGAGCACGGTATCTGGATCCCGATACTCGTACTCCACCTTCTCGCCGTCACGGACTTGAAGGATGCCCTCGAGCACGATCTTCTCGCCCGGTTGCAAACCCTCAGAGATAAGAAAGATGTCATCCTTTTCGTTTTGGATCACAATTTCCCGTTGGTGCACGATGTCGTCTACGTCGATGACAAAGGCGTACTTCTTGGCCAGAATTTCAAAGGTTGCTCGCTGAGGAATCACGACCGCGTTTTTCGCCACTTGGTTGATTAACACCGTTCCCGTTTGGCCGTGCCGCAGCAGTCCGTTTGGGTTGGGGAAGTCGGCCCGGAATGCGATGTTGCCGGTCTCGCTATCAAAGTCCGCTTCGATCGCACCAATCTTGCCTGGTTGGTCAAAGATCTTGTGGTTGGCCAATCGCAATTGCACATCCAACGCATCCTGGTTCTGGCCCGCATTCATGGCTTCTTGGTATTCCAAGTAGCGGGATTCGGGGACGTTGAAGTAGACCCACATGACGCTGTTGTCGGACATGGTCGTCAACATCGCGCCTTCTTCGACCAAGCTGCCTTCCTGTTCCTGTAAACGATCAACAATTCCGTCGAAAGGAGCTTTGATGTTGGCGAAGTTCATTTCGGCCTGTGCCAGTTTGACGTTCGCAACCGCTTTCGCGAGTTTAGCTTCTGCCAACTTGAGCTCTTGGGTGGAAACAATGTTTTGTTGAACCAAGCTCTTGGTATTGTCAAACTCCACTTGTGCGAGTTGAGCTTCCGCCATGTCGGCGTCCAGCTTGGCTTCGTAAATGGTCGGCAGGATGTGGAACATTGTCTGGCCCTTGGTAACGGCTTGGCCTTCATTGACATGGATGTCTTTGAGGTATCCACCCTCCAAAGCGCACACTTCGATGTGCCGCCGTGAATGAATTTGGCAGACGTATTGCCGCGTTAGCGTGACGTCTCGGGCAACAGGACTCGTCACCACAATTTTGTGCTGAGCGTGATGTTCGCCGGTTGCATGGTGAGCGTTCGTCACTTCCGGTTCGCTTGAGCCATGGTGAGACTCGTTGTGGTGCGAATTTGCTTGCCCGGTCGTTGTATGTTGTTTGCTATGGGACGACGGATGCGAACCGCTGATGATTTGTGCCGGGCGTGATCCAGACATCGTGTCGCATCCGAGGAAGGCACATGGAATCACCACGAAAATCAGGATGGGGATCGATCGATTGAGCATGGAACGGATGATTGAGATCATTTCAAGGAATTGATTGTGCAAGGACTGCGGTTCAAACGCATTTGGACTGGTCGGACCAACCAAAAGCACGAGCCGTGCCGAGGCTCGAAATGTCCGCGTCAGATTAACGCATTGCTTGCAAAACTGGCGGGTTTCGCGGGGGAAACGACACTTGCGTTTGGAAAAGCATTTCTGGGACGCCGCACGCGATCTGCAAATCGCATCACCCTCTCTGCAACAATCTGCAGGTTGCGTCGGTACGCTTGCGTATCGCTGGTTCGCGAACAAATCCACGTCAGTGGCTCGGCGATCGAACCATTCAGCAAGCCTGGATCCAGGCACGGGCGACGTTCAATTCGTCAGGTTCGAAGTATTCAAGTCCAACGGTACGAAAGCGACGGCAGAACAAACTCATGCCATGTTCCCAACGTCGATCGCCGACAATTGCGACTTGTTCGACTTCTTCATCGCCTTGCAGCCCCAGACCAGGGTTAGGATCGAAGGCTCGAAGATTCCACCCGCGAAAATCGCGGAGGTGGACCAAGATCCGAACACTTCCGAACCGAACGATTCGCTCTTTCACCGTTGGAAGCAAAGCGGAGCAATCCTGCTTCGAGAGCGTTCCGTTGATTTCGACTTCGATGACGTTGCTCTGCGAAGGAGCGATGTGGATAACAGCCATGATTACTCGTTGGTCACGTTGGACGGTCGTGTGTGTTGTGCCCAAATTTGGTTCAGCATTCGAAACTCGTGCGGGGTGATGTCTCCGTGGTCGATGCTTTCCCAATTCGCATCGCTGCCGATGAACGCGAGGCACTCTGCCTTCAGACCCATCAACGAATCGAACCAGGACGGCTCGCACCAAACCGTTACGATCGCTTGTTCCGATTCGAACACCGAATCGTCGATTGAAATCAGCTTGTATTTCATGGCATGTGACCTCATCGTTGTTGCTTGTCGGACCACCGACGAACCGTGTCGATGATCACGTTGGCCGCTTCATCGAGCGATTCTTCGCCGACGTTGAGAACCAGGTCGTAGAGATGCGGATCGGTGTCGTCTTGTTGAAAGTGCTCTCGAATGTAGCTCTCTCGTTGCCGATCCTTCTCCAGGATCCAGCGATGAGCTTCCTTCTTAGAGATGCCTTGCTGGTTCATCACTCGGTGCACTCGTACGTCAAGAGAGGCGACCACACGCACCGCCAATCCGCGGTCTCTCGGAAGCACGTATTTGGCACCACGTCCCACGATGACAACGTTTCCGTGCGATGCGGCCAACAAGACGAGTTTGGCGACTCGGTGCGTGTAGGTGGATTCCGAAAACCCGAGCCCACCAATTCGCGACGTTAGGATTTCGCTCAACCAGCTCTCGTGCTTTTCGTCGACTCGCTGAATGAGGCAGCGTGGCGTTCCATAGTGCTGCTCCATGTATTCGACGATCTCGTTGTCCAGTACATCCCAGTGCAAACGTTCGGCGACTTTGCGGGCCAACTCGCTGCCGCCGGCACCCGCTTCCCGTGACAGGGTGAGGTAAGGCCCCAATTCCCTGCCTGTCTTCTTTGTGGACATCCCGTCATGGTCTTTTTGAGAATGCACCCACTTCATCACTTCTTCGTCGGCTCGGCGTTCGATGGCCGGAATTCTGACACTCATTGGTTGCGAATCTCCTTGCGTTGTGGGCTAGTACCGGAGCCATTCGTAAACGCAATTGATGGGCCGCTACCAGGCGACGTGACCGGGATGCAAACGCCGATGCCCGTGAATCACGGTGCAAAGTTTTGGACAGGCGTCTTAGTTAGCGCTGAGTATGGATGTGAGAACTGTGCAGGTTCTTGCAGGAAGGATGCAGACACTTGCATCTTCACGATGCTGACGCGGGGTGCCACTCACATCCACCGACGAACCCAAGCACTCGCCGTTGCTGCCAGTCGGTTTTATGGACAGTGGTGCCGAACGAGCAAGGAATTGCCTAGTTATTCGGTGTTTGGGCATCTTCGTCGCTTTAGAAAGGTACGGCTGCTTTCGCCACAAAGTCTTCTAGAGCAGTCGTCCAGTTGGCCTTCACTTCGATGAGCTTTTGTTTGGTCTGTCGTTTGCCTAGTGAGCATGTCTCGAAAGACGACTTCCCATCCGAACGAGCAAGCCAACTGAGAATGGACAGCGAACTGCATTTATTGATCGTGGACGACGAGCCGAATATTCGGTCAGGTCTCGCGCGTGGGCTGGAAAAGATCTGCGATCACATCGAAACGGCAGGCTCGGTCAACGAGGCTCTCGACAAGTTCGATGCCGGACACTTTCAGCTCGTTATCGCGGACGTGCAAATGCCTGGTGATCGCGATGGATTGGAACTGATTTCGTTGATTAGGCAACGCGATCCGGGAACGACTTGCATCGTGATCACAGCAAACGGAACCGTGGAAACAGCGGTCGATGCGATGAAGCGGGGTGCGTTCGATTTTATCATGAAACCCGTTGATTTGAACTTGATTCGGCAACAAGTTGCAAAGGCAGCAGAGCATCACCAATTGCGGAACGAAAATCATCATTTGAGAGAGCAATTGGCGGAAGCCGGCGAACTGACAGGGTTCATCGGGAACTGTCAAACGTTTCAAAACCTCGTCGACAAGATTCGCCAAGTCGCGGCGACGGACGCGACGGTGTTGGTGCAAGGAGAAAGCGGAACCGGCAAGGAATTGATCGCTCGCGCGGTACACGATCTAAGCAACCGCAACAACGCCCCGTTTGTTGCTGTCAACTTGGGGGCCTTGCCTGAAAGCCTTTTGGAAAGTGAATTGTTTGGCCATGAAAAGGGTTCATTCACGGGAGCCTCGCGGCAGAAACCTGGCTGCTTTGAACAGGCATCGGGCGGTACGTTGTTTCTAGATGAAATCACGGAGATCCCCGCGAAGAGCCAAGTCGATTTGTTGCGGGTCTTGGAAACCGGCCAGTACGCACGTGTCGGCGGTGAGGAGTTGTTGCAATCCAACGCTCGGATCGTTTCGGCCACCAATCAAGTGGCTTCGAAGTTGGTCGAGGATGGGGCCTTTCGCGAAGATTTGTACTACCGTCTGAACATCATTCCGATCGAAGTCCCCCCGCTAAGGAACCGACGAGAAGACATCCCGTTGCTGGTAGAACACTTTCTAAAAAGGTTTTGTGCACGACATCGTCGGCCCTTAAAAAGGATCGTCCCGGAAGCGATGCAAATGTTGTCTCAGTCGCATTGGCCTGGGAACGTTCGTCAGCTCCGCAATCACATCGAAAGGTTGGTTGTAACCGTTCCCGCGGAAACGATTTTAGCAGCCGATTTGCCATGCGAACTGCACCAGCAGAACGCCGCGCAAAGCACGGCGTTGAAAACCTTGGTAGAAATCACTGAGTCAGCAGAGAAGACCGGGATCGAGCTGGCTTTGTCGGCCAAGAAGTCCCACCGCGAACAAACTGCGAAGGCATTGGGAATCAGTGTGCGAACGCTTCACTACAAGATGAATCGATACAATCTGCACTAACGCTCCGTAGAGAAATCTTGCCGGGGAGCTTTAGATCCGGTCCAACAAGTCTGATTTCTTGCGATCGAATTCTTCTTGCGTGATGTAGCCCTTGTCGAGCAAGCCGCCGAGGCGATTGAGTGTGTCGAAAACATCATTCGAAGTGGACGATGTTGTTTGCGGCTGGTTCGATGTGGGAACCGGTGCAGGTGGAGTCTCGGCAGGAGGGGGCTGTTGCATCGATTGAGTTGGTGCCGCTTGTGGTGGGGCCGGCGCTGGTGGAGCTTGCGGCGTTTCGGTGACTCCGTTGCGACTGACAACCGGCAGCGAAGAAAGCGGAACGATTCCGAATTGGCTGGTGAAGGTGATTGAACCGTCGCCCGATTGCTGTTGGCTGAATCCGCCAATGTTGTGATGCAACGTGTCGTACAACCAAACGTCATCGCCCGTTGCGACCGCCAATCGTTGTGCGTTGGCAAAGTACGCGTAACGCATGTGGTTTTGTGATCCGCTGGCCGAAGGCGATCCTAGTTCGCTGGGCCACCAATTTCGTCGTGGGTCCGGTGCAAACAAGCTGTTCTCGGCCGATCCGCCGCCGGCCTGCTGGTCTTGGTAATTCGAGCCACCGCTTTGGCTTTGCGATTGGAACACGCCGCTGCTGGTTCCGGTTTGGTTCTCGGCAATCGAGCGAGCGCAATCATCACACAATGCGGCGACACGGTATTTCAGATTTTGATTGAACATGTCGCCAATCATCATCATGCCGCCGGACATCCATTGTCCGGACCCACCGAATTCAGGATGCGAGAATTGGGCCATGCTTCCGTTGCCGTTGTAGACCGCTGCCAGCATGTGGCTGACGGCATCGACGGAGAATCCATGACGATTTGAAAGTGTTTGGGCGATTTGCTGGCCCATGGACGAAAGTGGCAACACGGGAGACTCGCAGGAAACACTGGTGGAAACGAATTGATATCAGGCACTTTACTGACATCACGAGCTTTATTGTCAACCAATTCGCCCAGACTTCCTAGTGCCACATTTTTGGGGTGTTGATTGTGCCGGCCGCAATCTTTGCCGGGTGTCCTCGCCCCCTGGTTGAGCCGAGAAAGAAAACGAATTGCTGCGAATTGCTTGCTGCCATTGAACCAAATTTCGATTCGGGTGTGACGTTTGGTCGCGGGGTACGTCCTGAGATGGTAGGCGAGTCTTGTTTCGTCGCGATTTGCAACGATTCGAAAGGCCCGTCGCTTCTCCTTTTCTCAATCGCCGCGCGGGGAATACCATGCCACTCAGTTGGAATCGTTGGATCGGAACGTCCAAGTCAGCTCGATCTCGCAAACAACAACGAAAATCGACTCGCCGCAAGTTGATGTCAGAGAATCTGGAGACCAGGAACCTTCTCGCCGCCAATCTGTTCCACAACGAGGCGATGCCGGAAGACGTCAATGAAGATGATCAGGTCACGGCTTTGGATGCTCTCACCATCATCAATCGGATGAACCGCGAACAAGCTGGTGAATCCGCGGGTGATGTCAGACGCGGACAGATGACGGACGTCAACAACGACGGTCGCAACAGTGCCCTGGATGCGTTGATGGTGATCAACCGTTTGAACCGCGACCAAGGTGGACCACGAGATTCAGGATCGCCCGACGCGGGATCGGGAAACCAAGACCAAACAGATTCCGAAACGAGCGGAGACAATTCGGATGTTGAGGGCACCAATGGCGATGATCCATCCACCGACGGAACAACGTCGGGCGATCAAACAGATGCTGATTCAGCGATTGAGTTGACCGGGGATGCTGTGCTTGATTGGAACAACCTGTTCAACGAGTTGACCTCCAACAGCGAGGATTATCAAAACCCGGGGTACGCTTCTCGAGCGATGGCGATGTTGAACGTGGCGATCTATGACTCCGTCGCGATAGCTTCTGGCGATTCTGAAATTGCATTCTACGAATACGATTCATCATTGACGAACTCTTCCGGTGACGTTTCATCGCAAGCTGCCGCATCGAGTGCCGCCTACTCCGTCCTGAGTTCCCTGTACTCGGACCAGCAAGAAACGATCGATTCGTTCTATGGAGATGTGCTAGCAACTTACAGCCAAGATCCAGAAACCGAGGCGGGGTTGATCCTCGGCGCGGAAGTTAACAGTACCGTGATCGCGAATCGTGCAAATGATGGATCGGACTCGGTCGTGGAGTACACCTACACCGATGAGATAGGTTCTTTTCATTCGGATCCGCTGAATCCGGACGTCCCAGTATGGGGACCGGGTTGGGGTGATGTGGACACGTTCGCAATCTCCGATGCGGACGCCTTCACACCGGAGTCGCCTCCGGATTTGACCAGCGAAGAATACGCGGCGTCTTACAACGAAGTGAAGGAATTGGGGGCGGTCGACAGCACCACACGAACGGCCGACCAAACCGAAGCGGGGATCTTTTGGGCTTACGACCGAGATGGTTTGGGCACGCCGCTCACGCTGTTCAACGACATTCTAGAAACAGTCGCCGTGCAAGAAGGCAATACGTTTGAGGAGAATGCGGCTTTGTTCGCCCAGGCATCAGTCGCGATGGCTGATGCGGGGGTTGTGGCGTGGACGACCAAGTTCGGAGAAGAACTTTGGCGTCCGGTCACCGCAATCCAAGAAGGCGATTTCGATGGAAACACGCTGACCGAAGGCGATGCTGATTGGACCGCTTTGGGGGCGCCTGATGGAGGTGATGACATTGTTGGCTTCACGCCGCAATTTCCGACCTACATCTCCGGCCACGCGACCTTTGGCGGTGCCTTGTTTGGGACCCTGCAAGAATTCTATGGCACCGATGACATCTCGTTCACTGTCGCGTCGGAAGAACTTGAGATTCTGTTGGACAATCCTGAATTGCAGGAAGCCTACGGTTTGAATCTTGATGACGCCGAGCGAACTTTCAGTTCCTTCAGTGAGGCCATGGCCGAGAATGGACGCAGCCGAGTTTACTTGGGCATTCACTTCGACTTCGATGATTTGGTCGGTCAGGAAGTCGGGCAATCCATCGCCGCAGCGGTCGCATCGGAATTCAGCGTGGCGACGCCCGAAGATGACTCCACTGGCAAAGGCGTCGACGATGGCCAACTCGCAACAATGGACCGTGACGACCAGCCAAACCGAGACGGCGTCGACGGTTCGAGGCAGCGGAATCGCGAACCGGTCGCTCGGGACACGACTCAAGTGCCTCAGCAACAAACTTCATCGCGGGATGAGTCGAATCGACGATCAGAGGACGATCAGCGAATCGCAGCCATTGACCAGATTTTCGCAGAGAACCGCTTGATTTGACTTGGCTGCAAAAGTGGAACTCGCAGCGATTCAGTCACGGTCATTGCGAGTTGGCTTGTGAAAGCGATCTCGGGCGAGGTGTCAGTTCACTTCGCCGGAAGTTTGAACCATGCGTTCCATCATCGAAGCGACATCGGTCGTCTCGTACAGCGTTTCGACCATCGAAACGTATTGTTTGGTGAAGCGTTCGTTTTGGATCAGATCGCCAAAGACCTCGGTGACTTCCAAGAACGAGAGCGGGTCCTTGCGAGTGGCGACTGCCGCTTGGTGAAGCTGAGCTTTCAGTTCGTCGGTGATCTCGAGAGCGTTGCCATCCTGGTCGGTTTGTTTGTCACTGTAGAAGCACCAAGCCGCGATCACCAACGTCGCGAATTGGATGCTGCCACCGCGAGCCAAGTTGTCTTGAATGGTTGGAATCAAAAAGACCGGTAATTTGCTGGAGCTTTCCAGGCAGATACGCGAAAGAGCGTCCTTGATGTTTGGATTGCCAAAACGCTGCAACAAGGTGTCTTTATAGGATTCCAAGTCGATGCCCTCGACCTCGTCCAACACCGGCGTCACTTCCACATCCATGAACTGGCGAAGGTACGTTGCGAACAACGTGTCCGATACGCAACCATCGATGGTGCGGTGTCCGTGAATGGCTCCAAGTATTCCAAGCACGGAATGGCCAGCGTTGAGAAGTCGTAGCTTCATCTTCTCGTAGGGAACGACGTCAGGGACAAACTGTGCTCCAACGGATTCCCATTTTGGGCGACCCGAGGAGAAGTTGTCTTCCACGACCCACTGGCAAAAAGGTTCGCATGTGACCGGCCATTGATCCTTTAATTGATGCTCCTGTGCCAAGTATTCGATGTCGGCATCGGTGGTGACGGGAGTGATTCGATCAACCATTGCGTTGGGAAAGCACACATTGGTTTCGATCCACTTCGCTAGCTCTGGATCTTGTTTTCTGGCGAATCCTAGCACGGTTTTGCGAGTCAGGTCGCCGTTGTGTTGAATGTTGTCGCAGGACTGGATCGTGAATGCGGGCAAATCGCGTGCTCGACGACGTTTCAAAGCCTCGGTGAGGAAACCAAACACCATTTTCGGATTGGTGGGATGTTCCAAATCATGTTGTGCGTCGGGATGATTCCAATTGAAATCGCCCGTCGCCGCGTCGAGGTTGTAGCCGCCTTCGGTGATGGTCAATGAAACGATTTGAGTATCCGGGCTGGCCATTTGCTCGATCACGGATTCAGGATCGTCGCATCCCATCAGAAAGTCGATGATCGAACCGATCACGCGGTTTTCGATGGTGCCGTTTGGATGTCGAATGATCAATGTGTAGAGATAGTCTTGCTCTTTCAAGATTGATGCGATCTTCTGGTCGGCTGGTCGCAATCCCACACCGCAAATTCCCCAATCGCACGAATCATCCGACCGCAGAAGCTCGTCGGTGTAGAAAGCTTCGTGCGAACGATGGAATCCACCCACTCCAACGTGCACGATTCGAGGCTTTAAACGATCGCGATCATATTGCGGCGGCGATAGTTCAGCGGGCAACATCGACACGTTGGATTCGTTTAGCGATTTGATTTCATTGGTCATGATGTTCCAGCCAGTTGACTAATTGTCGTGCTGTGGATTGATGGCTTTGTAGCGATGCAGAACCCAGTAGGCGGTCGCGAAATACGAAATCGTCAGCACGAACGCCCAGGTGTAGAAGAGATCACGGTTCGAGGTGTAGGTTGGCAGGTCCGGACTTTGGAACATTGCTTTCAAGGCAAGCAACAAGATCAACAGCAGACAAAGCCGTGAGGTCCATCGTAGTACCAGGGTCAAACGCGTGGAGTCGGTGACGGGTTCGCCTTCCGCCAAAGCTTGTTCGTGTTGGAATTCGCGGATGTCTTCGTTCAAGATCCGTTCCTTTTCTTCCTTAGCCGGATAAGCTTCCGCGGCCCCGTAGAGCTTGGCTAGGAATGTGTAAAGCAGAATCGTGAACGCCCAGGTGGGAAGAAACAGGTAGTAGAACGACATCACCTGCATCGCGTTCAAACCAAAGCCGAAGATCAACCCAGCGATCCAGGACGCAATCGCTGGAGTGCTGTGCGGTAGGTTTCGATACTTGGCCCAGTAACGCGTGAAGCCAATCCGAGGGAACACCACGTGTTCGGCAAAAACAATCGCTCCGACAGGAACGACCAACAATCCCGCGTAGGTCAATAGCGGAAGGATTTGACGAAAGACGAACGGGAAACAGGCAACCGCGACCGTGACGCATCCGACGGTAAAGGTGACCATCTTGCGAGATCGATTGTGGAAGATCGCTTGCGCAGCCAATCCGGCGCGATAGAGGTTCGCATTCGCGGTCGTCCATCCTGCAACAATGACGATGACGTAGCCCGACATTCCGAGTGCTCGATACGCAACGTCGCCGGGATCCAAATCGACAATGGTGGACTTCAGCAGCACCGCGGCACCGGCGCCCATGATGCCCGACGCGATCCACGCGATGTAGTGTCCAAACAGCATGCCCGCACTGGTGCACAACCCATAGATCGACTTTTTCGCGTATCGCAACAACGCCATATCGATCAATCCAAAGTGTGTGATTGTGTTGGCCGCCCAAGCGAAACCGGCGACTTCCCACAATCCAATCCCCGGTTTGCCTTCCGCATTGGTGCCCGTCCAAATTGAATGATCGCCAATGACGAGAAAGTCATTGAATCCGGTGAGGGTGGTCTTTCCCAAGACTGACTCAGCCAACGCGGGGAACAACACCAACGCTCCACTGACGAACATCACGACCAGCCACGGACCACAGAGTCCCGAGAATTCTGCGACGGCGTTGAATCCGTACATCGCGATCAACACGACGATCATTCCCACCGCGACAACAACGGCGACAAACAAAAAGTCCGTCGGGTACCACTCCAGTTGAGCCGGTATGTTGAATAGCAACCTCACCGCGGTGCAGGAGACCGTGATCATCGCGGCGGAAATGACCGTGAAGATCAATACGTTGGCCCAGTTGTAGAGCCGCGTCATTGAGTCGCCAGCGATCTTTTCGAGGTAGGTGTAGAGACTCAACCGAATCTGCACGGCGATCGGAGTGGTGATGAGCGTCCAGCTTAGGATCGCCATGATGTTGCCGATCAGCAGCCCAATCAGAATGTCGCGAGTCGTCGCGCCCATGGCCACAAACGTCGCACCGATCACAAACTCGGTTGCCGCAACATGCTCTCCCGCATACAAGCCGACGAAGTGAGGCCAACTGTGCAACCGATGATTCGGAACCGGCAATTGCTCCTGTTTCATTTGGGCAATTGCTTGTCGGTTCGTATCGGTGCTCATGCGTGCTGCTCTACGGGGGAATTCGCGGCCGGTGACTGTATTCTAAACAGATTTCCACCTCAACAGGACCAATCTCAACCCAACTCGTCACAGACAACTTGCCCCGCTTATGAATCGTATCGCGCGAAAAAGGTGTCAGGTACCTTTTTGGGGGTCTGGGGCGTTTGGCGTTTCGGTGGATCGTATTGACTAGGCAACCTTCAAGGATAGCGTTGGATGGTCCGCCACCCACTCTTGGATCGATTCATCCCATGCCGCGTGCTCCACGAGCTGATGCCTCCGGGCATCTCTATCACGTACTGAACCGTGCCAATCGCAGGGCCACGATTTTTAGAAAGCAGCAAGACTACGAAGCGTTTGAATCGGTCCTGGCCGAAGCATTGTCAAAAGATGAGGTGGAACTGTTTTCGTATTGCTTGATGCCGAACCACTGGCACCTGGTTCTCCGACCGAAGTGCGATGGTGGAATGAGTCGATTTGTTCAGTGGCTCACTCTGACTCACACGCAGCGGTACAACGCCCATTATGAGATTGTCGGTGAAGGCCATCTCTACCAGGGCCGCTACAAGAGTTTTCCGATCCAGGACGACGAGCATTTTCTGACGGTCTGCCGGTACGTCGAACGCAACGCACTGGCCGCGGGCTATTGCGAGCTACCTGAAGATTGGCGTTGGGGAAGTCTTCATCGTTGGAAGTACGGGGCCGCGAAAGAGAAAGCATTGCTATCGCCTTGGCCGATCGTTCGGCGATCTGGTTGGTGCCAACATGTCGCCGCAAAACTGTCTGACAAGGAACAGAAACAATTGGATTTTTCTGTCAAACGTGGGGCACCGTTCGGAGAAGAGAATTGGATGGAGTCGACTGCGCGTCGATTCGACTTGGAAATGACAATGCGTCCCCGTGGTAGGCCTCGCAAATTCGAGCAGCGAGAAACGACAGGTTACCCAGTTTGTCAAAAAGGTACCTGACACCTTTTTTGAGAATCTGGTGGGGTCGGAGGGGTTGTGTTGGTGGTGGGCGAGATTTCTTTGGGGCGAGAAAGTGTTGCAGGTTGAGCGGTGGATTGGGGGCGATGCTTTGATTCGCGTCGGATTGGCACAGTGTGGCTGAGAGGGGTTTGGAGTGTGTGACAGGACCGCACGATCTGGATTGGCAGTCATGCAAATCTTGCTTGGGTGATAACAAGTTTGCCATTGAGTGGGACTTGGCAAGCTGTGTCGATCGCCGATGTGGGATCGTAGCGATGCGACTGGGCCAACCGATTCGCCTCGGTAACGAAACAAGCACATTGTTCGATTGGGCCGGCATCGTCGATCGGCCATTGGCAGTGTCAACGGCAACAGGAGATGGATCGTGAATTGCGTTTGGAAGGCCTCGGCTTTGGCCGTCATCATGGGATGTTGTTTGACGTCGTTTGCTTCGGCCGGCCGATCCAGTGGTTGTGATCCATTGGGGCTGGTTGGATGCGATGACGTGTGTTGCGACGATTGTGGATGCGATTCTTTTTGTGACTCCGTCGCGTGTCGTGGTTGCAAAGCCGCCGGATGTTTGGCATCGCTGAAACGGCATTTGCGTCCAAGTGATCACTGCTTTGATGACTTCATCAGCCCGATGATCGACTTCGTTCACTTCGAGGACCCTCGCAATCTGACGGAGCTGCGTCCGATCTTTGTGACACATCAGTTCCCCGCGACGCTTGGTCCGGGCAATATTCCTGCAAGCGGTTCGGTGCAACTGTTTGCTTTGCAGTTCCGTGTGGCACTGACGGAACGACTCAGTCTGATCGCTGTGAAGGATGGATACATTCTGGACAACAGCGAAGGGGCTTTGGACACGCTGTTGTTGGATTCCGGGTGGGCGGATGTTTCAGCCGGTTTGAAATACAACTTCATCCGCGACACTCAATCGGGAACGTTGTTGTCCGGTGGCTTCACTTACGAAATCCCGATGGGTAGCAAGCAATCATCGCAAGCTGTTGGCGACGGGGAGTTCCACTTCTTCGCAACCGGCGGTCAACGTTTGATGGGTGGCAACGCTCACATCCTTAGCTCCTTTGGCTGGCAATTGCCCGTCGATCAATCGGTCCAAAGCACAACTGTCCATTGGAACAACCACTTTGACGTGAAGCTGACCGACCGGGTCTATCTGTTCACCGAAAACTCTTGGTGGCACTGGGTGGATGAAGCTGAAAATGGCTTGGCGTTGGGCGTTTCGGGCCAAGACTTGCTCAACCTGGGTGCGACCGACGTTGAAGGCAACGACTTGGTCACGCACAACGTCGGCATGAAGTTCAAACCCAATGGAAACTTCGAGGCCGGCGTCGCTTACGAGTTCCCGCTGACCGCGTTCAAAGATGTCCTGGAAGACCGAGTGACCGTGGACATGATTTTCCGGTATTGATCGGCGTCACCGATCAAACACCACAATTGGATCGGTGTGTGACGAAAATCGTAAAACAGCAAGGGCGACGGTGATTGAATCACCATCGCCCTTTTTTCGTGGTTGCCTGCTGCAGATTCAACGTCGTTTAGGCACGTCGGCGGGAATTAGCGGGGGAAGATGTGAGCCGTTTAGGCGTTAGCCAAGTTTGTACGTGAGATATAGTGGCGTTTCCCAAGACAGCTTCAATGCAAAAGACTCCTGCCGACCTGCTTGGCAACGAGAGAAAAATAAGAGTCGGACAGCAGGAGTGGCATAGCGGCCTGTTGATTTAATGAGCCGAACCGCGTTAGCGGCGGTTAGTCAGACGCCAACCGGGGCTAACGCCCATCGGCTAATTGTTGTCACTCGGTATACGACTAAATCAATGGGCTGATAGGCTTCCAGTCTGTGATTGCGCGGAACGCAGGCTGGAAGCCTATGCCACTTATATTCCGCTCAGTCCTGTCACAACCTACTTCGGGCTGACTGTCCAAGATTCCTTGTGGCTGAATTGATCGAGTGTGCCTTCGCCGGTCAGCCACATCAATGGGATCTGGAAGTATGCGGCACGGTAGTCACCGTGAAGGTCCGTGTCGAACTCAACGCCGGGATCGACGTGGTAGGTGATGAAGTCACCATCGGATTGCCCGAAGTATTGCAGTTTCGTTTTGGTGCGATCGTGGATGATCGCCGATGAGATGTCCAACGGAATCCACCCGACACCTTGCGCATAGAACTCCGCGATCACGTGGTATTGGTAGTACGGTTGATCATTGATTGTCTCGCCCGGGTTGGCAGAGATTGCCCACCGGCCCGATAGAATCCGAGCCGGCACGCCTTCGCTTCGCATCACGGTAGCGAAAAGAGTGGAAAGCCCGCCGCAGTCGGTTGCATCCGATTGGCACAGCAGCGATGCGGTTCTGTCTTCGCTGGGGACGTACGAGTACTGGTACGTGTTGGCGAGCTTTTGAAAGACGCGTTGAGCGAACCGGACTTCGCCCTCAGTCCGTCTGCGTTGGAATCGGTTCTTCGTTTTCCACTTTCGGAATTCTTCGGACTGATAGTCGTATTCGGGTGTCGATCGCAAAAAGATTGCTCGGTCGTCGGCAGACAGCGGATCGACTGGAGCGTTCTCTGTGGTGATCCGTTTTTCGTATTTCAGCGACCGATTGAACAACTGAATTTCGTCATCGCATCGGAACTGAGCAGCACTGGTCTGTGAGTCATGCTGGACCTCGATGCGACACCGACGAATGGTTCGCTCAAACACAGATTTGTCTTTGATTCGTTCACTGTTGGGTTTTGTGCTCGCGTGAACCAGCGTTTGGCTGGGCAAGTCCGGTGGCTCTGGCATCGCGAAAACCCAGGTGTTGGCTTTCACCGAAGGAATGTCGACTGCGAAGGTGATCGTCGCGGTGACTCGTTTAGCCGGCGTACGCACAATCGAGAAACCTTGATTGAGACCGCTGGGGATGGAAGGTACTTTGCCCGCAGCTTGGTCCTGCCGGTCGACGATGGTGTCTTGTGCCACAGCTGCCGGGAACGACAAAGCGGCGAACACGATCGCTGTGGCGAATAGCGTTTTGAATGATGGCATGGATTGGACCCTGCTTGGAATAGTCGCTCGCGGGGAATCAGTCACCCGTGATCAAATCGATGAATGCCAAGCATAGCAGTCGGAATTGTTGGCTGTGTGTCAAAATGATCGCCGCCACCATCATGACCGAGTTTGAAGGGACAGCTTGCTAGCGCAGCGACCGCGGCAGAACCGTCACTCGGCGGATGTCCCCGACGTAGTGGTCGCCAATCAGTTCCATCAAACCATCCAGGAATTCGCGTGCTTCGGCGTTGCTGTCGAAGGTGTCGACGTACTGCCATTCCATGTCGGGCGTGTAAGCATGGATGTAGTAGTCCAGGTTTTGCGGGTTGCGTTCCATTTCTAGCAATGCGAAAAGTTCTGCTTCTTCACGGGTGTCAAAGGAACGACGCTCGACATGCATCCCGCCGGCCGCTTTGTTAATTGGGAACCACCCATCTTTGGTTTGCAGGAACAGTTCGAATTCTTGCTTGTTCGATGTGTCTTCCGCGATCCAGACTTCGTAGTCGGTCATCGCGATTGCTTCGAGCCATTCAGCTTCGAGCAATCCCTTGTCGGCTTTCTTGATTGGAGGCGGCGATGGGAGAGTGTGCTCGTGCTGTGGTGGGTACTGAGCGCTTGCGGTGGACAGGAAGCAGACGCTGAAAACGACAGTGAGGCTGAATTGACGCATGATTTCGGTCCGTGCTGGTGAAGTTTTGGTGCGTGTTGGGCAACACTTCACTCAGCGGACTGAACCGCGGTGTGTTACATCAAAAAAACAAGCGAAGCGGTCTTTGGATCGGCAGCACGAATCGGGCTATTCCGCAAAGGCAGAGCGTCGTCGTTTCGGACCCAGGCGAGCGGTACGAATGTAAGTTTGGCGAGCCAATTCAGGTTCGTCGTCTGATCGATCCAGCTCATCCATCTCAAGTGCTTCGGGAAATGGTCGGTGTGACTAACAAACACTTCCCGGGCGAGCTTTTTGGGGCCGTTTCCTGCGGGCTCGGTACGTGTCAGTGCCTGAGCGGGCGTTGTCAGCCCTACGCAGGTTGCTCAACCCGATCTTTTGCGGAGGTTTCATTTTTTGGCGGTCCGGGCGGAACGGTAGGCTGCATACCGAACCGTTGCGAATCTGCTAGATTGTGCATCGATGAACAATCCAGGCGAACTGCGAAGGGAACTCGAGTGAAATTGCGAATCGGATTGATCGGATTGGGCGATCAATGGCAGTCCATGCACCGGCCTGCATTGCGGATGCTAGGAGATCGATTCGATGTTCGTGCGATCTATTGCAACGTGTCCAAATTGGCCGAATCAGCGGTCTCAGAATTTCAAGCGGACCCTGTCGATGGTTACCAAGCGTTGGTGACGCGCGATGACATTGATGCCGTTTTGGTGCTCGAGAACTCGTGGTTGCGGTTCCATCCCGCGACAGCAGCGTGTCGGGCGGGCAAAGCGGTTTACTGGGCCAGCGATTTGGATTTCGATCCGGTCCGCGATCGTGAATTTAAGAATTGCGTGCAGGATTCCGGGGTCGCGTTCATGGCCGGTTTGCCACGCCGGTTTGCTCCCGCGACATTGCGGCTGAAGGAATTGATTGCGACTCACCTGGGATCGCCCCGGCTGATCTTTTGTCACAAACGACTTTGTCTGGAAGACGCTCCACTGAAACGACGTGACCAAATCACGCGTCGTGGCGTTGAAGGAAACTTGGGCGATGATTCGCGGGTCGACCCGGAAGAGATTCGTGCTCGGATGACGCGTACCGAATTGATGCAGTTGATCGACTGGTGTTGTTACGTGGTCGGGGAACGTCCCCTCAGTGTGATGTCGGCCAACCACTCGCCCGAAGAAGCAGCGGACTACCAAGCTCTCAGTTTGTTGTTCAATGACGCGAGTTCTGGTCGAGGGGCGCGGAAGCATTTCACGACTGGCACTCCAGCTGCGACATCCAATGGAAGTGCCACCGATAGTGTTCGAAGCAACGGCGAACACAAAGGTGTTACCGCCCAAGTCAGCTGTGGCAGTTACATTCCTGCTCAATGGCAAGAAGCGATCGGTTTTCGACCGCCCGCGGCGATGCAAGTTTGTTGTGAGAATGGAGTCGCGTTTGTCGATCTTCCCGGTACGTTGGTGTGGTTCGATGACGCCGGTCGTCATCAAGAGTTCTTGGAAGGCGAATCCCCGGTTGGTGAAAAAATGCTCGGCCAATTCCATCGTGCGGTGACGAGTTTGGTTCGTAACCTGAGTGGATTGGAAGACGCCTTCAACGCAGCCGCGATTTTGAAGGCGGCTCGCACCAGTTTGCATGAAGGACGACGAGTTGATCTGGGAGATCTCGCGTGACCGATTTACCGACGACCAGCAAAAAAGATCAGCCGGCGTTTGGGTGCGTGGTTTACGTCAGCCGCACGGAGAGTGGTCGCACTCGAGGTCGAGTGGCCAACTTGGAAGGCCTTGAAACCGAAGGTGCCACCGAACGCGATGTGTTGTCAACGATCGTTCGCGACGTGCGGGCTCGGATCAGCGAGCACATGCAGCGAGAAGAGGAGGTGCCGTGGTTGGATCCTCCTGCGGAGAAGCAGCCGGATGAAGTGAAGCGATTCTTGCCGCTGCACTTGTAGGTTGTTGTGTGGGCCTCGCTTACGCGGCGGGTTATGACGTTCGGTTGTTGTGCGAAGGCTGGGTGGTGCTGCGGTCCGAATTCTGGCGAATCCGGCTACGGAAGGGTTGTTACTGGGGGCCTCGCTTACGCGGCGGGTTGCGATGTTCGCTCGCTTTGCGAACGCTGGGTGATGCTGCGGTCCGAATTCTGGCGAATCCGGCTACGTGGTGGCTCCTGTGGTTCTTTGGCGCTGAGACACTTTCCCACTTTTACCCCACAAACAGCTGCGCTCGGGCGAAGATCAGTAGTCCAAGATCGCCGTGGCAAAAACTGAGGACCAGGTTCATCCACTCGGTGTCGTCGTGGAATGCCGCCGCTCCGTTCAGTCGGGTCAAAGAATCGTTGGGGGATTCACCGCAGGATTGCACATAGCGGAACAGACGCCCGCGCCAACGTTTGGTGTAGCACGTTGAAAAGTATTTTTGACGAGAGTTCTCAGCTCGCTCAGCAAGGTACTTGGGAAAGAACCACCAGAAGTACAAGACGGGAAAGCTGAGGAGACCCGCGATCATGATCAACACGCTGATCGTGCCGGTCGCCGACGAGTAGATCACTTGATTGACGATCGTCATCGCGATGAACCAAAGCACCGTGAAGAGGATTCCGTAGACCAAGTAGAGTCCCGCGAAGGGAAGCCATTTGTAGGTTGTGTCGATCCACGAAACGCGATGCACAACATCTTGCAACGTGTTCTTGAGGTCACGCAAACACGACACGGCCTGTCGGTTGTTCTTCTCTTCGTCTGGTGCGGGGGCGATCAAGCCAGTTGTTTCGGCCAAGTCCGATGTGGCCATCATCATCAACAAGAACAACGAGTGATCGTCCTGTTCTTGGTTGATTGGGAATGATTCCTGAACGCCGTGAGCATCACGAGCAATCTCGTCGAGGCAACGTGCCATTTCCGCCGTCGCCATCGGTCCGTCGCCGGTGCAGTAGGTTCGCAGAAACGATTCCATCGCCGCACGCGCTGGCAACGCTGACGCGGATGACTTGGTCGACGAAAGATAACTGTGCAGCAGTTCAACGAATTCCAAATCGTTGTGCATCGAATCATCCAAGTCCGCGGCTTGGCCAGACAACGTTTCGAGTTGCGATTGAGTCCATTCCGTGGGGGCGGTCCAAATGGCGGTCCGCAGAATTCGTAGACAGAACGCCAGTCGACCTCGCGGATCGCCCTGCCGCAGATGGCTCTCACATTCGCGGATCAAACCTTCAAAGACTTCAAACGGTTGATCGATCAGCAGGCGTTCCCAAAGCGGTTCGGTCAATCGATAGAACAACGAGGAACGAATTGATTTGGCGATCTTTGGCAAAAGCGTTTGAATCTGATCGTCCGGCACATCACCACGGAGCGTGCCGGCGACGAGCGAGATCAGACCGGGTTCTTGCGGATGTTCTTGCAAACCATCCAGCAACCATTGCAAAAACTGTGGGCGATGTTTTTCGCTGTCATTGGGTTTCTCGCTGTTGTTGGCTGGTTTGACGAGAAGATCGCTGAGCACCGCGAGGATGTAGTATTCCAGCGGCGAGCGTGAATGTTTTTGCGAAAGACGCGTGTACGATTCACGTGGATTCGCGATCGCTTCATCGACGGGCGAAACCGGTGGCGTTGGACGTTTGGGTGATCGTTGTGTTGCGTCCGAGTTCGACGTGTTGTCAGGTTGCGATTCGGATGTGGATTGCCGATCAGTGTTGGCGCTGGGTTTCCAAGCATCCGCTGCGGATTGGCTTTCCGCTTGGTTCCTTCCGTATCGTTCGGCGTTCTCGAGTTGTTCATATGCCGATCGTATTCTTTGGAATTCTTGAGGATGCGTTTCTGGTTTGAACTGGCGAATCAGCTTTCCATAGGCACGTTTCAGATCACGGCGATCGAAGCCTTCCGCTAAGTCGAAGAACGATCTTGGATCGTGCGGAAGATGGTGCCACGCGGGGTCAGACATGAACGGTGATGGGCGTGAGTGTCACTGGGTTGCGATGGGGAGGTTCGGCCAGATGTTGATTCTGTCACTACTGTGCGATGCGTTTGCAGGACGCTGAGGATGCAGTGAGCGGCTCAATCCATCAGGAAGATCTTGGCGATTTGGTAGGCGATCAAGGTTCCAAAGAATAGGACCCTGTAGTTGAGCAAGGATGCTCCGCCGGACTTCATCGGTCCGGACGCTTTGCTGTTCTGCAGCGTGGTGAGCCAATCGCGTTCTAAGGCGAACAGATCCGGATACGCTTTTTGAATTTTGAGTGAAGTCTCGCGAGCCCGCTTGCGACTGTTCTTCGTCGTCAAATTTTGAATGAATTTCTCGCGAACGTAGCCAGCGTCAGATTGCGGCAGAACAACGGACTTGCCCAGTGCGATCACTAATTCACGATCGAACTTTTTGTCGGCCAGCATTGTGACGAACGAGTTGCGTTCGCTGGCGGCGATCTGTAAACGACGGATCGTCGGTGCCAACTCGGGGACCTCATCCGCATTCAGGCTGGCCAATCCTGTGCTCAGTTCCTCGTCCGACAAATGAAAGAATTGCTGTTGAAGATGACTCACCGTCTCGCGAGCCTTGGCGCGGTTTTGGTGCTTGGCGACCATGTCGTCGACTGAATCCGAATCGACACCGGTTTGGCGGCGGTCATGATTGGGCATCCGCAATGTCTTTCGTCGCAATTGCAACGCGGACGCGGACTGCCACACCGGATTGATGTCCAGCATGGATCGCAAATAGGTTTTGGCGGGCGAATCACTCACGTTCAAAGGTCTTCGTGATCGAGGCCGAGTGACGATAGGACCATCAGCAACGTGTCTTTTGCGCTGGCAAAGTGTTCGCGATCAGATCTCGCCATGGCGTCTTCGTAGATGTCTAAGGCTTCGTCGAGTTGTTGACGTTGCGACGGATGGAGTTCACCCAGCATGCGTTCGGCAAATCGGGCAAGTTTTTGATTGTCCAAATCATCGCGAGGATAGAACTTCAACGCGTCAATGCGACGTTTGGCTTCCTCGATCTGAGCGGGCGACAACTGGTGCACGTGATTGGTCAAAACGGTGCGGAACCGTTCGCCACCCGGTGCATAAGCCTCTACCTCCAGCACGCCTGACAAATCGTATGTGAAGCGAACATAGATGGGGCTGCCGGCGGGACCGGGCGGCAATCCTTTGACTTCCAGTTGCCCAAGAGCGGTGTTGTCGGCCACTTTGCGGGCGTCACCTTGGAACACCCGAAGTGTCACGTTGGTTTGGTTTGCGGCGACGGTGCTGAAGACTTCTTCGCGAGAGACTGGGATGGTGCAATTGCGATGCAACACCGGTTTGAAGTAGCCATCTTGCATGTGTCCGCCGAACTCTTTGACAACCTCGACACCTAACGTGAACGGGCAGACGTCCGTCATCACCATGTCGTCGACCGCAGCGTCCTGACCGATCAAAGCGGCTTGCACGGCGGCACCCAATGCCACCACTTCGTCGGGGTCATGATCGATGATCGGTGGTTTGCCAAAGTAGTCGATCACGAAGTCACGCAGCACCGGCATGCGAGTCGATCCGCCGACCAAGATCACATCGTCGATTTCCTTGGGATCCAGCTCTGCGTCGCGAAGGGCTCTCGCGATCGGGCCCGCGATTCGCTGCATCAACGGATCGCACATTCGCGAAAAGTCGGCTCGGGTGAGCCGGTATGTTTTTGGCTTTTCGGCGAAGTTGCCATCCTTGTCGGGAAGCCGGATCTTGCAGCTTTCTTCCTTGGACAGCAAACGTTTTGCCTTTTCGCATTCGCCTCGCAACCGTGATACACGCAGTGGTTGCTGCAGTTCGGCGAGTTCAAGCTGGGTGTCTTCGCCGGACAAGACCGCGGATACCATGCGATCGGTGAAGTCTTCACCGCCCAACATGCTTTCGCCGGCGGTTGCTCGGATTTCCAAAGTGCCTTCGAAGACTTCCATGACGGTCACGTCAAACGTGCCACCACCAAGGTCGATGACGCAGAGGTTCTTTTCGTCTTCGCGAGCGTGGAAGCCGTACACGAGCGCCGCTGCGGTGGGTTCGTTGATCATTCGGCGAACGTTCAAACCTGCCATCTCGCCCGCCAATCTCGTCGCGGTGCGTTGGTGATCATTGAAGTAAGCCGGGACGGTGATCACGGCGTCGGTGATTTCCGTGTTCAACTGAGCGGCAGCGTCGTCGCGGAGTGACTGCAACACGAGACTGCTCAACTCGTGAGGCGTGAATTCTTTGTCGCCAAGTTTGAGTTTGCGTTCCTGTCCCATGTATCGCTTGAAAACCCACGCACATCGCTCGGGCGCTGTCACGCGAAGTTCTCGAGCAGCGGATCCGACGACGATCTGGCCGTCTTGCAAAACACCAACGATGGATGGTGTGAGCTTTTCGCCGTGAGCGTTGGAAATCAGTTCGGGTTTGCCATCGCGAAAGACGCTGACCAACGAGTGTGTCGTGCCGAGATCGATCCCGATGCACACCGGTTCTTCGGTTGGGAAGGACGAATCGGATCCGAATTCAGGCATGAATTGAGAACGGTGTTCGGGAGAGCGTGATCGCGGCGGGCAAAAGCATTTTCGGGCGGTGATAGTCTAGTGATTTTGCGTCCCGCCGTGCATCCGTTGAAACAGGTGGATTTAACGGGTGAATGCGGCCCACGAAAGAGCAAACTGCGGGTGGGATTGATCCGACTATCAATGGAACTGCTGCTTTGGGCATGAAACGTCGGGGCGTTTACGAGAGACTGGATAGCGAATCCAGATCGAGGGTTCGGAAATCGCTTTGCGTCGAAGTGCGTTGATCGGGTATTTTGAGAGGGCTGATTTCGCCGACCTGGCGAACTTGTGTTTTGTCTTTTTTGAAGAGTTGTTGATGGCAGTCCGGATTGATGCGATTGAAGAATCGAGTCGCGGGCCAATCCACGTCGTGGTGGCTGGCTACCGTGCTCGACCAAACGCCAATCTGATCCGTGCTGCCGAATTGAGAGGATCCACGTACAGCGTGCTTTGGGCCGCTGGATCCTGGTCAGAAGCCGGACCATCGGTGGGCGTGATCGCTCGTGGTGCTCGTGCGGCCTTGCCGGCCATCCATGGTGGCCGAGCGTTGATCGGGGTCGGGACTTTGGCTGGCGGCATTGGAACCGCCGCGGTCATTGGTGCCGCCAGTTTTCGTCATCGGTATTACTGTGCCCGACGCGACGGCATCCGATTGGCCGACAAAATTTTGGAGCTTCCCGGTGTTGGAAAGCGTCCGTTGCATCTGGTCGGCCATTCGCTGGGGACGGTCGTGATCCGATCGGCTCTCGAGAAGCTCGCCGAAAGAGATTGCCGCGTCGATGACCTGCTGCTGATGGGCGGGATGACATCGCGATTGAATTGGAACGAACAAGCCGATGCGTTTCGCGGGCGGTTGATCAATCTTTATTCGCCGCGAGATCGGATCTTGAACATGGCACCCGTGATTGATCGAGTGGTCGGCACCGGCGCGATCGTTTGCGAAAAGCTGAGTGATCGATTGATGAATCACGATCTGTGTCGCGAATTGCCGAATCAGTTCAATTTCTGGGGCCATCACAGCGGCTACTGGAATCGATTCGGGCAATACGCGATCCGGTAGAGACAACCGGTTCACATTGGTGGGTCGCCGAGTGATGCCACATCGACCGGGTAGTCTTCACCATTGAATGTGACGACGTCGCCATCATGCAATTGTTTGCGACGACGAGTGTCGACTTCGCCGTTGACGATGACTTCGCCGCCTTGGATCAGCACCTTGGCTTCGCCTCCGGTTCCAACCAACCCCTCTCGTTTGAGGAAATCATCCAGTCGAACCATGGGGACTGGAACGTTGGGCTGCGTCGGCGAATCGCTCATTGGATTTGGAATCGTGCGAGGACGGGATTGTGGTCACTGATGTCACGCTGGTCATCGGCGATGCCCCAGTAGTTGTTCCAGTGTTCGTCTTGGGTGTCTTGATCGCCGCCAAAGTTCAAGTCGGATCGAACCGTTACATCGCGAAGAGACAAGTCGACGACTCCGGGAGTGTCGATGACCAAGTCTCGCGAAACGAGAATGCGATCGAATTGGCGACCCGGCAATAGGTGCGTGGTTCGGTTTTGGTCGGGAATGTAGTCGTGCAGGTCGACTAAATCATCCGAGGGATCGTCGTTGCCTCGCGACATCAGGACGCCGAGGTCCGAGTCCGGTGAGATTTTTCCGGCCAGCTCTTCCGTGTTGAAGTCGCCGGTCACCAGGACATGAACTGGTTGGTCAGGGTTTTCCTGCGATGCTTTCACGCCCGCCACCAAGCGTTCCAACCACAGGCCAAGCGTTCGTGCCTGTTTCGCTCGCAAATCACCTTTCTTGGCCATTGCACGAAGATGACAATTTGCGATCACCAAAAGTTCGGTCTTTCCATTGACCGGGATTTCGACGACGGCGAACAGGTGTTTGGAAACCGAGGCGTAGCCGCGTGACTTCATCGACGGTGTCACGACTCCGCGAGAGATCGATTGAACGCCGGTTGTGGTGGTCGCTAGCAAGGCGACGTCTTGTTCGGTGTAGAAGTCTTCGCCTTTGATCACATAGTCGTCGTACTTCAGCCCATGGTTGCGATCGATCGCTCGAGTCAGAAAGTACGTGACGTTCTGGCTCTCGATTTCTTGCAACGCGACAACGGTTGGTTGGACTTTCGCGATCGCCGCCGCCACTCGGTCGCGACGCCAATCCCATTGCCCGCGACTGGGAGCACTTTTTTCGCGGCCCAGTTCGCTTGGGTTGTCAGCGGTTTGATTGTCGAAGAACCATTCCAAGTTCCAAGTCATGACGCTGAATTCGGTCGGCTGTTGCGCGATCGCGACAGAACCAAACCCACTGATGAAGTGCCCGGTCAACGCGAGCAGAAAGAGCAAACGCATGGTGTCATTCGTCAATGTTGAGTGGATCACGCGGGATTGAATCTCGCGGGGAAGTTGGACAGACGCTTCCGCTGGTCAGGCTTTTTCCGCCGCGATGGCCGCGACGGCGAGAAGATCAGATCGGCCAAAGCAGAACTGTTCCAAAGCATCCAGACCCGACGTGTCGCCAGCCTGTTTGGCTCGTCGAGCCATCGCCAGGAGTTCGGGCAAGACTCGTTGCACGGGGACGTCATCGGGAAAGAGCTCGATCGCGGCGCGGAGTGCTTCCGCGGGGCGGCCGACTCGATCGAGCAGATCAATGTACGTCTCGATCGCACCTGCGCCGGCAACGTTGACGTCAACCGTGCGAGCCTTCTGTTCGAACATACGAAGAGCGGTATCGACGCTTTGTCCTAACAACGCGGAAAAGAACGCGGAGTGTGCAGGATAGAAATCGACGAACGGTTCTTCGCCGGGATACTGAAAATCAGATGGCAAACGACGGCCATACTGACAAAGCTGCAACGCTTGATCGATCATTTCGCGATCGTCAATCACAGTCGCGAACCGGACAGTCGAAGACAGGTGTGTTGTGTCGAGGTGATAGCCACCGCCGCCGAGGATCCATTTGTACTTGGCAATCAGTTCGCCAAGGTTGAGCTTAGCGGCGTCTGCTTCGATCGCTTCGGCAGAGACGCCATTGTCAGGTCCGCGATTTTGGAAGTCATCGCGAACGAGTGACAGAAGTTCGTTGTAGAACGATGTCAGCAAACATTCGGCGGCGATTTGGCGATCCTTTCGCGAACGCGCCGCGATGGCTTGATCGTAAAGCGTGATGCTATTGCATGTGCCTTGGTGCTTGAGCACCGCGTTGTAACCGCGGCGGAGATCGACGTTCTCGTGCAGTAGCACCTGAGTCATCTCGTCGTAGTTGTCATCGTTGATCTCGATGTCTTCGAGCAAACGTTTGGCCAATTCGATGTCGCCTGTCGGACGCAGATACATCCAACCTTCTGCGATGCGACCGTCTTGAATGAGCATCGCACCGGCTTGGCGGCATGCGTCGAGAAGATCCTCTTCG